>JAICYD010000150.1 GCA_025934375.1 Streptosporangiaceae bacterium | reverse complement strand
GGGGGGACGGAGTCTCCCCTTTGCCGGGGGGT
This sequence comes from Streptosporangiaceae bacterium, assembly GCA_025934375.1. Lineage (GTDB taxonomy): Bacteria > Actinomycetota > Actinomycetes > Streptosporangiales > Streptosporangiaceae > Trebonia. The sequence continues at coordinate 16,628 of JAICYD010000150.1, read as the reverse complement.
CGACAGGGGGGTCGTCCCCCCGGGCAGGTACGGGCGCCTCCCCTGGGGGCGCGGGTTGTGCGCCGTCAGGGCCAGGGGGGTGAAAGGGGGGACGGAGTCTCCCCTTTGCCGGGGGGTCGACAGGGGGGTCGTCCCCCCGGGGGTTAAGAAAGGAGGTCGTCGAAGTCCCCGTCCTGGGCGCCGCCAATGAACGCCTCGATCTCGGCCCGCGTGTAGATGAGCGCGGGCCCTTCCGGGTCGGCCGCGTTGCGCACCGCGACCTGGCCGTCGGCGAGCCGGGCGAGCTCCACGCCCGCCCCGTCGGGCGAGGTGATCAGCCGCCATTGCACGTCGCGCAGGTCGCCGGCCGGCATCCCGTTATAGACCGCCTGCTCAGGCACGGTCAGGTACCCCCTGTAGTTCGCGGTGCGGCCGCTCGGCCACCGGCCGTCACAGTTCCTTGAGTATGTCCGCCAGGATATCCCTGGTCTTCTCGGGGGAGGTGCCCGCGACCGACAGCCGCTCCATCACCGCCGCGTAGACCTCGACTTCATCGGGCTTGTCGATGTAGTGGGCGCCGGTCAGGTACTCCATGTAGACCATGTCCGGGAGGTCGGCCTCCGGGAACCGCATGATCGTGAACGCGCCGCCCTCGGCTCCGTGGCCGCCGTACTTGAACGGCATGACCTGCAGGGTGATGTTCGGCTCGCTGACCGCTTCCATCAGCCGCTTGATCTGGCCCGCGAGCACGTCCCGGCCGCCCATCGGCCGGCGCAGCGCGGCCTCGTCCACGATCGCCCACAGCCGGGGCGCGTTCTCCTTGGCGAACAGCCGCTGGCGGCCCAGGCGCACGTTGACCCGGTTGTCCACCTCATCGGGCGACAGGCCCGGGGATCCTTGCATGACGACCGCGCGGGCGTACTCCTCGGTCTGCAGGAGGCCGGGCACGAACTGCACCTCATACACGCGGATCAGCGTGGCCGCTTCCTCAAGGCCCACGTACACCTGGAACCAGTCCGGGACGACCTCACGGTATTTCTGCCACCAGGGCGTCGCGTTCGCCTCGCGGGTCAGCTGGACCAGCTGGTCCTTCTGCTCGCCGGCGACGTGGTAAAGGTCAAGCAGGTCCGAGACGTCCCGCTCCTTGAACGACACCCGGCCAAGTTCCAGCCGGCTGATCTTCGAGCCGGAGGCGCGAATGTGGTAGCCAGCATCGTCTCGCGAGACCCCCGCCGTCTCGCGGAGCCGGCGCAACTGCGCGCCGAGCAGGATCTTCAGGACCGTGGGGTCGCCAACCGAGGACCCGCCGCCGGGCGTGCTAACGGTCATGGCGAGCTCCCCTCAGGCCACGGACCGGGCCGGTGCTCCCCCCTCACCTGCACTGCTTCACCACCCAAACGCTCCGACGCACGCGCCTTTTGCACGCGCATCCGCGCTTGCGCGCGCGATGACCCGAGCATGATATCGCGGGATGCGGAACAAGAGCGAGATCATCCTAATAGTGGTGAAGATAGACGCTTGGGACGGATCGGCACTCATCTTTTCCGCCTCGCCCGCGGGCGAGCTGTCCTGTTTTCCCGCCATGCTAGCGGCGCTGGCGGGCCCGCGTGTCCGGCACCCCGCTATGCTCTGAGGATCAGCGCGCTATCTAAGGGCCCTACATGTTCAAGTCATTCACGACCAGTGACCGCAAGCCGGCCGCGAAGGGCGCCGCGGCCACGCCAGAGCCGCCGGAGACCGTCTCGCGCGCCGTCCGGTTCATGTTCGCCGGCGCCGTCGCCAGCTTGGTGTGGGGTCTGTACCTCATCATCGTGACCGTGTCGTCGCGCAGCGCCGCGCTCGCCGCCAACAACTCCCTGTCGACCGGGAAGCGGATGACCCCCAGCCAGTTCAACTCGGCGTTCACCGGGATCGTCATCTATTACGTCGCGCTCACCCTGGTGTTCGTCGCCCTGTGGATGTGGATGGCGCGGATGAACAGGGCCGGGCGGAACTGGGCGCGGATCACCGCCTCAGTGCTGTTCGCCGTCTGGACGTATGAGGCCTACCGGAGCATTACCGCACTGAGCACCTGGATCGTCCTTGGCCTCATGATCATCATGCTGGCTATCTGGGCGGCCGGCCTCGGCGCGCTGTACTACCTATGGCGGCCGGAGTCCAAGGCCTTCTTCAAGCCCACGGCGCAGTAACGGCGTATTATAACAGTTGCATAACCGCGCCGGAAGGCTCGTGAACCACTTTCCGGCGCGGGACGTCAGTCTAAGTGAGGCCCGGCGAAAGCGGGTCGCCGGGCCTCGTAAATTTAACTTCCCTCCTCTGGACGAATCACTCACCTAGGCGTAAGCAAAGGAGAGGCGCGTCTGGGATCGCGCGAGAGGTCCAGACCTTACCTGGGAGGGAAACCTTGTGGCGCACGCATGGATGCCGGGAGCACGACGCATCCGAGCGGGGGCGGACGGCGGACCGCTGCAGGGAGGCGCACCCCGCGCGGTATGGCTAACGCTGGGAACCGCGCCAGGCTCAGTCTCGATCCAGTCGGCCGCCGCGCGGCTGGCCGCCGAAAGGCGCCCCTGCCACCTCATCTGGGATCCGACGACGGGCGACGTCGCGCAGCTGATCTCCATCTTGCGGGCCGGATGCGCGCTCGGGGCCGCCGAGCACCTCGCGCCGCTCAACGTGCCCGCCGCGCGCCTCCCGCACAGCAGCATCCGGGGCGCCGAGGCCGCCGACGTCAACACCGAGGGCCGGGTCTGCGTGCAGATCGGCGTCTTGGGCCACCCCGGCGACCCGTTCACCCGCGGCCCGCTAACCGGCGTCAGCGCGATCGTGAACTGGCTCGATTCCTGGGGCATCCCCCGCCGGTGGCCCGCCGGGCGTCCCACCGACCACTATGACGGCGGCCCGCCCGCCGACGTCGCCGGCCCGGACGCGAGCCGCGCGCTGTGGGCCCTCGGCGGCCACTTCGGCGCGTCGCAGGTCCCCGGGTGCGCGAGCCACGGCCCGGGCGGAATCGACACCAACCTGCTCACCGGGACGCACATTCGCCACGTCCACCAGCGCGAATCACGCCATCCGCTGGCGATCCCAGCGTTAGAACCACGGCCGGGATGCCGGGAACCCCAATTCCCCGTGAGTCATTTCGTGACTATCACAATCGCGAAACCGGTATTTCTTCTTCCTAACGCTCCCCGGCTGGCTGTTTTCTCCCCACTTGCGCGCCTGGCGTTACTAATCTCCATTTGGCGCGCCTGTCGTTATGACATGATTTGTCGCTGCCGTGGCCGGCGCCCGGCCGCCGATAGGCTTGCCGCCATGCATCGCAGCAGACTAGTCGGGATCCTCATTGACACGCCCGCCGCGCAGGCCGGCGCGGCAGTGGATTTCTGGTCGGCGGCGCTGGGCGCCCCGGCCCGCCCCGCACCGGGCGAGGAGCAGTTCACCGTCTTGAGCGGCGCTGTTCCCGGCCTGTTCACCGTCGTCCAGGCGGTCGATGACGCGCCGCGCTATCACCTCGACATCGAGACTGACGACCTGACGGCGGAGGTTGCCCGGCTGACCGCGCTGGGCGCCGAGCCGGTGTCCCGCTGGCTGGATGCCTGGACGTTGCGCGCGCCCGGCGGCCACCTGCTCTGCGTGATCCCGGTGCACAGCGATCCCGAGACGTTCGCCAACTCCGCGCACAGCTGGCCGTGACGCCGCGATGGCCCCGCCTCCCCCGTGGTTCGGGGGAGCCGGGGCCATCGCCGGGCGGCGGTTACTTCGCGTCGCCGCGCCGGGTCCGCAGGGCGGCGGCGCCCAGCAGGATGGCCGCGTACAGGAACGACACGCCCAGTCCGGTCCAGGGGGCCAGCGAGGTGGCGGGGTCGGGGTGCACGGTCGTGATGGCCTGGCCGGCCGTGGACGGCAGGTACTTGTTGATGTCGTCGGACCAGCTTCCGGGCAGGAAGCCGGCGATGATCGGGAGCGCGAAGAACAGGCCGAACAGCGCCGAGATCCCGCCGGCGGTGCTGCGCAGCACGGCGCCCAGGGCGAGGCCGAGCAGGCCGCAGACCGCGAGGTACAGCGAGCTGCCGATCACCGCCTGGGCGACGCCGGGATGGCCGAGCGAGGTCGTGAGGTGCTGGCGGCTCAGTACCTCCTGCCCGGCCAGGAAGGCCGCCAGCGCGGCCGGCAGCGTCACCGCGATGGTGACCGCGACGACCATGCCCGCCTTGCCCCACAAGACGGGCAGCCGCCGCGGCACGGCCGCCAGCGTGGTCCAAATCAGGCCGGTGGCGTACTCGTTAGTGACCAGGAGCACGCCCAGGGCCCCGGTCGCGATCTGCGCGAGCTGGACTCCGGACAGGCTCACCGACACCGGGTCGAACGAGGCGATCGCCGCCGCCCCCTGCGGCGGCCGGGCCTCGCGCAAGAGGCTGTACAGGACGCCGACCGCGATGATCAAGATCACCGCGGACCCCAGTGACCACAGCGCGGACGGCTGGGTGCGCAGCTTGATCCACTCCGACCTCAGCACCCGGGCCTGGGTGACCCGCTGCCGCCCGGGATAGCGCGGAAGGCTCGTCGTCATCTTCTACTCCTGGTGGGTCGGGGTGCCTTGGCGGGTAACGGGGCGGTACTCGACCGCGTCCTTGGTCAGGTCGACGAAGGCGTCTTCCAAAGACGCCTGCTCGGTGGCGAGCTCGAACACGGTGATCCCGGCGCCGGCGGCGGTCGCGCCGACCTGCCCGGCGGTCCGGCCGCAGATCAGCAGCGCCCCATCACCGGCGGGACTGCCGGCCGGGCGGCCGGCGGGAGTGATGGTCACACCCGGGGAGCGCAGCAGCGCGGCGAGCGCGCGCTGGTCGGAGCTGAGCACCCGCACGACCGGGGGCGCGGCTGAGGCGATGAAATCGGCCACGGTGGTATCGGCGATCAGCCTGCCGCGGCCGATGACGATGAGGTGGGTGGCGGTCTGCGCGATCTCGCTCATCAGGTGCGATGAGACGAAGACCGTCTTGCCCTGCCCCGCCAGGTCGTGCAGCAGCCCGCGGATCCAGCGGATGCCCTCAACGTCCAGGCCGTTGACCGGCTCGTCGAGCACCACGGTGGCCGGGTCGCCCAGCAGCGCCGCGGCGATGCCCAGCCGCTGGGCCATGCCAAGGGAGAACTTGCCCGCCGGGCGCCCGGCGACCGAGCGGAGGCCGACGGCGTCAATAACCTCATCGACCCGGGGCCGGCGGATCCCCGACGTGGCGGCGAGCGCGAGCAGGTGGCTGCGGGCGCTGCGGGAGGGCAGGACCGCGCGCGGGTCGAGCATGGCGCCGACCTCATGCAGCGGCGCGGCGTGGGCGCGGGGCGCGTGCCCGTTGACCGCGACCGTGCCGCTGGTCGGCTCGTCCAGGCCCAGGATCATCCGCATGGTGGTCGACTTCCCGGCGCCGTTCGGCCCGAGGAAGCCGGTGACGGTTCCCGGCTGGACGGTGAACGTCAGGTCCTCGACGGCGGTGGTGTGTCCGTAGCGCTTGGTCAGCGCCCGTATCTCGATCATGGGCACCAGCCTGCCGGCCGGCGGCCGCGTTGGGATTGGGGCGCGCGGCCCGCCGTCACTGGGGAAAACCCCACCCGGCAGAAGGGGAGCGCCCCGTGGTGAGCGGGCCGGGTGCCCTTGTACGTTGACGGCATGACCCCGGCTAGCTTGACCTCCCGCGCACTGCCCGCGCCAGTGAGCGCCCTGTGGGCGGCGGCGACGTGGCGGGCCACCGCGAACGCCCTGGCCGGCCTGCTGGCCGCGCTCGCCGGAGTGCTCGTGCTCGGCCCGCTCGTCATCCTGTGGGGGGCCGCGATCATCAGCCTGGTGGCGACCTGGCCGGCGGGTGGCCCGACGCACGCCGCGCTCTACATCGTCGTGGTGATCGTGTTCCCGGTGCTGACGCCGTGGGTGGCCCAGGGGCCCACCGCGTTGCAGCGCTCCCGGCTCCGCGCGACGCTGGGAACGCAGATCCCCCCGCCGAGGATCGCCGGACGCGCGCCGTGGCCGGTCGGGCCGTGGCTCCTGCCCGGGACCTGGCGCCAGCTCGGGTTCCACGTGCTGGCGGTGGTCACTGGCGTGGGCGGCGGATCGCTGGTCGCCGCCTGCTGGCTGGCCCCGGTGGCCGCGGTCGGTTACCTTACTGTCTTTGGCGGCATGCTGGCTCTCGGGCTGGTCGCCTGCGCCGCGGCGGTGGCCCTGCTGCTCGCCGCGCCGTGGATGGCCCGGCGGGTGACGTGGGCGGACTCGTTCCTGGCGCGCAGGCTGCTCGGGCCGAGCCGCAGCGAGGAACTGGCGCTGCGGGTGGAGTCCCTGGCCCGCAGCCGGGCTGACGCGGTGGCTGCCGCCGACGCCGAGCGCCGCCGGATTGAGCGAGACCTGCACGACGGGGCGCAGCAACGGCTGGTCTCGCTGGCCATGAACCTTGGCATGGCCAGGGAGCGCTTCGAGGGCGAGGCGGAGCCGGTCCGCGAGGCGATCGCCGCGGCGCACGAGGAGGCCATCGTGGCGCTGTCGGAGCTTCGCGAGTTCATCCGCGGCCTGCACCCGGCCGTGCTCAGCGACCGGGGGCTGAACACGGCGCTGTCCGGCCTGGTCGCGCGCGCGCCGCTGCCGGTCCGGCTGCGCGTGGACGCGCCGCGCCCGGCCGCGCCGGCCATTGAGGCCGTGGCCTATTTCATCGTCTCCGAAGCGCTCACTAACGTGGTCAAGCACGCCAAGGCGACCAGCGCGGAGGTCACCGTCACCCGCGCCGGGGACCTCCTGCGCATCGTCGTATCTGATGACGGAACGGGCGGTGCCGTCAGCGGCGGTCCTGCTAAAGGCAGTGCTGCTAAAGACAGTGGCACCAAAGGCGGCACCGGGCTGCTCGGCCTGTCCCAGCGGGCCGCCGCCGTGGACGGGACGCTGACCATCGACAGCCCGCCGGGCGGGCCGACCATCATCACCGCGGAGCTGCCATGCGAATCGTAATCGCTGAGGATTCAGTGCTGCTTCGGGACGGGCTGACCAGGATGCTCACCGACGGCGGCTTCGAGGTGGTCGCGGCCGTGCCGGATGCCATGCACCTGCTCCGGGCCGTGGCCGAGCACCAGCCGGATCTCGCCGTCATCGACGTCCGGATGCCGCCGACGCATACCGATGAGGGAATCCGCGCCGCGCTCGTCATCCGCCGCCAGTTCCCGCAGGTCGCGCTGCTGGTCTTGTCCCAGTACGTCGAGGAGGCCTACGCGACCGACCTGCTCAGCGAGGCGACGAGCTCGGTCGGGTACCTGCTGAAGGACCGGGTCGCGCACGTGCGGGACTTCCTGGACGCGGTGCGCCGGGTCGCGGCCGGCGGCACGGCCCTGGACCCGGAGGTGGTCGCGCAGCTCCTGGTCCGCCGCCGCGATGACCCGATCAGCCGCCTGACCCCGCGTGAGTTGCAAGTGCTGAAGCTGATGGCCGAGGGCAGCTCCAACGCCGGAATCATGGCGACGCTGAAGGTCAGCTCCAGCGCCGTGGAGAAGTACGTCACGAGCATCTTCCAGAAGCTGGACCTCCCCACCTCGAGCACCGAGCACCGCCGGGTCCTGGCCGTGCTCAAGTACCTGGGCACGTGATCGTGCGGGTTGACAGGTCCCGGGGGGCATGCCCTGACGGTCGTGGTCGGCCGCCCCGAGGCGTATCCCAGCGCGGCGGCCCGCGACACCCCATTCACCGGGCAGGTGGCGGACTCGAGTGCCGTCGGCGACCTCACTACCATCTGCCGCGACGTCAGCGACGCCGAGCCAACCCTGGCCGCCGCCGACCGCATCGTGGCCGACGGAGAGTGCCAGGAATCCATGGATGCACCATAAAGTCACGCCCAGATCATCCCGCTCGAAGTGTGAGATTGGTCACGTGATGCCTAAGGGGCAGACGTTCCACAACGTTTCCGTGCGGCGAGAAGCGCATCGACCGACTGCGGAGGACAACGAATGTCCTGGTCACGGGCGATCTAGCTGCTGCCGCGGCGGGTCCCTGCCCTACGAAGTCGCCAAAAAGAGCTAATAGGCTGTTAGCCTATTGCCAACCTGCCGCATCGCTGGTGGCCGAGTAGCAGTATTCTCTGTGATCATGGCGAACAACGAAGATCCCGCCTTCTACCGCAGGCGGGTCCGCGATGCCCTGCGGCAGGCACGCGAGAAGGCGACACTTACCCAGCGCCAAGCCGCCGACGCGCTGGACTGGTCCATGTCGAAGCTTGTCCGCATCGAGGCCGGAACGGTGGGTGTGTCCACCACTGACTTGAGGGCTCTCCTCCACCTCTACGGAGTGGAGGACCCGGCTGAGGTGGACGCCCTTGCCGAGATGGCCCGAGCTACACGCCGCCGACCATGGTTCAGCAAGTATCAAAAGATCTTGAACCCGGCATTCGCCCAGTATCTGGGCTACGAAAGCTCTGCTTCGATCATCCGCGGCTTCCAGCCTCTGACCATCCCCGGGCTGCTGCAGACTGATGATTACGCACGGGCCATCCTTCAAGCCAATCGCGCCACGGACATTGACGACCGGGCCGAGTTGCGAGTCGCGCGCCAGGAACTACTAGACCGCGAAAATTGCCCTTGGATCATCTATGTCATCGACGAGGCAGCCCTGCATCGCCGCGTTGGCGGACCAGGGGTAATGCGCGGTCAACTCCGCCACCTTAGGGAGCTGAAGGATCATCCCAGGGTCTCAATCCAGGTCGTCCCGTTCGCCGCTGGAGCACACTCCTCCATGAACGGCGGCTTCGCCATCCTGGAGTTCGCCGACTGGGATGAAGACGTGCTCTACCAGGAGACGCCCCGCGGCAGCGTTACAAGCCGCGAAGACCAAGAGCTCGTTGCGGACTATCGTGAACGATTCGACCTGCTACTGGCCGCATCCCTCGACGAGAGTTCCACGGATGAGCTAATCGAGAGATTGATACATGACCTGTAAACAATCGATCAAAGCTTCTAATATTTCACGGTACGAGGACTGTTCACTCGCATTAGTTAAGAAAACGCTTAACCAGCCGCAGCGGGGGCGGCTGAGACCTAGATAGGGCTGAAACCCATGCAGGAAGCCTTCCCGGAGCAAGAGCGTCACCGCGCCGGGCCGAACGCTGCCTCTCACCAGGGCGCGCAACCGGATTCTCTTTACGACTTCCTCGATGGCGTCCTCAGCGACGAGGACAAGACTCGCCGACTTGGCTACCTCATGAGGCAGGCGGCCTTGGTAACCGCCATAGTCCTGGTAGCAGTTGCGTCGGCCGGTTACATCTGGATATACAAAGCCTCTATGCCGGTGAAGGTCGGGGTTGGTGGCGGATCTACGGTACTCATCATCCTCGGCACGCTCGCTCGCATGAGTAGGACCACACAGCGAGGGCGCGCCTCAAGAGGCACGGGATCGGCTCCGCGGCCTCCCCGGTCGCATCAACAGCTTGAGAACGGAACCAACGGCAAGATCAGCCGCGCCAACGGCCCCGACGGCCAGCACCCCAGTAACTCCGACCCACACGAAGATCTGGACGCTGCCAGTCAGTCCTGACGCGGCGAAAGCGCCGAGGGCTGTCGTCACGAGACCCATCACAACACCATACGAAAGCACTGGAAGGCTTCGCCGGACCCTTGGCAGGGGTGCGGCGTTGTCACGAGATCGTACGGCGTCCTCAAATACTACATCTGGGTACTTATCCATCTCGGCCAGTCCTCCTCTCATGGCCATCGCCGATTCCTCGCGCCGATCGGAGCGCACGTTCCAGCATGCCTATACAGCTCAGAGCCTCGTAGGCTTGCGGAGCTTGCAGTCTAACCCCAAAAGAGACCAAACTGGCCATTCTTTCACCTAACGCTAGGTATGGTCACTCCGCGTAACTGCACTGACAATGCGGCACCTAGATCATCGCGCAGCGCTAGGATGAATGCTTCCCACTCGCGAAAAGATACAGTCAGAACTTTGCCAGATGTATCTCTCGAGTCCCGCACCAGCACCTCTGTGCTTGCGATCGCCACTTCCACGCAGCCGCTCTCGTCACACGCCGAAGATCTTCGCCAGTTCGACACCCGGGGATCGCGCACAACCACATCCGACTCCCTGTTCGCAGGCCATGTTGGAAAGGCTCTAGCGGCAAGTACCTCGCGAGCTTTGGCGGAGGGTGATCCGAGATGATGCGAGGCACTACCCCACAGCGCCGCAACTCCGGATCTTATGCGCACCTAAGCATCATTACTAGGACACAATGTTGTTACCACACCGCCGAGTCTTGGTTCCGTCGACACGGGCATCTTGCGACGTTGCGCCAGTGCCGCGACCTTGAGCTATAGGGATGAGCGCAGGTAGGACGATTCGCCGGTATTCCGACCGGCATCACTTGAACAGTGAAGCTTGCACGTGATCGATGTGCTTCGGAAGAGAGTCCCGCTTGCGCGTGATGACGAACTGGTACTCCACTTGATCCGAGGAGAGGTGGCCTGGTATGTGGCTCGTCCTGGATGATGCCGGTGAAGGTGGTGATCACCGTCCCTGTGTGTGGTTCCGCAGTCGCACCCTTCGTCGTCATCACATCCACTGGCCAGCAACTGGCCGTCGTGGTTGCACGCTGCGTGCTTCTCATCAGCGCGGTCAATGAGGTGGCCGCGCTGCACCCTCAGGCGAGAAAAGTTCAAGGAGATGATCATCAATTTCTCTTCTCCGCCTCAGTAAACCGCGCGACACTGCGTTCTGATCATGCGCATACCCCTCCGTCGAGGATCCCGAGCAGTCACAGGAGATGTGGAGATCATGCCGAACAGGGTTCGGCATGATGCGCCACCATCCACGTCACCCAACGCGACTAGCCGCCTGCTCAGCGACCGCCCTCCAACCCCCGGCCAGCCGCACGGCCTACACAGGTTGACCTGGGCATTGGGTCGCGCAAGGCGCGATGCGCCGGGCACCCACTGGCCGGCCTGGCCTCACGGCCTCTCACTTGCCGTTGATTGTCTGACGATCTTATAGTCAGACCACGAAACGGGGATCTCGACGGCGAGGGAGCTTTGGTGCCCGATTCAGCGCTGAACGTCATTCAGGTGCGGTACGGGGAGCGGGTGACCCGCAAGAGCGTGGTCCTGCACGACTACCAGAGGTACGGACAGCCAGATGCCGACCTGCAGATGGACTACAACTTCTGGGTCATGCGGTCGGCGGACCGGACCATCCTGCTGGACACCGGCTACGACATCTCGGCGCGGGACTGGCTGGGTGAGATCAGCGTCGTTCCCACCCCGGACAGCCTGCGGTTGCTCGACATCGACCCCGCCTCCGTGGACATGGTCATCACCTCGCACTTCCACTACGACCACATCGGGTACCTGGGGCTGTTCACGAACGCGCAGGTCGTCTCCGGGCAGGCCGAATACGACTACTGGTTCGGCAAGTGGCGCGACAACGCCCTGGAGGGCGAGTTCACCATCCCCGAGCACCTGGAGGCGGTGCGCCGCGCGGAAAGCGACGGGCGGCTCCGGCTCATCAGCGCGGAGGCCGAGGTCTTCCCGGGGATCACCGTCTACCCGGTCGGCGGCCACTGCCCGGGCGAGTTGCTGACGCTGGTGCGCAGCGCGAGCGGCCCGAAGATCATGGCGGCGGACGCGGCGCACTTCTACGAGCAAGTCGAGAACGAGTGGCCGTTCTTCGCGTTCACCTCGCTGACCGAGATGAAGGCCGCCCTGGCCTTCATCAACAAGCTGGCGGCGGAGACCGGCGCCGAGGTCATCCCTGGCCATGACGGACGGGTGCGGGACAAGCACCCGTCGCTGCCCGGGCCCGCCGGCCGCATCGCCACGGCACTTGGATAAGCACGGTCCTTGGGTAAGCACACGCCTCGGACGATCCTCGGGAGCACCGGATGTCACTGACGCCACGCCAGCAGCAGATCAAGGACGAGTTCATCAAGGTCCGCGGGACCTGGGGCGAGGCCTGGGAGGACATCCTGCGGCTGGACCCTGAGTTCCTCGCCGCCTACCTGAAGTTCTCCGCCGTCCCGTGGCGCAAGAACCACCTCGACGACAAGGTCAAGGAGCTCATCTACATCGCGATCGACGCCAACGCCACTCACATGTACCTGCCCGGCGCCCGTCAGCACATCGCCGCCGCGCTGCGGCTGGGCGCCACCCCCGCCGAGATCATGGAGGTGCTGGAGCTCTGCGCCACGCTCGGCATCCACGCGATGAACATCGGGGTGCCGATCCTGGTGGAGGTGCTCCAGGAAAAGGGCCTGCGGACCGGGCCGGCGCCGCTCACCGAGTACCAGGAGGAGGTCAAGGCCGAGTTCACCGCGACCCGTGGCTACTGGCACTCGTTCTGGGACGAGATGCTGGAACTGGATCCGGAGCTGTTCGCCGCCTACACCGAGTTCTCCTCCCACCCCTGGCACCACGGCACCCTCGAGCCCAAGGTCAAGGAGCTCATCTACATCGCGTTCGACACGGCGGCGACCCACTTGTACGTCAAGGGGCTCAAGCTGCACATCGAGAACGCGGTCGGGTACGGCGCCACGGCGCAGGAGATCCTCGAGGTCATGGAGATCGCCAGCGTGCTCGGCATCCACGCGGTCACCTCCGCGGCCCCGATCCTCGCCGAGCTCGTGGCGGAGTCCCGTGCCGACGATTCTGTAGTATCGTCCGACGATTTTTCGGAGTAGCCTTCCTAGTCGGTGCATGTCAGACCACGCGAGGGGCGGGCGATCAATGACGACTGCGGTACTGGTGCACGGCGGCTGGCATAGCGCGTCGTGCTGGGACCTCGTCCGGGCCGAGCTGTCAGCCGACGGCATCGCGTCGGTGGCGCCCCAGCTCCCGATGACGTCGACCCTGGACGTTGACGCGGCGGTGGTCCGGGAGACCCTCGACGACCTCGGCGACGACGCCGTGGTCGTCGCGCACTCGTGGGGAGGCAGCCCGGTCACGCTGGGCGCGTCCGGCGCGCCCGGAGTCCGGCACCTCATCTACCTGGCCGCCTTCATGATCGAGGCCGGCCGGCCGGCGCCCGTGGACATGCGCGAGCTGCCGCCCATGGACGCCTTCAAGATCGGGCCCGAGATTTCCGTCGTGAACCCCGAGTACGCCTTCGACGCCTTCTACCACGACTGCGACCCGCAGGTGGCCGCCGAGTGCACAGCCCAGCTCCGGCCGTTCGCGTGCGTGGGGTGGGACCTCGTCGAGACCTCAGTCGCCCCCGCGTGGAGCCTTTACCCGACGACCTACGTCGTCTGCGCGCGGGACCGGGGCGTCAACCCGGACGACCAGCGCGCCATGGCGGCCAAGGCAGGCGACGTCATCGAGCTTGACACGAGCCACTCGCCGTTCCTCTCGCGTCCCCGCCAGGTGGCCGACATCATCGCCGAGCGCATCCGCCGCTACTCCTAGGGGGGCAGACATGACGCCGCAGCAGACGTACGCGGAGACGGCGATCGGCCCGGACATCCCGATCGTCGAGGCGCATCACCACATGTGGCCCGGCGACCGGTACAGCCGGGCCGACCTGGAGCGTGACATTAGCCAGGGCCACCGCGTCATCAAGACCGTCTTCATCGACTGTTCGGCGAACTACCGGACCGACGGCCCTGACCACCTGAAGCCGGTGGGCGAGACCGAGTGGGCGGTCTCCCAGCAGGGGGCCGACGGGATCTGCGCCGCCATCGTCGGCCACGTGAACATGTACCTCGGGTCGCGGGCCGGCGAGGTGCTGGACGCCCACCTGGAGGCGGGAGGCTCCTCGTTCAAGGGCATCCGGCACAACGTCGCCTGGGACCGCCACCCGGACACCAACAACGCCCTGCGCGGCGCGCCGGAATTCGCCCTGCTGGACCCGGAGTTCCAGGCCGCCACGGCGGAAGTGGCCAAGCGCGGCCTGGTGTTTGAGACCTGGCTGTACTTCAACCAGCTCGGCGACATGAAGAAGCTCGCGCAGGCCCAGCCGGACCTGCGCATCGTCTTGAATCATCTCGGCGGGCCAGCCTGTAACGGACCGTACGCGGCTGACCGGCCAGGGATGCTGGCGCAGTGGCGGCGCAACCTCGCGGACCTGGCCCAGGCACCCAACGTGTACCTCAAGATCGGCGGCATCGGCTACAAGTCGTTCGTCGAGCAGTCCGTTCTCGACGGGCCGCGGTCGTCTGAGTTCCTCGCCGAGTACTGGAAGCCCGAGATCTGCTTCGCCATCGAGGCCTTCGGCCCGCAGCGCGCCATGTTCGAGACCAACTACCCGGAGGACCGGCACCTGACCGACTTCGTCGTCTTGTGGAACACCTATAAGCGGATCGCGGCCGGCTTCAGCGCCGATGAGCGGTCGTGGGTGTTCGAGAAGGCGGCCAGGTCGCTCTACGGCATCTGAGCGGGGAACGCGCGAGAGGGGGACGCGACATGGGCAGTCCGGCGACCGCGGTGTTCGTCCACGGCGGCTGGCACGACGGGTGGAGCTGGCACCTGGTGCGCGAGCTGCTGGACGCGCGGGGCGTCCCGTCGGTCGCGCTGGACCTGCCGATGACGACGCTGGACCGCGACGCGGCGACGCTGAGCGACGCGCTGGCCGGCGTCGAGGGGGACGCGATCGTCATCGCCCACTCCTGGGGCGGCAGCGTCGCCACGCTCGGCGCGTCCGGCGCGGCCAACGTCCGGCACCTCATTTACCTCGCCGCGGTCTTGACCGAGGCCGGCCGCCCGTCCCTGTCGCCGCCGCCCGCGGTGCCCGTCAAGGGCCGCGAGACGCTGCGGCCCAAGGTCATCATCGAGACCGACACGACGACCACCATTGACCGCGCGGTCAGCCTGGCGGCGTTCTACCACGACGTGGAGCCGTCGCTCGCCCGGCAGGCCGCCTCCCGGCTGCGGCCCTTCCAGAAGACCGGCTACGCGGTCATCGAGACCAACGCGGTCGCGGCGTGGCGGCTGATCCCGACGACCTACGTGGTGTGCGCCGAGGACCGCATGATCCATCCCGATACCCAGCGTGAGATGGCCGCCGCGGCGGGGGCGGAGGTCCTCGAATGGCGCTCGAGCCATTCGCCGTTCCTCTCCCATCCCGGGCTCGTCGCCGACCTGGTGGCGCGCCGCGCGGCGCCGGCGCCCGGCTGAGCTCCGCCGTGTGCGTTCAGCCTGGACGAATAGCCCAGATTTTGGGGACACGCCTGATTGACGGTACTTCGGGACAGGACTAACGTCCCTCTCAGGTTGTACGACAAACCGACAGTCGCACAGTTCTGGGTACTCCCGCCAGGCGCTGGCGTCATTCCCGCCTCAGGAACCCAGTTGGGGAGGAACCTTCATGCCCGCTCAACCTGGCCCGCAACCCCATAGACCCCGGTCCCGCCAGGCCGCGATCGCGGTTCTCGCGGTGGCGCTATCGGCCTTGACCGCGTGCGGCTCGTCCGCGGTCACCAGCGCCGGCGGCGGCTCATCGTCATCAGCGGCCGCATCGGCGGCGGCATCATCGCCGGCGGCGGCGGCGACATCGTCATCAGCGGCGGCGCCCGCGGGCGGCAGCAACACCGAGGTGGGCATCAGCGCGGTGCCGGCGGGCGCCCAGGCGAACTACGCGAATTACCAGCTGTACGCGAAGCTCTACCCGAACGCCTACCAGAACTTCACGCCCCCGACCGGGCCGGCCAAGTACTGCGAGAGCACGTTCTACCTCGGCAACACCTACCAGCAGGGACTTGCCGCCGCGTTCAAGCAGATGGTGAACCAGGAGGCATCGGCCGGGCACGCCCAGAGCGGCTTCATCATCGAGAACTCCAACAACAGCACCGCCACGCAGGTATCGCAATTCCAGAGCGAGATCCAAAGCGGCTGCAACGTGATCTTCATCGCCGCCGGCTCCACGACCGCCTTCTGCTCGCTGTTCCAGACCGCGCTCCAGAAGAACGTCGTGGTGGTGTCGATGGACCCGGTGTACTGCAACAACGCCATCACCGTCTCGTTCGACGTCTACGAGAACTCCTACCAGCTCGCGGCCAACCTCTATAAGGGGATGAACTACCAGGGCAACCTGCTGGAAATCACCGGGGTGCCGGGCGTCGCCGACGCCGCGACGGCGAGCGCGGCCGCGGCCGCCGCCCGCCAGGGACACCCCGGCCTCAAGGTCGTCGGCAGTTACACCGGCCAGTGGACGGCCTCCGTCGCCCAGACGGCGACCGCGCAGTGGCTGGCCAGCCACCCCGGCGTGAAGGTCGACGGGATCATCGACGCGGGCGCGATGGGCGTCGCCGCCGAGACGGCGCTGCAGCAGGCCGGGCGGCCGCTCGCGAAGGTGTCGCTGCAGGAAGGCGATTGCCAGGAGCTGGCGTTCGCGAAGGCGAACCCGTCACTGGTCACCTTCATGACCGACCAGGCCCCGGCGCCGGGCGCTTACGCGGCCATGAACGTCGCGCTGCGGATCCTGGCCGGGCAGCAGCCCGCGCTCGACACCATCCTGTACCCGATTCCCGGCCCGACCGCCGCGACATTCAATCAGTGGTACACGTCGTCGATGACGACGAGCAGCGCGTGCTTCGCCTCGCCGAAGCCGGCCCTCCCGGCGCTCACGACCTACCTCGGCCAGTTCTTCACCGGCGGCCAGGCCCCCGCGAGCTTCCCCGAGCCCTCGTGACCAAGGGATGACCGACCCGAATTCGATC
>JAICYD010000142.1 GCA_025934375.1 Streptosporangiaceae bacterium | reverse complement strand
CCGCCGCCGCGGGCGCGCAGCCGCGCCCGCGTCGACGCCGGGACCTGGCCGGCCAGGTACTCCTCCAGCGTCGCCCAGCGGGCCGGCCGCTGCGCCGGGCGCAGCCCGGCGCAGTGCAGGTCCATCGCGGCCTCGGCCAGGTGCACGGCCGGCTCCTGGGCGGCCGGGATCGCGTTCTCGGCCGTCTCCGGAACCCGGACCGGCATGGGCAGGCCCGCCGCGGCCCAGTCGGACTGGCCGGCGTTTCGGCACAGCAGCCCGGTCGCGTACTCGCTGGCCTGCCGAACCTCAGCGGGCGGGCGTTGGCGCAGCACCGCCAGCGCCTCCGCCGCCCCGCGCATCATCGCCGCGACCCGCGCCTGCTCGTGCCGCTTGCCATCGTCGTCGGCGCTCACCGGCCACCGCCATGCGCCACGCCACCCCGGTCGGCGCCTTGCGCGATCCCCGCGGCGACCGGTCCGAGCAGGCCGCTCAGCCCCGTCAAGGCGGTCAGCAGGCGGCTGGCCTGCTGCGCGGTGAGGATCGGATCCCCCGGCGCCTGGTGCAAGATCCGGTCCGACAACTGCGCGGCCGCCCGGCTGAGCTGGTCGGCGAGCGGGTCAGTCGGCTCGGCCAGCAGCTTGGCGAGGTCCTCGCGGACCACGTCGAACGCCCCCGCGGGGGTGATCGTCGGATCCTCAAGGACGCTGGTGACCACGATGCCGGCCAGTCTTTCCAGCTGCTCGGCCTTCTCGGTCACCGGGTCCTTCTCCCGGCTGCGGACCGCGGGCCGCGGCGCCGCCCCGCGCCGGGTGCCGCTGGCCCACTCGGGGGATTCGGGCACGCCGTGGTGATAGCGGTGCGTCCACAGCATCGCCAGGGCCGCCATGTCCTCGGCCACGCACGCGGGCGGCCCGGCCGGACGGCACGCAGCCAGCGGGACGTCATCGCCGGCCCACGCGGCCAGCGCGCGCAGGTACGCCTCGGCCACCTCCGGCAGCGTCATGTCGAACTTCCCGGCGATCTGGAGCACGCCCTCGCGGTAGGCCCAGAAGGAGACGATCTTCGCCTCGGCGATGAGCGCGTTGCGCGGCTTAACGGCCTCATCGGTGCCCGCCCACCGCGCGATCGGCCCCTCCCACTCGGCGCGGAACTTCTTGTACACCGTCTCGTGCGCGGCGAAGTGCGCGCGCCGGGCCACCTCGGTGAGCAACGCCCGCGGGGCGATCTGCGCCTGCTGCGGCCGGGCGCCGCCCGCCTTGCCCGGGCGCGGCACCGTGTCCCGCGGCGTTACCGCGTCGGTCAATGCCGTTTGCGGCTGTCCGCTCCGCGGCTGGTCCTTGTCCAGGCGGGCCTGCTCCGCGAGCATCTCAGACAGCCCGGCGAAGCAGCGCAGGCGCTCAGCCCACGCGTCCGCCCGGTGCGTCCCGCTCGCGACCTCGTACCACAGCGCTGAACGCGTCGAGTTCAGTTCATGATTGATTGAGCCAATGATTGAGCCCACGTTCCCCGCCCTCCCTCGGGTTCCGCCGACTTGCAGTGGGCCAAGTATCCACGTAAGCGCGGGCGTGAAACAGCATGTCTGGCAATGGTCGGACAACCTCGTACACTCGCGGGCCGCCGAATGGGGTTGCCGGCGCTGGGTACCCTGAGTCAGAGAGCGCAGGGGGTTCGGCTTATTCATCTGGGTGACGTGCGGGTAAGCGTGCGGCGAGCTCTGAACGCGCGGCGGATCCGGTCCGCCGCGGCATACGCGTTCGCCTTCCTGGTCGTCACCGCGGGATCGATCTGGCTGGCGCTGCGCGTCACGCCGATGCAGACCGTCTCCGCCGCCGGGCAGGTCGCGCAGGTGGGTGGCTCGCTGCCGTCGCTGTCGCTATCGGGGCCGGGCGAGCTGGACCTGTTCGGTCAGGTCATCCCGACCCGTCCTCGGTTCGCCGGGCCGATCAGGCCGCGCCTGGAGTTCGACCACATCTCGATCACCCCGCAGATCGTCTCGGAGTTGCGCGCGGATGGCGCGCACCGGGTTGAGCTGACCTTCAGCCAGCAGCTCGCGTCCGGCTGGGAGCGCTACTTCCTGTGGGAGACGCTGATCGTCGCCGGCTTCGTCGCGCTCGGGCTGGTCGCCGTCTATGCCGTGCGCCGACGGCACGTGGCCTGGAAGATGGTGGCCCTCGGCGTCACGCTGGCCTGCGTCGTCAACGTGGGCGGCATCCTGGCGACCGCCTCCAGCACGCCCAAGCTGCTGAGCAGCGTGCGGACGCTCGATGACCTGGTCGGGGTGGACACGGTGGTGCCGCCCGCGCCGCCGGTGAAGGCGCAGCCGAACGCGCAGGCGATCGTTATCGGCGACTCCACGGCGTCCGGCTGGGGGCTGCCCTGGGTGTCCTCGCCGTCCAAGCTCGATCAAGGCTGCGGCCGGTCGGCGGAGTCCTTCGCGGCCGACCTGGCCAGCGTCAACAGCTGGAACGTGCTGAACCTCGCCTGCGGCAGCGCGACGATCCGCGACGGGCTGCTGGGCGCGCAGGTCCTCTTCAACGGCCAGATCGCGGCGCCCCAGTTCGCGGTGGCCGCGCAGGCGACGCACGCGAAGCTGGTCGTCGTCAGCGTCGGGGCCGACGACCTGCAGTGGGGCGTCATGACCCAGCTGTGCGCGGGCGGTGGCGTCTGCAACGACAAGGTGTCCGGCGCGTACTTCGCGCAGCTGCTGAACTCCTTCACCCGCGACTACTACGAGCTGCTGTCGGGGCTGGACAACCTCCCCTGGCATCCGGCGGTGCTGGTGAACCAGTATTACTCGCCGTTCGGGACCTCGCTGGGCTGCCTGTCGCAGTACGGCATGACTCCCGCCAAGGCCCGCGCCCTGGTCGGCCGGCTCAACCAGCTGAACAACGTGCTGGCGCAGGGGGCGGGCGCGTTCGGGTTCGGGGTGGCCGCGCCGCGGTTCACCGGACACGAGCTGTGCACCTCCAACCCGTACGTGCAAGGCCCGGACGACCAGGCTCCGATGCACCCCAACGCGGCCGGTGAACTCGCGATAGCCCTCGCCGACCAGCAGGCGTTCCCTGGCCTGGAACCGTCCCCGCTCGACATCCCGGCGCTCCCGCCCACCCCCGGCGCTAACCCTCCGCCCGCCCTCGGCTAACCGACGGGCTCGCGACCGCCGCCAGCCGTGGAATCCCATTGGCAGCCGCTCGTGACACTAACTAGCGACGTTTTCCAGCAATTAAGCCCCTCACGCATTTGTGAGCATTGGCGCCGGGGCGGGTGCACTGGTGGGCGTCGTCTCCAGTACGCGGCACCCCGTGCGTGCTTACGACCGCACGCGCGGGGTAGCCGCGTTATCGACGGGACGCCAGCGTGAGTGGGGCATCTCCGGTCGCGTCATCGAGGACTTGGAACGGGGAAGACAAGGGATGCTCGCTGTTGCTCACTCATCCGCCAGCGGCCACGCCAATTTCGGGCTACTGCTTTTCATCCTGGGGATCGCCGCCGTGGTGATGTTCTGCCGGGGCATGATCAAGTACGCTCTCAGCGTCATGGTGGTCATGGTCGGCATCACGATGGCGACAGGCCTGTCGTTCCTGATGACCGGGCTGCACCAGGTCTTCCGCTAGGCGCGCTTACCACCCCTGTCGCAATCCGTAAGTAGCGGTCCGAAAGACACCTCGGGCTGCCTCGCCTTCCCTGGCGAAGGACCGCTGCCAGGGAGGCGAGGCACGCCAGCGACAGCAGCGCGTAGGGAACCGCGTCCGACGTGGCCTGGGCTAGCGCGCCAGTGACCGCTGCCGCGGCTGCCTGGCCGCCTGCCCAGGTCAGGTTGGCCAGGCCGAAGCCGAGGCCCTGGCTTAGCCCTGCCCGTTGAGCGCCGTCGCTGGTCAGCGCCGAGGCTGGGGTATACAACGCTCCGAAGAACGGGTTAGCCACAACGATGATCGCGACGAGCTGCCAGGTCTCGGTTGGGAGCCAGGCCACGATGCCGAAGACCACGCCGGCGACGAGGCTGATGGCCACCGGGCGAGTCGCCCCCAGGCGATCCGACAGGCGGCCAGCCAGCGGCGACACCGCGGACTCGAGCGCCGAGGCGCACAAGAAGGTGGCGGCGATGACCGCGCTGGAGGCCCCGAGCCGTGCGAACCGCAGCGGCGCCAGCACGTTGATGACCCCGAAAGCGATTCCGGCGAGCATCATCAGGCCCATGCCGGCCACCAGCCGCTGGTCCCGCAGCGCCGCCGGGATCGCTCGCAGGCCCTCCGATTCCGAGCTGGGCGGCGCTACTGGCAGCACCGACGAGGCCGCCATCAGCACCGCGCTCAGGACGGCCGCCGCCGAGAACGCCGGACCGGTCCCCACCACGTTCGCCACCGCGCCGACGATCGGCCCGAACAGCGCGCCGACGATCGCGGCGGCCAGCGCTATCCCGAGCAGCTCACCGCGGCGCGACTCCGGAGCCTTCTCCGCCAGCCAGGCGAGTCCCGCCGCCCACGTGCACGCCCCGGCCAGCCCTTGGACCAGCCGCGCGGCGTCCATCAACGGGATCACCGACGTCCAGCCGAAGGCCAGCGTGGCCACGCTCATCAGCGCCAGCCCGAGCACCGCGACCCGGCGGGCACCGAACCGGGCGACCAGCAGCCCGCCGGGGATCGAGCCAACCAGGGTGCCCGCCGGGTAACAGGCGACCAGGATTCCCGCCCCCGCCTTGGACAGGCCGCTCGCGTGCGCGTAATGCGGCAGCAGCGGCGTCAGCGCCGCGTAGAAGACCGTGTCCACGAAGACGAGCGCGGACACGAACACGAGCAACCGCGCCATCCCGGGCTCCAGCCGCTCCCGGCCTCCCGCCATATTGTTGACTTCCGGTCTTTCTAGCCCGTGCGGCCCTCCAGGGCGCGCCTGGTGAGGACGCGCGCCAGGTGCTCGCGGAAGTCCGCGTCGGCGTGGAAGTCCGCGCCGGGGGAGGTGCCCACCGCCGCGAGCTGCGCGGCCTCCTGGATGGAGGCACCGGAGCGCAGCGCGTCTTCGGTAGCGTGCGCGCGCAGCGGGGTGCCGCCCATGCTGGCCAGCGCGACCCGGCCGTCGCAGGCGGCGACGCCGACGATCGCCCAGTCGTTGGCCCGGCGGACGAACTTCTGGTAGCCCCAGGTCTGGCCGGCGCCTGCCTTGTCGTCACGGTGGCGCGGAACGCGGATGGCGGACAGGATCTCATCGGGCTGCAGCACCGACTCGAAGGGGCCGGTGAAGAAGTCGTCGACGCCGACCGCCCGCGTCCCCGCCGGGCCAGTGATCTCGATCGTCGCGCCCAGCGCGAGCAGCGTCATCGGCAGGTCCGCCGACGGGTCGGCGTGCGCGACGGAGCCGCCGATCGTGCCCCGGTGCCGGATCTGCGGGTCGCCGACCTGCGCGGCGGCGTAGGCGAGGATCGGGACCTCGGCCGCCAGGACTTCGGA
Organism: Streptosporangiaceae bacterium; assembly: GCA_025934375.1. Lineage (GTDB taxonomy): Bacteria > Actinomycetota > Actinomycetes > Streptosporangiales > Streptosporangiaceae > Trebonia. The sequence continues at coordinate 12,457 of JAICYD010000142.1, read as the reverse complement.
GCTGGCGAGGTCGGCGTGCCTGGTGGTCGCGCCGATGACGATCTCGTCGCCATCCACCCGTATCCCGGACAGCTCCGGGACCCGGGCGATGTCGATCAAGACGGCGGGCTGGGCCAGCCGGACCTTCATCATCGGCAGCAGCGAGTGCCCGCCCGCCAGCAGCTTGGCGTCCTCGCCGTGCTCGGCCAGCAACGCCAGGGCGTGCTGCGCGGAGGTGGCGACCTCATACTCGAACGAGGCGGGAATCATGCGGATACCTCTGTGTTTGAGGGCACAGTGCCTGACGGCACGGCGCCCTGCAGCCTGGCGGCCGCGTTGAGGGCGGCGCGGACGATGTTGTGATAGCCGGTGCAACGGCAGAAGTTACCTTCCAGGCCCTCGCGGACCTCCTGCTCGGTGGGCCGCGGGTTCTCCGCGAGCAAGCCGGTCACCGCCATCACCATGCCCGGCGTGCAAAAGCCGCACTGCAGCCCGTGCTCCTCGCGGAACGCCTGCTGGACGACGCCCAGCGTCCCGTCGGCGTTCACGACACCCTCGGCGGTGGTGACCGCGCGGCCGTTCGCCTGAACGGCCAGCACCGTGCAGGACTTGACCGACTCGCCGTCCAGCAGCACCGTGCAGGCCCCGCAGGAGGTGGTGTCGCAGCCGACATTCGCGGCGCGCAGGCCGAGCGTCTCCCTCAGGTAGTGGACGAGCAGCAGCCGGGGCTCAACCTCGTCGCTGCGCGCGACCCCGTTGACGGTGAGCTTGACCTCCGTCATCTCTCAGGCCTCCTTCGAGTTAGCGGTCCGTGCCTTGTTTTGGGCGGACGCTGCTATGGCCCGCCACACTCGCTGCGGGGAGGTGGGCATGTCAATGTGGCGGACGCCCAGGTGCGCCACCGCGTCGACCACCGCGTTCTGCACCGCGGGGGTGGCACCAATCGTGCCCGCCTCGCCGATGCCCTTGGCGCCCAGCGGGTTGTAGGTCGTCGGGGTTTCCAGCTCGACGAGCTCGAAGCTGGGCAACTCGGTCGCGGACGCGAACGGGTAGTCGGCGAACGTCGCCGTCAGCGGGTTGCCGTCGGTGTCGTAGACGATTTCCTCCAGGAACGCCTGCGCCGCGCCTTGGGCGATGCCGCCGTGCCGCTGGCCCTCGGCGAGCAGCGGGTTGATGATGGTGCCGGCGTCATCGACGGCGACCACCCGCTTGAGGACCACCTTGCCGGTCTCGGTGTCCACCTCGACGACCGCCACGTGCGTCCCGAACGGGAACGTCGCCCCGGGCGGGGAGAAGACGGAGTTCACGAAGAGCCGCTCGGTCTCGGCCAGCCTGCTCAGCGGCACGGTGGTGTCCGGGTCCCCCTTGACCGCGAAGGCGCTGCCGGCCACGTCGAACTCAAGGTCGCTGGCGCTGATCTCCAAGGTCGCGGCGGCGCGGTCCCTGGCCACGTCGAGCAGCTCGCGGGAGGCCTGCTGGACCGCGGCCCCGCCGAGCTGCAGGCTGCGCGAGCCGCCGGTGCCGCCGCCCTTGGGGACGAGGTCGGTGTCGCCCCACTTGACGGTGATCTTCTCGATCGGGATGCCCAGCTCGTCGCTGACCAGCATCGCCCACACGGTGACGTGACCCTGGCCGTGCGGGGAGGTGCCGGTCAAGACGGTGGCGGTCCCGTCCGGGTGAACCTCGACGGTGCCGTTCTCGTTCGGCCCGCCGGCCTCGCCGCCGGCTCCGGTGATCTCCACGTAGCTGGACAGCCCGATGCCGAGCTGGACCGGGTCGCCGCTAGCCCGTCGCTTGGCCTGCTCCGCGCGCAGGTCGTCATACCCGGCGGCCTCCAGCGCCTTCTCCAGCGCCGTCACGTAGTCGCCGGTGTCATAGGTCGCGCCGAACGCGGTCGTGTGCGGCTCGGTGAACTTCGGCAGCAGGTTCTTGCGGCGGACCTCCGCCGGGTCCATCCGCGCGGCGGCCGCGAACAAGTCGATCGCCCGGTCGATGGCGGCGGTCGCCTCCGGTCGCCCGGCGCCGCGGTAGGCGCCCATCGGCGTGGTGTTGGTGACCACGGCGGTGGCGATGGCCTCGGCGTTCGGGATGTGGTACGGGCCGGGGGTCATCAGCACGGTCAGCTGCGGCAAGAACGCGCCGATCTTCGGGTAGGCGCCGCAGTCCTGCAGCACCTCCAGCCGGTAGGCCAAGACGGTGCCGTCCCTGCTCCCGCCGATGGTGACCTTCTGCTGCTGCCCGCGGCCGTGCGTCATTGCCAGCAGGTTCTCCATGCGGGTCTCCGTCCAGCGCACCGGACGGCCGAGGTCCTTCGCGATCCAGCACAAGGCCGCGTGCTCAGGGTCGGCGCCGAACTTCGCGCCGAACGCGCCGCCGACATCGGGGGTGATGATCCGCACCTCGTCGGGCTTGAGGCCCAGCATGCCCATCAGCGCGCCCTTGGTGCCCTGCGCGCCCTGGTTGGGGATCCACGCGGTGAGCCGTCCGTCGGCCCACACAGCGGCGCCGGCCCGGGTCTCCATCGGGGCCGGGGCGACGCGCTGGTTCTGGATCACCTCACTGGCCACGACCTCGCAGGCGTCGAACAGGTTCGCCTTGAGCGTCGCCGCGTCGCCGATCTTCAGCACTACGTTGGTGCCGGCCTCCGGGAACAGCACCCCGGTGAGCCCGGCCTCGGCCTCGTTCATGTCCACGACGGCGGGCAGGAACTCGTAGTCGATGTCGACTAGTTCGATCGCGTCCTCGCCCTGGTACGGGTGCTCGGTCACGACCACCGCGACCGGCTCGCCGACGAACCGGACGGTGTCGGTGGCCAGGACAGGCTGGAGCATGCTCTGGTTCATCATCGGCATCATCGGCTTGAGCGGTGCCAGGCCCGCGGCGGCCAGGTCCGCGCCGGTATAGACCGCGACGACGCCGTCGGCCGCCTTGGCGGCCGCGGTATCGATGCCGTTGATCTTCGCGTGCGCGACGGTCGACCGGACGAAGTGGACGTGGACGGCGCCTGCCAGGCGCTCGTCTTGCACGTCCTCGGTATAGACCGCGCCAGTGCTCAGGAAGCCAGGATCTTCACTTCGCAGAACTCGGGTGCCAAGTATGCTCACGCCCGCCATCATCGCATCGGAAGAATGCCGACGTCAGTGTGGGGGGCCACACAATCCCGGCGTTCACGGCGGGTAGCCGCTTAGCAGTCCTTAAGTATCCGGTACAAGATGTCCGTGGTGTTGGCGGTCGGCTCGGCCTGCAGGCACAGCTGCTCCATGACCTCAAGGTAGCTGTCGACCTCGGTCGGCTTGTCCAGGTACAGCGCGCTGGTGAGCTGCTCGATGTAGACGACGTCGCGCAGGTCCGGCTCGGCGAAGCGCAAGATGGTGAACGGGCCGCCGAGCGCCGGGTGACCGCCCGCCGTGAACGGCAGGACCTGCAAGGTCACCGCCGGGTGCTCGGCCATGGCGATGAGGTGGCGGATCTGCTCCTGCATGATCGCCCGCCCGCCGATCGACCGGCGCAGCGCCGCCTCGTCGATGACCGCCCACTTGCGCGGCGGGTCCTCGCGCTTCAGGATGTCCTGCCGGCTCATGCGCGCCTCGGTGCGCCGGCCAACCTCATCCTCGTTGCCGGCGTTGCCCAGCCGGATGACCGCGCGGGCGTAGCCCTCGGTCTGCAGCAAGCCCGGCACGAACTGCAACTCGTAGGTCCGAATGAACGAGGCGGCCGCCTCCAGGCCGAAGTAAGGCTCCAGCCAGTGCGGCAGGATGTCGGAGTAACCCTGCCACCAGCCCGGAGTGTTGGCCTCGCGGGCCAGCGCCAGCACCCCCGCGCGCTCGGAAGGGGCGGTAACTCCGTAGAGCGTGAGCAGGTCCGCGATGTCGCGCTCCTTGAAGCTGACCCGGCCGTGCTCCATCCGGCTAATCTTGGAGTGTGAGCCTCGAATCACGTCCGCGGCCTGCTCGGTGGTCAGCCCGGCCTTCTCACGAAGTCGGCGAAGGTGCCCGCCCAGGATGAGGCGCTGGACCGACGGTCCGGCCGTGCGCGGTCCAAACTGGGCAAGCGCGGCCTCGCCCGCGGGGTCTTGAGCAGGGTCCTGGGACGATAGCATCGCCACTCCTCAGCTTTTTGCTTCCCGGTCATGAGTCGGGGCATGGGCCAGTTTCCCATGTAACCCTGCCGCAGGGAAGGGGATCGAGTGACGATTCGTTCACATCTGAGATCACCCGCGTTTCCGGCACCCGGTACCTAAAGGGGTGTCGGGTGCCGGAGGGGCTGCTTATGGTGCCAATGGTGCATTTGGTGCAGGTGGCACATTAGGCAACGACGTGGTCGAACTCCCCATCCTTCGCGCCGGCCAGGAACGCGGCAATCTCGGCTCGGGTGTACACCAGGGCCGGCCCGCTCGGGAAACGGGAGTTCCGGACCGCGACCCCGCCGTCTGGGAGCGTGGCGACCTCAACGCACGCCCCGTTGGGGTTGCTGTGAGCGCTCTTCTGCCACGTGACGCCAGCCAGTCCAGCGGCTGTGGATGGCATGCCGTTGTAGGTATGTGTCATGTTCCTTCCTAGGGCACGCCGCGAGTTGGGTGCCGGGCGCGGTGCGAGTACCCGGCGGCAGGCAGGCCGAACACTGCCGCGTTCCGGTATTCGCCGACACCCGGGCCAGGTCTCCGGCGCGTGGTGAAGCAGGTGATTCAGGCGGGCATGACGGAGGAGGCTCGCTTGCGCGAGCCGCGCGCCCTCCAGGATGCCGCCGGATTCACCTGTGCACGGTTCGGATGAACGTGCATCCGGTCTTGCATTTGCACAATATATCAGGCACCATACATACCAAGGCATACCCCACATACTGCGCAGGCAAGGCTTTTCGGGGCCCATGACGATGCAGAAAGCGGTTGCGTTGGCTCATCTGAGGGTTGCTTACGAGCCCGACGACGACGACGAGGACGTCGTCGCTCTCCCGGCTCTCCCAGCGTCCCCGCCGCAGCTCCTGCCAGTGCCCTCGGCGTGGTGGGAGACCTCCGCGGTGTCCAGCCGGGTGCTGACCGCCGAGCCGGAAGAAGCCCGCGCCTCCCGCATGTTCGTCCGTGACCTGCTCACCCGCTGGGGCTTGGCCGACCTGATCGATGACGCCGAGCTGATCATAGGTGAGCTGGTCGTCAACGCGGTCCGCCACGGGCTGCGCGCCGTCCCGTCCATCGCGGCGGTGAGCCCGACCGCGCCCCCGCCCATGCGGCTGTGCCTGCTGCGGCGCAGCGGGGAAGTCATGCTCGCGGTCACCGACCCCAGCGCCGAACCGCCCACCCCCCGGACACCCGACTCGGCCCGCGAGAGCGGCCGCGGACTGCAGATCGTCGGCGCCCTCAGCTACATCTGGGGCTGGTCCCCCATCGAAGGCCACGGCAAAGCCGTCTGGGCCGTCCTGAAATACTCCGCGTAGCCCTGCCTGCCTGAGGGTGGGGGCGCCTCCAGCGGACGCTGACCTTACTGACCACCTCGGTGCTGGACTGACCACCTCGGTGCTGGCGGAGCGAGTGCGCGAGCGCAGCTTCGAGCGGGTCCGCATATGTGGCGATGGCGGCTGAGCCGCGGGATGGACGCCGATGGTGGCGGGTCGCTGGCCCTCCCGCCCCGGATAGTTCCGGGGCGACGGCCCTCCCGGCCCGGAACGCCTAACGGTCGCTGGCCCTCGCGCCCCGGATAGAGCGGGCCGATGGCCATCCCGCCCCAGAACCAAGCCGGGTCAGTTGCCCCTCCGCCCCGGAACCGAGAGCGGCGATGCGACCGTAACCCAGCGAGCTAGGCTCCGATCGGGGCGATGGGGCTGTGACCCCGGAGCAGGCAGCGGCGGGATTGGTTCTATCACCCAGGGAAAACCGGCTCGTCGGCGTCGGCTTGGGCGAGGACGTGCTCTACCAGGGCGATGAGGATCTCCTTGGCTGACTCGCGGTGACGGGCGTCACACAAGACGATTGGCAGGCCCGGCTCCAGGTCCAGGGCAAGCCGCACATCCTCGATGCTGTACCGGCGCGACCCGTCGAAGACGTTCAGCGCGACGATGAAAGGGATCTCCCGCCGCTCGAAGTAGTCAATGGCGGGAAAGCAGTCCGCCAGCCGCCGGGTGTCGGCGAGTACCACCGCGCCCAGCGCGCCGATCGCGAGCTCGTCCCACATGAACCAGAACCGCTCCTGCCCGGGCGTGCCGAACAAGTACAGCACCAGGTCATCGCGCAAGGTGATGCGGCCGAAGTCCATCGCGACGGTGGTCGTCGTCTTCCGCTCGACGCCGGCCGTGCTGTCAACCCGCCGGCTGGTCTCCGTTAGCGGCTCTTCCGTGCGCAGCGGCCGGATCTCGCTGACCGCGCCGACCAGAGTCGTCTTACCGACCCCGAACCCGCCGGCCAGCAGGATCTTGATCGCGCGGTGCCCGCGGGACGTCACCATCCCCCCGCCATATTCAGAGCCCCCGTAGGCCATGCAGGACCTCCCTCAGCGTGTTCTTGTCGACCTGCCGTGCCTTCATGGGCACCGGTGCCTTGATCGCGATCAGGCCCAGCTCGCGCAGGTCTCCTAGCAGGATGCGAACCACGCCGAGGGGCAAGTCCACGTCCGAGGCTATGTCCACGACCGTCGTCGGCCGTCGGACGAGTTGCAGCACCGAGACGTGCTCTGGCGCGAGAGCGCCCGGGTCGTCCACCCGGGCGCTAGTGGCGGTTACCGTGGAGACCAGGTCGAAGGCCTCCCCGGAATGCCGCGTCCGGCCCTGGGTCAGGGCATAAGGCCGGATCACCGGGCCGGCCTGTGCGTCGAGCCACAGCTCGTCGTCGGACGCCATCGGTGATCCCTTCCTACCTGTCGTACATCGCGGACGACGATCGCATGTTGACCTGCAGGTGGTCGCCGGTTCGCTGGACGAGCACCGCCATCTCATAGGCGATCAGGCCCACGTCGGCGTCCGATCCGGTGAGGACGGCGAGGCAGGTGCCCTGCCCGGCCGCGGTGACGAACAAGAACCCGGCCGACATCTCGATGATCGTCTGCCTGACCTCGCCGCCCCCGAAGTGCCGCCCCGCGCCGCGCGCCAGCGACTGGAAGCCGGCCGCCAGCGCCGCCAGGTGCTCGGCGTCGGCCCGGTCCAGCCCCCGCGACGCGCCCAGGGCCAGCCCGTCCTGAGACAGGTACACGGCCCGCTGTATGTGGGGGACCCGCAGCACCAGGTCGTCGAGGAGCCAATCGAGCTGGCTCGTCGGATAATTGCCGTTAGGACCCATCCGGGTTGCCCTCCGTGTCCCGTTGCGTCGATTGCGTGCGGCCCTGCTGCCAGCCGCGCTGCATCGAGGACAGTGTGTTCCTCATGTCCTGGAGCGATGTAGCGCGCGCCTGCGGCACTCCCGTCTGGCCATTGCCGCCGCCCGCGGAGTTGCGAAGCTGAGGCGCGAGGTTAGCCTGCCGGACCCGCCGCGGCAGGGCGGTATCCTCGCCCCCACTGGTTCCCCCGTTCTCGTGAACCGTCGCGTTCCCCTCCATGGTCCCGTATCCGGGTCCCTGGTATGCACCATATGCGGGCTGCGGGGCGGTTGATCCAGGACCGGTGGTGCCCACGCCGGTCGAGGTAGCCCCGGTTGAGCTAGGACCCCCCGGGGTGTCCTCGGGACGGCTCACCCTGCTGAACACGTCGAAGGGCGGCGCGATGTCCCGGGACACCGGGACCCCGGTCACCACGGGAACGTCGTCGGAGCGCGACCCGTCCCGCTGGCCACCGCGCTGCGGGTAGCCGCCCGTGTCGGCCGGGCGGGCGGGAGCGCCCGGTCCCTGGAAGCCAGCCGGGCCGCGAGAGCCTGCCCCGTAGCCGCCCCGCAGCGGGATGCTGTCCAGGTCAGGAGCGCCGCCCATCGGCCGCCCATTGTCATGTGCAGCGGCACCGTCGTGTCCAGCGCCATTGTTGTGTCCAGAGGCGCCGCTGTGTCCAGAGGCGCCGCTGTGTCCAGAGGCGCCGCTGTGTCCAGAGGCGCCGCTGTATCCGGCGGCACCGTTGTATCCGGTGCCGGTGTCGTAACCGGTAAGACTGTCGTACCCAGTGGCACTGTCGTACCCAGTGGCACCGTCATACCCGGTGGGGGCGTCGTACCCGGTGGGGGCGTCGTACCCGGTGGGGGCGTCGTACCCGCCGAAGCTGTCGCGCCCGTTGCCGTTGGCCGCGAATCCGTTGGTGCCGCGGCCGCCCGCGGGGCCGTAGCCATTGCCGGCCGCAGCGGCGTGCCCGTTGCCGGCTGTGGGGTACCCGCCGTTGGCCGGGTAGCCGCCGGAGAAGCCGCCACCCCGGACGGGGCCCGCGGCCGTGAAGCCCGCCCCCGTGAAGCCCGCCCCCGTGAAGCCGCCCCCGGCGCCCGCCTGGCCGAAGGCCGGCGCGTCCGCCGCGGTGGCGATCCCGCGTGCCGGACCGCCCTCACCGCTGGTGAGGGCAGCCGGCCGGTCATCGACGACCAGTTGCCGCGAGATGAGCACGACCGCCGTGGTGCCGCCGTATGGCGATGGGCGCAGCGTCACGCCGATCCCGTGCCGCCGGGCCAGGTGCGCGACCACGAAGAGGCCCAGCTGCTCGGTGTTCGCCGGGTTCACGTCGGGCGGGCTGGCGAGCCGCTGGTTGAGCTCGGCCATCCGCTCCGGGGTCATGCCCAGGCCGCGGTCCTCGACCTCGATGGCGAACCCGTTGCTCACGACCTCTCCGGTCACCCGGACCTGCGTGTAGGGCGGGGACAGCGACGTGGCGTTCTCGATCAGCTCGGCCAGCAGGTGGATCACGTCGGTGACCGCGGACCCGCTCAGCGCCGCCTTCGCCTGGGTGGCGACCTGGACCCGGGCGTAGTCCTCGACCTCGGCTACGGCCCCCCGCATGACGTCGACCAACCGGACGGGCGCGGACCAGCCGCGGCCCGGAGGCGCGCCCGACAAGATGATGAGGCCCTCGGCGTGCCGCCGCATGCGGGTGGTCAGGTGGTCAAGCTTGAACAGGTCGTCGAGCACCTCGGGGTCGGTCGCCCGCCGCTCCATCTGGTCCAGCGAGGTGAGCTGTCGCTGCAGCAGCGACTGGTTGCGCCGGGCCAGGTTGCGGAACACGTCGTTGACGCCCTGCCGCAGCTTGGCCTCCTCCACCGCCGAGGCGATAGCCGTCTGCCGGATCGCGTCGAACGCCCGGCCGACCTGCCCGATCTCGTCATTGCCGACCCGCAGCGCCGGGGCCTCGGCGGCCACGTCCACCTCTTCGCCGCGCCGCAGCCGGGCCACGACCGACGGCAGGTGCTCCTGCGCCAGCACCAGAGCCGACCGGCGAAGGCTCGTCAGCCGACGGTTAATGGACCGGGCCAGCCAGATGGTGACGATGAGGGTGAGGATCAGGCCCAGCAGGCCCAGTGCGCCGGTGATGATCACCTTGTTCCGGGCGCTGTCTGCGATCTGCTGGTCGGTGGCCAGCACCGCGTCGGCGGTGGCCAGGCCGCCCTGGTAGTTGGCGTCCGCCACCGTCTTGGTGAGGAACTTCCAGGTGGCCGCGCTCAGGCCGCGCTGTTGCAGCGCCGCCAGCGGCAGGCCCGCCTCCACGCCCTGCTGGACCAGGGTGAGCTGGTCCTGCACCGCCTTAGGGGCCAGCCGGTTGTAGACGGCGTCGAACGGAGTCAGCTCCGCGGTGGTCAGCGTGGACTGGAACAGCTTCTTGTCCATCTGCTCGCGCCCGGCGGCCTCCACGAACGCGACCCGTCCCTGGGGCGTCAGCGCTCCGGCGGCCAGCGCGCCCGCCAGCGCCGCGTCCTGGATGTTGAGCTCCTCGCGCGCGGTGACCGTGGCGATGAGGCCGAGTCCCTGCGTGGCGGCCCGCGCGTCCGTCATGCTCGCGGCCTCAGCCTGGAAGACGCCCGGGATGCCCAAGATGATCTGCGTGTAGTCCTGCAGCGCGGCCAGCGGGAGCGGGAGCGGCCCGGGCAGGGCCTTGGCCATGACGGCCTGCCGCAGGTTCCCCAGCGGGGTGCCGTTCACGGCGCCCAGGAACGTGTCGATCGCCGCGGTCTCCGCGGGCGTTGAGGCCTGCTTCGCGTCCGGCTTGTTGATGGCGGACACCAGCGCCGGCACGCCCTGCTTGGTCGCCGTGATGGCGGCCTGGTAGTCACCGAGGTTGTCCGCCGTCGGGGCCGAGGCGTAGACGACAGCCGCCCGCCGTTCTCCCTGCAGCGTGGTCATGAAGACCGTCAGCGGCACGGACGTGGTCCGGATCAGGCTCGGGACTCGGTCCAGGTTGACGAAGTTCGTGACCGACGTGTACGCGACGTCGGCGAACAGCCCGAGCAGCGTGACGAGCGGAATCGCCACCAGAAAGTAGATTCTCAGCCGGATGGATCGACCACGCGACCCCATGGGACCCCCTGCGGGTAACGGGTAAAGGCAGACCACGTTACCGCGATATACCTCAAGATCGTCCCCAAATCGGTATATTAACCCTCGGTTGCCGCAGGTAGGACGGCCGCAGGCCCCCCTCTGGGGTGCAGATGTCCCCATAATCTCTCACGTCACTACCCCTGAGTAACCAGCGCCCGAATGTCACCGGTAGCGCCTAGGCTTGGACCCGTGACCGAGACCGCGACCCACTCTCTCCTGGACGGGCTGAATCCCCAGCAGCGCGCCGCCGTCATCCACGCCGGCGGGCCCCTGCTGATCGTGGCCGGCGCCGGCTCCGGCAAGACCCGGGTGCTGACCCACCGGATCGCCTACCTGCTGGCCGAGCGCGACGTGCACCCGGGGGAGATCCTCGCGATCACGTTCACGAACAAGGCGGCCGGGGAGATGGCCGCCCGCGTGGCCCAGCTCGTCGGCGCGCGCTCTCGCGCCATGTGGGTGATGACCTTCCACTCCGCGTGCGTGCGTATCCTGCGCCGGGAGGCCTCGCGGTTCGGCTACCCGTCCAGCTTCTCGATCTACGACGCGGCCGACAGCCAGCGGCTGATGGCGCTGGTGTGCCGCGAGCTCGAATTGGACCCCCGGCAGTATCCGCCCAAGGCGATGGCCGCCCAGGTCTCCAACCTCAAGAATGAGCTGATCGACTACGAGACGTACCGCTCCCGCGCGCAGACCGCCCGGGATAAGGCGCTGGCCGAAGCTTACGCCGAGTACCAGCGCCGCCTGGTCGCGGCCGGCGCGATGGACTTCGACGACATCATCATGGTCACGGTCAACATCCTCCAGGCCTTTCCCGAGGTCGCGCTGGCCTACCGGCGCCGGTTCCGGCACGTCATGGTCGACGAGTACCAAGACACCAACCACGCGCAGTACATCCTGGTCCGCGAGCTGGTCTCCGGAAGGGCCAGTCTTTTCTCGACTCCAACGGAATCGGCGGACAGTGTGCCGCCATCCGAACTGTGCGTCGTGGGCGACGCCGACCAGAGCATCTACGCCTTCCGCGGCGCCACCATCCGCAACATCGTCGAGTTCGAGCAGGACTACCCGAACGCCACGGTGATCTTGCTGGAGCAGAACTACCGGTCGACTCAGAACATCCTCGCCGCCGCGAACGCGGTCGTGTCCCGTAACTCTGGCCGCAAGCCCAAGAACCTCTGGTCCGATGCCGGGGCAGGCGCCCTGATCACCGGGTACGTGGCCGACAACGAGCACGATGAGGCCGCGTTCGTCGCCGAGGAGGTCGACCGCCTCACCGATGAGGGCCTGGCCAGGCCCGGGGACGTCGCGGTCTTCTACCGGACGAACGCGCAGTCCCGTGTCTTCGAGGAAGTCTTCATCCGGGTCGGCCTGCCCTACCGGGTGGTCGGCGGCGTCCGGTTCTACGAGCGCAAGGAAGTCCGGGACCTGCTCGCCTACCTCCGCCTCATCGCCAACCGGGCCGATGAGGTGTCGCTGCGCCGGGTGCTCAACGTTCCCCGGCGCGGCATCGGCGACCGGGCCGAGGAGTACGTCGCCGCCTACGCGGGCCGGGAGCGGGTCTCCTTCGCCGAGGCACTGCGCACCCCGCACGACGTGCCCGGCATGGCATCCCGGTCAGCGGCCGCCATCGCCGGGTTCAACGAGCTGATCGATGGCCTGCGCGAGCAGGCGGCGGCGAACGGCCCGGTGGCCGAGCTCGTCGAGGCCGTGCTTGACCGGACCGGCTACCAGGCCTCGCTGGAGGAATCGCCGGACCTGCAAGACGCCACCCGCGTGGAGAACCTGCAAGAAATGGTGTCCGTTGCCCGTGAGTTCGACGCGTCCGCGGCCGCCGACCCCGACGCTGACGGCACGCTGGCGGAATTCCTGGAGCGGGTGTCGCTGGTCGCCGACGCCGACGAGATCCCCGATGGCGAGGACCACGGCGGCATGGTCACGCTGATGACGCTGCACACGGCCAAGGGGCTGGAGTTCCCGGCGGTGTTCCTGACCGGCATGGAGGAGGAGGTCTTCCCGCACCAGCGGGCGCTGACCAATCCCCGCGAGCTGGAAGAGGAGCGACGGCT
>JAICYD010000050.1 GCA_025934375.1 Streptosporangiaceae bacterium | reverse complement strand
GATGACCGCCCCGACGCTGTAGGCCTGCGACGACGGCGGGGCCTTCCAGGCGAGAGAGATCGCCAGCTCCATCCACCGCGCGTCGTCGGGGGTCATGACGGCCAGCGTACCGGCGCACGGAAAGCCGGGGTCCCGGTGCCGCAGGCACCGGGACCCCGGCTCGGCGGGGCCGCTTCTAGCAGTCGAAGTACAGCTCGAACTCGTGCGGCGTCGGGCGCAGGCGCACCGCGTCGAGCTCCTTCGTCCGCTTGTAGTCGATCCAGGTTTCGATCAGGTCCTCAGTGAACACGCCGCCCTCGGTGAGGAACGAGTGGTCGGCCTCCAGGCTGTTCAGCACCGCCTCGAGCGAGCCGGGCACCTGCGGGATGGCCGAGGCCTCGTCCGGCGGCAGCTCGTACAGGTCCTTGTCGACCGGGTCCGGCGGCTCGATCTTGTTCTTGATGCCGTCCAGGCCGGCCATCAGCATCGCGGCGAACGCGAGATACGGGTTGGCCGACGGGTCCGGCACGCGGAACTCGATCCGCTTGGCCTTCGGGTTCGAGCCGGTGATCGGGATACGGCAGCAGGCCGACCGGTTCCGGTTCGAGTACACGAGGTTGACCGGCGCCTCGAAGCCGGGCACCAGGCGGTGGTAGGAGTTGACGGTCGGGTTGGTGAACGCGAGCAGGCCCGGCGCGTGCTTGAGCAGGCCGCCGACGTACCAGCGGCCGATGTCCGACAGGCCGCCGTAGCCGACCTCGTCGTAGAACAGCGGCGCGCCGTCCTTCCACAGCGACTGGTGGCAGTGCATGCCGTTGCCGTTGTCGCCGAACAGTGGCTTGGGCATGAACGTCACGGTCTTGCCGGCCGCGCGGGCGACGGACTTGATGACGTACTTGTACAGCATCAGCTTGTCGGCCTGGGCCAGCAGCGGGCCGAACCGGATGTCGATCTCGGCCTGGCCGGCCGTGCCGACCTCGTGGTGCTGCATCTCGGTCTCGATGCCGACCGCGATCAGCTGCTTGACCATCTCCGAGCGCAGGTCCGTGTAGTGGTCCATCGGCGGGACCGGGAAGTAGCCGCCCTTGTAAGGAGGCTTGTAGGCGAGGTTCGCGCCGCTTTCCAGGCTGCCGGTGTTCCACGCGCCCTCAATCGAGTCCAGGTGGTAATAGCCCTCGTTGGCGCTGGTGGAGAAGCGCGCGGAGTCGAAGATGTAGAACTCGGCCTCGGGGCCGAAGTAGGAGACGTCCGCGATGCCGGTGCCCTTGAGGTACTCCTCGGCCTTGCGGGCCACGTTGCGCGGGTCACGGCTATAGGCGGCGCCCGTTAGCGGGTCGTAGACGGAGAACGTCAGGTTCAGCGTCTTGTGCTGGCGGAACGGGTCGAGCACGGCGGTGGTCGGGTCTGGCAGGAGCAGCATGTCCGACTCGTGGATCGCCTGGAATCCGCGGATGGACGAGCCGTCGAACATCCGGCCCTCAGTGAAGACATCAGCGTCGAACGTCTCAACCGGGATGGTGAAGTGCTGCATCTGTCCGGGCAGGTCGCAGAACCTGACGTCGATGAACTCCACCTTCTCCTCAGCGATGAAGCTGAGGACCTCTTCAGCACTGCTGAACGACATCAACCCTCCTTGTGCAGGGCGCGTATGTAGGCTTATCTCGGATATCTCGGCGGTGTGCGGATTGGACGGTAGTCGCCCGCAATTACCGACTGGTGTCCCCGGTGTTTCACCAGTGTTACGCGTGTAGCGTATCCCCAGCGTGCTCGCCGCTGGCGGCGCACCCCTCCCGCTGGGCGACCCCTCCGGCGGACGCGGCGGGACCAGGCGGAAGCGGAGCGGATACCGTGGTGATGTGTCTGAACAATCCCGGGATCCGCGCCGGAAAAGCGGGGTGCGGCTGGCGGCCGCCCCGCGCGCCGGAGCGGGAGATACTACGCCGGATTATCCCGGCAAGCAGTTCGGGCTGCCGCGCCAGGGGCCGGGCTCGGCCGCGCCCATGACCCTGCGGCTGGCCGCCCTCGTCATCGACTGGGTGCTGTGCGAGCTCATCGTCTCGGCGGTGACCCATCACTCACTCGCCAACCCCGGTGACGGAGCTTACCAGGCGACCCAGTACTGGACGTTCGTGGCCTGCGCGGCGGAGATCTACCTGCTCACCGCGATCAGCGGGCTCACCGTCGGCAAGCGCCTGCTCGGCTTGAAGGTGATCCGCACCGGCGGCGGGCGCCCCGGGTTCGCCTGGGCGGCCGTGCGCACGCTCTTGCTGTTCTGCGTGGTCCCGCCGCTGCTGGCCGACCGCGACCTGCGCGGCCTGCATGACCGCGCCGCCGACACGATCGTGGTGCGTACCCGATAGAAGGCCTGGCGGTGGCCTAGCGGGTACGCGGCCGGGGCATCTTGGGCTGCCTGGCGTTGCGGGGCAGCGGGCCCTTCGGGGGATGAGCGTAGCTCGGCTGGAGGGCCTTCAGCCGGTGGTTGAGGTCGCTGATCGCGGCGGGCTTGAGGTTGCGGGGCAGCCGCATGAGCTTGCGCTGCAGTTGCCTGACGGGAACCTGGCCCTCGTCGTTGCCGACCTGGAACTCGAAGATCGGCACGTCGAAGGCGACCCGCGCGGTGCGCTTCTTCTCCGCGGCCAGCAGCGCGGACACCCGGCTGGGGACGCCCTCGCCGATCAGCACGACGCCGGGGCGGCCGACCGCGCGGTGGACCATGTCCTGGGTCCGGTTGGCGTTGACGACCGGGGTGACCGTCCAGTTCCCGCGCATCTGCTGCAAGATCGCGACGGGCGCGCCCGGCTGCCCCTCGATGGCCTTGAACTGCGCCGTCGTGGCGAACCGGCCGAACAAGATGACGATCGCCAGCACCCCGAGCAGCACGCCGAAGGGGATGAAGATCCCCAGCATCCCGAGCACCAGCCCGACGATCACGAATACCGCCGCGATCGCCACGCCGCTGCCGATCGCGATCGGCAGCGCCTTCTTGTTGCTCTGGTTGACCAGGCCGGCGACCATCCGTATCTGCTTCAGTCGCCCGGCGTTCTGGAGGTCCTCGGCGCTGTACTTGTCAACCACCGGCTCAGCCTTCCTCAAAGCATGCAATCCAACATCAGGCAGCATACGGTTAACGGCGAGCTGAGAAGTAACCGTCCTGCAGTCGCGGCCGCGCGCCGCTCCATCGCCTGGGCGTACAGGCGGCCGGCCCGGTAGGAAGAGCGGACCAGCGGCCCGGACATGACCCCCGCGAAGCCGAGCTCCAGTGCCTCGGCGCGCAGGTCCACGAACTCCTCGGGCTTGACCCAGCGGGCCACCGGGTGATGCCGGGGCGATGGCCGCAGGTACTGGGTGATCGTCAGCAGGTCGCAGCCGGCCGCCCGCAGGTCCTGCATGGCCGGCCGGACCTCGGCTCGCTCCTCGCCCAGCCCCAGGATCAGGTTCGACTTCGTCACCAGCCCGGCCTCGTGCGCCGCGCGCAGCACCGCCAGCGACCGCTCGTACCGGAAGCCCGGCCGGATCCGGCGGAACACCCGCGGGACCGTCTCCAGGTTGTGCGCGAACACCTCGGGGGCGGCGTCGAATACCTCAGCGAGCTGGGGCTCCTGGGCGTTGAAGTCGGGAACCAGCAGCTCCACGCCGCAGCCGGGGACGGCGGCGTGGATCTCCCGGGCGGTCTGCGCGTACAGCCACGCCCCGCCGTCTTGGAGGTCATCGCGCGCCACGCCGGTCACCGTCGCGTAGCGCAGGCCCATCGCCGCGACCGACTCAGCGACCCGCCGGGGCTCATCGCGATCCAGCGGCAGCGGCTTGCCGGTGTCGATCTGGCAGAAGTCGCAGCGCCGGGTGCACTGGTCGCCGCCGATCAGGAACGTCGCCTCGCGGTCTTCCCAGCACTCGAAGATGTTGGGGCAGCCGGCTTCCTCGCAGACGGTGTGCAGCCCTTCGGCCCGCACGAGGCTCTTCAGCGCCGAGTACTCCGGTCCAGTGCGCAGCCGGGTCTTGATCCACGGCGGCTTCTTCTCGATCGGGACCTGCGCGTTGCGGGCCTCCAGGCGGAGCATCCGCCGTCCATCGGGAGCCAAGGCGTGCGTCACGCATACCAGCCTAGCTCGCGGCGGCGCACGGCTGGGACACGCTCCTGATAACAGCAAGCTGCCAAGACGCCTGTGACTGCCGGGACCGCCGGGAGATACCGGGGCTGGCGCGGCTGCGGGGGAATGCCGGGGCTGGCGCGGGCTGCGGGTTAGCTGACCGCGGCACGGGGCAGCAGGGGGGCGATGGAGTGCAGTCGCTGCCAGGCGCGGTAGCCGAGGGCGGCGGCCAGGTGGCGTTCCAGCAACGGGGTGACGTCGGACACGGTGACCGGGATGCCGGTCTCGGCGGTGAGCGAGGTCACTCCGGCGTCGCGGATCCCGCAGGGAATGATCTTGTCGTACCAGGACATGTCGTTGTCGCAGTTCAGCGCGAGGCCGTGCATGGTCACCCCGCGCGCCACCCGGGCTCCGATCGCGCCGACCTTACGGTCTGGCCGCGCTGGCCGGCCTGGACGGGCCGGATCTGCAGGGTCGCCGGGCACCCACGCGCCGCTGCGCCCTTCGACGCGCGTCGTGCGGACCCCGAACTCCGCGCACACGCCGATCATCGCCTCTTCCAGCGCCCGCACGTAGGCCACGACGTCCAACGGGGAGCGTAGCCGGATGATCGGGTAGGCGACCAGCTGCCCGGGGCCGTGCCAGGTGATCTTGCCGCCGCGGTCAATGTCGAAGACGGGGGCGCCAGGGTCGCCGACCGGCCGGTCCGACGCCGCCGTCCGCTTCCCGGCCGTGTAGGCCGGCTCGTGCTCCAGCAGCAGGCAGGAGTCCGGCACCTCATCGGCGACACGGCGCGCGTGGACCTGCCGCTGCAGGTCCCAGCCAGTGGCGAAGGGCACCGCCTCGTCCCCGAACCCGGCGTGCACGTATACGAGCTGCTCACCAACACAATCGCCCACGACAACGAGGGTAAGTCACGACGTGATGCCGTCGGGTCCGATGGGAGAGGGATGGTGCCTCCGATCGGCGGGGTCTAGCCTGATCAGCATGGCTACCGACTTCACTGAGGAAACCGCGGCCGACGCTGTCATCGAGAGCTTCGCCCCGTCCACCGGCCCGCGGCTGCGGGAGGTCATGACCTCCCTGGTACGGCACCTGCACGCGTTCGCGCGGGAGGTGGAGCTGACGATCCCGGAGTGGAACGCCGCCATCGACTTCCTCACCCGGACCGGGCACAAGTGCGACGATGACCGCCAGGAGTTCATCTTGCTGTCTGACGTGCTCGGGCTGTCGATGCTGACCGAGACGATCAGCAACCGGAAGTTCGGGGTGGCGACCGAGTCGACCGTGCTCGGCCCGTTCCACGTGGTGGAGTCGCCGCCGCTGGAGCTCGGCGCCAACATTGACAAGGTGGGCACGGGGATGCCGTGCGTGGTCACCGGCCGCGTGCTCTCGGTGGACGGCACGCCGCTGGCGGGGGCCACGCTGGATGTCTGGCAGGCTAATGACCAGGGCTTCTACGACGTCCAGCAGCCCGAGGTGCAACCGCGCGGCAACGGCCGGGGGCTGTTCACCGCCGACGGCGACGGGCGCTTCTGGTTCCGCACCATCGTCCCGTCGCATTACCCGATCCCCACCGACGGACCGGTCGGGGAGCTGCTCATCGCCACCGGGCGGCACGCGTTCCGCCCGGCGCATATCCACTTCATCGTCGCCGCGCCCGGCCACCGGGACCTGACCACGCACATCTTCGTGGCCGGCAGCGAGTACATCGAGTCCGACACCGTGTTCGCGGTGAAGAAGTCGCTGGTCATCGACTTCGTCCCGGTCGATGACCCGGCGGAGGGGAACAAGTGGGACGTCCCGGTCCCGTTCCGCCACGCCGACTTCGAGATCATCATGCAGCCCGGGTCGTAACGGGCCGGCCGCGTCGGCCGGATGGGGAACGCGGGACGCTAGCCCAGCTCGGCCTTCAAGGCGGCGCTGATCGTGGGATGGCGGAACTCAAAGCCGGCCTCGGTCAGGCGCCCGGGGATGACGCGGGCGCTGGTGAGCAGCTCCGATGACATCTCGCCGAGGGCCAGCTCAAGGACGGGCTCGGGGATGCGCAGCCACGGGAAGTCCGGGCGGCGCAGCGCGTGGTGCAGCGCCGCGGTGAGCTGGCCGTTGGTGACGGCGTTGGGCGCGGTCAGGTTGAACGGGCCGCTGGCGGTGCCCGTGGTGAGCAGGAACCGGATGGCCGCGATCTCGTCGGCTAGCGAGATCCAGCTCATCACCTGCGTCCCCGGACCGAAGCGGGGCAGCGCGCCAAAGCGCGCGGGGGTGAGCAGCCGGGCCAGCACGCCGCCGCCCTTGCCGAGGATCAGGCCGCTGCGCAGGTGCGCGACGCGCAGGCCGGCCTCGGCGGCGGGAGCGGCGGCGGCCTCCCAGTCGGCGACGACGCGGGACAAGAACCCCTGACCGGCCGGGGAGTCCTCGGTGACCTCGCGGCCGCCGGTGTCGCCGTACCAGCCGATCGCGGAGGCGGCGATCAAGACCTTCGGCCCGTCGCCCGCGGTGGCGGCCCGCGTGGCCAGCACCGCGGCCAGCGCCCGGGTCGCCAGGACGCGGCTGGCCCGGATCTCGGCCTTGTAGGACCGGGTCCACCGGTGGTCGCCGACGCCCGCGCCCGCCAGGTGCACGCAGGCGTCGATGCCGCCGAGGGCCGGATCCCCCGCGTCGGCGGCGCGGGGGTCCCAGCGGATCTCGTCGCTCGCGTGCGGCGGGCGCCTGACCAGGCGGACGACCTGGTGGCCGTCCGCCCGCAGGCGCGCCGTCAGCGCGGTGCCGATCAGTCCGGATGACCCGGTGACCGCGATCCTCATGGTCGTGGTGGCTCCTAAAGGCCGAGCTCGGCCTCGAACGCGCCCTCCTCGAGGCGGCCCTTGACCGTGACGAGGAACCGGGCCGCGTCGGCGCCGTCCACCAGCCGGTGGTCGTAGGTCAGCGCGAGGTAGACCATCGAGCGGACCGCGATCACCTCGCCGAGTGACGGGTCCTCCACGACGACCGCCCGCTTGACCACGGTGCCGACGCCGAGGATGCCGACCTGAGGCTGGTTGATGATCGGGGTGTCGAACAAGGCGCCGCGGCTGCCGGTGTTGGTGAGCGTGAACGTGCCGCCGGACAGCTCATCCGGGCTGACCTGCCCGGACCGGGTGCGCGCGGCGACGTCGGCGATCTTGCGGGCCAGGCCGCCGAGGTTCAGGTCGCCCGCGTGGTGCACCACCGGCACCATGAGGCCGCGCTCGGTGTCCACCGCGATGCCCAGGTGCTCGGCGTCGTGGTAGGTGACCTCCTGGCTCTCGGAGTTGATGATCGCGTTGAGCTTCGGGTGCACCTTGAGCGCCTCGACCGCGGCTTGCGCGAAGAACGGCAGGAACGTCAGCTTGACGCCCTCGCGCGCCTCGAACGCGGCCTTGGCCCGGTCGCGCAGCCGGGCGATGTTCGTCACGTCCGCCTCGACGACGGTGGTGAGCTGCGCCGAGACCTGCAGCGACTCGACCATGCGCTTGGCGATGACCTGCCGCGGGCGGCTCATCCGCTCCGTGGTGCCGCGCAGCGACGACGGCACCAGCGCCGGGCGGGCAGCCGGAGCAGACGGGGCAGCGGGCGCCGGGGCGGCGGAGGCGGGATGCTGCGGCTGGCCAGCCTGGGCGGTGCCAGCCTGGGCGGTGCTAGCTTGAGCGGTGCTAGCTTGAGCGGCGGCACTGCGCGCGGCGGCCTCGGCGGCGGCGGCCTCGGCGGCCCGCTGGGCGCGCGCGGCCTCCAGCACGTCCTGCTTGCGGATGCGCCCGCCGACGCCGGTGCCGCTGATCGACTCCAGCGGCACCGAGTGCTCGGCGGCCAGCTTGCGCACCAGCGGCGTCACGTACGAGCCCTCGCCGGTGGGCAGCGGGGTGGGCTCCGGGTAGGCGCTGGCCGGGCCCGGCTCGCCCGGCTCTTGCGCAGCGCCCTGAGAAGCACTGCCCTGAGAAGCAGCGCCCTGAGAAGCACTGCCCTGAGAAGCACTGCCCTGAGAAGCACTGCCCTGAGAAGCACTGCCCTGAGAAGCACTGGCCTGAGAAGCGGCGTCTTGAGAAGCGGCGTCTTGAGAAGCGGGAGCGGGGGGAGCGGGAGCCGCCGCGGGCTGGTTGTTCCACGACCCGGAGCTCTCCGGGGCCTGAGCGGCTGCGGCGGGGGCCGGCTGCGGGGTAGCGGGAGCGGGGGGCTCCGCGGGGGCGCTGGGGGCGTGCTCGGCCGGGGCGCTGGGAGCGGGCGCGCTGGCCTGCGGGGCGTCGGAGCCCTCCTCCTCGATCACGGCCAGCTGCGCGCCGACCGCGACGGTCTCGTCCTCATCGACGGCGATGCCGCGCAGGATGCCGGTCGCGGGGGAGGGGATCTCGGTGTCCACCTTGTCGGTGGACACCTCAAGCAGCGGCTCGTCGACCGTGACGTGCTCGCCTTCCTTCTTCAGCCAGCGCGTGACGGTGCCCTCGGTGACGCTCTCGCCGAGCTGCGGCATTGATACGGCGACCGACATGGTTTCGGTGACTCCTTATGCGTGGTTACGATGCTCGTTCGCTGCGGGTAGCGAGCGTCAGTTAGGCGTGGAAGTGCAGGGGCTTGCCGGCGAGCGCCAGGTGGGCCTCGCCGATGATCTCGGACTGCGTGGGGTGCGGGTGGATCAAGCTGGCGACGTCCATCGGCTCGGCGTCCCAGTTGTAGATGAGCTGACCCTCCGCGATGAGCTCGCCGACCCGGCTGCCCACGAGGTGGATGCCGAGCACCCGCCCGGGACCGGACGGGGTTTCCTCCGCGATGACCCTGGCCGACCCTTGCGTCTGCAGGATCACGCTGCGGCCGTTGCCGCCCAGCGGGTAGTCAACCGACGTGAGGCTGATGCCGCGCTCGGCAGCCTGCTTGGTCGTGATGCCGACCGAGGCGACCTCGGGATCGCAGTAGGTGATGCGCGGCACGCCGTCGTAGTCGATCGGGCGGACCTCCAGCCCGCCGAGGCGCTCGGCGACCATGATGCCCTCGGCGAAGCCGACGTGCGCCAGTTGCGGGGTGGCGATGAGGTCGCCGACCGCGGAGATCGTCGGCACCGAGGTGCGGCACAGGCCGTCGACGTCCACGAAGCCGCGGGTCATCGCGACGCCGTTGTCCTCATAGCCCAGCCCCGCCGAGACCGGCCCGCGCCCGACGGCGACCAGCAAGATCTCCGCCTGCAGGGTCTTGCCGCCCGCGAGCGTGACCTCAACGCCGGAGTCGGTGTGCCGGACGGACTCAAAGCGGGCGCCCAGGACGGCCTCGATGCCACGGCGGCGGAACGCGCGCTGCAGCACCTTCGCGCTGGCCTCTTCCTCCAGCGGCAGCAACTGCGGCAGCATCTCAACGATGGTGACGTCAGCGCCGAACGACTTCCACACGCTGGCGAACTCGACGCCGATCACGCCGCCGCCGAGGACGATCGCCGAAGCCGGAACCCGGTCCAGCACCAGCGCCTCATCGGAGGTGATCACCCGCTCGTGGTCGATCTCCAGGCCGGGCAGCGACTTGGGCACCGACCCGGTGGCCAGCACGATGTGGTCGCCGGTGTAGACGGCGTCGCCGTCCACCTGGACCGCGGTCGGCGAGATGAGCTTGCCCTCGCCGGCGATCGTGTCGATCTTGCGCTGGGCCAGGGTGCCCTGCAGTCCCTTCCACAGCCGCTCGACGACGCCCTGCTGGTAAGCCAGCACGCCGGGCATCTCGATGCCCTCCAGCGCCGCCTTGACGCCGAACTTCTCGCTGTCGCGCGCGGAGTCGGCGACCTCGGCCGCGTGCAGCAGCGCCTTGGTGGGGATGCACCCGCGGTGCAGGCAGGTCCCGCCTACCTTGTCCTTCTCGATCAGGGCTACGCGCTTGCCGAACAGCGCGGCGCGCAGCGCGCAGGCATAGCCGCCGCTGCCGCCGCCCAGCACGACGATGTCGTAATGGCCGCCCTCTGCCACGTTTAGCTCCTTCGTCGTCGCGCACGCCTGACGGCCGCCATCCCGGTGGCCGCTGGGCTTACGCTCGGTGTCCCAATCATGTCACTCGGCGGCGCTCACGCGCCGGGGAGTCGTCCTTCTGCCATCCGCTCCGCGATCGCCACCAGCGCGCGAACCGCCGCGCCGGTGCCGCCCTTGGGGGTGTAACCATGGGCGGCACCCTCGTTGAAGGCCGGCCCGGCGATGTCGAGGTGCGCCCAGGAGACGCCGTCCGGCACGAACTCGCGCAGGAAAAGGCCGGCCACGAGCATCCCGCCGTCGCGGGCGCCGGAGACGTTGGCCATGTCGGCCACCGTCGAGTCCAGGCCCTTGCGCAGCTCCTCGGGCAGCGGCATGGCCCAGGCCGGCTCGCCGGCGTCGCGCATGGCCGCCGCGACCTCGGCCGCCACCGACTCCGAGCTGCCCATCACGCCGGTCGTGCGCCGACCCAGCGCGACCGTCGCCGCGCCGGTCAGCGTGGCGATGTCGACCAGCAGGTCCGGGTGGTCACCGGCCGAGCGGGCCATCCCGTCGGCGAGCACGAGCCGTCCCTCGGCGTCGGTGTTCAGCACCTCGACGGTCTTGCCGCCGTGGATGGTGATGATGTCCGAGGGCCGCTGCGCCGCCCCGCCGGGCATGTTCTCCGCCAGCGGCATGTAGCCGACGACGTTCACCGGCAGGCCGAGCCGCGCGACCGCGGCAGTGGCCGACAAGACCGCCGCCGCGCCGCTCATGTCACACTTCATCGTCTCCATGGACTTTGGCGGCTTGAGCGACAGCCCGCCAGAGTCGAACGTGATCCCCTTGCCGACGAAGACGACGGTCCTGGACGCCTCTGGGTGGGAGTAAGCGAGCCGGACCAGCCGCGGCGGCCGCGATGACCCGCGGCCGACCGCGAGTATCCCGCCGAAGCCGCCGGCCGCCAGCGCTTCCTCATCGAGAACCTCAACGGAGACCCCGGTCTCGGCGGCGACCCGCTGCGCCTCGGCCGCGAGGGCCGCGGGCGGCAGGTCCAGCGGCGCGGTGTTGACCAGGTCCCTGGACAGGTTGACGGCATCCGCGACGACGCGGGCGCGATGCACCGCGGGCGCGTTGTCATCGCTGGTCAGCAGCGTGACCGCCACGTCGGCGGCGGGAGTGGCGCGGTAGCGGCGGAAAGTGTAGCCGCCGAGCAGCGCGCCAGTCGCCACCGCCTCGGCCTCCCCAGGGTCGGCGGCCGGCAGCGCGAGGGCGACCGACTTGCCAGCATCCTTGTCTTTAACGGGCCCCTTGTTCCCGCTCAACTCGCGCAGCGCGGTACCCGCGGCGCGGCGCAGGCGCTCGGCGTCGAAGGGAGCGCCATCGGCCGGGGAAGCGCCCAGCCCGACGGCCACGACGACCGTCGCGGGCAGCTTGCCGCCGCCGGGAATCTTGATGAGCTCGTCGGACTCGCCGGTCGCGCCGAGCGCGGCGAGGGCGTCGGCCAGGGTACCGCCAAGGGCTTCGTCAACCCCGTCCGCGCCGGGTGCGGCGACGGGGCCGTCAGGGGTCTGGAGGATCCCGATGACAAGGACGTCAGCCTCCGTGGTTCCCGGGGCCGACTCACTGGTGGTTAGGGTGACAGTCACTCCCCCGATGTTAGAGCACTGTGTTTGCCCCGGGGGATGCACCAATCCCCTTGGCTCTGCTTCCCAGGGGGCTAGCAGTCGGACCAGGAGGAGGAGCCGTGGGCGGGGACGGCGATGAGGTAGCCGGTTCCTTGCTGGACGAGCGGGAGGATGAGGTGCCAGTTGTTGCACGCGCTGCCGTCTACGCTGTCGGCGGGGTCTTGCTGGCTGGTGAAGGTGACGACCACCGTCAGGTTGGCGCCGGAGCCGCTGATCGAGGCGACGGTCTCGTTGGAGTCCGTGGTGGTCGCGTAGCCGTTGTTGAACTGGGACTCAGGCTGGTTGGCCTTCTCCGCCGAGGTCAGCGCGCTGGAGTACGTCGCGTAATCGTGGTTGTTGATCCCGGTGAAATAGCGGTTGAGGACGTCGGCGACCTGCGCCGACGCCGGGTTGCCTGAGGCCGCCTGGCTTAGCGTCACCGGGCCCGCCGGGGTGCTGGGGGTGGTCGGCGGCGGCGCAGTGGTGCTGGTGTCGATGGGCGACGCGGACGACGACTGCGGCCCGGCCGACGAGGTCGACGGCGCGGCGGTGGTAGTCAGCGTCGGGGACGGCTGGGCGCTGGGCGACCCGCCGCGCAGCGACGACACGACGGCGAACGCGCCGCCCCCGGCGGCCAGGATGACCAGCGCCGCCACCGCGATCAGCGCGACCCGTCGGCCGTTGCCGCCCCCGCCGCCACCGGGCTGCTGATAGCCCGGCGGGTACTGGCCGCCGCCCGGCGGGTAGCCGCCCGGCGTCTGCTGGTAGGGGTCGGACGGGTGCTGGTCGGGCGTGGGATACCCGCCGCCCGGCGGGTACTGGCCGCTTTGCTGGTACGGGCCCGGCTGCGGGTACTGCGACCCCTGCGGGTACTGCGAACCCTGCGGGTACTGGGAGTCCTGCGGGTACTGGGATCCTTGCGGGTACTGCGACCCCTGGGGGTACTGCGCTTCCTGGGAGTACTGCGCTTCCTGGGAGTACTGCGGGGCCTGCTGGTACTGGCCGGGGTCGGGATACGGCTGATACTGCCCGGGCGCGGGCGCGGGCGGGTCCATCTGCGGCGCCGTCGCCGCCGCGCCGGCCGCGGCCGGCGGCCGGTCCCAGGAGGACGGCTTGGCCAGGGTCTCGGTGTTCGGGAACTCCGGCTCGGCCGGGGCGTCCCAGGACGGCTTGGCGGCCAGTTGCGTTTCCGGGTGGTCCGGCTCGGCGGCGGCGTCCCAGGATGGCTTGGCGGCCAGTTGCGTTTCGGGGTGGTCCGGCTCGGCCGGCGCCGGGTCCCGGAAGGCCGGCTTGGACACGGCCTGCGTCTGCGGGTACTCCTGATCCTGGGGGTCGCCCGCGGATGGCGGCTTGTTCGCGAGCTGCGTCGCCGGGTGCGACTGGGTGTCCGGCGCGTCGTCGGCGAACTCCGTGCCGCACCCCGTGCAGAACCGAGTGTCGCCAGCGCGTGGCCGGCCACACTTCGTGCAAAAGCCCATCGATCATGCCTCTCTTGGCATGGCAGGAAGCCCGCTCTCTTCCGCCTGCGCGCATCTTACTCTCGAGACGTCCGCGACCCACGTCCGGATGACGTGGATTGCGGCGCTCGTGGTGTCATTGACGGTAGCTGTGCCATGGAGGGCACTAGCGTCACTTGGCCGGGTCGAGCAGGCAAATCACCCGGTCGCTGGAGGTCTGTTGAACGCACTCCCGCTAGTTCTTACGGTTTTCGTCGCCTGCGTGGTGGAGGCGGTCGAAGCCCTGACGATCGTCTTGGCCGTCGGCATCACCCGGGAATGGAGATCCACCTTCCAGGGGATGGCGGCCGCGCTCGTCGCGCTGGCGGTGATCACCGCCGCGGTCGGCCCGGCCATCTCCTATCTCCCGCTCACCGCGCTGCGGCTGGTGGTCGGCGCGGTGCTGGCCGTCTTCGGCCTGCAATGGCTGCGCAAGGCCGTGCTGCGGGCGAGCGGGTACAAAGCGCTGCACGACGAGGCGAGCGCCTACCTGAGGGAGGTCACCGCCGCGAAGGTGGCGGCCGGCGGGTCCCGGCGCGGCGTCAGCGACTGGTACTCCTTCACGCTGTCATTCAAGGGCGTGCTGCTGGAAGGGCTTGAGGTCGTCTTCATCGTGATCACGTTCGGCGACAACGCCCACGACATCGGCGTCGCCGCCCTCGGCGCGGCGTCCGCGGTCATCGTGGTGGTCCTCACCGGCATCGTGGTCAAGGCCCCGCTGACCAAGGTCCCGGAGAACTGGATGAAGTTCGCCGTCGGCGTCATGCTCACCTCGTTCGGCACCTTCTGGGGGGCGGAGGGAGCGGGCGCGCGATGGCCCGAAGGCGACGCCGCCCTGCTCGTGCTGGTCCCGGTGATCGCCTTGGTGGCAGCTGGCTGCGTCTGGTGGCTGCGCTCGCGCAAGGCCAGGCAGGCGGCGGCCGCCTCCGCGCCCGCCTCGGAGGTGATCAGCTCGTGAGCAAGCTCAAGGCGTTCGGCCTGTTCTGGTACGACTTCATCATCGGCGACGACTGGCAGGTCGCGGCGCTGGTGGCCGCGGGCCTGGCGGTCACCGCGCTGGTGGTCCACGTGGCCGGGGTCAACGCCTGGTGGCTGCTGCCGCTGTGCGTTGTCGCCGCCTTGGCCTGGTCCCTGCACCGGGCGACATCCCGCAAGCCCTTACGCGCAGCGGCGCTGGATGGGGTGCCGAGGCGATGCCGCCGATCACCGGGCGGCTGGCCGGCAAGGCTAGCGGCCGGTGGGGACGGGGGCGGGCGGGTGCTCGGCGTCGCGATGGCGGCTGGCCCGGTGCAGCAGCCGCTTGAGGGTGATGTGGCGGGCGGCGCGGCGGACCTCGGCGTCCCTGGCGTGCTCGGATGTCAGCAGGTAGCGCGCGAATTCGGCGGCGTCCTCAGCCGCCCCGCCGACTTGCGGCCGGCCGGTCGCGTAGGCCGCGAACGCCGGGCCGAACTCCCGCCCGAGCGCGGCCGCGAGCTCCGGCTCGGTGCGGGCGAGGCCGCGGCCGCGCTTGCGCAGCAGCGCCGCCGACTGGGCACGCACCCGGTCGGCGTCCACGCCGGGCGGCGGGGGAGCGCCCGCCACCAGGGCCGCGACCAGCGCGGCCTGCCGGGCCGCGAGGTCCTCACGCCCGGACACGGCCGGTCCCGGCGCTCGTCACGATGTCACGGATAACGGTCAACTCGGCGGCCATCTCAGCATCGGAGGGATAGGCGTCGTCGCGCTCGAGCAGCACGCCCGGCAGGGCAGGCCCGCGCCGCCGGGCGCGATCGGCGAACGCCGCCAGGATGTCGAGGATCTGCGGTGCGACCGGGTGGGCGTGGGTGTCGTGCCACACGCCCTCGCGCAGAACGCCGCCGGCGACGTGCACGTAGGCTACCCGCTCGAGCGGCAGCGCCTCGAGCGCCACGACCGGGTCGGCCCCGAAGTTGACCCGCGCCGTGTGCAGGCTGGCCACGTCCAGCAGCAGCGATACCCCGGTGCGCTCGACGAGCTCGCCCAGGAACTGAGCCTCGGTCATCTCATCCTCAGGCCAGCTGATGAGCGCGGCGATATTCTCCACCGCCAGCGGCACCGGCAGCGCGGCCTGCGCCTCCCGCACGTTCGCGACCACCACGTCAAGTGCCGCCCGGGTCCTGGGCACCGGCAGCAGGTGCCCCGCCTCCACCCCGCCCGCCCGGCAGAACGCGACGTGCTCACTGACCAGCGGCGGCTCGAACCGTGCGGCCAGCCCGGCCAGCCTGGCCAGCTTCGAGCGGTCGAGCGAGTCGGTGCCGCCCAGCGACAGCGACACGCCGTGCGGGATCACCGGAACGCCGCGCTCGCGCAGGGCGGCCAGCGTCGCCGGCACGTGCCCGGGATGCACGTTCTCGGCCACGATCTCCACGAAGTCCACGGCGGCCGAAAGCCGTTCTATGGTGAGGTCGATCTGCGGCCGCCAGCCGATCCCCACGCCCCCCACGGCTATCTCCCGGGGGGATGACCCCCCGTGCCCTCCGGGGGGACCGCCGCGCATGCCGAGGCTCATCCGCCGCCCCCGCCGCCGGATGCGGGCCCACCCGACGTGCCCGGCAACCCGGCGATGATGACCGCGCCGAGCGCGGCAGCATAGACGCCAAGGAACTGGGGGCCGGACAGGCCCCATGGATGACCCATGCCGTTATGACGGGCGAAGGCGGAAAATGGTTCCGGTGACGGGCGGTGTTTTCGCCCGCCCCGTCCGGTTACGAGCCCCGCGTGATTAAGAGCGGCGCGCGCGGACCAGGCCGCTCTCGTAGGCGAGCACCACCGCCTGTACCCGGTCGCGCAGGCCGAGCTTGGCCAGGATGCGGCCTACGTGCGTCTTCACCGTCGCCTCGGAGACGAACAGCCGCTCGGCGATTTCCGCGTTAGATAGCCCGGCAGCGACCTGGATGAGGACCTCGCGCTCGCGCTCGGTGAGCTCAGCCAGGTCCGGGGGCGGCACCTGTGGTACCTCGTCAAGCAGCGGCACGAACCGCTCCAGTAGCCGCCGCGTGGTGGACGGGGCGACGACGCGGTCGCCGCAGTGCACCGAGCGGATCGCGAACAGCAGCTCCTGCGGCGGGACATCCTTCAGCAAGAACCCGCTCGCGCCCGCCTTGAGCGCCGCGAACGCGTACTCGTCGAGGTCGAAGGTGGTGAGCATCAGCACGCGGGGCGCATCGCCGGCCGCGCAGATCCGGCGGGCCGCCTCGACGCCGTCGAGCCGGGGCATCCGGACGTCCATCACGATCACGTCCGCGCTGCCCTGCCCGGCCAGGTCGATGGCGCCGAGCCCGTCGGCCGCCTCGCCGGTGACGCTCATGTCCGGCTGGGCTTCGAGCACCATGCGGAACCCGGCGCGGACCAGCTCCTGGTCATCGACCAGCGCGACGCGGATCATCAGGCCGCCTTGTGGGGCGCGGGGAAGGCCGACGAGGGAGCCGGGCCGGGTGGCGCGGGCACCGGCAATGTCGCGGCCACCCGGAAGCCGCCACCGGGCCGCGGGCCCGCGCTGACCGTGCCGCCGAACAACTCGACCCGCTCGCGCATCCCGATCAGGCCGTGGCCCTGGCCGTCGGCCGTGCCCGCCGGCCCCCTCCCGTCGTCGGTCACGGTGATGGCCACCCCGTCCTCGCAGAACCGCAGCGTCACCGTCGCGGTGACCCGCAGGCCGCCGTGCTTGCGCGCGTTGGTGAGTGATTCCTGCACCACCCGGTAGGCGGTCAGCGCCGCGCTTTGCGGCAGCGGCCGGGGCACGCCCTCCACGGTGAACGACACCGGCAGCCCGCTCGCCCGGGCCTGCTCCATGAGCCCGCTGAGCTGCTCGATGCCCGGCTGGGGGGCAAGCTCGGGGTCGTCGCTGGCCGACCGCAGCACGCCGAGCAGGCTGCGCATCTCCGCCAGCGCCTGCCGGCCGGTGGCGGAGATCGCGCTGAGGGCCTGGCGGACGCGCTCGGGGTCGGCGTCCAGCGCGTAGGACGCCCCGTCGGCCTGCACCACCATGACGCTGACGTTGTGCGCCACGACGTCGTGCAGCTCGCGGGCGATCCGGGCGCGCTCGGCGGCCGCGGCGATCTGGGCCTGGGCGTCCCGCTCGCGCTCCAGCCGGGCGGCCCGCTCCTCCAGCGCCGCGTAGAACCCGCGCCGCCAGCGCATCATGTCGCCGAGTAGCCACGCGGTCAGCGCGGGCAGGCAGAACACGGCGAGCATCACCGTCACCGTGTACCAGTCCGCCCGGGCGCGCGATGGCGCCCAGGCCGCGATCGCGACGGCCGAGCCGGCCAGGCAGGCGAGCAGCCCGGGGACCGCGATCCGGCGCGGGCGATAGGCAGCCAGCGTGTACAGCACCACGAGGACGGCCACGTCGGACCCGACCGGCCGGGGCAGCATCACCACCTCGACGGCGCCGACGATGAGGACCGCCACGAACGCGCCGACCGGGTACTTGCGCCGCACGACGATCGGCACGACCATCGCGACGACGAACAGCCGGCTTACCAGCCGCGGCACGTGGTGGCCGCCCGCATCGACGCCGACGACCAGGCCCAGCGTCGAGACCACCAGCGCCAGGACGCTGTCCACCAGCACCGGGTGGCGGCGCAGCCAGCCGTAGAACGCGAGCATGGGGCCAGCGTATGCGGGCCGCGAACGCCCTGTCGTCGGCCGCCAGGATGACCTCGGGTACTACCTCAGGCGGGTTGCCCGGGGGCGTCAAGCTCCCAGGTAGCGGGCCGGCAGGTGCTCTTCGCGGGTCCCGCCGCGGCCATCGGGCATCACCCGGTAGGCGCTCGCGCCGGGATAATCGGTGAATAGCTCGGCCAGGGTGTCATCGACGTAGTGCACGGCGGCCCCGTCGTCGCAGGCCAGCCCGCCGGGCAGCGTGCCATCGGCCACCAGCTTGTGGTAGAGCGGCCGCCGCTCGGCCTCAGAGTTGTAATGCGGGCAAAACGATCCGGGCAGCATCGCCAGCCCCTCAGTGAACGGCCGGAGCCGCGCACCGAACGAATCCGTGGTGCCTCCCTCGAACCAGCAGATCCCGCCCGCGCTCGAGCCGGCCATGATGATGCCCGCCTGCCAGGCCTTGGGCAGGATCTCGTCGATTCCGTGCACGCGCCAGACGGCCATCATGTTGGCGACGCTGCCGCCCCCCACGAAGATGACGTCCTGGGACATCAGCAGGTCCTCGGGGTCAGCGACGTTGGGCATCGGGAACAGCGCGAGATGGGTCACCTTCGCGTCGGTGCCATCGACTCGGTCGTAGAAGCGCAGGATTCCAGCCGGGTCGTCGCCCGCGGCGGTGTTGATGACACACAGCTTGGGGCTCGGCCGCCCCGCTAGCCTCAGCGCGTTGGTCACGTGGAAGGGGATCCCGTCGCGGGGCATGAGCATGCCGCCCCCGACCGCGATCACGTGCCGCCGTCCGTCTGGTGCCATGCCGTGAACGTAGCGGCGTTTGGATGCCGCCGCAAACGACGGTGGCGGCGTAACCAATCCACCACGCCGCGTTCGGTATATATAACGATTTGCCGGTAGTGACCGTGGTGGTTTCCGGTCACTATCAAAAGGCGTACTATCGCGTTTAGGGGGATACGCTGAGCTATGAGGCGGTGACGGGAATCCATGGCGGAATGGTGGAGCATCGAGGTATTCAGCGGCGATAAGCTCCCGGCGAGCCAGTGGCGATACGCCTACGAGGACGCCCTCACCGAGGCGGCGGTGACCCACGGGGCCCTGTACTGGGACTGGTGCGACTCCCGGTACGGGGTCGTCTTCGAGGTCTGCTTCGCCACCGATGAGCAGTGGGCCGCCTTCCGCCAGTTGCCCACGGTCCGGGGCGCCCTCGACGCGGTGCCCGACCCGGTCAGCGGGCTGCTGATCTACCGGGGCCGGGGCGGCGCGGCGGGGTCGCGCCGCCCGCGCAAGCCCAAGCCCGCCCCGAGCGCGGCCGCCCTGGAGCTGGACGAGCCGGTCGAGGAGCGGCGGATCAGGCTCCGGCGCGCCACGCGCACCGCCCTCATTGAGGAGACGGTCCGCGTCCTGGAATCCGACCCCGGCGGCAGTCCGGCCAAGGATCCCGCCCAGCCCGAGCCGACCCACCGCGGCGCGGGCCTGCCCGCCGCCTAGGCAGCGCTCCCCCTAAGCGGCTACCGGGGTCCCCGCAACGCGCGGATGCCCGGGGCCGTTAATGTGCAGTCGCAGCGGAGGCGTGTATCCCCCGGGAGATGCTGCGGGCCTGTGTTTTCCGCGCGGCGCAGCGAGCTTGCGAGCGAGCACAGGGCGCGGTTCCGGCGAGCCGTGCAGGGGCCCGGAGTTTTCGCGGGGCCCTGCCGGCGCCGCCGGGAGTACGGACGGGGACCCCGCGGGGGGCAGGGGGTCCGGGGGATTGGTGTGTATCCCCCGGGAGATAAGGCAGGATGGACGCATGACGGAAACGCGAGTCAGCACAGATGATCTGCGGATCGCGATCGAGCGGGCCGGCTATTACCCCGGGCTGGTAACCGACGCTGTCGCCTCGGCGCTGGGGCGCGAGCCGGTGACCGCGTTCTTCGTGCTTCATGACGCGATCTTCGATCCGGGGATGGAGGTCCGCCGCCACATGACCGTCCTGGCGCTGACCCCGACCAGGCTGGTCTACTCGCATACCGACGAGCACCCGGCCGAAGAGCCCGACTCGCGGCCCAGGGCGGAGACCAGCACGGAGGCGGTCCGGTTCTCCCGGGTCTCGTCGGTCTCGCTGACCCGGGTGGTGCCGGACCCGGTGTCCTACGTCCCGGGCGTGACGATGCCGTCTGAGGTGATCTTGACGATCGGCTGGAACGTGCTGTCGCACCTGGAGCTCGAGCCCGCGCACTGCGGCGACGAGAGCTGCGAGGCCGATCACGGCTATATCGGCACCATCACCGCCGATGACCTGACGCTGCGGGTGAGCGAGGCCGCCGACGGGGCGGACGCGGTCCGCCAGGCGCTGACGTTCGCCGCGGCACTGTCCGACGCAACCGCGCGCAACGGCGCCTGAGGAATGACCATGTACCGCGAGCCTCGCACCAGCCCGATTATTCCCGCTTACGGAGAGCTCAGCCTCGCCGACCTGTCCGCGTCGTTGCTGGCCTCCCTGTCGGACGGGTCAGAGGCGGTCGGCGGTAATGGCCCGGCTAACCCGCTCGGCTTTCCCTCGGCCCGGCGCGCCTGCTTGCTGCTGGTGGACGGCATGGGCTGGGAGCAACTGCGCGCCCACCAGGCGGCGGCTCCGTTCCTGTCCGAGCTGGCCTTCAACTCCCGGCCGCTGACCTGCGGGTTCCCGTCGACCACGGTGACCAGCCTGGCCTCTTTGGGGACCGGGCTGCCGCCCGGCGAGCACGGCATGGTGGGCATGCAGGTCGCTGATCCGGCCACCGGGCGGCTGGTGAACGGGCTGCGCTGGCCTTCGGAGGTGGACCCGGTCGCCTGGCAGGCCAAGCCGACGATCTTCGAGCGGGCCACGGCCGAGGGCATTACCGTCTCGCACATCGCGAAGGGCGCGCTGGCCGGCACCGGCTTGTCGCGGGCGACGCTGCGCGGCGCCGTCAGCCGCCCGGCCGGCTCCCTGGGGGCGCGGGCCGCCGAGGCGGCCGCCGCGCTGCACGAATCCGAGCGCGCCCTCGTGTCGGTCTACACCGCGGACCTGGACACGGTCGGCCACCTGTACGGCGTCTCCTCGCCCGCCTGGACCTACCAGCTCGCCCACGTGGACAAGCTCGCCGAGCAGATCGCCAGCGCGCTGCCCATGGGCGCGGTGCTGTACGTGACCGCCGACCATGGCATGGTCGACGTGGGCCCGGAGGACCGGATCGACGTCGACGCGATCCCGGAGCTGCGGGCCGGGGTGGCGCTGCTAGGCGGCGAGCCGCGCACCCGGCACGTCTACGCCGAGCCGGGAGCGGCGGCGGACGTGCTGGCCGCCTGGCGGGAGTTCCTCGGCGACCGCGCCTGGGTGGCCTCGCGGGACGAGGCGATCAAGGACGGCTGGTTCGGCCCGGTGGACGAGGCGATGCGCCCGCGCATCGGCGACGTGGTCGCCGCCGCGACGGGCACGTGGGCCATGATCGCCTCCCAGACCGAGCCGCAGGAGCCGCCGCTGATCGGCATGCACGCCTCCCTTACCCCGACCGAGCAACTCGTGCCGCTGCTGGCCTTCCTGTCCCGATAGCCGCCATACTGCACGGGTGGCAGACGCAGGCATCCTCATCAGCGCCGGCGAGCTCGCCCGGGCGCTGAGCCAGGGCAGCCCGCCCTCGCTGCTCGACGTGCGGTGGAAGCTAGGCGGCCCGCCCGGCAAGGAGACCTACGCCGAGGGGCACCTTCCCGGAGCGGTGTTCACCGACCTCGACGACGACCTCGCGGCGCCGGCCGGAGCCGGCGGGCGGCACCCGTTGCCGGACGCGGACGCCTTCACCGCGGCGATGCGCCGGCTGGGGGTGCGCGGGGACCGGCCGGTGATCGTCTACGACGACGCGGACTCGATGGCGGCCGCCCGCGCGTGGTGGCTGCTGCGTTACTTTGGCCATCCCTCGGTCCGGGTGCTGGACGGGGGCTTCCGGGCGTGGGCGGCGGACGGCCTGCCCGTTGAGCGGGGGGAACTGGCGGAGGCGCCCGAGTACGGCAGCTTCATCGCCGAGCCGGGGCACCTGCCGCTGCTGGACGCCGCCGGCGCGATGGCGCTGGCCGGCGCCGGGGTGCTGCTCGACGCGCGGGCCGCCGAGCGGTACCGGGGCGAGGTCGAGCCGGTTGACCCGGTGGCCGGGCACATCCCCGGCGCGGTCAGCGCGCCCACGGCGGGCAACGTGAACCCGGACGGCACCTTCCGCTCGCCCGGCGAGCTAGCCGCCCGGTTCGCCGGCCTGGGCATCGCGGCGCCCGCGGCCGCCTCGGCGGCGGGCGCCTACTGCGGCTCCGGCGTGACCGCAGCGCACGAGGTACTAGCGCTAGCGCTGGCCGGGGTCCCCGCCGCGCTCTACGCGGGCTCGTGGTCGGAGTGGATCACCGACCCGCGCCGCCCGGTCGCCACCGGCCCGGGCCCGTCTTAACCGGAAACGGCCAGATCGGCTCGGCGGGCATGGTGTCGCTCGCGCACGGCACCAACGACGCGCAGAAGACCATGGGCGTCATCACCCTCGCCCTGATCACCAACGGCTCCCTTCCCTCGGGGCCCAGGCACCGGACTGGGTGATCGTCTCCTGCGCGCTCGCGATCAGCGCGGGCACCTACGTCGGCGGGTGGCGCGTGATCCGGTGGCTGACGGGGGCGGCAAGGGAGCTCGCGGGCCGTTCGGGCTACTCGCGCAATTTCACGAAGAAGGGCTTGCTAAAGCAGAATGCCGGTCCCGTTACAGATGAAATTCTTGGTAGTTGCATTGTGACTAGTCCACGGGCCTGACCTCGTGGTTCGGCCATAAAAGGAGTGGCATAGCCTGAGGCGATCAGGGCTAGCACTGCCGAGCCGGCACGGTGTAGGTTCGGCGGCGAAGGTCCGCAGCTGGACAATGTGGTCGGAGGATTTATGAGCATCCTGGGCACCCGGGTGATACGGACGGAGGACCCGCGGCTGCTGACTGCCGGCGGCGTCTACGTCGATGACCTCAGGGAACCCGAGCTCGACGGCGCCGCACGGGTGACTTTCGTGCGCTCGACCGTCGCGCACGCGCGCATCACCGGAATTGACACGAGCGAAGCCCTGGCTCAGCCGGGCGTCGTCGCGGTGCTCACCGTGGCGGACATGACGGACTTCCCGCCGCCGCCGCCCCCGACGCCGATCGACCCGGACGCGCCGCCCGTCGAGGGGCCGATGCCGCTGGGCGGCCCGTGGTCGGAGCCGCTGCTGGCGGTGGACAAGGTCCGCTTCGTCGGCGAGCCAGTCGCGATGGTGCTCACCGACAACCGGTACCAGGGCGAGGACGCCGCCGAGCTGGTCAGCGTGGACTACGAGCCACTGCCCGCCGTGGTGACGTTCGACGACGCCCTGGCCGGGCAGACGCTGCTGTTCGACGGCACCGACACGAACGTGTCGCAACGGCGCGACGGCGCCTTCGACGACTCGGCCTTCGACGGCTGCGACGTCGTCGTGGAGGGGGACATCGTCAACCAGCGCGTCGCCTGCCTGCCGATGGAGGGCCGCGCCATCGCCGCGTCCTGGAAGGACGGCAAGCTCACCGTCTGGGCCAGCACGCAGAACGCGCAGCTGTCGCGGCTGATCCTGACCGCCATCGGGCTGCCGCCGGACGCGATCCGGGTCGTCGCCCCCGACGTGGGCGGCGGGTTCGGCGCCAAGATC
This sequence comes from Streptosporangiaceae bacterium, assembly GCA_025934375.1. Classification (GTDB taxonomy): domain Bacteria; phylum Actinomycetota; class Actinomycetes; order Streptosporangiales; family Streptosporangiaceae; genus Trebonia. The sequence goes on along the minus strand of JAICYD010000050.1, from coordinate 22,184 downwards.
GGCGTGGACCGCGAGGCCATCCTGGTGGCCTGGGCCGCCAAGCACACCGGCCGCGCGGTCCGCTGGGTGGAGTCGCGCAGCGAGAACCTGACCGCGATGACCCAGGGCCGCGCGCAGCGCCACCACATCAAGATCGGCGGCACCGCCGACGGCCGCATCCAGGCCTACCGGCTGGACATCGTCCAGGACACCGGGGCGTACGCGCGGATGAGCGGCTTCCTGCCCAGCCTCACCGTGCTGATGGCCCCGGGCGTCTATGACATCCCCAGCGTCCAGGCGGGCTACAAGGTCGTCATGACCAACGCGACGCCGATCGCGGCCTACCGGGGCGCGGGCCGTCCCGAGGCCGCCGCCACGATCGAGCGCGCCGTGGACTGGTTCGCCGCTGCGGCCGGCCTGGACCCGGCGGTCGTGCGCAAGGTCAACTACATCAAGAACGAGCAGTTCCCGTTCGTCACCAAGACGGGCGCGCCCTACGACACCGGTGACTACGAGGGCGCGCTGGACAAGGTCCTGGCGGCCGCCGGCTACGAGGAGCTGCGCGCCGAGCAGCGCCGCCGCCGCGAGGCGGGCGAGGTCAAGCAGATCGGCATCGGGCTGGCGAGCTACTCGGAGATCACCGCCCCCGACCCCGCCGCCGGGGAGACCGCCAAGGTCGAGGTGCACGACGATGGCACCGCCACCGTGTACACCGGCAGCTCCGCGCACGGCCAGGGCCACCACACCGCCTACGCGATGCTCGTGCAGGCGGAGCTCGGCATCCCGATGGACAAGATCGAGGTCATCCACGGCGACACCGACCTGATCCCGGTGGGGGTCGGCACCTACGGCTCGCGGAGCCTGCAGCTCGGCGGGACGGCGGTGCACAAGGCCGCGATCGAGGTCAAGGAGGAGGCGGCCGCCAAGGCGGCGCAGCTCTTCGAGGCATCCGCGTCCGACGTGCAGCTCGACACCGAGGCCGGCCTGTGGCACATCGCCGGCGACCCGGACAAGTCGCTCACCTGGGCGCAGGTCGCCGGGGCGGCCGAGGGCGGGCTGATCGTCGCGAACGTCCACTTCACCCAGGAGCGGCCCACGTTCCCGTTCGGCACCCAGCTCTCGCTGGCCGAGGTGGACACCGAGACCGGCAAGGTCACGCTGCTGCGGCACGTCACCGCCGACGACGCCGGGACGATCCTCAACCCGATCCTGTTCGAGGGCCAGCGGCACGGCGGAATCGCCCAGGGCGCGGCGCAGGCGCTGTGCGAGGAGATCCTCTACGACGCCGACGGCAACCCGCTGACCTCCTCACTCGCCGACTATGGCGCCATCACGGCGGCGGAGCTGCCCAGCTTCGAGCTGGTGACCAGCGAGACGCCCACCGACCTCAACCCGCTGGGCGCCAAGGGCATCGGCGAGGCCGGCACCATCGGCGCGACCCCGGCGGTGCACAACGCCGTGATCGACGCCGTCGCCCACCTCGGCGTCCGGCACATCGACATGCCGATGACACCCGAGCGGGTGTGGACCGCAATCCAGGAAGCGAAGAAGGCGAGCGCCAAGTGAGTAAGGTCTCCCTGACCGTCAACGGCAAGGAAATCACCGCGGACGTCGAGGATCGCACGCTGCTCGTGCACTTCCTGCGCGACGTGGCCGACCTCACCGCGACCAACGTGGGCTGCGAGACCACCTCCTGCGGGGCCTGCACCGTCTTGCTGGACGGCGAGTCGGTCAAGTCCTGCACGGTGCTCGCCGCCCAGGCCGACGGGCGCCAGGTCACCACGCTGGAGGGGCTGGCCTCAGAAAACGGCGAGATGAGCGCGGTGCAGAAGGCGTTCCACGAGAACCACGGCCTGCAGTGCGGGTTCTGCACCCCCGGCTTCGTGATGGCGATCACGTCGCTGCTGAAGGAGAACCCCTCGCCAACGGAGGCGGAGGTGCGGGCCGGGCTGGAGGGCAACATCTGCCGCTGCACCGGCTACCACAACATCGTGCAGGCCGCACTAGCGGCAGCATCCTCAACAAGCACCGCGTCTTCAACAAGCGCAGCGGAGGCTGGCAAGTGATCCCACCGTCGTTCACCTACCGTCGCGCCTCCTCGGTCGACGAGGCGCTCGACCTGGCCGCCGAGCTCGGCGAGGACGCCAAGTTCCTGGCCGGCGGGCACTCGCTGCTGCCGCTGATGAAGCTGCGGTTCGCCGCGCCGGAGTACCTGATCGACCTGGGTCGCATCACCGAGCTGTCCTACGTCCGCGACGAGGGCACCTACGTGGCGATCGGCGCGCTGACCAGGCACCACGACGTCAACACGTCCGCGCTGCTGGCGGCGGAGATCCCGCTGCTGGCCCACGCGGCCGGTCAGGTCGGCGACCCGCAGATCCGGCACCGGGGCACCATCGGCGGCTCGGTCGCGCACGCGGACGCGGCCTCCGACTTGCCCGCGGTGCTGCTCGCGCTGGACGCCACGTTCGTGATCCGCGGCGGCTCCGGTACCCGGTCAGTCCCCGCGGCTGAGTTCTTCAAGGGCATCTTCGAGACCGCCCTGGAGCCCGGCGAGCTGCTCACCGAGATCCAGGTGCCCAAGCCAGCCAGCCCGAACGCCTGGTCCTTCCAGAAGTTCACCAAGCGGGCGATCGACTGGGCGATCGTCGGCGTGGCGGTGCAGTCGGACAAGGTGGCGCTGGTCAACATGGGCCACACCCCGCTGCGCGCCTCCGCCGTCGAGGCGGCGCTGGCCTCCGGGGCGTCGGTCGCCGACGCCGCCGAGCACGCCGCCGAGGGCACCGGCGCCGGATCGGACATCCACGCGAGCGCCGCGTTCCGCGAGCACCTCGCGCGGGTCCTGGTCAGGCGGGCCCTGGAGGAGTCCCGGAGCCGGGGCTGACCCTGGCCCAGCCGAGCAAACCGAGGCCACGGACCGTACCTAACGGTCCGTGGCCTCGCGCTTCAGGTCCCGGGGCTGGGGATAATGGATAGATGGCGGTGGTTTCTGAGCGAGGCCCGGGCGCGGGGGATACCGGGCGGCGTTCCCGGGGCGGGCGGCTGCTGCGACCGTTCAGGTACCCGGCCCGGTGGGCGTCGCTGCTGGCCGCGATCGCGGCGGTCGTCCTGGTGTTCCCGGGGCTGAGCCTGTCCTACCTCGCCTGGTTCGCGCTGGTGCCGGCGCTGGTGCTGTTCGCGCGGGCGGGGACGGCGCGGGAGGCGGTCGCCCGCGGCTGGTGGTTCGGGGCGGGCTACCTGATCTCGATGCTGTCGTGGATGGCCCCCCAGATCGGGCCGGGACTGCTGGTGATCGGCGCGATCTTCGGCGGGCTGTGGGCGCCCTTCGCCGCGTTCGCGCGCCTGCTGCTGCCACCCGATCCTCCGGGGGCACCGCCGCGGGCCTGGAGCCGGTTCGGGCTGTCGCTGGCCCTGCTGCCCGCGGCGTGGCTGATTCCCGAGTGGGCTCGCTCCTACCAGGGACTGGGCGGGCCGTGGGACCTGTACGGAGCGTCGCAGTGGCAGCACCCGGCGGTCTTGTCGCTCGCCGCCGTCGGGGGAGTGTGGCTGGTCAGCGTCGCGCTGGTGATCGCCAACGCGGCGATCACGGCGGCGCTCGGCGCGCTGGTCCCGGGCCTGCTGGTGCCGGGGGAGCGGCCCGCGCCGCGGGCGGGCGGGCGGCGCCTGCTGCTGGCGGCGGCCGGGCTGGCCGCCCTGGTCGCGGCGGCCGGGTCGGGGCCGCTGGCATTCGCGCTGACCGCGCCGTTCCCCCCGGCCCGGACGGTCACGATCGCGATGGTCCAGCCGGGGATCATCAATGACGATGCCCTGCGCACCCACGCCTCGCAGACGCTGTCGGCAACCATCAGCCAGCCCGGCTCGTTGGGCGGGGGAAATCCTGACCTCATCGTCTGGGGGGAGAGCAGCATCGCCGAGGACCTGACGCAGGCGTCCTCAGCGCCGCTGCTGCGCCAGATCGAGGCCCTGTCGGTCCACAGCGGCGCGGAGGTCCTGGTCAGCCAGGACGCCACGCCGCCGGGCAAGGGGCACGAGAAGTGGGCGGTGCTCGTCGCGCCGGCCGGGATCAAGGGGACCTACGCCAAGACCCGGCTGGTGCCGTTCGGTGAGTACATCCCGTTCCGGCAGCAGCTCGGCTGGCTCACCAAGGTCAGCAAGGCGGCCGGGTCGAACATGGTCCCCGGCGACGGCGCGCGGGTGCTGGCGATGACCGACCGCGCGGGGCGGCCGCTGCCGGTCGGGGTGCTGGTGTGCTTCGAGTCCGCGTTCCCCGACATGTCCCGGGTCGACGCCGGGGCCGGGGCGCAGTTGCTGGTCTACCAGTCCTCGACGTCGACGTTCCAGGGCACCTGGGGACCGGACCAGCACGCCTCGCTGGCGGCGATCCGCGCGGCGGAGACTGGCCGTCCCGCGGTGCAGGCGGCGCTGACCGGGGACACGGTCGCGTTCGACGCGCGCGGCCGGGAGCTGGCGTGGATGGGGCAGGGGGGACACGGGGTCGTCACCGTCCGGCTCGCGCTGCCCTCGGGGCCCGCGCGGACCTTCTACGACCAGGCCGGCGACTACGTGATGTGGGCGGGCGTGGCCCTGACGGCGATCGCGCTGCTGGTCATCGCGGGTCGCCGGCGAAGTTTTCTAGGCAATACCACTGGTGCCGCCGATGGACATGGGGCACAATATGACGCAGATACCGGGCAGCCGGTCGCTGGCTTAGCACCTTGTGCTAGGCACGATACAGCACCGCCTGATGAGGCCGCAGGGGAAGGCGACCCTCGTCTAGGAGGCACGGTGTCGGTTTACGGTGTTTTGCAGGTCCACTCGGCGCCTCCCGCGCTGTGCCCGCACATTGAGTGGGCGGTAGCGGGGACGGTCGGGGTTCCTGTCAGCATGCCCTGGGTCAGCCAGCCCGCTGCCCCCGGGACGCTTCGCGCTGAGCTGACCTGGCATGGGAAGCCGGGAACGGCGGGCGCCATCACGTCTGCCCTGGCGGGCTGGAACCGGTTGCGCTTCGAGGTCACCGAGGAGGCATCCGAGGGCTGCGACGCCGTCCGCTACTGCTACACGCCCGGACTGGGCACCTTCTCCGCGGTCACCAGCGCCAACGGCGACATCCTGATCCCCGAGGGCCGGCTGCGGGCCGCCATGTCGCTGGACGCCACGGGGTCCGCGACGCTGGAGATGGAACTGGACAAGCTGCTCGGCACCGCCTGGGACCACGAGCTGGATCCCTTCCGCCGCGCCGGCGACGGCGCCCCCGTGCGCTGGCTCAACGCGACCGGCTGAACCGTCCCGCGCTTTCTTCCAGTCGCCGCCGGCAAGCCGCAGTCGTGACCGAGCCGGCCGCTGAGCTGGGGTGCAGTCATCTTGTCCGGTCGGGCGCAACGTGCCTGTCCACCTCCTGCGCGCATGCTCGGCAGCGAGGAGGATGGCATGCCACACGAGGAACAGCAATGGGAGATCGGCCCGTTCGGCCTTGACGCACGGCGTGCGGCGACATTCGCACCGGAACGAACCGTGCTGGCCGTTGTCCACCATATGACCGCGGCGACGCGGCTGGCCGACATCATGCCGCTGCTGGAAGCGGACCGGCGCATTCAAGTGGTGTACGCGTGCGCTCCGGGAGCAGCGTCGCCCGGCTGGACCGGCGAGTACCTCGAGCGGCTGGGCGCCGTCGTGATCTCGTGGCAGCAGGCGACGCAAACGCGGTTCGACCTCGCCGTTGCCGCCTCTTACCCGCAGCTTGAACGGTTGCACGCGCCGGTGCTGCACGTACCGCACGGCATCGGGTTCAACAAGTGCCTGAAGCGGTGGGAGGGGGCCGGGCCGGAGGCGGGCCGGGAAATGTGCGGCCTGGAGCGGGCGGCGCTCATCCACCGGGGGCGCGTAGTCCCGTCGGCGATGGTCGTGCCCACCGAGCGCGACCTCCAGCGACTCCGTCGGGGCTGCCCGGAAGCGGCTCCGGTAGCGACCGTCGCCGGGGATCCGGCCTTTGACCGGCTCGCCGCGAGCCTGCCCGCGCGCGAGTTGTACCGTCAGGCACTGGGAGCCCAAGACCGTACGCTTGTCGTGGTCTCGTCAACCTGGGGACCGGGATCGCTGCTGCAGCGCTGGCCCGACCTGCTGAGCGAGCTGACCGGCCAGTTGCCCGCGGATTCCTACCGCGTGGCGGCTATCGCGCACCCCCACGTATGGGCCTGGTGCGGGCGCCGCCAGCTTCGTGCCTGGCTAGCCGAGACCATGCGAGCCGGGCTGGTCCTGTTGCCTCCCGAGGAGGGCTGGCGCGCGGCGCTGGCGGCGGCCGACTGCGTGATCGGCGACCACGGGTCGGTGACCTGCTACGCCGCCGCGATAGGGCGTCCGGTGGCGCTGGCCAGCCTCCCGGCGGAGGAACTGGACCCAGCCTGCACGGTCGCCAGGCTCGGCCGGGTGGCACCCAGGCTCCGGCCTGGCCAGGATCTCACCGCGCAGCTGGGACAGGTGGCACGCGCCTGGACGCCAGCTCGGCATCGGGTGATCCGCGACCTGGTGACCGGTGCCCCCGGCCGCTCGGCCGGGCTTATCAGGACGCTGATGTACCAGCTGCTGAACATGGCTGAGCCCGGTTCCGCGGCGGTCGCCTGGCCGGTGCCGGCTCCCCGGCCGCTAGCTGCCCTGGAGTGAACATGACGACATGCGACTTCGTCATCGCGGAGATGACTGGCGGGCGTTCGCGCGCACTGCAGCTCGCGGACGTGATCGTCTGCCACCGTGACTGCTCCCAGCAGCGGGAATGGGGCCGTCGGGTGCTGCGCCGATGGCCAGGAAGCACGGTCGCGGCCGCCCGCGCCGGCCAGCGCGGATGCCTGGTTGCCGTTCGCGGGGAAGAACGCCCGGTCATGTTCCAGGTCAGCACGTGGCCCGGCGGCAGGGGCAGCCCCGTCCTGCTGAGCGCGTGTGCCGCCTACGCATGGCTGATGGCGGGCAGGCCGCTGGCGTCGCTAACCCGGATCAGCGTCCGCGGTGACGGCGGCGAGTTCCTGGCGGACCTCGTCCGCCTCGGGAGCGCCGAGATCCTCGAAACCGTCCAGCGCCCGGCGGAGGTAATCACGGGCAGCGGTCAGGTCACCGGCTTGGGCGGCGGCGTCACCAAGGAACGGGGTGACGCGCGCCTGTTCATACCGCGAGCCGAGTCCGGTCACGATTGACAGCGCCTGTCCGAGGGGCTGGACAGCGTCCGCCGGCCGGCCGGCCAGCAGGCTCGTGTGGGCGGCGATGGTAAGCGTGCGCGCCTCCTGGTACTGGTCGGGCAGCGCCGCGAATTGGAGCCGGGCCTCGGCTAGCTCCAGCAGCGCCTGGTCATAGCGGCCGAGGTCGCGGAGCGCCTCGCCAATGTGACGGTCGGCGAGCGCGACGCCCCGCTGGCGTCCGAGCCGGCGGTGGATGTCGCGCGCGGCGGCGAACCTGCCGATCGCGTCCCCGGCCCTGGCCTCGGCTAGGTCCGCCAGGCCGATCTGCTCCAGCGCCGTCGCCTCGCTCAGCGGGTGCCCGGCTTCCCGGGCGAGGGCAAGCGCGGTGAGGAACTGCTCTCGCGCCTCGCCCGTGCGGCGCGTTGCCCGGAAGGCCAGGCCAAGCTGGACCCGCATCCGGGACTGCGGCAGCGGATCCCCACCAGCCCTGGCCGAGGCCAGGCCGACCAGGTGTGAGGCGATCCATTGCCCGAAGTGCTTGCGGTGCACGAACACACTCCACAGTGCCTCGCACAGCATCCAGGCTTGCTCGTGCATCGAATGGTCATGCGCCGCATGAACGGTTGCCACCAGGGCGGCCAGGTTCGACTCAAGCCAGTCCAGCGCCGCCGCGGCACTGGCGTGGGCACGCGGCGACAGGGCGGCGGCCTCGTACATCGGGTTGAGGTGCCATCGGCCGGGGTTTACCGCCAGGTCGGCCGCGACGGCGCGGTCAAGGTACCACGTGACGGCCCGGAGCAGGGCGGCGTGGCGTTCAGCGGGCGGAGCCAGGGCACCCGTTTCCTGGGCGTGCAGCCGGGTCAGGTCATGGTAGTGGTACCTGGCCGCCCCGGTGGCAACGTCCTCGGTGAGGAGGCTGGCGTCAGCGAGCTCGTCGAGCGCGGCCCGGGCGGCCTCGGAAAGGTCGGCGACGTCATCCGTCAAGACGGCGACAGCCAGGTCGGCATCGAAGCCAGGGCCGGGGATGAGCGCGGTCAGCCGGTAAGCCCGCGCCGCCCCGGGCGACAGCGACCGGTACGACACATCGAACGCCGCCCGCACGGACAGGCCGTCGGCCAGGCTGAGCGCGGCCAGCCGACTCCGCTCGCTAGCCAACGACCCGGCGATCCGGCTAACCGGCCACCCGGGGCGCGCGGCCAGCCGCGCGCCGATTACGCAGACCGCCAGTGGAATGCCTCCGCACAGGCGAACCACCGCACGGCGCTCGGCGGACTCGGCGGCCGCGCGCTGCGGTCCGATCATCCGGTCAAACAGGCCCAGTGCCTCCGCCTCCTCCAGCGGAGGCAGTTCCACGAACCGTGCCCCGTCCAGGGCAAGGCCCGCGATCCGCCATCGCGTCGTCACGACGACCAGGCTCGGCCGCGGCTGACCCGGCTCCGCCGTCGCCGGCCCTGCGTCGGGCCCGGGGCCCGGTCCGGGTAGCAGTGGGCGCACCTGGGCGGCTGAGGCCACGTTATCGAGGAAGATGATCATCCGGCGGCCGGTGGTCATCGACCGGTACATGGCAGCCTGCTCGGCGACGTCCGGGGGTAGGCGATCGGGCGCGGCGCCGAGCGCACGCAAGAACCCGGCGGCGATGTCGCCCGGCAGGGCCGCGTCAGCCAGCAGGTGCCCGCGCAAGTCGGCGAACAGCGCGCCGCCTTCATAGTGGTCGCTGATCGAGTGCAGCCAGTGCGATGCCACCGACGTCTTGCCCAGCCCGCCGGCTCCGGTGAGCACGATGACCGCCAGCCGGCGAGTGGCGTCGGACCCGAGCGCGAGGAGGTTAAGGTCGGCCAGGACGCTGGACCGGCCCGTGAAGTTCGCGGGGGCCGGCGGCAACTGCCGCGGGGGCACGGACGTCTCCGTCGGCCGGCCCACGGTAATGTGCAGACCCCCGTGCACGTCCCGCGCTTGGACGGCGGGCCCGTGGACAACGCCACCTAGCTCGTTCCATGAGCCATCGCCTCCGTCCCCTGCGGAGGTTGTTGCCTCACGTTCCTCATACACCACGTTGTCCAGTTATTCACGGGTGATCATCTACGCGACGCGCGCGAGCGGGTGGATAGTTCCGTCTAGTGTAGGCCGTATGCGTCAGTTAGTCGACCATGATCGACGTGCGCTTGGGTCGTGCCGGCCGCCGGTGCCGCGCAATTACGATCAATGGATTTCTGGATGGCCAAGAGCCGACACCTATGCAAGTTGCAGTGACTGATTCTCTCCGCTCGGCTATTCCTGTGCTCCCGGGGACTGCTGGGCGGCGTTAGCAGAAGAGATGGCGGGTCGCGATGAAAGTTATGTAAACGTTATTTAATTAATCCGAGCCAACTCCGTATTCGGGTACGTGAATCAATCGGGGCGGTTACGACCGGTATGCGCAGCGTTCCGGTCCGTCCTGAGAGCAACCGACGGGGCAGTCATGGAGATCAAAATTCTGGGGCCGCTGGAGATCGGGCCGCCCAGTCGCCCACCTGACCTGCGGCGCGCGAAGGAACGATCGCTACTAGCGATCCTCGCCATCAATGCTGGCGAGACCCTTACCTCAGAGACTCTTATTCGCAGGGCGTGGGATGACGACAACCCTTCCGGCGCTAGGGTGCGGACGCTGCACTCCTACCTCAGCCACATCAGGGATGTGGTCACCGATACCGATGGCGGCGTGACTCGCCTAGAGAGCAATTCCTCCGGATACCGGCTGAGGCTTGACCGCGAGTGCGTGGATCTTCACCGGTTTCGGCGGCTCCGCGATCAGGCAAAGGCTCTGACCGATAGCGGAGAGGCTGAGCGTGCGGTGGCCTTGCTGCGCGAGGCGGAAGGCCTTTCGCGGGGGCCGGCGCTGGCTGGCCTGCCGGGGCAGTGGGTCGCCGGCTTCCAGCACAGGCTGGAGGAGGAACTCCGGGCGGTGACGAAGAGGCGGCTCGAACTTGAACTCGGGCTAGGGCGGCACGCGGAGCTTACCGCGGAACTCCAGCAGCTATCGTCGCAGTTCCCGCTGGATGAGCAATACATCGGGTACAACATGCGGGCGCTCTACCAGTCAGGGCGGCAAGCCGACGCGCTGGGCCTATTCCACGAAGCCCGTCGGCGATTTGATGAACTGGGAATGCAGCTGAATCCGGGCCTCACCGTGCTTTACGAGCGCATCCTGCGCCATGACTCCGAGCTCGCAATGACGCCCGCCCGCCGCCGGGCGACGCTTCTTCCGCAGTCCGCGGGCTTGCCTCAGCGCGTCGTTGGCTTTGTCGGGCGGGAGGCGGAGATAGCGGCGCTCACCGCACCCGGCGATCGAGGGCATCCCAACGTCCACGTCATCGACGGACCGGGCGGAGTTGGCAAGACGTCACTGGCGGTCGAGGTCGCCGAGCGCCTTCGCGGCCAGTATCCCGATCCGCCAGTCTTCTTGCGCTTCCACGCCCATGAGGCCGGGCAGGTGCCGCTTGACCAGGCCGAGGCGCTGCGCCAGCTGATCGAGATGCTTGGCATCCCGCCCGCGCCCAGACCGCGGAGCATGGGGGAGCTGATCGCGCTCTGGCAGCAGGAGGCGCAGGGACGACGCTCAGTCATCATCCTTGATGACGTGCCGGGGCGAGAGGCGATAGCCGCCATCGTGCCGCGCAGCGGAAGCTGCCTCACGCTCGTCACCACCCGGCAGCGCCTTGGATCGCTACCGGGCGGCGTCGCCGTGCGGAGCCTGGACGTCTTGTCGGAGGACACCGCCGTCGCGCTGTTCACGCGAACGGCTGGCCCAGCGAAGATCGATGACCCTTTGGCCGTCCTCAAGGCGGTGCGGCTGTGCTCATGCCTGCCGCTCGCCCTGACCGTGACGGCGAGCGGGCTGCGCGATGGTGGCCCCACCGTCGCCGAGTGGGTCGCCGACATCGCGGCGCTGCGCGCGCTGCCGAGCGGGTTCGGGGCGCTCAGCCCGCAGCTCGCCGCGACATTCGAACGCTCATACGAAGGGCTGGATGCCGGTCACCGGGAGTTCTTCCGGCGGCTGGCGATGATCCCGTGCCCTGACTTCAGCGTTGGCACCGCTGCCGTCGTCGTCGGCACTGGCATGGCGGACGCGCAGTCGGCCATGACGACGTTGCATAGCCGCCATCTCGTCGAATGGGGCGGCGCGAGCAGGTTTCGCTTCCACGGGCTCGTGCGCTGGTACGCGTCCTTCGTCGCGGAGCGGGATGACCCGGCCTGGGAGCGCCGTCTCGCCGAGCGCAGGCTGCTTGATTACTACCTTCGGAAGGCGCGCCACGCGGACCGGTTGCTGTACCCCTATCGAGGGTCGCGCGGGTCCTCGTATGCGGAGGCAGGCGAGGCCGGTTCGCAGGCCAATCTTGGAATCGGCTCGCACCAGGACGCCAGGAAATGGCTGGAACTTGAGTGGCGCAACGTGCTCAGGCTCGCTGACTACGCGGCCAGGCACGAGTGGAAGCAGTATTGCGCCGATCTCGCCAGCGTCCTGGCGGAGTTCCTGGAGGCCAACGGGCTCTGGGAGCCGGGAGCCGAGGCTCACCATCTCGCCGTGAGCGCCTGCCGGGACATCAGCGACCTGTCGCGGGAAGCCAGGGCGGCCGGCGACCTGTGCTTGCTCGAACTGCGGACCGGTAGCTACAAGGACGCGCTGCTTCACGCCGGCGAGGCCGTCGACATCTACCGGTCGCTGGGCGACCAGCGCGGCGAGGCGGAACTGGTCGATCGCCTAGGGACGATCCGCCGGTACATGGGGCATACCAGAGATGCCCTCGCCTACCACGAGGAGGCGTTTTATCTTTATGGTGAATGCGGGGACAAGCATGGCATGGCCGAGGCCCTCTTCCACGCCGGAACCGCCTACCACGGGCTGGGGCGTTATTCAGAGGCGATAGAGAGGCTCGGCAGGGCCTGCGTTCTGTACCAGGAGACCGGCGATCGCCGCGGGGAAGCGAAAGCATCTAACAACATCGGTGATATGCTATTCAACCGGGGATTCCACCGAGACGCCGTTGAAAAGTTCGAGAAGGCGCTAGCGGTGTACCGGGACGTGGGCGCGCGCCAAGAGATAGCAATTCTTCGCCTTAACATGGGGCATATCGCGCAGTCACGCGGACGATATGAAGAGGCCATCGCGGAGTACCGGGCCGCCCTCGAATCTTTCCGGGAAACGGGCGATATCCTGCATAAGGCGTGGGCGCTTCATGATATCGGAGAGGCCTATCAGCTCCATGAAGCCTTTGACGCCGCGCTCGTTCACCATCAGCAAGCAGCGGCGATAGCCAGGGATATCGGCGATCTTCGAACCCAGGCGATCACGGAGCAGGGGGTGGCGGACTCACTGCGCGGGTGCGGTCGCTACGCGGAAGCGCTGGAGCGTTACCGGAGTGTACTGCGGATTTCCTTGGAAACTGAGGATATTTACCAGAAGGGCAAGGCGCTGGCCGGCGTGGCGGAAACGAGATACCGCATGCATGACCAGAAGGAAGCCAGGATCTACTGGCGCCAGGCGCTCGACGCCTTCCGCGTCGTCGCTGTCCCTGAAGCCGAGGATATAGAAAATCGGCTTGAAGCCCTAGAGTCATGATAATAGGGACATTGGGGGCAAAGTAGCTACTAGCTCGCTACCTGTAGTTACTCGCGCCTTGCGCAGCTTGTGAAGAGGTTTGTCCAAGTTGCCGCCAAAGCCGGTGATCCGGTGCAGAATTCCTGGTATGCGAATAAACCACAGACGCCGCATGGGTCTTTCGGCACCCAAGCGTGCGTATGCGACCGGAGTGACGGCCTTCGTCCTTGCAATGTGCCCATTGTCCGTTATGGGTAGTTCCCTTCTCGTGTCGACGGCTGGTGGCGCCACCGCCTCCGTGCAGCCGGCGTGGTGGATTGACGGTTCCCGCGCCTGATGCACCCAGGGGGGCCGCCCGCGTGGCGGCCTCCCTGTCCATATCCGCACCCTTCTCGGTTGCGTTACCGATACTAGTCGACCATGCGCGTGCGTGTCACGCATTCCCGTTTTTCTTCAGCCGTCCCGGCCGAGGGGACCGCGACGCTTGGGCCCGGCTCAACGAGATTCCGCGAGCTGTCGTCTACGGGGGTGAAGGGCGACAGTGAGGAGGCTGAGTGGACAGGAAGCAGGAACGTGCCTTCGAGGAGTTCGTCGCGCAATCCGGTGACGTCCTCCTTCGACTGGCGACGCTGCTCACGTCCGACCGGGGCCTGGGCGAGGACGCGTATCAGGAAACGCTACACCGCCTGGCCGCCCGCTGGTCACGCGTGGACAACCCGCAGGCGTTCTGCCGGCGGGTGATGCACAACATCGTCATCGACCTGGCCCGGGCGCGGCAGCGCCGCCCGGCGGAGATCCGCCTGGTCGACGCGCACGACGATGGCGACCTGCGGGCGGCCGACACCACGGCCGCGGTGGAGATCCGTCCCGTCCTGCTGGCGGCGCTGCGCACGCTGACCCAGCAGCAGCGGGCGATCCTCGTGCTTCGGTACTTCGATGACCGCAGTGAGAACGAGGTCGCTGACCTGCTAGGCATCTCACCGGGGACCGTCAAGAGCACCGCGTCGCGGGCCATGGCCCATCTTCGCCAGCAGCCGGGGATCAGTGGCCTGCTGGCGGTAACCGACACCGACATCACGCGAAAGGTTCGCTATGCCTGACATCGACGAGGACATCATGCGGCAGCTGATGACTCGCGCCACCGAGGACCTGTTCGCGCCGCGGGCCGCCGTCGCCCAGGCGGTAAGGCGCCAGCGCAGGCACCGGGCGCGCGTCCGGGTCACGGCCGTCGCGGGGACCGCCGCCGCGGCGGGGCTGGCGGCTGGGGTGCTGCTGCCCGGGGCGGGCGGCGGCGCGCGCCCGGCGGCTTCGGGCGGCGCCGCACCGGGTGCTGTGTCATCTGGCCCGGGAGGCTCGGGGAGCGTGCGGCTGACGGCCGCCCAGCGAGAGTTGTTCAGCCTCAGCGCCGCCGCGGCGGCCACCCCCAGGGGCGACGGCCGTTACGTGGTGCTCACCGAGCAGACGACCTCCATCGACTCCGGCGGCCCGTCCGGGGCGGTGAAGGAGACCGGCCCGAAAACCAACGTCATCGACACCATCACCGGCGGTGGCGTTACCTATCAGGGCATCATCGCCACGAACGGGCACGGTAGGCAAACGCCGCCGACGGTGCTGAAGGCCGCGAATGGCAACTCCCCGACCCGCGCCGAGCTGGACGCCTGGCCGACCGGCACCGCAGCGCTGCGCTCCGCGTTGCTGACCCAGGCCCGCCAGCAGCAGGCGCAGGCGCAGCGGTTCATGGACCAGAAGCGACGCGCGATGGAAAAGCAACTGGGGAAGAAGTTCAAGGCGGTGCCGCAGCCCCGCATATCGGACAACGACCTGGTCTTCGAGCAGGCGGCCGACATGCTGTGGCAGCCCGACCTCAGCCCGGCCCTGCGGTCGGCGCTGTACAAGGTGCTGGCGGCCACGCCGGGCGTGAAGGTGGAAGCCGGCACCACGGACAGCTCCGGCCGTACGGCGACGCTGATCAGCCGGCCCGCCGATTCTGGCGGCTACACCGTCAAGACGTACATGAACCCGCGTGACGGCGCCACGCTGGAGTCCGCCTGGACGGGCCCTGGCAGCACGTTTGACGAGGACCTGTACCTGCACATCGACTACGCCAACGCCATCCCGCGCAACCCGTACAAGGGCTGAGCGGGACCCTCCGGCAGCGCGGGCCTGAGGGCCCGCGCTCGCTGGTGGTCGGGCTGTGCGGGCGCGTGACCGGATATGTTTGGGTTTTCCGGTGCTATCGCACCGCAAAACCCAAACATATGTCTGACTACACCTTCGGCGCCGCTTCTTGACGCCCGAGAGCCTTGTGGCGCAATGTGGCTATGCCACTTTGTCGCGGGCGGGTGCGATCCCAGCGCGGAGCATGAGGCCGTTGAGGGGAAGAGATCTCGGGGTCGTACGCTCAGGTAGGAAGATCACCGAGGACGGTGGCCGAGTTCGTGGGAGCGTAGCGATGAGCGTGGCGGAGCTGACTGGCATCGACGTGCCGACCGGGCTGTTCGTGGGCGGGGAGTGGGGAGGCGGGGCGCGCGGCGCCACGTTCCCGGTGCTCGACCCGGCCACCGAGGAGACCCTGGCCGAGGTCGCCGACGCGAGCGCCGACGACGCCCTCGCGGCGGTGGGGGCGGCGCACGCCGCGCTGCCCGCGTGGGCGGCGACCCCGCCCCGGCAGCGGGCGGAGATCCTGCGCAAGGCGTTCGAGCTGATGTCGGCGCGATCTGAGCAGTTCGCGCGGCTCATGTCGGCCGAGAACGGCAAGTCGCTGCGCGACGCGCGGGGCGAGGCGACCTATGCGGCGGAGTTCTTCCGCTGGTACGCCGAGGAGGCCGTGCGGATCGAGGGCACGCTGATGCGCGCCCCGTCCGGCGCGAACCGCATCATGGTGGCGCACCAGCCGGTCGGCGTCTCGCTGCTGATCACGCCGTGGAACTTTCCGGCCGCGATGGCCACCCGCAAGATCGGCCCGGCGCTGGCGGCCGGCTGCTCGGTGGTCCTCAAGCCGGCGGGCGAGACCCCGCTGACGGCGCTGGCGCTGGCGGCGCTGCTGGACGAGGCCGGCGTGCCGGACGGCGTGGTCAACGTGGTGACGACCGCGCGGACCGGGCCAGTGATGGCCGCGGTCATGAACGACCCGCGGGTGCGCAAGCTGTCCTTCACCGGGTCCACCGAGGTCGGCCGGATCCTGCTGCGCCAGGCCGCCGAGCAGGTGCTGAACTGCTCGATGGAACTGGGCGGCAACGCGCCCTTCATCATCTTCGAGGACGCCGACATCCCCGCGGCGGTCGAGGGCGCGCTGATCGCCAAGATGCGCAACGGCGGGGAGGCGTGCACCGCCGCGAACCGGTTCTACGTGCACGAGGCGGTCGCCGACGAGTTCAACCGCGCCTTCGGCGCGCGGCTGGCGGCGCTCAAGGTCGGACCGGGGCTGGAGGAGTCGACCGAGATCGGCCCGCTGGTCAACGAGGCGACCCGGTCCAAGGTCGCCGAGCTGGTCGACGGGGCGGCGGGCGCGGGCGCCAAGATCCTCCTGGGCGGCAAGGCCCCCGCCCGCAAGGGCTACTTCTACGAGCCGACGCTCATCGACGGCGTCGGGCAGGACGCGGCGATCCTCGGCACCGAGATCTTCGGGCCGGTCGCCCCGGTGGTGCGGTTCACCGCCGAGGAGGACGCCATCCGCTGGGCGAACGCGACCGAGTTCGGCCTGGTCTCCTACGTCTACACCCAGGACCTGCGCCGCGGCCTGCGCGTGTCCGAGGCCCTGGAGGCGGGCATGGTGGGCCTCAACCGCGGCCTGGTCTCCGACCCGGCGGCGCCGTTCGGCGGCGTCAAGCAGTCCGGCCTGGGCCGGGAGGGCGCCCACGAGGGGTTGCTGGAGTTCACCGAGACCAAGTACATCGCCACCGACTGGTAGGCGGACCCGCCGAACTTCCGGGCGCGGACGGATCTCACCTGCCCTGGATGTATTTCGGGCATCGTGGCGCGGTTCGGATGATCTGAGGAAACCCAGCTAGTCGCTGTTACAGAAGGTAGTGTCGCAGTGGTAAAGCGTGCCGGCTGGGGGTCGAGCCGATGCAACCGGAGGTAGGAGCGATGGCGGATTCGCCTGGGGAAGGTACTCCGCGCGGCCAGTTCGAGCGGGACATCGTTGTCGTCGGCGGGTGCGGTCACGTGGGCCTGCCGCTGGCGATCGCGTTCGCCGACCGTGGCTTGCGGGTTGGTATCTACGACGTGAGCGAGAAGGCGGTGGCCACGGTCAATTCCGCGACGCTGCCATTTGACGAGCCGGGGGCCGCCCCGGTCCTGGCGCGCGTCGTCGAGACCGGGCGACTGCAGGCGAGCCTTGACCCCTCGATCGTCGGCACCGCCGAGCACGTGGTCGTCGTGATCGGCACCCCGGTTGATGAGTTCCTCAACCCCGACCAGGCGGCGATCCCGAACGCCCTGGGGGGCTGCGCGCCTTACCTGCGCGACGGGCAGCTGCTGGTGCTGCGCTCGACGGTGTTCCCCGGGGTGACCGCCCTGGTGGAGAAGATGATCGCGGGACTTGGCAAGTCGATCGAGGTGACCTTCTGCCCGGAGCGGATCGCCGAGGGCAAGGCGATGACCGAGCTGTTCGAGCTGCCGCAGATCGTCTCGGCCCGCTCCGCCAGCGGGCTGGAGCGCGCGTCGGCGCTGTTCGGCACGCTCACCGACAAGATCGTCCAGCTCTCGCCGGAGGAGGCCGAGCTGGCGAAGCTGTTCACCAACGTGTGGCGCTACATCAAGTTCGCCGCGGCCAACCAGTTCTACATGATGGCCAACGACCGGGGCCTGGACTTCGAGCGGATCCGGCAGGGCCTGGCCCAGGACTACCCACGGGCGCAGGACATGCCGGGAGCCGGGTTCGCGGCCGGGCCGTGCCTGTTCAAGGACACCATGCAGCTGGCGGCGTTCAACAACAACAACTTCGCCCTCGGCCACACGGCGATGACGATCAACGAGGGCCTGCCGCTGTACGTCGTGTCCAAGCTCGAGCAGCGCTACGACCTGTCGAACATGACGGTCGGCATCCTCGGGATGGCGTTCAAGGGCGGCTCGGATGACATCCGGTCCAGCCTGTCGTACAAGCTCAAGCGGATCCTCGCGTTCAAGGCGGGCAAGGTGGTCTGCACCGACCCGTACGTGACCGTGGACCCGCACCTAGCCCCGCTGGAGGACGTGCTCGCCCAGGCCGACCTGCTCGTGATCGCCGCGCCGCACCCGCAGTACCGCGGCCTGGTGACCAGCAAGCCAGTCGCCGACATCTGGAACGTGCTCGGCGAAGGCGTTCAGGTCTAGGAAAGGCACGACTAGGGGCGCCATGTCGGGGGGATGGCCAAGCGCATGCGGGGCGAAAGGCCGCACGTGTCGGTGGTGGTGCCCGCCCACAACGAGGGCCAGGACATCATCCCGGTCCTCGACCGCCTGTTCGACGCGGTTCGCCTGCCGTGCGAGGTGCTGATCGTCGTGGACGACGGGCGCGACAGCACCGTCCCGGTGGTGGCTGAGTACGCGCTGAAGGAGCCCCGGATCCGTTGCGTGGTCAACACCTACGGCCACGGCCCCGCCAACGCCATCAGGTTCGGCATCGACGCGGCCGCCTCTGCGGTCGCCGTGGTGACGATGGCCGACGGCTGCGATGACCCGCGCCAGATCGACGACCTCGCGCGGCTCGTCGACCGGGGCGTCGCGGTCGCCGCCGCGTCCCGCTACATGGCCGGCGGCCAGCAGGTCGGGGGGCCGGTGATCAAGGGAATGCTGTCCAAGCTGGCGGGTCGGTCCTTGCGTGTCCTGGCGCACACCGGTACACAGGATGCGACGAACTCGTTCAAGGCATACTCGACGGACTTCGTGCGGTCGGTCGGGATCGACTCGCGCGCCGGGTTCGAGATCGGCATCGAGCTCACCGCCAAGGCCAAGCGAATGGGCCTGCCGGTGGCGGAGATCCCGACTATCTGGCTGGACCGGCAGGCCGGGGTGTCCAGCTTCAAGATCGCCCGCTGGCTGCCGGAGTACCTGCGGTGGTACCGGTTCGCGTTCGGGCGGCGACTGACGGCCGAGCAGATCAGGGCGCGGGGGCTGCGGGCCCGAGGGGAGAGCGGCGACTAGTGGAAAAGGTCCTGGTCAGCGGGTCGGCTGGCTTCATCGGCGGGTACGTCGTCGAGGAGCTGCTGCGGCGCGGGTACGCGGTGGTCGGCGTCGACAATTACTCCAAGTACGGGAAGGCCGCCAAGTCCTACGACGGCAACCGGGACTACCAGTTCGTCGAGGGCGACTGCCGGGACGTGGCGCTGATGCGGTCGCTGCTGGCCGGCTGCGACCACTTCATCGCCGGCGCGGCGATGATCGGCGGCATCTCCTACTTCCACACCTACCCCTACGACCTGCTGGCGACCAACGAGCGGATCATCGCGGCCTGCTGCGACGCGGCGATCGAGGCGCACGACGGCGGGCGGGGACGGCTGGCGAAGGTCACCTACATGTCGTCCTCGATGGTGTTCGAGTCGACCAGCGAGTGGCCCTCCCACGAGGGGCAAGAGCGCGAGGTGCCGCCGCCGCTGTCGTCCTACGGCTTCCAGAAGCTGGCCGTGGAGTACTTCGCGCGGGCGGCCTGGGACCAGTACCGGCTGCCGTACACCATCGTCCGCCCGTTCAACTGCGTGGGCATCGGGGAGCGCCGGGCGCTGCGCGATGAGCAGGTCCTGTCCGGCAACGTGCAGCTTGCGATGAGCCACGTTGTCCCGGACCTGGTGCAGAAGGTGCTCAAGGGCCAAGAGCCGTTGCACATCCTCGGGTCCGGCACGCAGGTCCGGCACTATACCTACGGCGGTGACCTGGCTCGCGGCGTCGTCAGCGCGATGGAGCACCCGGACGCGCGCAACGAGGACTTCAACCTGTCCACCGCCGAGTCGACCACGGTGCTCGACCTGGCCCGGCTCATCTGGCGCAAGGTGAAAGGCCCCGGGGTGCCGCTGCGGGTCGTGCACGACGAGCCGTACGAGAACGACGTGCAGCGCCGCGTCCCGGACACCGAGAAGGCCAAGCGGACTCTCGGGTTCGAGGCGACCACGTCGCTGGAGGACATGCTCGACGAGGTCATCCCGTGGATCGCCCAGGCGATAGCCAACGGCACCATCTGAGATGAGCGCTCCTGTCCGGCCACCGGCGCAGGCACCCTCGGTCGCCGCCCCGGCCGCGCCCGGCCAGGGCGGCCGCAGGCCGTGGTGGGTATGGGCGGGCCCGTTCACGGCATGGCTGGCGGTGCTGCTGGTCCGTAACGCCTACCTGTTCTCGCGGCCGGTCTACGAGGACGCCGACCAGGGGGCCGACTCGGTCCTCATCGAGCAGGCCCGGCACTTCAGCCTGCTGATCGGGAACTACTCCCGCGTCGGGTTCAACCACCCGGGCCCGGCGTACATGTACGTGCAGTCGTGGGGCGAGTCGGTGTTCTGGGCGGTGGCGCACCTGGTGCCCACGCCCTGGAACGGCCAGATGATCGCCGTGTACGCGCTCAACGCGCTGTTCGTGGCGTTCGTCGTGGCCGCCTGCTACGGCTGGACCCGGTCGCTGACCGGCGCGCTGCTGGCCTGCGCGGCGGCGGCCCTGCTGGGGGCGCTGCACCCGCAGGTGTACAGCTCCGACTGGAACCCCTACGTGTACGTCCCCGCCTACTTCGCGTTCGCGGTCGCGATCGCCTCGGTGGCGGCGGGCCGGGTCGCGGACTTGTGGATCGCGGCGCTGAGCGGGTGGTTCCTCGTGCACGGGCACGTGTGCTTCCTGCTGTTCGTGCCGGCCCTCACCGGGTGCGCCGCCGCGGCGCTCGGCTGGCAGCACCGCCGCCAGTCCGGGCGGGCGCTGTGGTCGTTCCTCACCAGGCAGCGCCGGGCGTGGCTGCCCGCCGTCGCGATCAGCGCGCTGTTCGCACTGCCGATCGCCCTCGAGCTGGCCCTGCACTGGCCGGGCAACTTCGGCAAGTACCTCAGCTACAGCTCGTCGGACAAGGCCGGCGGGCACGGCATCGGGCAGGACGCGCAGTACGCGCTGTGGTACTGGTGGCCGCGCGCGAACGCCTGGGCGGTGGCGCTGGCCGTCTACGCGGTCGCGGCGGTAGCCACGTGGCGGATGCCCTCCGGGGGGCACGGGCGGCGCTTCGCGGCGTCCTTGCTGGCCTTCGCCGCGCTGTCGACGGCGGCGCTGCTGGTGTACGCGGCCACCGGCGTCGACACCCTCCAGGCCCGGTACATCGGCTTCTTCTACTGGACGGTGCCGGTCACCGTGCTGCTCGCCCTCGCGCTGGCGGTGGCGTCCCGGCCGCCGTCGAAGGTCGCGCTGGCCGCCGCGGCCGCGGCCGCGGCGACCGCGCTCGCCTTGTTCGCGGCCGCGCCGGCGACCCGGATAACCACCTCCATCCTGGCCCCCAACGGGCACGTCAACGGGGTAGACAGCGACCCGGGGCTGCCCGCGGCGGTGGCGCGCCTGGCGGCCGACTCCGGCGGCCGCCCCGTCGCGTTGCGCGTCGGCAACGGCGCCTGGCTCGACATGACGGGCCTGCTCGTGCAGGCCCAGCGGACCGGGATCACCATGTGCCTGTCGGACTCGCGCTATGAGTTCATGGTGACCAGCCAGTTCACCTGCGATCGCGCGCAGCTTGCCGACGGGGTCCGCTACTGGCTGGTGTCGTGGACCGGCGTCCCGCCGCGCGGCACGCACGTGGTGGCGCGGCTGCGCTGGAGCTTCATAGCCCGATAGGCGCCGCTTCGCGACGCGATCGGCGCATCGGGGACCCGATCGGCGGGTAAGACCATCGCGGACGAGGACCTTCCCGGAAGGAGCCGGATGGGAATTCATGGTGACGGGCCCGGGTACGTCCGCAGTGGTCCGCCTTCGGCGCGCCGTGGTAACCGCAGCACCGCGATGAACGTAGCCTAGACCCGTGGACCGGCGAATATTCGGGCTCGAGAACGAGTACGGCGTTACGTGCACCTTCCGGGGGCAGCGGCGGCTGTCGCCCGATGAGGTAGCCCGCTACCTCTTCCGCCGCGTGGTGTCGTGGGGTCGCAGTAGCAACGTGTTCCTGCGCAACGGCGCGCGGCTGTACCTGGACGTGGGCAGCCACCCCGAGTACGCGACCCCCGAGTGCGACAACGTCGTGGACTTGGTCGCGCACGACAAGGCGGGCGAGCGGATCCTGGAGGGCCTGCTCGTCGACGCCGACCGGCGGCTGCGCGAAGAGGGCATCGCCGGCGACATCTACTTGTTCAAGAACAACACCGACTCGGCGGGCAACTCCTACGGCTGCCATGAAAATTACCTCGTCGGACGGCACGGGGAATTCGGCCGCCTAGCCGACATCCTGATCCCGTTCCTGGTCACCCGGCAGATCATCTGCGGCGCCGGGAAGGTGCTGCAGACGCCGCGGGGCGCGGTCTACTGCGTCAGCCAGCGAGCCG
>JAICYD010000171.1 GCA_025934375.1 Streptosporangiaceae bacterium | reverse complement strand
GCGGGTGTGTGCGTGTTTGGTTTTTTTTTTCCCGTGTGTTTTGTTTGGGGGGGGGGGGGGGGGGGGCCCCCCGGGGCCGCCCCCCCCCCCCGCGCTCGGCACGCTGGACCGCGCTGGTCAGCAGCCGTCGTACGGTGACCAGTTGGACTGGCCGCCCGCCGCGATCGCGTTGTTGAACACGCGGTTCTGCTCGGCCACGCTGGCGTTGCCGAAGTCGCCGGGGTTACCGCCGTAGGCGGCCCAGGTCGACGCGCTGAACTGGTAGAGGCCGTAGTGGCCGCTGGAGTTCATGACCTGGCTGTTGCCACCGGACTCGCGGGCGATGACGCACGCCTGGAACGACCCGCCGCTGCCGGTGTACGTGCTCGCGGCGTGCACGGGCGCGGAATGCGCGCTGCTGGCTGGAGCGTACGACCGGTGGTGCGTGGTGGACGAGTAGTGCGTGCTCGAGGTGGCGGTCGCCGCGACCGGCGCGGGCGCCGGAGCGGGCCCGAGCACCGACGGCGGCTTGGGGATCGTGCGCGGCTTGGCCGGCACGGTCAGGACCTGCCCCACCTCGATCTCGTTCGCGTACCGGATCTGGTGCTTGTTGGCCCAGTAGAGCGCCGGCCAGTAGTCCGGGCTCTGGTAGAGGCGCTTGGCGATGGCGCTGAGGCTGTCACCGGCCTTGACGGTGTACTTGGCCCGAAGCGCCGCGTGATGCGCGGCGGCGGTCCGGGCGGCGGCCGCCGGCTGGACGGTGGTAGCCGGTAGCGCCAGTGACGCCAGCCAGGCCGGGGTCGCGGACGGCGCGCCGACCCCCCGCGCGGCCGCCGCCTGGTGACCGGGCGCCTGCGTGGCCGCCTGCGCGCTGGCCGAGGTGCTGGCCACGGCGATCGCCGCGGCGACGCCGACGAGCGCGGGCGTGGCGACGCCCTGCAGCCGGCGGGTGAAGCGGGGACGTGCGGAATGACGTGGGTAACCCAAAGGGGTCCTTCCCGAGAAGATCGCGTTCACTAGGAAGGCTGCCTGACCGTTACGCACGAGGCGCATGAGGCGCAGACAGACTTCGGAGCGCCTGACGTCACGGCAGCGTAAAGGCAATAAGACATATGAGCAAACAACTGACCAATGAGGCCTGAATAGGTACACTCCTCCCCACCATGGCGCATCATGTATCACTTCAGTCACATGAAGCGCAGGAGGGACGGCTAGGACACGCCATGTCGACCGCGCCTGCGCGATCAGTCACCGTGCCCCCGACAGTCTTATCTGCATGGAAGCAGCCAACCTCGCCGGCCTCTATCACCTGCCGATACTCGCGCGGCGACCGCCCTTGGCCACCGTCGCCCCCCCGGCGGCGTCACCCGCTGGCGGTTCTAACCTGGTCCCGGGAGGTGCGTACGTCATGGACAAGGCGCAGGCCGACGAGTGGCTGCGGGAGTACGTCGAGGCGTGGAAGAGCTACGACCGCGCCCGGATCGGCGAGCTGTTCGCCGAGGATGTCAGGTACCGGTATCACCCGTATGACGAGCCGGTGGCGGGCCGGGAGGCGGTGGTCCGGTCGTGGCTCGGCGAGGAGGACCACGCGGGCGCGTCCACCCCCGACGAGCCGGGGACCTTCGATGCCGCTTACCAGGCGGTCGCCGTCGATGGCGACATGGTGGTGGCCACCGGGGCCAGCAGCTACCTGGCCGGGCCGGGCGGTGAGGTGGAGAAGGTCTATGACAACTGCTTCGTGATGCGCTTCGACGCGGCCGGCCGGTGCCGGGAGTTCACCGAATGGTACGTTCAGCGACCACGCCGCCCGTAAGCCCGACGCCTCGCGCTGGCCGTGGCCGGCCTGCGATCGCGGTGATCTGGCTGCCCCGCCGGGCCCGCTGGCCCGCGGACGCCCCCCGGCTCCGCGCGACCGCGGCGTACGCGACACTGAACGGATGCGTGAGCTGCTTGTCATCGGCATGGGCCCCGGCCACCCCGACCAGGTCACCGTCCAGGCGGTGAACGCGCTCAACCGGGTCGACGTGTTCTTCCAGTTCGACAAGGGCGACGCCAAGTCGGGCCTGAACGCCGCCCGCGAGGAGATCCTCGCCCGGCATGTGGTGAGCGATCGGGGCACCCGGCCCGGATACCGGGTGGTGACCATCCCCGAGCCGCCCCGGGATCGTTCGGTGTCGCTGGACCGGGCGGGGTATGAAGGGTCAGTCGGTGACTGGCACCAGGCCCGGGCCGAGCTCATCGGGCAGGCCCTGGCCGCCGAGCTCGGCCCGGACGAGGTAGGCGGCTGCCTGGTGTGGGGGGACCCGTCGGTGTACGACTCGACGCTGCGGATCATCGACCGGGTGCTGGCCAGCGGCGTAGCGGAATTCGCGTACTCGGTGATCCCCGGCGTGACCAGCGTGCAGGCGCTCGCGGCGGCGCACCGGATCCCGCTGAACCGGGTCGGCGAGCCTATCCACATCACCCCGGCCCGCCAGATCGCGGGCGGCCTGCCCGACGGGCTCGACAGCGCCGTGGTCATGCTGGACCGCGGCTTCACCGCCGCCGAGGTCGCCGAGCCCGCGCTGAGCGTGTTCTGGGGCGCCTACCTCAGCACCGCCGACGAGGTGCTGATCCGCGGCCCGCTGGGCGAGGTCGCCGCCGAGATCACCCGCACGCGCGCCGAGCTGCGCGAGCGCCACGGCTGGATCATGGACACCTACCTGCTCCGCCGCGACCGCCCCGATCAGCCCGGCGCCTAGCCCTCCCCGCCGCCCGGCCAGCGACATCTCGAAGAGTTCATACGAGCGGAAGACTTTTCATCGTATTCGATGAAAAGTCTTCCTGATTCGAAAGCTCTTCGCGATAATCCCGCCGTCGCCCGCCTCGCGCCCGCTCGCGTTACTCGTCGCGCGGCGAGCGATCGCGCGCCGCCGAGTACAGGTGGCTGTCGCGGAAGCCCTCCGCGGCCAGGACCTTCCCGACGATGATCACCGCGGTCCGCCTCACCCCGGCCGCGAGCACCTGGGCGGCGATGTCGCCCAGCGTGCCGCGCAGCGTCACCTCGCCGTCCTGGCTCGCGTAGGCGACCACCGCCGCCGGGCACCGCGGCCCGTAATGCGGCAGCAAATCCGTCACGACCTGCTCGATCCGCTGGATGGCCAGGTGCAGCACTAGGGTCGCGCCCACCGCGCCGAGGCTGGGCAGGTCCTCCCCCGGCGGCATCGGGGTGGCCCGCTGCGCGATCCGGGTCAGCACCACCGTCTGGCCGACGCCGGGCACGGTCAGCTCCCGGCGCAATGTCGCCGCCGCCGCCGCGAACGCGGGCACGCCCGGCGTGATGTCGTAGGCGATCCCGGCCCGGTCCAGGCGCCGGGCTTGCTCGGCGATCGCGCTGAACACCGCCGGGTCGCCCGAGCAGAGCCGGACCACGTCCCGCCCGGCGGCATCGGCCTGCGTCATCGCCGCGATGATCTCCTCCAGCGTCAGGTCGGCGGTGTCGATCAGCCTGGCGTCGGCCGGGCAGTGCGCGAGTACCCCGGCGGGCACCAGGCTGCCGGCGTACAGGCACACCGAGCACTGCGCCAGCAGCCGCTGCGCGCGCACGGTGATCAGGTCGGCCGCGCCCGGCCCGGCGCCGACGAAGTGAACGGTCACGAATCCTCCTGCGTAACGTCCTTGGTCACGGCCCACTGCGTCACCGGCAGGGCGGGCCGCCACGCGGTGAAGCCGCCGAGCGGCCCCGCGCGCTCGACGCTGAGCCGGGTCAGCGTACCGCCGAGGCGGGCCCGCCAGCCGGCCAGGGCCTGCTCGCCCTCGATGGTTACCGCGTTCGCGACCAGCCGCCCGCCCGCGCCCAGCGCCGCCCAGCACGCGGCCACCACGCCGTCGCCGGTGACCCCGCCGCCGATGAACACCGCGTCCGGCCCCGGCAGCCCGGCCAGCGCCTGCGGAGCCGGTCCGGCCACCGTCACCAGGCCCGGCACGCCGAGCGCGGCGGCGTTGCGGGCGATGCGATCGCGGCGGTCGGCGCGCGGCTCGATCGCGATGGCGCGGCTGGCCGGGTGGACGCGCATCCACTCGATGCCGACGCTGCCCGAGCCGGCGCCGACGTCCCACAGCAGCTGGCCGGGGACCGGGACGAGCGCCGCCAGCGCCACCGCGCGGACCTCCCGCTTGGTGATCTGCCCGTCGTGCTCGAACGCGTCGTCGGGCAGGCCCGGCACCCGCGGCAGCGCCGGCCCGGCCGGCCCGAGGTCCACGGCGCACTCGATCGCGAGGATCGCCAGCCGGCTGTGCGGGCGCTCGCCGGCCGGCCCGACCCACTCACCTGGTCCGCCCAGGTCGGCCAGCACTGTCACCGGGCTGCCGCCAAAGCCCCGTCCCGCCAGCAACGCCCGGACGTCCGCGGCGGCATCCGGGTCGGCCACCAGCGCGAGCACCCGGCGGCCGGGCTGCAGCAGCGGGTGCAGCAGCTCGCGGGGCCGGCCGACCAGGCTCACCACGTCCACGTCATCCAGCGGCCAGCCGAGCCGCGCGGCGGCCAGCGATACCGACGACGGGTGCGGCAGCACCCGCACGCGCGCCGCGCCCAGCAGCCGCACGAGGGTCGCGCCGATCCCGTAGAACATCGGGTCGCCGCTGGCCAGCACGACCAGCCCGCCGCCGGCGTGCTCCCCGACCAGGGCGGGCAGCCCGGGCCGCAGCGGGCTCGGCAACGGCACCCGCCGGCCGCCGGCCTCCGCCGGCACCAGCGCCAGCTGACGGGGGCCGCCGGCGATCACCCCGGCCGACGATATGGCGGCCCTCGAGAGCGGGGACAGCCCGGCCCACCCATCCGCGCCGATCCCGGCCACGGTCACGATCTCAGGCGCCACGCCGTACAGTGTGCCGCACGCCTATGAGAGGATTGCGGGCGAACGGCTGCGGAGGAAGCCCGGTGCGAATCCGGCGCGGTCCCGCCACTGTCACCTGCCGAGCCCGCCAGCGGGCGCCGCGGGAAGCCAGACCCTCACGCCGCCGAGCCGCCGGGCCGCTGCCCGGTGGTCGACGCTGACGGCGGGCGCGGACACCCGCCGGGTGAGGAGCTCCTGGCCGTTGACCGAGTTTCCGTTCAGCGCCATCGTCGCGATGGACGACATGCGCCTGGCCCTCATCCTCAACGCGGTCTCCCCGGCCGTCGGCGGGGTGCTGGTGCGCGGCGAGAAGGGCACCGCCAAGTCGACCGCCGTCCGCGCGCTGACCGCCGTCTTGCCGCCGGTCGAGGTGATCCCCGGCTGCCGGTTCTCCTGCGATCCGAGGGCGCCCGACCCGCTGTGCCCGGACGGGCCGCACGCTGAGGGCATGGCGGGTGACTCCCGGCTCGGCTGGCATCCGGGCGGGGCGCAGCGTCGCCCCGCCCGGATGGTGGAGCTCCCGGTCGGGGCCACCGAGGACCGGCTGACCGGGTCGCTGGATGTCGGGAAGGCGCTCACCGAGGGCGTCACGTCCTTCCAGCCGGGTCTGCTGGCGGCCGCCCACCGCGGCGTCCTGTACGTGGACGAGGTGAACCTGCTGCACGATCACCTCGTGGACCTGCTGCTCGACGCGGCCGCCCTCGGCACCAGCTATGTCGAGCGGGACGGGGTCTCGGTGCGCCACGCGGCCCGGTTCCTGCTCGTCGGCACCATGAACCCCGAGGAAGGCGAGCTGCGCCCGCAGCTGCTTGACCGGTTCGGGCTGACCGTGGAGGCGGCCGCCCCCCGCGATCCGGCCCGCCGCGCCGAGGTGGTCCGCAGGCGCATCGCGTTCGACGCGGCTCCCGAGCCGTTCGCGGCCCGGTTCGCCGATCAGGAGGCGGCGCTCGCCGCCGCCATCGCCGCTGCCCGCCTGCGCCTGCCGGGGGTCATCCTCGGCGACGGCGCCCTGGAGCGGATCGCCTCGGTGTGCGCCAGCTTCGAGGTGGACGGGCTGCGCGCCGACATCGTGATCGCCCGGGCGGCGCTCGCGCACGCGGCCTGGTCCGGCCGGGACGCGGTCACCCGCGAGGACATCCGGGTCGCGGCCCGGCTGGCGCTGCCGCACCGGCGGCGGCGCAACCCGTTCGACGCCCCCGGCCTCGACGAACGGCAACTCGACGACGCCCTCGGCGACGACGATCCCGGCGATGACAATCCCGGCCGCGGCGAGCCCGGCGACACTGAGCCAGACGACCCTGGACCGGACGACCCTGGACCCGACGACGAGGACCCGGGCGACGGCACCGATCCCCCGCCGCCCGGCCGAGGGCAGCCCCCAGGCCCGGCCCAGCGAGACCGCCCGCCCTCGGCGGACGGCACCCCCAGCGACAGCGACCCCGCCCGCGAAAACAACTCCGCCGGCGAGGACGACCCCGACCGCCAGGAGCTGGCCCCGGCCGGAGCGGCCCGCGAGGTCATCGCCCCGCCCGGCGCCACGTTCCGCGCGCGCCGCCTGGAGGTGGCGGGGCAGGGGCACGGCGCTCCCGGCCGCCGCTCGCGTGCCTACACCGAAGGCGGCCGGACTGTGGCGGCTGCCCTGCCGCACGGCCCGGCCCGCGACCTGCACCTGACCGCCACCTTGATGGCCGCCGCCCCGCACCAGGCCCGCCGCCGCCGCTCCGGTCCCGGCCTCCTGCTACAGGCATGTGACCTGCGCGAGCGCCGCCGGGAGGGCCGCGAGTCCAACCTGGTGCTGTTCCTGGTCGACGCCAGCGGCTCGATGGCCGCCCGCCGCCGGATGGAGGCGGTCAAGGGCGCGGTGCTGTCGCTGCTGCTCGACGCCTACCAGCGGCGCGACAAGGTGGGGCTCATCTGCTTCCGCGGTGATGCGGCGCAGGTGCTCTTGCCCCCCACCTCCTCGGTGGACGCCGCCGCCCGCCGGCTGGAGGCCATGCCCGCCGGCGGCCGGACCCCACTGGCCGCCGGGCTGGCCGAGGCGCGCGCCACGCTAGCCCGCGAACGGCTGCGCGACCCCCGGCGACGGCCGCTGCTCGTCATCGTCACCGACGGCCGTCACACCCGGGGCGCCGACCCGGCCGCGGCCGCCGCCCGCCTGCGCGACGACAACGTCGCCTGCGTCGTCGTCGACTGCGAGGCCGGCCCCGTGCGGCTCGGCCTGGCGGGCGCCCTGGCCCGGCTGCTCGGCGCCCAGCACCTGAGCCTGCCCGACCTCGGGGACCTGTCGGCGGGCCTGCTAGCCGACTCGGTCCGCACCTACCGGAAGGTGGCCTGACCCGCGATGCCGCAAGGAATACCGGACAGCGTCCCCGAGGACGGGCTGACGACGCGGCAGCGCCGCAACCGCCCGCTGCTGATCGTGCACACCGGGGCGATGAAGGGGAAGTCCACCGCCGCGTTCGGCATGGCGCTGCGCGGCTGGAACCAGGGCTGGAGCATCGGGGTCTACCAGTTCGTCAAGAGCGCCAAGTGGAAGGTCGGCGAGGAGGCCGCGTTCCGGGCGCTCGGCCGGCTGCACGAGCAAACCGGCGAGGGCGGCGCGGTCGCCTGGCACAAGATGGGCGAGGGCTGGTCGTGGATCCAGCGCGGTGACCCCGATGACCACGCCGCCAACGCCCGCGAGGGCTGGGCACAGGTCGAGCGGGACCTGGCCGCCGAGCGCCACGACATGTACGTGCTGGATGAGTTCACCTACCCGGTGAAGTGGGGCTGGGTCGACGTCGCCGACGTGGTCGCCGCGCTCGCCCAGCGCCCCGGCCACCAGCATGTCGTGATCACCGGCCGCGACGCCCACCCGGACCTCATCGCCGCCGCCGACCTGGTCACCGAGATGACGAAGGTCAAGCACCCGATGGACTCCGGCCAGAAGGGCCAGCGCGGCATCGAGTGGTGACGATTCCCCGGGTCGTGATCGCCGCCCCCGGCAGCGGCCACGGCAAGTCCTCCGTCGCCACCGGGCTGCTGTCCGCGCTGCGCCAGCGGGGCCTGGCGGTCTCCCCGCACAAGGTCGGCCCGGATTACATCGACCCTGGCTATCACGCCCTCGCGGCGGGCCGGCCGGGCCGCAACCTCGACCCCTGGCTGACCGGCGAGGACCACGTGGTGCCCATGTTCCTGCACGGCGCGACCACCCCCGTCCCCGCCGACATCGCGGTCATCGAGGGCGTGATGGGCCTGTTCGACGGCAAGGCCGGCCGCGCCCGCGAAAGCACGGCCCGCGAAAACACGACCGACGGAGGCACCGGGGGCGACTTCGCCTCCACCGCGCACGTCGCCCGGCTGCTGGCCGCCCCGGTCGCGCTGGTCATGGATGCCTCCGGCATGGCCGCCTCCGCCGCCGCGGTCCTGCACGGGTTCGCGACCTTCGACCCGCGCACCCGCCTGGCCGGCGTGATCTTCAACAAGGTCGGCACCCCCCGCCACGAGCAGTTCCTGCGCGACGCCGCCGACGCCGCGGGCATCCCCGTCCTCGGGGTGATCCCCCGCCAGGCGCGGCTCACCGTCCCCTCCCGCCACCTCGGGCTCATCCCGGCCGCCGAGCTCGGCGCCGCCGCCCAGGCCGCGGTCAGCGCGCTCGCCGCCGTCGTCACCGCCCACGTGGACCTGCCCGCCGTGCTGCGGCTGGCCCGCTCGGCCGGCCCGCTCCCTGTCCCCCAGGATCATTCCCCGCAACGATCCGTCCCCGCTGCCCCGTTCCCCCGCCTCGCGCTGGCGGCCGGGCCGGCGTTCACCTTCGGTTACCCCGAGCACGCCGAGATGCTCACGGCGGCCGGCGCCGAGATCGTCACCGTGGACCCGCTGCGGGATGAGCGCCTCCCCGACGCCACCGTCGGCCTGGTCATCGGGGGCGGCTTCCCCGAGGAGCACGCCGGCCAGCTGTCGGCCAACGCGAGCCTGCGAGCGCAGGTGGCGGC
Source organism: Streptosporangiaceae bacterium (assembly GCA_025934375.1). Lineage (GTDB taxonomy): Bacteria > Actinomycetota > Actinomycetes > Streptosporangiales > Streptosporangiaceae > Trebonia. The sequence goes on along the minus strand of JAICYD010000171.1, from coordinate 5,257 downwards.
GCTGGCCGCCGCGGGCGCGCCCGTCATCGCCGAGTGCGCCGGGCTGCTGTACCTGGCCCGCTCCCTGGACGGGCACCCGATGTGCGGCGTGCTCGACGTCGAGGCGACGATGACCCCCGCGCTCACCCTCGGCTACCGGGACGCCGTCGCCGCCGCTGACTCCCCGCTCGCCCCGTCCGGGACGCGAGCGCGCGGCCACGAGTTCCACCGCACCGCCGTGACCCCCGTGCCCGGCGCCCGCCCAGACCCGGCTTGGCACTGGATGGCGGCCGGGACGGCCGTCACCGAGGGCTTCGTCCACGGCGGCGTGCACGCCTCCTACTTGCACACGCACTGGCAGGGCATCCCCGGCGCGGCGTCCCGCGTCGTCGCCGCCGCCCGGCGGCACGCCGATGCCCGCCGGCGACGCGGGTTACGCCCGGCAGGTGAGCGGCCGGCCGCCGTTATAGGTGATCATGTCGGCCAGGGCGGCGGCGAAGTCGATCGGCCCGCCCCTGGCCTCGGCTGGCCCGGCCAGGTCGGCGTACGCGCGGTGCAGGTTCCCGACCGTCCGTTCCGGGTCGCTCCATCCGGCGTACTGGCCCAGGTCGGCGCCGCGCGCCAGTTCCAGCGGCGCGAGGCCGGCGGCGCGGCCCTGCGCCGCCAGGCCGGCGATGAACCGCAGGTAGCCGAGCACCGGCTCGATGAGCTCGGGGCCGCCGACCGGCCCGTGCCCGGGAACGATCGTGCGGGCGCCCAGCGGCGCCAGGAAGTTCTCCAGGACGTCGATGGCGCCCAGCACCGACCCGGACAACAGGAACGGGGTGCCGCCGTTGAAGATCAGGTCCCCGCAGAACACCACGGAGCGCTCGGGGATCCACACCACGATGTCGTTGGTCGTGTGCGCCGGCCCGCCCGCGTACAGCAGCTCGCAGCGCAGGTCATCGGCCCACAGGGTGACCTTGTCGGTGAAGGTGAGGAACGGCAGGGCCAGCTCCAGGACCCCGTAGTCGGTATCGGTCCACACGCCGGAGTTGTGCGGGAGGCCCAGCAGGCGCATCTCGGGCCGCGCCAGCTCGTGGGCGACGATCGCGGCGCCGGCGAACAGCCCGTTGCCTGCGGTGTGGTCGGGATGGTGATGGGTGTTGACCAGCGTCCGCACCGGCGCCCGGGTGACGCCGCCGATGGCGGTCAGGAACGCCCGGGTGCGCCGTTCGGTGGAGCACGCGTCGATGGCGCTCACGCCGGTCCGGCCGACGATGAAACCGGTGTTGTTGATCATCCAGGTGCCGTCCGGCTGGATGTACCCGAAGACACCATCCGCCACCTCCACCAGGGAGAACTCGACGGGCGTAGCGGTGTGGGCGTGGCTCACCGGATCCCCCGGCCGCAAGTTGACGTGCGCATTCCGAAAGCATGCAACGCGGCAACGCCGCCCCGCAACCGCCAGCCCCGCCGCTTGTCCTGCGGGACGCCTCTTGCTGTTATCAGCGCGGTGGCCAGGTACCGTCGCCTAGCCGCTGTAGAACTTGCCCGGGGTGGCGCCGAAGGCGCGCCGGAACGCCTCGATGAACGCGCTCGGGTTGGACCAGCCGCACGCCAGCGCGGTGCTCGTCACCGGCGTCCCCTCGGCCAGCAGCACCAGGGCGCGCTGCAGCCGCAGCTGGGTGCGCCACTGCGGGAAGCTCATCCCCGCCTCCTGCCGGAACAGCCGGGTCAGCGTCCGTTCCGAGGCGCCCACCAGCGTCCCCAGCTCGGCCAGCGTCCGCGTATCGGCCGGGTCCGCGCGCAACAAGGCGGCGATGGCCCGCAGCCGGTCATCGGCCAGCGCAGGCAACCGGGCCGGGAGCTGGTCAACCCGCCGCAGCTGGTCCAGCGCGACCCGCTCCATGTTCTCGCGCGCGGCGGCGGTATAGGGCGGCCCGTCCTCTGCGGTGAGCGCGACGATGATCTCCCGCAGCAGCGGGCTGACCGCCAGGACGGCCGGGCCGGCGGGCAGCGGCGGCCCGGGATCGCGACCAGTCGTGGCCGGGAAGACCAGCGTCCGCATCTGGGTCGGGCCGTGCGCCTGGTGCGAGTGCACCACGCCCGCCGGGATCCACACCGCCCGCTGCGGCGGGACGACCCAGGTCCCGGTAGCGGCCGTGCTGGCCAGCACCCCGATGCTCGGGTACACGAGCTGCTGCATGTCGTGATAGTGCCAGCCGACCATTTCGCGGTGATCCAGCGCGTGGTACGTGGGCCCGGTCAGCTGGCGCAATTCCGGGTCCTGGCGGGTATACCGCATGATCCGTCAGTTTACCGGTAGCCCGACGCGACGGCCCGGCGTCAGGCTGGATCGCATGACCGTCACGCAGCAGCCCTCTGGTACCCGCGCGCCGTCCGCCTGGCGGCGCATGCGACTGTGGGCGCTCGCGCACGCGATCGACGACCTGTACCAGGGACTGGTGCCGTCCGTGGTCCCGTACTTCGTCTTGGACCGGCACTACGGCTACGTCGCCGCCTCCGGCCTCACGCTGGCCGCCACGCTGGGCAGTTCCCTCCCGCAGCCGCTGTTCGGGATCATCGCCGACCGGCGCGACGCGGGCTGGATGGCCGGGGCCGGGGTGGGCCTGGCCGGGCTCGGGCTGAGCGTCGCGGGCCTGATGCCCGGCTACGGCGCGGTGTGGTGCGCCATCTTGGCGTCCGGGCTCGGCGTGGCCATGTTCCACCCCGCCGCTGGCAAGGCCGCCCGCCAGGACGCCGGGGACAGCGCCACCGCGATGAGCCTGTTCGCAGCGGGCGGCAGCGTCGGCTTCTTCCTCGCGCCCGCGCTCGCCACCCCCGCGCTGATCGCGCTGGGCGTGCCCGCCACCGGCTTGTTCCTGCCCCCGGCGGCGCTGATCTGCTTCGCGCTGCTGCGCAAGCACCGCCGCGAGGCCGCCCGCGCCGCCGTCCCCCAGCAGGCCGGCCGCGACCGGTGGGGCGCTTTTACCGCGCTGATCGGGATAGAAGTGCTGCGGTCGGCGGCGTTCTTCGGCCTGAACACGTTCATCGAGCTGTACTGGATCCGCCACCTGCACGCCTCCCGTGCCCTCGCCGGGGCGGCGCTCACCTGCTTCCTGGCCGGCGGGGTGGCCGGGACGCTGCTCGGCGGCCGCATCGCCGACCGCGCGGGCGCGGTCCGCACGGTGCAGTTCGGCACGGCGCTGATGCTGCCGGTGATGGCCGGGCTGCTGTTCCTGCCGGGCGCGCTCGCGCCGCTGCCGTTCGCGCTGGCCACCGGCCTCGCGCTTAACATACCGTTCGCGGTGCTGGTCAAGCTCGGCCAGGACTACCTGCCCACCCGCCCCGGCACCGCGGCCGGCGTCACCCTCGGGCTCGGCGTCAGCATCGGCGGCCTCGCCGCCCCGCTGCTCGGCTTCATCGCTACCGCCCACGGCCCCCGCGGCGCCCTCCTCACCCTCCTGGTCATCCCGCCGCTAGCCCTCCTCTGCGGCGCCCTCCTCAAAGACCCCCGCTAAAGACCCTCTATGAACCGCTGATCGTGCGGACGAGATCGACCTTCGCTGGTCTAGGTGTCCGTTCTTTCTCCGCCTGGCTGAGTCCGCTGGCGGAGGGAGTCCTTGATCTCGCTGAGCCTGGCCGCTGCGGCCGGGGTCCACTCCGTCTTTTGCTCGCTGGCACGCAGGGCGTCGTCGATCTCTCTGAGCTTGGCGGCAGGCACCGCGCCTGCCCGTTCGGTCAGGTCGTCCCGGCTCAAGGTGGTCAGCCAGGTGCACGGGGTAAAGCCCGGCATCGGGAGGGCGAACCGCAGCACGCCGTCGAAGGGCAGCCCTTCCTGGACGCCGACGGCGACTTCGATTCCCCAGCCGGAGATGTCGGTGTCCGCCTGGGCGACAACCTGCATCGCCCGGAACCCGGACGGGCCTTCTCCGGACAGCAGCACGACAGGCCGTCGCTCATCGAACTCGGCCCACCAGACCTCGCCTCGTCGCATGTGTCCTCCTGGTACTTCAGCCGTGAAGCGTGGCCTGGGCGTGCCGGTGCTGGAGACGGGGGCGGCGACCGTCTGATCATCGCGGTTTGTGACGACACGTGAAGATCTTCTGGTGGCCGCTGGCCCCAGCGTAGACCCCGGCCGGTGGCTGGGCGTGCTTGACGAGCTGCTGACCCGGACCGGGAGCCGGTTCCGCCGGGTGGAGCCGCGGCGCCGGGCCCGGGCGTTCGTGCTGGGCCTGCTGGCCGAGCTGCCCCGCAAGAACTGCTGGACCATCGCTGAGCACGCCGACCGCCAGGCGATCCTGGACGGCCCGCACGCCGCCCACGTGACCGCGAGCTTCTACGAGTCCGTGCTCTACCATCAGGTCGGCCCGCCCGAGGTCATGGTCGCCCGATTGGAGCGCCTGCTAGAACTAACTCTCCCCTCGACCTAACGTCGTCATCCAGGTGATCCGGGACACCGGGTATCTCCCTGGGATGGAAGGGGAGTTCCAGATCGCCAGCGGCCCCGACATACCCGATGGCGTTTTCACGGCCGCGATCAAGGACTAGGTGGTATCCGGCGTGGCGCGCCCGTTGAGGAGGTAGTTCATCAGCACCGACCGGCCCTTGCCGATCGAGAGCCGGTAGGTCTCCCCGTTGACTTCCACGACTATGCGAGACCCGTCCGCCTCCGTCGTCGCCTCCACCGTCGCGTCGGGGTCCAGCTCCGAGAGCTCAGCCTCGATGTCGTTCTCCCGGCTCATAATGCCTCAGCGCGCATCACGCTCTCCTTGCCCACGCGCCTGGTCATCCCGCCCGGCGATCCGCAATGTAAAGCGCTATCTCGCGCGTTTCCGTCACAGGTAGTTCGGCGAACGTCGATTACTTCCGACGCCCGCCAGCCGGGGCGTCGTGATAGTTTCCTGGCTGGTATCGCGATGGCGTTTCCCCAGGACGAGCTGTGCGTCGTACCCGGCCAGCTGAGACGACGCCCCTGGAGGGATTGGGTGCGCTTGCTTACTGGTCAGAGGTTCGATCGCGGGCCGCTGGGCGTTGAATGGATCCACGGCTCGCCTCCTGCCGCGCACAGCGCGGACCCGGCGCTGCAGGTGTACTGCATGACGAGCACACGGCCGTGCTGCGGCAGAGCAAGGCCATCCACTACGAGGCCCCGTTCCTCTACGGGCTGCTGGTCCTGCACAGCCACTCCCACGATGACCATGTCGCCGGCGACGCCCAGTTCCGGGGACGGCCCGGCACGGTGGTCGTCGGCGCCGACCGGGACACGGCCTGGGACTACCTCGGGTTCACCAGG
>JAICYD010000076.1 GCA_025934375.1 Streptosporangiaceae bacterium | reverse complement strand
TACCGTCCTTTTTCGTCCCTGCTGAAAGCGGTTTACAACCCGAAGGCCTTCATCCCGCACGCGGCGTCGCTGCGTCAGGCTTTCGCCCATTGCGCAATATTCACAACTGCTGCCTCCCGTAGGAGTCTGGGCCGTGTCTCAGTCCCAGTGTGGCCGGTCGCCCTCTCAGGCCGGCTACCCGTCGTCGCCTTGGTAGGCCGTTACCCCACCAACAAGCTGATAGGCCGCGAGCCCATCCCTGGCCGAAAAACTTTCCACCCGCCGCGATGCCGCAGCAGGTCATGTCCGGTATTAATCCCGGTTTCCCGGAGCTATCCCAGAGCCAGGGGCAGGTTGCTCACGTGTTACTCACCCGTTCGCCGCTCGAGTACCCCGAAGGGCCTTTCCGCTCAACTTGCATGTGTTAAGCACGCCGCCAGCGTTCGTCCTGAGCCAGGATCAAACTCTCCGTTGAAGGTCCATCCGGCGACCCCGCCAAGGGCCGCCAAACCTCAAACCAAGAGCGCCGCCCCACGCAAGGGGCAGCTCCATGGCTAAAAAAGTAACCTCACACCCCATACGAGGTGCATTGACGAGGTTGTGCTTATATGCACTGGCTTTTAGCACGCTGTTGAGTTCTCAAGAAACCGACGCACACCATCCACCCGCTCTCGCGGCGCTTCCGGGGCAACCCTCTTACTCTACTCTCAGGTCACCTTCGTGTCAACTCGGGTTTCCGGATCGTTTCCGGACCTTCATCAACTGTCAGGCTCCTGCCTCTGCCGTACCTGAAGTCCCGGGGACCCACGCTGGCGCGTGAGGACCCTCGGTCCGAAGGCATCAGGGGCGGCCGCTGATCGAGAGTCTCCGAGCGGAGCCTCCCGGGAACCGGTCCTGCCCTGCGGCGTGTCCCGTGTTCCTCGCGACAGGTAGAACTGTATGGGTGCCGGGCCCCATCGTCAAATCGTTTAGGCGATCTGCCCGTAACGGTCGTGGATACCCAGGCCGCGGCACCCGCAAACCCGTGAAACCGTCATCCGGGCATGACTTCGACGGCCCCGACGGTCCGCTTGCCGCGGCGCAGCACCAGGAACCGGCCATGCAGCAGGTCCTGCAGGGACGGGGCGGCGTCCGCCTCCGTTACCCGCTCGTTGTTCAAGTACGCGCCCCCCTCGGCGATCGCGCGCCTGGCCGCTGACACCGAGGGGACGACCCCCGCCGATGCCATGAGGTTGGCGACCGGCGGGAGCGACTCGCCCGGGCCGGCCGGGAGCTGGAAGGGGCGGACCTCGGCCAGGGCGGCGGCCAGCGTCGCCGGGGCGAGCTCCTCCAGCGATCCCTGGCCGAACAGCGCCCGGCTCGCCGCGATCACCCGCTCGCATTCGTCGCCGCCGTGCACGAGGGTCGTCAGGTCCTGCGCGAGCACGCGCTGCGCCGCCCGGGCGGCCGGGCGTTCCCTGGTCGCCTCCTCCAGGGCGATGATCTCCTCCTGCGTCCGGAAGGTGAACACCCGCAGCAGGTTGCCCACGCCGGCGTCCTCGACGTTCAGCCAGAACTGGTAGAAGGCGTACGGCGACATCAGGTCCGCGCTCAGCCAGATCGCGCCGCCCTCGGACTTGCCGTACTTGGTCCCGTCCGCCTTGGTGATCAGCGGCGTGGCGAGCGCGTGCACGGACCCGCCATCGGCGGACCTGATCAGGCCCACGCCCGCGGTCAGGTTGCCCCACTGGTCGCTGCCGCCGATCTGCAGCGTGCACCCGTAACGCCGGTACAGCTCCAGGTAGTCCATGGACTGCAGGATCTGGTAGCTGAACTCGGTGTAGCTGATGCCCGTGGTCTCCAGCCGGGCCTTGACGACCTCCCGGTCCAGCATCCGGTTGACCGAGAAGTGCTTGCCGATCTCGCGCAGGAAGTCGATGGTCGACAGCGGCTCGGTCCATTCCAGGTTCGACACGATGATGCCGCCGTTCGGCGCGGCCGGGTCAAGGTCGAGGAACCGGCTGACCTCGCCGCGTATGCGCTCAACCCACTCAGCGACCACCTCGCGAGAGTTCAGGGTCCGCTCGGCGGACTTGCCGCTCGGGTCGCCGATCAGCCCCGTCGCCCCGCCGACAACGCCGATCGGCCGGTGCCCGGCGAGCTGGAAGCGCCGCACCGTCAGCACTTGGACCAGGTTCCCGATGTGCAGCCCCGGCGCCGTCGGGTCAAATCCGCAGTAGAGCGTGACCGGCCCGGAATCCAGCGCCTTGCGCAGCTCATCGAGGTCGGTGTGGTGCGCGATCAGCCCGCGCCAGGTCAGCTCGTCGACAATGTCACTCACGGCTGCATACTGCCACCTGCCCGGCGGCGATGGGTAACCGTTTACCGGTAAGGGCTGGCCACGGGAATGCCCGGCGGTAGCCGCTGGTTACGCGACACGGTATCTTGATCAGCCGGTACGCGTCCGGGAAGGCACAGTCAATGAGGTTGCACGACACCGCTACGGGTTCGCTCGTGCAGACCGCAGGCTCATCTCCCGACAGCACCGCCCCCGACAGCACCGCCAAAAGCGCCGGCCCGTTCACCATCTACGTGTGCGGCGTGACGCCGTACGACGCCGCCCACTTGGGTCACGGGTTCACGTTCATGACGTTCGACCTGATCCGCCGGCGCGTGGCGGACCTCGGGCGCCAGGTGAAGCTGGTCCGCAACGTCACCGACGTCGACGAGCCGCTGTATGCCAAGGCCGCCGAGCTCGGCGTCCACTTCTTGGACCTGGCCCGCTCGGAGGAGCGGCGCATGCAATCCGCGCTCGGCCGGCTGGGGCTCATCCCGCCCGAGGTCGAGCCGCGGGCCAGCGAGCACATGGACGACATCGTGGCGATGATCAGCTCGCTGCTGGCCGCCGGGGCGGCCTACGAGCTCGACGGCGACGTCTACTTCGACGTGAGCGCGACCCCCGACTACGGCCGGGTCAGCGGCTACTCCCATGGCCTCATGACCAAGTTCGCGCGGATGCGCGGCGGCGACCCGGACCGCGCGGGAAAGCGCCAGCCGCTGGACTTCCTGCTGTGGCGGCGGATCGGCGACGAGGACGACCCGGCTCGCTGGGAGACGCCGCTGGGGCCCGGGCGGCCCGGCTGGCATATCGAATGCTCCGTCATGGCCGATAGGCACCTCGGAACCGGAATCGACGTCCATGGCGGCGGCGCGGACCTGATCTTCCCGCACCACGAGTGCGAGCAAGCGCAGAGCACCGCGGCCGGCCGGGTGCCGTTCGTCAAGTGCTGGGTGCACGTCGGGCCGATGCTGATGGGCGGCGAGAAGATGTCGAAGTCCCTCGGCAACCTGGTCTTCGTCGACCGGCTGCTTGAGGATCACTCCCCGGCCGCGATCCGGCTGGCGCTCATGCGCTACCACTACCGCTCGGGTGGCGAATGGCGGCCGGAGTTCATCGAAGACGGCGAGGAGCTCAGCCGCGAGCTCCGCAAGGCCGCCGCCGGGATGAGCCGCGAGGAAGCGGCGGCGCGGCCGGCCGGGCCGCTGCTGCGCGAGATCCGCGAGGCGCTGGATGACAACCTGGACGCGCCCCGGTGCGTTCGGCTGCTGGAATCCTGTTTGTCGCGACCGAACGCGGGCGATACCCACGCCGCGGACGTGGTGCGGATCGCTGACCTGCTGGGAATCGAGTCCGCGCTGGCATAGCGGGCCGCCCGAGGCAGGCAGGCCCATTCACGCCGACAGGCCGGGGTCCGCGGTGCCCTAGAGTTATCCGTTAGGTAATGGCTTTTTTCCAGTCCCGCAACGAAAGGAAGTCTTCGATGGGGCTGCGCGTTTACAACACGCTGACCAGGGAGGTTGAGGACTTCGCGCCTCAGGATCCGGCACTGGTTCGCATGTTCGTGTGCGGTCCGACCGTCTATGACTACAGTCACGCGGGCCACGCCAAGACCTACACGCAATTCGACTTCATCGCGCGCTACCTCGGCCGCCGGTACGAGGTGCGGTACCTGCAGAACGTCACCGACATCGACGACAAGATCATCGCGCGGGCCGCGCAGGCCGGGCAGAGCGCCCGCGAGCTGGCGGACTACTTCCAGGCCGCCTACGACGAGGACATGCGCTGGCTGGGCAACACCGCGGTGACCGACACCGCGCGCGCCCTGGATCACATCCCGGAGATCGTCTCCCAGGTGCGGCGGCTGATCGCCGCGGGCGCGGCCTATGAGCTCGACGACGGCTGGTACTTCGACCTGTCCGCGTTCCCGGAGTACGGCAAGCTGTCCGGGCGGATGACGGTGGCCCCCGAAGACTCGCTGTCGCGGATCGATGAGCACCACGCCAAGCGCAACCCTGGCGACTTCGCGCTGTGGAAGCGCGCCAAGCCCGGCGAGCCAAGCTGGGACACCCAGCTCGGTCCCGGCCGCCCCGGCTGGCACATCGAGGACACGGCGATCACCGAGAAGTTCTTCGGCGCCCAGTACGACCTGCACGGCGGGGCGGTCGACCTGATCTTCCCCCACCACGAGGCGGAGATCGCGCAGATGGAGAAGATCTCCGGCCGCGCGCCGCTGGCCCGCTACTGGATGCACACCGGGCTGCTGCGGATCGACGGCGCGAAGATGGCCAGGAGCGAGGGCAACTTCACCACGGTCCGCCAGCTGCGGCAGCAGTGGGACCGGCGCACGCTGCGCTATGCCTTCATCAGCCACCACTACCGCAGCTCGATGGAGGTCACCGACGAGCTGATGGACTCCGCGCAGGCCAGCCGCAAGCGGATCGAGAGCCTGTACCGGCGGGCCACCGCCGACGGCCCGTCGCCGGACGCGGTGGCGCGCGAGGTGCGCGCCGGGCGCGAGGCGTTCTTCGCCGCCCTTGACGATGACTTCGACACCCCCGGCGCCCTGGCTGCCTTGTTTAGCCTGGTCCGGTCACTCAACCGGCACGAGTCGGGCCTCGGCGCGGACGTGCGCGACTTCCTGATGGAGGTCGACGCGCTGTTCGACGCCTTCGACCTGCGCGGTGCTGGCGACGGCGGCGACGGCGGCGACGCCCACATCGAGGAGCAGGTCCGGCTGCGCGCCGAGCTGCGCGCCGCCCGCCGGTTCGCCGAGGCCGACGAGATCCGCGCTCAGCTCGCCGCCAAGGGCATCATCATCGAGGACACCGCCGGGGGAACCCGTTGGTGGTACGGCACGGGCCAGGAAGCCTAGGGCACCAGCCGCCTAGGGAGCCAGCCGCCTAGGGAGCCAGCCGCCTTGGGAGCCAGCGGCCTAGGAGCTAGCGCCCGCGCTGCGCGCGGTCCGGCGGGTGTAGGGGCGGTAGGGCGAGACGGTCGGGTCGCCGTCTAGCCAAAAGCGCCACTCGATCTGCGCCGCCCGGCTCACCCCGATCCTCGGGCCGGAACGGATCGTCCCCGTTGGGCCTGCCTCGCCGTCGCCGGACGGGCTCGCGGGAGCTGCCCCCGGCCGGATCCGCAGCGCGGAGCCCGCGTCGCAGACGTCGGCGCCGTCCAGGGACCGGTAGATGGCCAGCGCCTGGCACAGCCGGGCCGGGCCGCGGGCCAGGTCGCGGGCCGGGATCCGGGTGCCGCGCCGGTCCCGGCGGGCGCGGGCGACGTCCTCCCCCGCCACGATCCGGCCCGCCCGCAGCAAGACCGCCGACGCCGTCCCCTCGGGCATGCACACGAGGTTCACGCAAAAGTGCATGCCGTAGGTGAAGTACACGTACGCGTGCCCCGGCGGGCCGAACATCACCGCGGTGCGCTGGGTGCGTCCCCGCCAGGCGTGCGAGGCGGGGTCGGCCTCGCCCGCGTACGCCTCCACCTCGGTGACCTGGACCGCGACGAGCCCGTCGACGGTTTCGTGCTCCAGCACGCAGCCGAGCAGTTCCGGGGCGACCTCGGCCGAGGGGCGGTCGAAGAACTCGCGCGCGAGCAGCCCGTCGCGGGCCACTAGCCGGCGGCCCACGCCGCGGCGTCGTCGACGACCGCGCGAACCTCCGTGAGCTGCTCGGCCACCCGGACCGGGGCGGTGCCGCCGACTCCCTCGCGGGCGGCGATCGCGCCGTCCACGGTGAGCACCGAACGGACGTCGGGGGTCAGGTGCGGGGACACCTTGGCCAGGTCGGCGTCGCTCACCTCATCCAGGCCGACCTCGTTGACCTGGCACCACACCACGAGGTGGCCGACGATCTCGTGCGCCTCCCGGAACGCCACGCCCCGCTTGACCAGGTACTCGGCCAGGTCGGTGGCCAGGGTGAAGCCCGCCGGGGCCAGCTCGCGCAGCCGCCGGGCGTTGATCCGCAGCGTCGCCACCAGCCCGGCCATCGCGGGCAGGACCAGGAGCAGGGTGTCGACGGCGTCGAACACCGGCTCCTTGTCCTCTTGCAGGTCGCGGTTGTACGTGAGCGGGAGCCCCTTCAGCGTGGTGAGCAGGCCGGTCAGGTCGCCGATGAGACGTCCCGCCTTGCCCCGGGCCAGCTCGGCGACGTCGGGGTTCTTCTTCTGCGGCATGATCGAGGAGCCCGTCGCGTACGCGTCGTCGATCTCGATCCAGCCGAACTCCGCCGACGACCACAGCACGACCTCCTCCCCCAGCCGGGACAGGTGCACGCCCATGAGCGCCGCGACGAAGCAGAACTCGGCGGCGAAGTCCCGGTCGGCGACCGCGTCCATCGAGTTGGCGGCCGGGCGCGCGAAGCCAAGCTCGGCCGCGAAGACCTGCGGGTCGATCGGCAGCGACGACCCCGCCAGCGCGCCCGCGCCCAGCGGGCTGACCGCGGCCCGCTTGTCCCAGTCCCGCAGCCGGGCCGCGTCGCGCGCGAACGCCTGGACGTGCGCCAGCAACTGGTGCGCGAACAGCACCGGCTGCGCGTGCTGCAGGTGCGTCATGCCCGGCGCCGGGGTGTCCCCGCACGCCTCGGCCTGGCTGATCAGCGCGGTCTGCAACTCGGCGAGCCTGCTGACGATCAGCCGCGCGTGGTCGCGCAGGTAAAGCCGCAGGTCAGTGGCGACCTGGTCGTTGCGGCTGCGCCCGGCGCGCAGCTTGCCGCCCAGGGCGCCCAGGCGCTCCAGCAGGCCGCGCTCCAGCGCGGTGTGCACGTCCTCATCGGCGACCGTCGGCCGGAACGACCCGTCCTCCACCGCGTGGTCCAGGTCATCCAGCGCCTTGAGCATCGCGCCGGCCTCATCGCTGGTCAGCAGCCCGGCCCGGTGCAGCATCCGCGCGTGCGCCCGCGACGCCCGCAGGTCATACCGGGCCAGCCGCCAGTCGAAGTGCACGCTCAGCGACAACTGCGCCAGCGCGGCGGCCGGGCTGCCCTCGAACCGGCCTCCCCAAAGTCGCATCGGCCCGGCGGATTCGTTGTCAGTCACAGCTTCCAGCTTCCTTGAGATAGCGATTGCGGCCCCGGCGTCGCGACCCAGCCTAGTGGGGCCCGCCGCCGCCGACGCGAGGTTGCCAGCGTCCCGCCGGGCGACTGGCGCGCCCGCCCCCGCCGCCCGGCGTGAGGGCGCCTAGCGTTCCGCCTCTTGCTGTTATCAGCGGCGGCGCTCGGCGAGGCGCAGGAACTCCGCCGCCAGCGCGGCGCCGCCGGCCGGGTCGCGCGCGATGACCAGGACGGTGTCGTCGCCGGCGACCGTGCCCAAGATGGAGTGCCACGCCACGTGGTCGATGACCGAGGCCAGGAACTGCGCCGCCCCCGCCGGGGTCCGCAAGACCACGAGGTTGGCGCTCGCCTCGGCGGAGGTCAGCAGCTCGCTCAGGAACCGGGCCAGCCGCTGCCCGCCGGCCAGCGTGTCGGGCGACACCGTCTCGGGCGATGCCGTATCGCCCGGCAGCGGGTCGGCCGGGACCGCGCCCGCCGGGACCTTGTCGGGCAGCACCGCGTCGGCGCGGGCATCCGCGTGGCCAGCGGATGGAACTCCCGGCGACGCCCCGCCCGGCGGCTCGCCGTCGGCGGCCGGCAGCGCGGGCGCGTGCGCCGCGCCGCTGCCGGTACCCGGGCGCGACCCTGGCCCGCCCGGCTCGCCGGGCAGCGCGTACACCATCTTCCCGTCGAAGGCCCGCAGCCGGACGACGCCGAGCTCGTCAAGGTCGCGCGACAGCGTGGCCTGCGCCACCGTCAGGCCGTACTGGCGCAGCAACGCGGCCAGCTCATCCTGCGAGTGGACCTGCTCCCGGCCGAGGATGTCGGCGATCCGCGCCTGCCGCGCGGTCTTCGTCACCGGTGTCGTCACGGGCCCCCCGCCGTCATGCGCCCCCTGCCGCCATGTGCCCCGCCCAGCGTCCCGCGTCTTGCTGTTATCTCGCCAAATCGCGAAGAGTTTTCGAGTCTCGAAGAGTTTTCATCGTATGCGATGAAAACTCTTCGGGCTGCGCGAAGTCTTCGGGGTGAGCCGTTCACTACCGTCACGGGCGTCCCAGCAGCCAGGCGAGGAGGGCCTTCTGGGCGTGCAGGCGGTTTTCGGCCTGATCCCAGACGGCGCTGGCGGGTGCGTCGAGCACGTCGGCGGTTATCTCCTCACCACGGTGAGCGGGCAGGCAGTGCAGGACTAGGCGCTCCGTTGCGGCCAGGCTGAGCAGTGTGTCGTTGACCTGGAAGGGGACCAGCGCCGCCCGGCGGGCGGCCTCGTCGGCCTGGCCCATGGAGACCCACACGTCGGTGGCGAGCACGTCGGCGCCCTTGCTGGCGACTGCCGGGTCGTCCAGGACGGCGGCCGATCCGCCGGTCCCGGCGGCGATCCGCTGGGCGTCGGCGAGGACCCGCGGGTCCGGGTGGTAGCCGGCCGGGGCGGCGATCCGCACGTGCATGCCCGCCGTCACCCCGCCGAGCAGGTAGGAGTGGGCCATGTTGTTGGCGCCGTCGCCGAGGAAGGCCAGCGTCCGCCCGGCCAGGGTGCCCAGGCGCTCGGCCGCCGTCTGCAAGTCGGCGAGGATCTGGCACGGGTGGAACTCGTCGGTCAGCGCGTTGATCACCGGGACGGTGGCCTCCCGCGCCAGTTCCTCCACGCGCTCCTGGCCGGCCGTGCGCCACACGATGGCCGCCGATTGCCGGGTCAGCACCCGGGCCATGTCGGCGATCGTCTCGCCCCGGCCGATGTGGGTGTCGCGGGTGTCGATGACCAGCGGCAGCCCGCCGAGCTCGGCGATGCCGACCTGGAAGGAGACCCGGGTGCGCAGCGACGGCTTGTCGAACAGGACCGGGACCGCCCGGGGCCCCTCCAGCGGCCGGTAGCCGAAGCGGTCCTTCTTCATCGCGGCGGCCAGCGCCAGCACCTCGCCCTGCTCGGCGGGGGTCAGGTCGTCGTCGCGCAGGAAGTGCCTGGGCACGCCTCACGCCCCCCGCGCGGCGTCGAGGATGGCCGGGAAGGCGGTGAGGAACTCCTCGGCCTCGGCGGCCGACAAGATCAGCGGCGGCGCGATCCGGATCGCGTCCGGCTGGACCGGGTTGACCAGGAAGCCGCGCTCGCGGGCGGCGACGGCGACCGGCGCCGAGTGGTCGCCGCTGAGCACCGCCGCCAGCCACAGGCCGCTACCGCGCACACCCGCCAGCAACGGGTGGTCGATGGCGGCGATGCCGTCGATGAGCTGCGCGCCGACCTTGATGACGTTGCCGAGGATGCCCTCGGCAACGATGGTGTCGATGACCGCGAGCGCGGCCGCGCACGAGACCGGGTTCCCGCCGAAGGTTGACCCGTGGTCGCCGGCGGCGAACCCGGTGCCGTACTCGCCGATCCCGATGCAGGCGCCGATCGGCAGGCCGCCGCCCAGCCCCTTGGCCAGCGTGATGACGTCGGGCACGATGCCCTCGGCCTGGCAGGCGAACCACGCGCCAGTGCGGCCGATTCCGCTTTGGATCTCGTCGAGGACCAGCGCCGCGCCCGCCGCGGTGGCGGCGTCCCGGGCGGCCCGCAGGTAGCCGGCCGGGGCCGGGATGACCCCGCTCTCGCCGAGGGTCGGCTCCAGGAACACCCCGGCCACGTCCGGCGTGACCGCCGCCGCGAGCGCGTCGGCGTCGCCATAGGGCACCCAGCGGACGGTCAGCCCGAACGGCGCGAACGGGGCGCGGATCGACTCCTTGCCGGTGATCGCCAGCGACCCCAGCGAGCGGCCATGGAAGCTGTGATCGGCAGCAACGATGACGTTGCGTCCGCTGGTAGCCGCGGCCTGCTTGCGGAGGACCAGCTTGATCGCGGCCTCGTTGGCCTCGGTGCCGGAGTTGCTGAAGAAGACCCGCCCGTCTTCACCGAGCAGGCTCAGCAGCTTCTCGGCGAGGGCCACCTCGGGCTCGTGCAGGAAGAGGTTGGAGGTGTGGGCGACCTTGGCGACCTGGGCGGACACCGCGCTGACGAGCGCCGGGTGGGCGTGGCCGAGCGCGCTGACCGCGATGCCAGCGATCAGGTCGAGGTACTCCTTGCCGTCCAGGTCCCAGACCCGGCTGCCCTGGCCGCGGGCGATCGCCACCGGCGGGACACCGTAGTTCGGCATCAGGGCCGCGGCGAAGCGCTTTTGCAGCGCCGATCCCCTTTTCTCTCCATCGGCGCTGCTCCGGGGGGTACGGGGGGTCGCCGCCCCGGGAGATGAGGGCATCGCAGAGGTCTCACTCATCGGTGTCGTCTCCAATCACCATCGTTCCGATGCCTGAATCGGTGAAGATCTCGAGCAGGACAGCGTGCTTGAGCCGGCCGTCCAGGACGTGCGCCTGCGGCACCCCGCCGCGCACCGCCGTCAGGCAGGCCTCCATCTTGGGGATCATCCCCGCCGACAGGGAGGGCCGGATGACCTCCAGCTCCTTGGCGGTGAGCTGGCTGATCACCTCGGTGGAGGCTGGCCAGTCGCGGTACAGGCCGGCCACGTCGGTGAGCACGACCAGCTTGGCCGCGCCGAGCGCCACCGCCAGGGCGGCGGCGGCGGTGTCGGCGTTGACGTTGTAGGTCTCGCCGGCCTCGCCGCGGGCCACGCTGGACACGACGGGGATGCGGCCGTCCTTGATGAGCGCCCGCACGGCGCCCGGGTCGGTGGTCACGATGTCGCCGACCAGGCCGATGTCGACCGGCTCGCCGTCGACGATGGCGAGCTTGCGCCGCGCGGTGAACAGGTTGGCGTCCTCGCCCGACAGCCCGACCGCGAACGGGCGGTAGCGGTTGACCAGCCCGACGATGTCCTTGTTGACCTTGCCGGCCAGCACCATGCGGACCACGTCGATCGTCTCCGGCGTGGTGACCCGCAGCCCGGCGGTGAAGGTCGACTCGATGCCGAGCCGGTCCAGCAACTCGGTGACCTGCGGCCCGCCGCCGTGCACGACGACCGGGCGCAGTCCCGCGTAGCGCAAGAACACCAGGTCCTGGGCGAACCCGGCCCGCAGCTCCTCGTCGTTCATGGCGTGGCCGCCGTACTTGATGACGACGATCTCGCCGTGGAAGCGGTCCAGCCACGGCAGCGCCTCGATCAGCGTGTCCGCCTTCGCGGTCGCCGCCGCCCACCGGACGTCGGCGGTTGCCTCGGCGAACTTGCCGTCTGCGGTCGTCATGTGGAATAGGCCGAGTTCTCGTGGACGTAGGCCTCGGTCAGGTCGGTGGTGAGGATCACCGCCGAGTGCGGCCCGGCCGACAGGTCCGCGGTGATCGTCACGTCGCGGCCCTTGAGGTCGACCTTGGAACGGGACTCCCCGGCCGCGCCGTGCCGGCAGACCCACACGCCGTTGATGGCGACGTTCAGACGGTCGGGGTCGAAGACCGCGTCGGTGGTGCCGATGGCCGACAGGACCCGGCCCCAGTTCGGGTCCGCTCCGGCGATCGCGCACTTGAGCAGGTTGCTGCGGGCGATGGCGCGCCCGACCGTGATCGCGTCCGGCTCGCTGGCCGCGCCGACGACTTCGATGGTGATCATCTTGGAGGCGCCCTCGGCGTCCAGCTGGAGCTGGCGGGCCAGGTCGGCGCACACCTCGGTCAGCGCCCGGGTGAAGTCCTTGCGGTCGGGCTTGACGCCGGAGGCGCCGCTGGCCATCAGCAGCACGGTGTCGTTGGTCGACATGCAGCCGTCGGTGTCCAGCCGGTCGAAGGTGACCGCGGTCGCCGAGCGCAGCGCGCTGTCCAGCTCCTGCGGCGTCAGGTCGGCGTCGGTGGTCAGCACGCACAGCATGGTCGCCAGCGCCGGGGCGATCATGCCGGCCCCCTTGGCCATGCCGCCGATCGCGTACCCGACCGAGCCGGAGGCCGCGGTGTCTGCCCGGGGGGAAGCCCCCCCGGAACCCCCCGGGATCCGCCGGAACGCGATCTTCACGACGGTGTCGGTGGTGCGGATGGCGTCGGCGGCGTGCACGCCGTCACTGCGCGAGGCCTCGGCCGCCGCCGCGTCCACGCCGGGCAGCAGCTTGTCCATGGGCAGTCGCTCGCCGATCAGCCCGGTCGAGCAGACCGCGATCTCGCCGGCGGAGTCCTCCAGCGCGGCGGCCAGCCGCTCGGCGGTCGCGTGCGTGTCCTGGAAGCCCAGCGGCCCGGTGCAGGCGTTGGCGCCTCCGGAGTTCAGCACGACCGCGCGGACCCGGCCGCCGCTGACGACCTGGCGAGTCCACTTCACCGGGGCCGCCTGGACCCGGTTGGCGGTGAACACCGCCGCGGCGGCCCGCGACGGGCCGTCGTTGACGACGACCGCGACATCGCGCTCGCCGGAGGACTTCAGCCCGGCCGCGACGCCGGCGGCGCGAAAGCCCAGGGGTGCGGTGACGCTCATGGCGTGACTCCGTGAGGGGTGAGGCCGGCCGTCTCCGGCAGGCCGAGCATGAGGTTGGCGATCTGCACGGCCTGGCCGGCCGCGCCCTTCCCGAGGTTGTCCGTGGTGGCCACGACGACCGCGCGGCCGGCGTGGGTGTCGGCGGCGGCCTGCAGGTGCGCGCCGTTGGACCCGGCGACCGCGCCGGTGGCCGGCCACTGGCCGTCCGGCAGCACGTGCACGAACGGGCTGGCCGCGTAGAAGGCCCGCAGCGCCGCGGTCAGGTCCGCGCTGTCGGTGACCCCCGGCGTGAGCTTGGCCGTGCAGGTGGCGAGGATGCCGCGCGGCATCGGCGCCAGGACCGGGGTGAAGGAGATGCTGGCCCGCCGCGACGCCCGCGGCTCGATTCCCTGCAGCACCTCGGTGAGCGCCTGCTCGATCTCCGGGGTGTGCCGGTGCCCGCCGCCGGCCTTGTAGGCCGACATGCTGCCCATCACCTCGCTGGCCAGCAGGTCCGGCCGGGGCGCGCGGCCGGCGCCGGAGGTGCCGGAGGCGGCGACGATCACGATGTCGTCCGGCTCGGCCAGCCCGTGCGCCAGCAGCGGCGCCAGCGCCAGGATCGAGGTGGTCGCGTAGCAGCCGGGAGCGGCCACCGTCTTGGCCGCCGCGATCTTCGCCCGGGCGCCGGGCAGCTCGGGCAGGCCGTAGGTCCACTGCCCGGCGTACGGGACGCCGTAGAACCTGCCCCAGGCCTCCTCATCACCGAGCCGGAAGTCCGCCGACAAGTCGATGATCTTCGCGTCCGGCAGCTGCCTGGCCAGCGCGGCCGACTCGCCGTGTGGCAGCGCCATGAAGATGAGCCCGGCGCCGCCCAGCGCCTGCGCCGTGGTCGGCTCGAACGCGCGGCCGTCGAAGGCGGGGTGCCCGATAAGGTTCGGGTGGGTGGCGGTGACCGGCTTGCCCGCGCTGGAGGCCCCGGTGACCGCGCCGATCTCGAAGTCAGGATGGCCCGCCAGCAGGCGGAGGAGCTCCCCGCCCGCGTAGCCGCTGGCCCCGGCGACCGCTACCTGCACGCCCATGTCCCACAGCCTCCTCGCGCCTGTTCTCCACGAAGAAGTATGCATCCCATTGCATGAATATGCAACACAATCTGTCCCGGGAGCGGAGCGCGCCCCGGGCCATGTGGGCCAGCCTGGGCGTCGCGGTGTCAGCCCCCGGCGCCAAGGGGACCCCACGGCAGCCGCCCGGGCCCGGCGGCGAGAATGGCCTTATGGTGCGTGACACGAACGAGCTGAAGGTGAACCCTCTCGCGCTGCTCCGGCACGGCGCCACGGCGGTGGCGGCCGCGCGGGTGGCGCTCGGCGTGGCCGCGCTGGCCCGGCCCTCGGTGCCGGCCCGGCCCTGGGTGGGCGAGCCGGCGGATGATCTCGGCCTGCAGGTGCTGGGGCGCGCCCTCGGCGCGCGTGACCTGGCTCTCGGCCTCGGCACCCTCGCCGCGGTCGGCAACCCGCTCGCCGCGGGCGGCCAGCGCTCCGCCAGCCCCTGGCCGGCTGCCGCGTGGTACGCGGCCGGGGCGCTGTCTGACGCCCTGGACCTGACGATCACCGTGACGGCGTGGCCGCGGCTTCCCCGCGTGACCCGGTGGCTGGTCGCCGCGTCGGCCGGCGGCGCGGCGCTCGCCGGCGCCGCCGGGGCGCTGGCGCTCATCCAGGAAAGCGCCGCCGGCAACCGCTGATGGAAGTCGCCATCGTGGTCTTCACCCGCGACCTGCGGGTGCACGACAACCCAGCGCTCACGAGCGCCGTAGCGCGTGCCCGGCAGGTGGTACCGCTCTTCGTCGTCGACCCGGCGCTCGCCGTCCCGCAGAACCGGGCGCGGTTCCTGGCCGATTCACTCGCGGCCCTCAGGGCGGGGCTGCGCGACCTGGGCGGTGACCTGGTCATCCGCCGGGGCGATCCGGTCGCCGAGGTGATCGCGCTGGCGACCCTCACGAACGCCGAGGCCGTGTTCATCGCCGGCGACGCCTCCCGGTACGCGGGCCACCGCCAGCAGCGCCTGAACCGGGAGTGCGCCACCCACCGGATAGCGCTCGAGGTCACCCCCGGCCACGCGGTGGTGCCCCCCGGCGACCTCCGGCCGGCCGGCGGCGACCACTACCGGGTGTTCACCCCGTACTGGCGCGCCTGGCAGGCCGCCGCCTGGCGGCAGCCGTGCCTGGTCCCGTCCGCCGTCCGCGTCCCGGCGGGCATCAGCCCCGGTGACCTGCCCGGCACCGGCAAGCGCGCCCCCGAACGGGAAGCGACCGTCCTGCTGGCCGGCGGCGAACGGGCCGGCCTGGACCGGTCCCAAGCCTGGCTGGACGGCCCGCTCAAGGAGTACGACGACCAGCGGGACAATCTCGCCGGCGACCAGACCTCCCGGCTGAGCGCCTACCTGCGATTCGGCTGCGTGTCAGCGCTCGCCCTCGCCCGGGAGGCGCGGCACCGCCCCGATGGCGCCCAGTTCTGCCGGCAGCTGGCCTGGCGTGACTTCTTCTACCAGGTCACGGCCGCGTTCCCGGACATCGCCGCCGTCGACTACCGGCCGACTGCCGCGGGCCCGCGGCAGTGGTCGGCGGGCGCCGAGTACCTCGACGCGCTGGACGCCTGGCGGGCCGGGCGCACCGGCATCCCCATCGTCGACGCCGGCCTGCGCCAGCTCGCCGCGGAGGGGTTCATGCACAACCGGGCGCGGATGATCACCGCCTCGTTCCTCACCAGGACGCTCGGCATCGACTGGCGGCACGGGTACCGGCATTTCGGTGACCTGCTCGCCGATGGCGACGTGGCCAGCAACGCGGGTAACTGGCAGTGGGTGGCCGGAACCGGCAACAACCCGCGCCCCGGCCGGGTCCTCAGCCCCCTCCGCCAGGCCGCCCGGTTCGATCCCGACGGCGACTACGTGCGCCGCTACGTCCCTGAGCTGGCCAGCCTCGCCGCCCCGGACATCCACGCCCCGTGGAAGCTGCCCGAAGCCCGCCGCAGGCAACTCCGCTATCCTCCGCCGCTCACCGCCGAATATTTGGCCTCGTGATGGAAAGCAGCAGGCGATGGCTACGAAAACCGCACGGCAGACCAGGCAAGACCTGCTCGGCCCTTACCTGAACGACCACCTGGCCGGCGCGACCGCGGGCGTGAGCCTTGCCCGGCGGATGGTGGCGTCGGCCGCGCCCGGCAGCGAGCGCGCCACGGCCTTGACCAGGCTGGCGGCCGAGATCACCGAGGACCGGTCCGCGCTCTTGCGGATCATGGTCGCGCTCGGCGTCCAGGTCCGCGGCTACAAGGTGTTCGCCGCCTGGGCCGGGGAGAAGGCCGGGCGCCTGAAGCTCAACGGCCGCCTGCTGAGGAGGTCCCCGCTCAGCGACCTTGAGGAGACGGAGTTCCTCTGGCTCGGCGTGCAGGGCAAGACCGCCGGATGGCGGGCGCTTCGCGAGCTCGCCGACAGTGACAGCCGCCTCGACGCCGGGCGCCTTGACCACCTCCTCGCCCGCGCGGACCGGCAGGCGAGCGCGCTCGAAACCCTGCGCTCCAGCGCCGCGGAGCACGCGCTCACCACCGATTCCAGCTGATCACGGCCACATCGCCCGGCGGCCCCCGCGGGCAGGGGGCCGCGGCGCTCATCTCACTGGTCGATGCTCACTGGTCGATGCTGAACATGCCCTCGGGTACCCCGGTCATCTCGATCTGGCGCCAGATCGAGCGCCACTGCGGGAGCTCGTGGTAGCGCCGCAGCGCGGCGAGGCCGCCCAGCCAGCCGGTCCAGCCCGGGTACGGCGGGCTTGCGGGGTCGAACCCGCTCTGTACTACGGTGAGCCGCGTCTTGCCGTCCGCGCCTTCCAGCTCCCAGCTGTCGGTCATGCCGTCGGCATACCGCAGCGTTGCCTTGCGGCCCGGCTCGAACTTGACGAACCTGGCCCCGCCGGGGTCCAGATCGAACCCGCCCATCGCGAAGCGGCCGCCCACATAGGGCTCGATGTCCACGTTGGCGCCGAACCACCGGTGGAACTGCTCCGGCTTGGTCATCGAGTCGAACACCTCATCCGGTGTCGCGTCGATCACCACCGAGGCACGCAACTCGCTCGACGTGAAGTCGCACTTGGGCGTCAGCTCACGGCCGGCCAGGTAGTCCGCCAGGTTGGCGATCGCCAGCGACCAGAACGTCTGCAGCGCGCCACGGGCACCGGCCGTGTCGGCCAGCACCTCCGCGAAGGTCGGCAGGTCACTCTGGCTCAGCGTCACCAGGGTGCCGTTCTCGTCCTCGTCCAACTCGAACCCCACGGTCGACTCGACACCGTCGACGGTCCAGGCGAACCGCAAAGTGCGCTCGTCCACATGCAGGACGCGCTGGTGCGGCGCGGCACCGTCCGGCGTGAAGCGGCCCCAGAACTCGTACTTGCCGGGCAGGTCGACGTCAGCGTGCTCGGCCAGCCACGCGCGCAGCGCGGCCGGGTCGGTCAGCGCCTCGTACACGGCCTTCGGCGGGGCCGGAATGACGGCGCGCAAGCGCAGGTCAGGCTCGGTCATCGGGATCTCCCTTCGGATAGCAGGCGACGGCCAGGCGGAACGCGTCGCCCTCGGCGCCGCCGTAGCGGGTGAACAGGTCCTGCAGCGTCCGCTGCAACTCGTCGAGGAACGCCGCCCGCTGCTCCGGGCGCACCCGGATGTCTCCGGACACGCCGATCGAAGGCAGGTCCGGCCGGGTGAGGTCGAGCGCGGCGACGTCCGCCTGGACACCCTCCATCAGGTCGACCAGGTAGCCCAGGCTGAGCTGGTCGCGGGTCTGGCGCAGCCCGATCCGCCCCACCAGGCCCGGGGACAGCCAGTACGACCGGCCGGCCGCCTGATAGATCCCCTCGTGGATCCCGCGCACCCGGCGCTCGGCCACCTGGCGCACCAGGTCGACTTCCACCAGGCGCTTCACGTGGTAATAGACCCGCTGCGGGGTCTGGTCGAGCTCGACCGCCACCTCGGTGCACGACCGGGGCTCGGCGAGGTGCCGCAGCACTTCGATCCGCTGCGGCTTGAGCAGGGCCTCAGCCTGCTCGATCTGGTCCAGGTAGACGACGTTCCTCATGACGAAAATCAGTCTTTACGTAAAAGAAGTTTTTGTCAATAACCGTTGAGTCCTCGTCGGGATATGGCGTTCACCGTAGCCCCCGCAGCGGGCCTGGAGCCAGCCGCCGATGCGCTCGATCGCCTGGTCGGACTCCGGCAGCAGGCCGGCGAACGCGTGCCAGACGTGCGGCATCTGGTCCCAGACCTCCAGCGTGACGTCGACCCCGGCCGCGCGGGCCTTGGCGGCGAACCGGGTCGAGTCGTCGAGGATCACCTCAGCGTCGCCGACCTGGATCAGGAGCGGCGGCAGCCCCCGCAAGCCGGCGTACAGCGGCGAGGCGTACGGGTGCCGGGGATCGGCGCCGACCAGGTACGTCGCCGCGTCCTCGCGGATCCCGTCCGGCTTGATCATCACGTCGGCGTCCGCGCGGGTGGTCAGCGACTCACCGGTGAGCGCCAGGTCCGTCCACGGCGAGATCGCGACCGCCGCCGCGGGCAGCCGGTCGCCGGCGTCGCGCAGCGCCACCAGCGAGGCGAGGGCCAGGCCCCCGCCCGACGAATCGCCCGCGATCGCGATGGCCGCCGGGTCGCCGCCGCCGTCCAGCAGGAACCGGTAGGCGGTCAGCGCGTCGTCCACGGCGGCGGGAAACGGGTGCTCGGGCGCCAGCCGGTAGTCGACGCTGAGCACGCGGGCCTGCGCGGCCGCCGAGATGAGCGCGATCGTGTGCCGCAACGTGGCCGGCGAGCCGGCCTGGTAGGCCCCGCCGTGCAGGTACAGCAGCACGCGGGCGCTGTCCACGCCCGCGGCGATCACCCACTCGGCCGGCACTCCCCCGGCATCGGCCGGCTCCACGGCCGTGCCGGGCGGCGGCTGCGCGAGGACCGAATCCATGGCCACCCGGCGCTCGGCGATCGTCAGGTCCTCCAGGCCGACGCCGCGCAATAGCTCCTGCACCGTCGCCAGTTCCTCACTCGCCATCGGGCCCCTTCCGTTGCCTGCTGCCGGCGGTCGCCAGCGCGCTAGCATCTTCGCCGCGCCGGCCACGGCGGGCAACCGGTTTTCAGCCCGGCGACACTGGCCGTACGTGCTGCGCGCACGGCCATCAGGATCGCGGTTCCTCGCGAGCCAGCGCGGCGGCCCGGCCGTGCTGGCTTCCGGCCTGATCTCGGCGCAGGCGGCGATGGTAGCCATACAGGCACAGCGCGCCGAGGGCGAGCGTCGCCCAGCTGACCACGCGGCCGACCGTCAGGAAGGCGGCGGTGGAAAGGGTCAGCGCCAGGGCCAGGTGCAGCAGGGCGTGCCGACCCGGTGCCGGATCAGCACGGCGACGATCGCGTACGCCGCCGGGACCGCCCCCGCGATCGCCAGTCCCGCCGCGTCGGACCCGACCGCCGACCGGACCGCGAAGTACGCGATCACCGACACCGCCGGCACCGCCAGCGCCTGCAGCGCCCGCCGCCGGCGTTCGCCGCGGTCCCCCTGCCGGGCGCCGGCCGGCCACGAGCGCCCTGGTAGCGGGGCCGGGCGGCTCATGACGGCCCGCCGATCCCCGCCACGGCCTGCTCAATCGCCTCGCGGACCGTGGCGACCAGCGAGCCAGACGGCGCTCGCATCCAGTGCATGACCGCCGCCCGTTCAGCCCCCGCCACCATGGCGGCCAGCACCGCGGACCGCAGCGACCCCATCGCGGCCGCCCGCCCCGCGATCGCCTCGCCAAGGTCCCGCTCCGCCGCCGCCCTCGCGGCCAGGTACTGCGCGTGCAGCGCGGGCTCGCCCGCTACCAGCGCACGGAAGTCCCGCAGGAAGTTCGCAGACAGGCCGTCCTCCCGGGGCAGGTGGTACTGGCCAAGCACCGCCGCCATCAGCGCCTCCCCGAGCGGCTCGTCAGCGGGCCGTTCCCGCAGCGTCGCGGCCATCCCAGCCGCATGGCGCTCGGCCAGCCACGCGATCGCCTGCTCCTTGCTCGTGAAGTAGTTGTTGAACGTCCGGGCCGAAACTCCGGCCGCCGCGGCGATCTGCGGCACCCGCACCTCGGCCAGCCCGTCCTTCACCGCCAGCTCGAACGCGGCCACCGCCAGGTCCAGGCGGGTCTGCTCCTTGTACATCTCGCGACGGGGCGCCACCGGCGCCCCGTCGCGAGCCGTCGCCTCAATTGCCATGCCCTCACGCTAGCAACAAACTTGCGTGATACGCAATAAGTGCGTATCACGCAAGTCGGCGAAGCCCCGTCGTCGTGTGATCCCACCATGGCCACCCGCCCGACGGACATCTGTCGTCAGCATATGTTGACACCGTCGACGTCGTCAGCATATGTTGACGGCATGGAACCCGTGCGCGACATCACCGAGGACGCCGCCGGCGCCGACCCCGATGCCGGCCTGCGCGCGGTGGCCGCCCTGCGCGCCCTTACCGAGCGGCTGGAGATCCTCCAGGTCGACAACGCCCGCCGGGCCGGATGGTCCTGGCAGCAGATCGCGCAGCGGCTCGGCGTCACCAAGCAGACCGTGCACCGCAAGCACGGCAAGCGGACCGGGAGGCAGCCATGACCAGGCACTTCAGCGAGGACGCGAACGCCATCGTGGTCCAGGCCTACGCGCACGCGATCCGGCTCGGCCACCCCTACCTCGGCGGCGAGCACCTCCTGCTCGCCCTGGCCGCCGCCGGCCAGCCCGCCGGCGCCGTCCTGCGCGCCCACGGCGTAACCCCCGGGCGCGCCGAGGCGCAGATCGTTCCCCTGTCCGGCGGCCTATTCGGTGACCTGGACCGGGACGCGCTGGCCACCGTCGGGGTCGACGTCGACGCCGTGCGCGCCACCACCGAGGCATCCTTCGGCCAGGAGGCCCTCGCCCGCGCCGCCCGGGCCGTCCACCGCGGGCCCCGCTGGTTCAATCCCCGGCGAGCCGCCTTCGTCGGCCAGGACGGCGCCTTCCTCCCCCTCGGCCCCGGCGCCGGGCCGGCCCTTCAGCACGCCCGCCGCAAGGCACAGGCCCGGCCCGCCGCCCGGCCCGCCACTGTCGAGGACCTCGCGCTGGGCATTCTCGCCGTCACCGAGGGACTGGTGCCCCCGGTCCTGTCGGCCCTCGGCACGTCCGGGCCGACCCTGAGCACCGCGATCCGGGACCGCGGCCACCAATCCTGACCAGGCCCCCCGGAGGGCCGCAGCGATCGCTTCGGCCCCTTGAAGCCACCCCCGCTTCGGCGTGTTGAGCCGCATCGCGGACTCGGGCAGGTCGTAAACCTCGATGTACGCGGCCAGAGCGGAGCCGACCTCGGCCCAGGCGCTCAGGACCGCTTGCACCGGGGTCGGGCCGGGACGTCGGCCAGCGCCCGGTCCAGCTGCTGCCACAGCGGCGAGAGCACCGGCGTGGCGGCCGCGAACCCGGCCACCATCGCCCGCGCCTCACCGCAGCCGCGCTCGGTGCAGTGGCGCCGGATCACGCGGGATTCGATGGCGGCGCTCATTGGCTGATCTCCCGGCTCCCACTCCGCGACCCGGTGAGCACCCGCCGGGAGATCCCCCCGGCCCGCTCCTCCTGGACCTGCGACAACGGCACCCGGGGCGTCCGCCGCATGCTGATGATGATGAACAGGACGAAGATCCCGAACGCGACGCCCGAAAAGAAGACGATGATGCCGAGAACGGCGATGACGGAAAGCGCGGTAATCATCGCGGCAGCTCCCCTCGATTGGCGCTTGCATTATGGTGTGCCCGGCTTACGGGCTGCATGTTTTCCATGCCTTAATTCCACCCGTTATGCGCGGAAATTCCAATGCAATACCAGTGCAATTACAGTGAAAAAGCAATGCAACTTCAATGCAGTTCGCGGTACCGCGGCGACTCGCGGCGACCTGGCTGGTCTGTACAGGCAGGCCCTCAGCCACGCGAGGAGACGACGCACGATGATCGATCACAAGGTTGTCAGCCAGCAGGAGTGGCAGGCGCTGCGCGCGGACCTGCTGCAGCGCGAGAAGGAGCACACGCGTGCAGGCGACGAGCTAGCGCGGCAAAGCCAGGAGCTGCCCTGGGTCGCCGTCGAGAAGGACTACCGCTTCGCGACCGACGAGGGCCCGCGGTCCCTGGCCGGCCTGTTCGACGGCCGCTCGCAGCTGCTGATCTACCACTTCATGTTCGGCCCCAGCTACCAGGCGGGCTGCCCGGTCAACTCCTCGATGGCCGACGGCCTGGACGGCCTGCTGCCCCACCTGCACGCCCGTGACGTGACCCTGCTGCTCGTATCCTCGGCGCCGCTGGCGAAGCTGCAGGCGTACAAGCAGCGGATGGGCTGGCACATCCCCTGGGTCTCGGCGGCCGGCACCGACTTCAACCTCGACTACGGCGGCGCCTATCCCCCCGAGGCCACCGGGGGCCTGGACGAGTCCGCGCTGCCGCCCATCGTCGCCAGCAACGCCAAGGCGACCGGGACCGATATTCGCGGGTACCTGTCGGAGGCGCCCGCGATGAGCGCCTTCACCCTGGCCGACGGCGCGGTCTACCAGACCTACACCACCACGTGGCGCGGGGTGGAGTTCATGATGCCCTACTACCCGATCCTCGACCGGGGCGCCCAAGGGCCGCGACGAGGGCGACGCCTGGCAACTCTGGATCCGCCGCAACGACGAATACGACCTCGGCGATGATCTCCGGTAAGGAATGCCGACAGTTAGCAGTGGTTGGGACGCTAGGGATCGAATTCTGAAAGCCGTCGGAGTCGGACATCAGCCGACGGCGCTCTCCTGCGGTGGGGCGGGTCGATGAGGTCAACGACCTGGTGGGGTTGCGGGGCGTCGCCCGCGAACGGGCCGCGATACCGGCGTAAGCCTCCTGAAAGCTTCCGCTTCCTAACGTTCGGGTGACCTGGGGAGCACTTACCCGGGCGCACCGGACGGAGGATCTGTGGAAAGACTCGGAACGTTGGTGACGCGGCACCGGCTCACCGTCGGGCTGCTATGGCTCGTCATCACCGCGGCCGGCGTGGCGCTGGCACCGTCCCTGGCCGGCAGGCTGCACGGAGGCGCCCATGTCAGCGGCCCGGCCTTCACCGCGAACACCGCGATCGAGGCGCATTTCGGCGACGGAGCGAGGGACGATCCCGGCGTGCTGATCCTCGGCGCCCCTGCCGGGCAGACCGTCGACACCCCCCGCGTGCGGCACGACCTTGCCCGCGTTGACGCCGCCCTGGCCAAAGTTGCCCTGACCAAGGCCGCGCAGGGCCTGCGGATCGTCTCCTACGCCGCGAACGGCGACAGCGCGCTAGTCGGAGCCCGCCGTGCCAGCACCATCGTGCTGGTCTACCCGCCGGCAGGCGATATGGGTCCGGCACAGATCGTCCAGATCACCGCCCTCGCCAGGAGGGCCGCACCGGACCTGACGGTCAACGGCACCAGCTACGTAGCGCTGGCAGCCGGGAAACCCAACGGCCACAGTAACTCCTCCGTGCTGAGCGAGCTGGTTATCGGGTCGCTCGGCGCGCTGCTCGTTCTGGCGTGGGTGTTCGGGTCGCTCCTCGCGCTGCTGCCGCTGATCACGGCCTTCATCAGCGTCCTGACGATGCAGATCTTCATCTACGGGCTCACCTACATCGTGCCCGCGGCTTCGCCGATCGGCCCTACTGTGCAGTACATCGTCGTGCTGCTGGGCCTGGGCCTGTCCATCGACTACTCCTTGCTGGTGGTCACCCGCTGGCGCGAGGAGCGGAGCGCCGGGAAGCCCAACGACGAGGCCGTGATCGCCGCGATGAAGCGCGCCGGACACAGCGTCGGGTTCAGCGGCATCGTCGCCTCGCTCGGGCTGTTCGCGCTGATCGTCATCCCCAATACGGAGGTGCGCGGCATCGGCATCTCAGGGCTTTTCATCCCGTTCACCGCGGCGCTGGTCGCGCTGACCCTCCTGCCGGCCGTCCTGTCCAAGATCGGGCCGCGGGTGGACTGGCCGCAGCGCGCGGCTCGGCGGAACCCGGCGAGCCGGTTCTGGACCGCCTGGGTGATCCGTGTGATCAGGCACCGGGCGCTCGCCGCGGTCGTCGGCCTCGGCGTGCTCGGCGCGCTCGCCGCCACCGCGGCGACCATCAACATCGCCCAACCGTCCACTCCCGCCATGGCCACGGCCGGCCGCTACACCGACGGCCTGCGCGTACTCGAGGCCGACGGATTCCCGTCCGGCACGCTGACCTCCGTCCCCGTTTACGTGCCGCACGCGGCCGACGCCCCGGCGGTCATCGGATCCCTGAACGATCTGTCCAGCGTGCGCGGGGCCGCCCTCGCGATCGGCCCCGGCCGGCCGGCCGCTGACGGCCCGGCGCTGGTCATCGCGATCCCGCAGACCGAGGTCGGCAGCTCACACAGTGGCACGGCGCTCGCCGACATCCGGGCGGTGGCCGGCCACGGCGCGCTGGCCGGCGGCGACGGCGCGCAGGCGATCGATCAGGCCAGCACCACGTACGGCTCGTTCCCGCTGCTGTTCGCGCTGGTCGCCCTCGTGACCTTCCTGCTGCTGGCACGCGGGTTGCGATCGCTGTTGCTGCCGGCGAAGGCCGTGCTGTTGAACGTAGTGTCGGTGGCGGCGACGTACGGCATCCTCGTCCTGGTGTTCCAGCATGGGATCGGGATGCAGCAACTGTGGGGCGTCAGCAGCTACGGCGCGATCGACCCCTTCGCGCCGGTGCTGATCTTCGGGTTCCTGTTCGGAGTCTCCATGGACTACGAGGTGTTCATCCTGGCCAGGGTCCGGGAAGGCTACCAGCGCAGCGGATCCACGCGTGACGGCATCATCGAGGGCGTGTCCCGCACCGGGCGCCTGGTGACGTCGGCCGCGCTGATCCTGTCCTTCGCGCTCGCCTCGCTGTCCACCACCAATGATGCCACGGTCCGTGAGATCGCGGCCGGCCTCGCCGCCGGGGTGGTCCTGGACGCGATCGTCGTACGGATGCTCTTGCTGCCCGCCCTCGTCTCGCTGTTCGGGGACTGGAACTGGTGGCTGCCGGACCGGGCGCGTCGCCTGCTGCGCCTGAAGGCCCCGACGGCCGGCATGCCCGGACCGGTGCGCGAAGCCGCCGGCGCCACGCCGACCGTGCGGGATGCTGGGTAGGTGCGGGTACTGGTGGTCGAGGACGAGCCGGATGTCGCCCACGCCCTGGCCTGGGGCCTGAAGGCGGAGGGCTACTTCGTGGACGTCGCGGGCAACGGTGTGGACGGGCTGTGGAAAGCCACCCAGAACTCGCACGACGTGATCATCCTGGACGTGATGCTGCCCGGGATGGACGGCTACCAGGTGTGCCGCGCGCTGCGGGAACGCAGGATCTGGACGCCGATCTTGATGCTCACCGCGCTCGATGAGGACCTCGACCACGCCGAGGGCCTCGACAGCGGCGCCGACGACTACCTGCCCAAGCCGTTCTCCTATCTGGTCCTCCTTGCCCACCTGCGCTCCCTGACCCGGCGCACGCTCGGCGCCCGGCCGGCGGTCCTCACCGCCGCCGGCCTGGCGCTGGACCCAGCGTCGCGTACCGTCACCAGGGGCGGCGTCCCCCTGGAACTGACCACGCGCGAGGTCGCGGTGCTGGAATACCTCCTGCGCGCGGCCGGGCGGTCGTATCAAAGCCTGAGCTGCTCGAGCACTGCTGGGACGTCAACTACGACGGTGATCCCGCGGTCGTCCAGGTGCTGGTGCACCGGCTACGACGCAAGGTCGAAGCTCCGGACGAGGGCGGCGGGCCGGTCATCGAGACGGTCCGCGGCCAGGGTTACATCATCAAGGAGGGGCCGTGAGCACGCGCAGGCGGCTCAAGCCGGGAACGCTTCGGTCACGGATCACCATCGTGGCCGGGCTGGCGCTGACCGCCGCGGTAACGACCGGCATCGTCGCGGTGTATTTGCTCCAGCTGGATTCCGCGCAGCGGACCATCCAGGACGATTTGCACGAGTATGCCACGCAGATCCAGCAATCCGCGGCAGCCCGCGGTGCGTTTCCCAGCCCGCTGCCGCCCTCGAACCGCGACCCGGCCGCCGCGGCCCAGGTGCTGACGGCGGACGGCAGTGTGCTCGCCGCGACCTCGACCCTGAGCGGACAGCCCGCTCTCTACATCCTGCCGGCCGGTTCCAGCACCCCGGTCCGGCAAAAGGCCGCGGACCTCCTCGAAGACCGCGAGATCGCCGTCTACGGCAGGCACGTGACGGTCGGAGGCCGGCCCGTCTCGATTATCACCGGGTCCACCAGCCAGCTGCGCCGGCAGGTGAAAGTAACCTTCACCTGGCTGCTGCTCATCGGGCTGCCGACACTGCTGCTCCTCGCGTGCGCGACGGTCTGGCTGGTGGTCGGCCGGGCCCTGCGTCCAGTCGAGCGGATCCGCCGGGCAGTCACCGACATCACCGACATCTCGGCGGCCGGGCTAACCCGGCGCGTCCCGGAAACGGGCACCGACGACGAGATCGGCCACCTCGCGC
Organism: Streptosporangiaceae bacterium; assembly: GCA_025934375.1. Classification (GTDB taxonomy): domain Bacteria; phylum Actinomycetota; class Actinomycetes; order Streptosporangiales; family Streptosporangiaceae; genus Trebonia. The sequence continues at coordinate 7,588 of JAICYD010000076.1, read as the reverse complement.
AGACCATGAACGCGATGCTGGCGCGGCTGGAGGACTCCGCCAGGCGGCAGCGCCGGTTCGTCGCCGACGCCAGCCACGAGCTGCGCAGCCCCCTCACGGCGATCCGCAGCGGCCTGGAGGTCGGCCTCGCTCACCCCGATCGGGCGCCGTGGCCGAAGATCGCCGAGCGGACGGTGAAGCAGGCCACCCGGCTGGAGGACCTCATCAACGACCTGCTGCTCCTCGCAAAATCCGACGGTGAAAAGGCCGCCGCTCGGCAACAGCGCGTGCCACTCGCGCCGCTGCTGGCCGGGATCAAGGCGACGACGGCCGCGCCGGCCATCACCATCAAACTCGACGCCTCGCCAGACCTGGCCGTGACCGGGAATGCCGCCGACCTGTCGCGGGTGTTCCGCAACGTCATCGACAACGCCGTCCGCTACGCGCGCTCAGGCATACAGATCAGGGCGTCGGGCGCGGACGGCATGGTTCGGGTGGACATCGCCGACGACGGACCCGGCATCCCCGTCAAGCAGCGGGAGCAGGTGTTCGACCGCTTCGTCCGGCTCGACGCCAGCCGGGAACACCTCAGCGGCTCGACCGGGCTCGGACTCGCCATCGCCAAAGAGATCGTCACCGCGCACCAGGGGTCCATCACCATCGGCGGCCCTGAGGACGGCGGGGCGGTGGTGACGGTGATGCTGCAGGGTGCGAGGTAGAGTCGCCGGAAGATCGCCCCCGGACCGCGTCCTGGTCCAGCGCCCCCCGCCAGCAGCAGCGTCCCCGCAGGATTGCATGTTTCATGATCCCGGCTCCGGCATGCGCTGGTATTGCGAGGTCAGCGCCGTTCGCGGGGGCTGCTCACGTGGGCGGGTTGACGCGGTTGCCTCCGTTAGTAGGTTCTCCATCAGCGGTCCGGGTGCTGGCCTCAGGTGCACCCGGCGTTTGAGCGTGCGGCTGGGCGCCGCCTTCGAGCAACGGCAGGAGTCGCAACCGCATGAACCTGTACCGCCGGGTCGCAGGCGATCGGCGGCCCGCTCCTGGCCAGGATCGCCGCGACCGGAGTCGTCCGCTCGCGATGGCCGCGTACCGGAGCGTCATCAGCGCCGGCCCCGTGCGGGGATGGGCAGGGCCGCTGCTGATTACCGCGCTCGGCGGATGGCTGCGGTTTGCCCACCTGTCCACGCCGCAGGCGGTCGTCTTCGACGAGATCTTCTACGTGCCGCAGGCGTTCGGGATCCTGCATTCCGGGGCCGAGCGCACGATCAGCTTCTTCGGCTCGCAGCTTCCGTCCGGGAACGCAGCGAACATCTTCCTGCCTGGCGGGGTGTTCTCAGCGCACCCGCCATTCGGAAAGGTCCAGATCGCCGCAGGGGAGTGGGCGTTCGGCCTCAACCCCTTCGGATGGAGGATGGCGGTGGCGCTCGCCGGGTCAGCGTCCATCCTGATGCTGGCCCGGATCACCCGGCGGATGACCGGTTCGGATGTGCTGGGCTGCATCGCGGGCCTGCTGCTGGCCCTGGACGGCCTCGAGCTCGTCATGAGCCGGACCGCCATGCTGGACATCTTCGTGATGTTCTGGGTGCTGGCGGGGTTCGGCTGCCTGGTCATCGACCGCGATCAGGCGCGGGCCCGGCTCAGTGCGCGGTCGCCGGGACTGCCCTGCGACGGGGCCGGGCCACGGCTGGGCGTCCGGTGGTGGCGGATCGCCGCGGGGTGCTGCCTGGGCCTGGCGGCCGCGACCAAATGGAACGGCCTGTTCTTTCTCGTGCTGTTCGCCCCGCTGTGCGTCATCTGGGACATGACGGCGCGCCGCGCCGCGGGGTTCCGCCAGTACATCCGCGGCGCGCTGGTCACCGACGGCACCGTGCTGTTGCCGTCGCTGTGGCTGACCGCCGCCGTCACGTACCTCGCGGCATGGAGCGGGTGGTTCGCGTCGACGATCGGCTGGGACAGGAACTACGCCGCCGCCCACGGCGTGCGCACCCCGGTCGTCTCCGCGCTGTACTCGCTGTATGAGTACCACCGGGAGATGCTCTCCTATGGCACTGGCCTGAACACCCCCAATAGCTTCGCGTCGCCACCGGGGACCTGGCTGCTCCTCAAGCAGCCGGTCCGCTTCTATTACGCGGCCCCCGGGTACGCGGAAAGCGGCTGCACGCAGACGAGCGGCTGCATACAGAACGTGCTGGCTGTCGGCACGCCAGCGATCTGGTGGGCCTGCCTGGCCGCGCTTCCGGCGCTGGCGGTCTGGGGCCTGCAATGCCGGGACTGGCGGGCCGGAGCCGCGCTGTGCGGCGTGGCGGCAGGGTGGCTTCCCTGGTTCGCGTTCCCCGCCCGGACTGAGTACTTCTATTACGCGGTCTCCTTCGAGCCATTCCTGTGCCTGGCCCTGGCGCTGTGCATCGGCCTGATCATCGGCCCCGCGGACGGGTCACGGCGGCGGCGGGCAGCGGGCGCGGCGATAGCGGCCGCATACCTGGCCGCCGTCGCGGTGAACTTCGCCTACCTGTATCCCGTGCTCACGGGAAGCCCGATCTCCCATTCGGCCTGGCTGGCCAGAATGTGGCTGAGCACCTGGACCGGGTTCCACAGCTGAGCGGCGCCCTAGGCGACGATACGAGGCAAATGCACTGGTCAGGCGCTCATCATGGCGGCAACGACATGGGGTCCATAGGCACATGCCGAAGCACTGAATCGCTGAGCGCGAAGGCGGTGGCGGCGAGAAGTGAACCGCAGAGCAGCCATCCGCCTGGCGGCGCGCGATGGGGCGCCGCCAGGACGGACTGGCCTGCTGGCCTAACATCCGACCGTGGGCTAGCTCACTTCGCCGGCCGTTTGGCTGCCGTGGCGAGAGCCGGGGCCGGGGCTGCGGTGCCGGACAGCGGGCCGAACGCGGCGGCCACTCCGGAGCCCGCCGGCGCGCCGAACCCGGTGACCGGGGCGGCCTTTCCGGTCGCCCGCGCTGCCTTCCTGGTGTTGTGGTACGGGTTGATCCAGCCGGCTTCGGCGGTCTTGACCGCCATCAGCCCCGCGACCTCGCCCGTGAAGACCTGCAGGAAGATCCGGTGGTCGTCTATTTCCAGGCCGAGCGTCTCATCAAGGGCGGCCTGGCTGAATGGCAGGGCGAACATGATGGCGGTCGTATCGGCGTAGGCGTCGTCCACGCCGCTGAGCTTGTCCAGGTCCTCCACGACGCCATCTACGAATGCGTCCTGGTTCTGGAAGGACTGCGCCTTGATCTCCACCGCGATCTGCTGGGCCGGCAGCTGGTCGGCGTTGAGCAGCAGATCGACCCGCTGACGAGGATTGACGAAGATGGGCTGCTCGCGCAGGATCTCCACGGTGGAGTCGTGGGAGAGGATGAAAGCCGTCAGGTCGACCTGAATCCACCCTTCCCATCCGCCCTTGACCGGCCAGTAATACTTGAACGTGGCATCGCGGACCGCCGCCCACTGGCGTGCAGCCGCCACGAAATCGTCGACGCTCATCGTCGTCATGACTATTCCCCCCTGTGTGTGGTGCCCCAGCACCTGGCAAGTAGCCTCGCAACCCGCCCAAGACCCCGTCATCCGTAATGTTGATGAAATTGGGCCAGCGGCTCGGCGACCCGGGCGTCGGCGCAGGAGCGGTGGGTCAGCGCTATGGCGGCCAGCTGCGACCGCACCTCCAACTTGCGCAGCACCGCGGCGATCTGAGTGCGGATCGTGGCCAGCCCCACCACCCGGCTCGCGGCGATGGTCTCCGCGTTGAGCCCGATCGCCAGGTCCGTCAGCACGGCGCACTCCCGGGCGGTCAGCGCGCGAAAGCGGCTGGCTTCATTTGCCCGCTCCCGCAAGTCGGCGAGCAGCCGTTCGTGATCCGCCAGCGCTACCGGTCCGGCCGCCAGTGCCTCATGCACCGAGGCGAGCAGCCGCCGGTAGGGCTGGTCGGCGTTCACGGCCGTCGCCCCGGCCGCGACGACCTGGACGGTAGTTTGCAGTGCCGCCATGCCCGCGACCGCGACCACCGCCCGCCGCCCGTGCCCCGCCATCCGCGTGGCTACCGACACCGCGGTGGCGGGCAGCCTGCCCTCGTCGTCCTCCACGATCACGACCGACGACCGGGCGCCCGTTGTCATCGTCGAGTCGGGCAGCTCGGGATCCGCGAAATGCGGTAGCCACCCCCGGCGCCGCAGGCCCGATACGAGCGCTTCGGCGAGCGCATGTCCACGGTACAGAACAGCCACGGGCACGGGGGTTTCTGGCATGCCGCCAATATGCCAAGAGGCCCAGCTCAGATAAGTGAATACGTCTCATTGTGCGTACGTGTCACGCTTTGGGTCTGCCAGACTCGAACGGGCGCTTGGAAGTTCATCAATATTGAGGATGCTCGGGAGCACGGGGGCTTGCCAGGATCGAAGCGAAGGGAAACGCCGGCCGGTGCCCGCGGGTCGCCGGAAGGCACGACAATCGGGGGAACGCAATGCCAGGACAGCCTTACAGCATCCAGATCCAGAACAACTCCGACTCCGACAGCCAGAACGCCATCGTGTTTCAGCAGGCACCCCAGGTGCCGGCCGACGTGCACGTGCTGGCGTGGCTTTCCAAGGCCTGCCACGCGGGGACCTGGGTCGACTTCAACTGGACGGTCGACTTCAACTTCGTGTGGGGCCAGGAGGGAAACCTCAAGCCGGGCGTCAATTACCAGGCCGGGCAGGTGATCGACGCCGACCTCGTCGCCAACAACAAGGTCACACTGCTCTACGAGGGCGGCGGGTTCAAGTTCGGGCCGCCCGGCCCCGGGCCTGCCAATGGCACCGGCTCGCTGTTCATCAGCCAGGTTCCCGAGGTCCCCGGGGACGGGGATCCCGAGCAGGGCAGCGTCGGCATCGGCATGTCGGGCGCGGGGACGCACGTCGTGCCGACCGACCCGGATGGCGGCGGCGGCATCCAGTTCACGATCAACCCGGTCTACTGGATCGCGTTCGGCCAGCACACCAAGGGCACCGTGGTGACGCAGGACATCCTGCGCTTCCCGTACGCCCTGCACTACCCGACCGGCAAGTTCAACGCCATCGCCACCTTCGACGGAAGCGCGTGGGGGGTTAGCTACCGCTAGCCGGCCCACCACGCGACCTGGGCCCGCCAGCCGCCCGGCTGGCGGGCCCGGCCGTCGCACCCGGGCGGTATTCAACCTGATCAACGACGCCTGAAGGCAGCACCGGTCGCGGACCTTCCCTCGCGACCGGCGCTTGCCCGCCCTCGCCAGAGGCACCGGGGGCATTAGGAGTAGGGTTCACGTACATCATTTGGATGCCCGCGACGGAAGCGACTGGAGAGGTGCCTCACGTGGCGATGAGCCGAGCCGCCCGTCGTCGTGTCCGGGCTGTCGTCCCCGCCGCCCTGCTCTGCTTGGCGGCGAGCCTGGCGGCCGGCTGCTCAGCCGCGTCCGGCGCGTCCAGCTCGCCCGGCCCGGGGCCGGGTGCCGCCGTGAGTAACGCCCCCATCCCGCAGCCACCCCCGTCCGGGAAGGCCTGCGGCAATACCCGCACCGGGGCTGGCGTGCCTGTCATCGTGAAGGTCACCAAGGGCGACGTGGACTGCGCGACCGCCATGCGGATCGAGGACAGCTACGCCGCGCTGGTCAAGCACGGCGCGCTGCAGGGCAATGGCGGCGGCGCGCCGCTGTCGGTAAGCGGGTGGACCTGCCAGGGCTACCCGACACCGCAGGTGCTGGCGACCGGGGCGGCGTCGGAGTGTCACACGGTCAGCACTGAGCTGGTCGCCGTGCTGGCCCTTCCGGCGACCTCGTCGGCCCCCTCGGCGTCGGCCAGCTGACTGACCGCCACGCGGGCCAGGGCCGCGGCCGCTAGTGGCCCGTACGGGCCGAGGTGCGGCCGGGACGCGAGCACGTCCGCTGCCCGGCTGGCATCGCGAACCTTGGCGACCGTGTGCGCCTGTCCGGGGGTCGGGTCGGGACCCGGGCCCGATGGCGGGCGGACGGCGCTCAGGCCCCGGCTGGTGCTGATCATCTGCACCTGGTCGCGGCCGGAGGCCTTGGCCCGGTACAGCGCGGCGTCCGCGGCGGCCAGCAGGTCGGTCAGCTCGCGGCGCGCTCCGGCGTCCAGCGCGGCGACGCCGATGGACACGGTGATGGTGACCTGCTCGCCGTCCCCGACCCGGACGGGCAGCTGCGCGATCTGCGCGCGGACCCGCTCGGCGATCCGCAGCGCGTCGACGGCGCGGGTCTGCGGCAAGAGCATGACGAACTCCTCGCCGCCGAACCGGCCCGCCACGTCGTACTCGCGCAGGTTGTCCGTCATCGTGGCCGCGATCTGCCGCAGCACCTCATCGCCGATCAGGTGCCCGTAGGTGTCGTTGACGTGCTTGAAGCGGTCCAGGTCGAGCAGCGCGACGGCCAGCGGCGTGGAGGTCCGCACCGCCCGGGCCACCTCGGACTCCGCCTGCCGCTCCCACGCGGCCACGTTGAGCAGCCCCGTCTTGGCGTCCGCACGGGCCTCGTTGACCAGCTCGCCGTGCCGCGACGAGCGCCGCAGCAAGGTTCCCATGGGGAACGCGATGGCCAGGGCCAGCGGGGTGATCTGGAAGCACAGGGCGACCAGCGTGACGGCGCACAGCTCGGTGGCGTCGTTGTGCAGCGACTCCCGCGTCACCAGCTTGCGGTCCGGTGCCTTGCGCAGCGGCGCCATCAGCCCCTGGTAGACCGCCCAGGCGGTCACCGCGCAGCACACGACGGCCAGCAGCCATAGCGTGGTGTGCGCCATCAGGTAGTGCCGGGCCGTCACCCCGGCCGGGATCATCGCGCGGAACACGGTGGCCGCGCAGCCGTACCCCAGCCCGCTGGCGGCGGCGGCGAAGGCCCGCCGGTGCGGGGCAGTCGCCCGGTCCCGCCAGTGCGTCAGCGCCACCCGCAGCGCCGGGACGGCCAGCGCGTACATCGGCGGCAGGTGGATGAGAACCGGCAGGTCCCAGACCGCGTACACGTTCTTGACGGCCACGTCCGGCTCTCTGTCGTGGCGGGCGAGCGCCACCGTGCCGACCCCGCAGGCGAGCAGCGCGCAGGCCAGCGCGAGGTCGCGCGCCGTCGGCGTGAACCCCCGGGCGAGCACCGCCGCCCACGTAAGGTAAATGCCGATCACCACCAGGACGAAGGCTCGCACCCGGCCCGGCAGCCCCCATAGCTGCCACCCCCGGACCCCGCGCGACGCTGACCGCCGGGCCTGGAAGCCCGGCTTGCGTCGTCGGAGCTGCGGAAGCCCATGGCGAAACACCATCTGGGCTACGCGATCCATCGCGACCTCCCGTGGCTTGATACGCAATCCGTTGCCCGCTCCCCCCGACCACGAAGGATAGCGGAACGTAGGACCGCAGTCCCACATTGTCACAGAATTATCGTGCGCATCGTGTGTTTACGACTACTTATCGCTTCGTCGCAAAGGTGCGCTCATGCTCGCGGACAACTTTCGCATATACCTACATTTGCGGTCGCATCCCACTGAAAAATCCGAACTTACGTACGAATCACGCCTCGGGATGCCCGCCGGGGACGAAAGAGTCGCGGGGGGGGGAGGGGGCCCCCGCGACGAGGGGGGTGAAAAAATATTGTG
>JAICYD010000176.1 GCA_025934375.1 Streptosporangiaceae bacterium | reverse complement strand
GTATGCGGTCAATGGTTGTCCGGGCGATTCCCGTCAGGACATGGATGCGGTTCTTGGCAACCCCGGCCTGGTGGGCGGCACGGACTAGGTCGTCGCGCTGGACGGTCGCCCAGGCCTGGAGTGCCGCCTCAGCCTCTTCGCCGGTCATACGCCCATGTTATCGGATCAACTGAAACGTAGCGGTTGCTACATGAAGAAGGTCGGCTTCCCCTCGTTGAGGGCCTTCCAGTCGACGCGCGGCGGCGCGCCCTCTATCGCGCGGAGCCGGGGCGGTTCCAGCGGGCGGAGTGATCGCCGGCTTGGAGCGTGCTAACCCGCATGGTGAGCTCTCGCCGGGCGAATGGCTGGGCGGGGCGTTACGGATATACGTGCTCAGTCCGCTGACCTCCCGGATGGCTACCAGAGTCGCCAGGCCTGGCCAGTCGCGGGGGTCCCCGCCGTAGGCGATCCCGAAGCCGTCAACGTCTTCCGATTGAGGGTAACCGAGCCGCTTTCTGGTGTAGTAGATCTGAGCGAGGCCCCATTCAGGCGGCCCTACGGCGACGTGGTCCCAGTCGCCGAGGATGATCGTGCCGTCCGCAGACACCAGAGCGTCGGACATCCGGCACCGTTTGTCGTGCAGCAGTTCAATGTGCCGCGCGGACGCCCGCAACGGTTAGGAAAGGCTCATAGAGACCTTTTAGTTCTTGAATTCTTCCCACGCGGAAGAAGCGACCGAGGTCTGGAGCCGTGATGTCACTGTCACTGTACGCTCGGCCCGTCGCAGCCGCCGCACCCGCTTTCCGGATTGTGCACGAAGGACGGCACCGTGCGTCTCCGTGTCTGCCTCCGGTGAGCCGAAGTGCCCGGCTGGAGGAGTTGGTGTTCACGACCGGGGAGGGGCATTGGCACGGCCAGTTCCACTGGGTGCGCTGCATCCCGGGCACCATGAGCGCCATGATTCCCGGTGCCTGCCCTCATTGTGCACAGGAAGTGAAAAACTAGCAATATCTTTCTAGAATCTATGATAGTCTTTAAGGCGCGGAGGACTAGAACCTCTTGACCGGATACCGCAGCTGCGCGAGGCGAAGACTGGGGCCAGCTGCCCAGGCACTCCCGTGCAGCACTTCGGAGCGATCGCGCACAGTGACGGGATCGGCGCCACGCATGTCACCGCCCCGTCGCAGGTGCGCATCCGCGATACCGCCGATCAGCGCCGCCGCCGACACAATGACAACTGAGTAGTTCGGGAGGAGGCACCTTCGCATGACGACAATCGCGCACCCCGAGCTTGAGGGGCTGGAGCGTTACAAATTCGGCTGGGCCGACTCGGACGCCGCGGGCGAGTCCGCGCGCCGGGGCCTGTCCGAGGAGGTCGTCCGGGACATCTCGGCACTGAAGGACGAGCCGGAGTGGATGCTGGACCTGCGGCTGAAGGGCCTGAAGCTGTTCCGGCGCAAGCCGATGCCCGACTGGGGGGCGGACCTGACCGGCATCGATTTCGACAACATCAAGTACTTCGTCCGCTCGACAGAGAAGCAGGCGGAGTCGTGGGAAGACCTGCCCGCCGACATCAAGAACACCTACGACAAGCTCGGCATCCCCGAGGCGGAGAGGCAGCGGCTCATCGCCGGCGTCGCCGCGCAGTACGAAAGCGAAGTCGTGTACCACAAGATCCGCGAGGACCTGGCGGAGAAGGGCGTCATCTTCCTGGATACCGACACCGCGCTCAAGGAGCACCCGGACCTCTTCCGGGAGTACTTCGCCACGATCATCCCGGTGGGGGACAACAAGTTCGCCGCGCTGAACACAGCGGTCTGGTCCGGCGGCAGTTTCATCTACGTGCCGAAGGGCGTGCACGTGGACATCCCGCTGCAGGCCTACTTCCGGATCAACACCGAGAACATGGGCCAGTTCGAGCGGACCCTGATCATCGTCGACGAGGGTGCCAGCATGCACTACGTCGAGGGCTGCACCGCGCCGGTCTACTCCTCCGACTCGCTGCACTCCGCAGTTGTCGAGATCGTCGTGAAGAAAGATGCCCACTGCCGTTACACCACGATCCAGAACTGGTCGAACAACGTCTACAACCTGGTCACCAAGCGGGCCGTGGCGCAGGCCGGGGCGAGCATGGAGTGGGTGGACGGGAACATCGGCTCGAAGGTGACGATGAAGTACCCGGCCGTCTACCTGATGGGCGAGCACGCCAGGGGAGAGACCCTATCCGTCGCGTTCGCCGGCGCAGGCCAGCACCAGGACGCCGGCGCCAAGATGGTGCACTGCGCGCCGAACACCTCGTCCCAGATCATCTCCAAGTCCGTGGCCAGAGCCGGCGGCCGCACCTCCTACCGGGGCCTGGTCCAGGTGCAGGAGGGTGCGTCGCACTCCAAGTCCACCGTCAAGTGCGACGCGCTGCTGGTGGACGCGGTCAGCCGGTCCGACACCTATCCCTACGTGGACATCCGCGAGGACGACGTGGAGATGGGCCACGAGGCCAGCGTCTCCAAGATCTCCGAGGACCAGCTGTTCTACCTCATGAGCCGCGGCATGACCGAGGGCGAGGCCGCGGCCACCGTCGTGCGCGGCTTCGTCGAGCCAATCGCGCGCGAACTGCCGATGGAATACGCGCTCGAGCTGAACCGGCTGATCGAGCTTCAGATGGAGGGAGCAGTCGGCTAATGACAGCTGCGGGGCGGTACGGTGCTGCCGGAGTGCAAGGTCACCGCGCCCACCACGTCGCGCTGACCGCGTTCTGGTCCCGGCCGGCCACCCTTCGCCGGGCTGGACGGCGTCTAAGCTAGGCACCTGCGAGAAAGACGAGGCAAAAGCAGGCAGCCCAATTTCCAGGCACTCGGGGCCGCGGCCGATGTCCCCCGCAGCCACCCCCGCTAACCGCACCGCGATCCAGGCTCATCCTTTCGAACTCAACGAGAGGCACGCATCATCGCTTCGTCGCCAGCTGCCCGTCTGCCAGCGCGGCCAGGTCCACCTGGTCGAGGGTGGTGACCACGATCTCGGCCCCGGCGGCGGACAGGAGGTCGGCGTCGAGGGCTCGCGCGATGCCGATCGCGGCCATGCCGCCGGCCTTGGCCGCCTCGATCCCAGCGGCGGCGTCCTCTATGACAATCGCGGCCTCAGGCGCGGCCCCGAGCTCGTGGGCTGCGGTGAGGAACATCTCGGGGTGAGGCTTGCCGTGGGTGAAATCCCGGCCCGAAACGTCGGCGTCGAAGAAGTCCAGCAGCGTCAGGCCCGGCCGCACACATGGCAAGCAGATACCGTGCTCTTGGGCGAAGGTGTCGAGCCGGATCCGGCTCAGGAACAGTTGCGCGTTCTTCGACGACGACGCGGCCGCCACCTGGATCCCGGCGTCCTTGACGGCGATGATGAACCGCAGCGCGTCGGGATAGGCGGTGAACTCGCCGGCCCCGATCAGCCGGACCACCATCGCCTGCTTGCGCGCGGCGTACTCCCGGGCGCGGGCACCGGCATCGGGCACCCCGAAGTACTCCAGCGCCGCCCGCGCGCCGCTCATCCGCGGCTTACCCGACATCTCTTCCTGGTAGACCTGGGGCGTGAACGCCTCGGGTGACCAGATCGTCTGGTCGCCGATATCGCTCCACTCCCGCTCCATCAGCTCGCGCAGCGACTCACGCCACGCCTTCTGGTGGGGCGAGTCGACGAGCACGCCGTCGACATCGAAGATCGCTGCCTGGAACCATGCTGGCATGGGTCCTCCACTCAGCCTTGGACGTGCTGCTCGGGACCCGGGTCCGGCTGGAGCTCGAACGTGTGCCGGTCCCCGGCACGTAGCTCGCGCACCTCGTCGCCGACGGCAACCTTGACTGGCGGGCTCACGCCCTCCCGATGGGCGGCCACCGTGAGCCGCCCGCCGGCGAACGTCACCAGGATCGGGGTCCCCTGAAACTGCATCGAGAACGACAGCCCGTCGAGCGGGCCGGTGAGCCTGGGGTGGAAATGCAGGACGCCGTCGCGGATGTGCGTGCCCGTGTAGCCTCGCTGCACGAGGTCGAGCGTCCCGGACATGACGCCCATGTGGATGCCTTCCTTGGTGGTCCCCCCCTGGACGTCGCCGACGTCGCTCTCCAGGGCAACGAGGAACCGCTGCCACGAGCTCTCGGGGTCCAGCGCCGCCAAGACCCCCGCGTGCGCGATGAAGCTCAGCGTCGAGCCGTGTGAGGTGCGCCGGTCGTAGTAGGCGATGTTCTTGCGCGCCGTGTCCGAGCCGTAGCTGTAGCTCAGCCGCCCGAACAGCCGCCGCAGCTCGTCGCCGGAGAACAAGAAGAACAGCATCACCGTGTCGGCCTGCTTGGCCACCTTGTAGCGGCCAGGGTCGTCGCCCTCGGCACGCAGTATCCGATCGAGTCGCTGGATGTTGCCGTATTTCGCGCGGTAGCCGTCCCAGTCAAACTCCTGAAGCTCCTCGTAGCCCTCGAACTGGCTGATGATCCCGTCGCCGTGGAACGGGACGAACATCCGGCGGCTCATGCTCTCCCACCTGCGCAGCTCCTCGTCGTCAAGGCTGAGCTTGTCGCGCAGCGCTGCGGCCCGCGCCGTCGGCAGCAGCAAGAGAACGTCCCGGGCTACGCCGCACAGCCAGGCCACCATCACGTTGGTGTAGGCATTGTTGCGCAGACCGCCATCCTCGGTGCCGGGATACTTCTCGTGGAACTCATCCGGGCCCATCACCCCGTGGATCTCGTAACGGTCCCGCTCGGGATTGAAGTGCGCGATAGAGGCCCAGAAACGCGCGATCTCCAGCATCATCTCCGCGCCGTAGTCGCGCATGAACGCCAGGTCTTGGGTGGCGTGGAAGTAATGCCAGATGTTGTAGAAGATCGCCGCGTTAACGTGACGCTGGGTGCGGCTCAAGTCCGGCTCCCAGCGACCAGACAGCGGGTTGAGGTGGATGCTCTGGGTCTCCTCCGTGCCGTCGCTGCCGCTTTGCCAGGGGAACATCGCGCCGCGGAACCCCGCCTCCAGGGCCGCGGCCCGGGCCGCGCCAAGGCGGCGATAGCGGTACAGCAGCAGCTCCCGCGTCACCTCAGGCATGCGGAAGTTCAGGAATGGGTAGACGTACAGCTCGTCCCAGAACACGTGACCCCGGTAGGCCTCGCCGTTGAGGCCGCGGGCGGGTACCCCGGCGTCCCGGTCCGCCGTGTTGCGGCAGCAGACCTGGAGGACATGGCAGATGTGCAGGCGCAGCAGGAGTTGCACCCGGTCGTCGCCGGGCACGCGCACGTCGCACTCGTGCCACAGCTCGTCCCAGGCTGAGGCGTGGCGCTCGAACGCCTCGCCGAAGTCGGCGTACCGCAGCGCCGACGTCCCCGCCTTGACCAGCGTGTCGCTGATCGCGCGATCACGCGACGTGTAGAAGGCCACCATCTTCTCGACCCGCACTGCGGCCCCCCGGCTGACGTCGAACCCGAGGACCTGCTGGATGTAGTCCTCCATCTGGTAGAGACCGCGGTCGACGGCAAGCGGCCCGCGGCCGCCGAAGACGCGGGTGCGCGCCGCCTGGCTGATGTACAGATTCGATTGCCGCGTCTGGACCTTCAACGCGATCACCTCGGACCCAAACGTCCTCGGCCCCACCGGATCCAGGTGCCGCCCCTCGAGCTGCCCGTAACGCGCCACGCCGATGTTGGTGACCCGCCCGTCAAGCGCGGAGACGACCTCGACGCGGCCCGACCAGTTCTCCGGCGTGAGCGTCCACTCGATGCCGCCGTGGTGCACGTCGGCCATGCTCACAAACCGTCGGCTGCGCAGCCTCGTCTCACGGCCGGCGCGGTCGCGGAAGCGCAACTCGCGAATGACCATCGCATTGCGGATGTCGAACTCGTGGCGATAGTCGAGCAACTCCACATCGCCGAGCCGGAACGCGTCCCCGCCCTCAATGCGCAGCTTGAGCACTAGCCAGTTCGGCAGGTTCACCAGATCCTCGTTGAGCACGGGACGACCGCCGAGGATCGTCGTCTCGCGGTTATAGACACCATGCGCATACGTGCCTGGGTAGTGCACGCCGTCGGCGTCCTCCCACTCTGCAGCACCCCGTGCGCACAGGAAACCATTGCCCGTCGAGGTCAGCGCCTCACGCAGCCCCTCCCCGGTCGGATCGAAGCCCTCGTACGCAAACGCGAAACCGTTCACCTGCACCTCCGCAGACCACCAGACGGCCACCCAGCCCGAGACTGACCGTAGTGAGCGACAGTTGTCAATCAGCACCAATCAGGCCCCACCGGCCCAGCGCCAGCCCTCCCGTCCTTCCCAGGCACGTGGAAAAGCAGCCCAGTATGCCGATGACCAGGGCGACGGTGCTGCCGTGGGAGGAGCGGATGTTCGCGGTGATCTGATCGGCCGATCACAGGGAACTGGGCCAGCGCGGAGTCCAGCACCTGGCGCTGCAGCTGCTGGTTGCCGTGCAGCGCGCACCCCAGGATCGTGGCAGGGCGCGCGGACTGGCGGCGGCCAGGAAGCCGACGGGCGGGCCTGCCCGGGTGGCCACGGTGACCGGCAAGACGTCCGGGGAGAAAAGCAGGCTGGCCAGGTGGCCCTGGCGGAGGTCATCGGGCCGCGCCGGGCGCGGCCGGTCAGCGCCCGAAGGCGTCCTTGATCTTCGTGCCGTACTGCTTGATGTTGCCCTTGGCATGGGCGCCGCGGCCTCTGGCCCGCATTCGCCGGTTACCGGTGAGGCGGTCGGCGATTTTCATTGCGGCGCCTTTGACCGCCTCGACCCTGTGCGCGATCTTCTTGGCGGCACTCACGGGTGGCTGCGGTTCGTGAGCTGCCCTGCGGGGGCGGGCGTACCTTCAGGAGCGTCCGGGGCGGGCTGGCCGGTCAGCGGCTCTAGGGGTTCGGCGGGCGCGTGGCTGGGAGCGGCCCGGCGTGCGAACAGGCGCCGCCAGCCCTCGCCGCGGCCGTGGTCCGGGCCGGGAGAGGAGGCGCTGCGGGCCGTGTCGTTCCCGCGTGTGCTCGCCGCGCTGGCGCGGGCGGTCTCGCGCTGGCCGGCGAGGTCGTCGCGCTCGGCGCTGACGGCGGCCGTCTCCCGGCGGGACTGCCTGAGCCCGCGGCGGGCAGCGCGGCCGCGGCGGGAGGTGCGCCGCGCGCCGGCCAGCAGCAGGCTCAGCCCGGCCATGGCGATCGCCCCGACCACGATGCCGTACAGGAACAGCGTGCCGGTAGAGCCGGTCACGTGGTAGCCGAAGACCGCGAACCCGTGGGTCAGCGCATGTCCGCTACCGCCGTTGCCCAGAACGCCGGCCACACCGGCGACCACCGCGGCCACCAGGACGATAAGCCCTGCAATGATGATCAAGACGCACCCCACATCAAGAGCAACCGCCCGGCCGCAGAAGCGCAGGCACCGGGCTCCGTGCTCGCTCACCCCCAAGTCAACGCTGGCCGTGCCGCGCCGGAAACGGCCAATCCGGGAAGGACCCATCACCGCAGCCGATAACAAGATCAACAACCGGATGGCAGGACGAGCGGTGGTATCACCCTCCTGCAGGTGATTCCCATCCACCCGCACCGGACAGAAAGTGTGCGCGCGGCCCGCTGGTAATCGGCCTGGGGGATGACGTTTACGGTTTCCGGTCAAGGAGCGGCAAGATTCCATGAAGCGCGCCATGGCCAGGCAGGCCGAGGGCGAGTCCCTGGCCGCCGCCGCGCTTGGCGAGGCGTCCGACACGATGATGGCGCACCCGCTGGCGCTGCAGCTGCGCAACCTGCCGAGCCTGGTCGAGATCGGCGTGGACAAGGACACCACCGTGGTGTTTCCCGCCCCGCTGACCGTCATGCTCATCCTCAGCGGCCACGCCGCCCGCACGCCAGACCCTGGCACCGCGCCAGTGCAAGCCACCCGCCACAGCGGCAACGGCCTCGCCGCCACCGCATCCGGCAACTCACCCAGCCAGCCCGTCTGACCACTGCGGAACTTCCCGCCAGGCCTCGTGATGCGGGGCACGCGCTCGCCAGCCCGCATCACGGCAAGCAAAAGCCTGTTCAACATCAAGCCAGGGCAGGTCGCACAGGCCGGCCACGCTGCCGCGAACGACGTGGAACAATGCCGAATCCCGGCGGTCGTCCGCACCAAGGCGACGTGTGCTTGTCATGCCCCCGCGTTCGCCGCCACGCTCACCCAGCTCACCGCCCAGGACCTTCCGCAGTAACCGCCGCCGCCCGAGACGCAGTGCCCGGCATCTCCTCCTTCGCCAGGGGCCCGGGCCGGGGTTAGCGGCTGGTGAGCCGGTAGGGGATGGCGCAGATGACGGCGTCGCCGACGATCGGGTGGGCCAGTGACCGGTGGGGGCTGTCGAGGGTATCCAGCCGCACGCCGGGGTTCCAGCGATCCCATTCGGCGCGGAAGGCGGCGCCTTGGGCGGCTTGGGGTGGACGCTGACGGCGATGACCTCGTCGCCGAGGGACAGGGCCGCGTGCAGGGCGCGCTCGGTGAGCTTGCTGATGCCGCCGACCGGCACGATCACCAGGCTGCCGGCCGGCAGCGGGCGTTCCGGGAGCCGTCCCGGGCTAAGTTCGAGTCCTACCGCCTGGTAGTAGCTCTGGATGCGGGAGAACAGCAGCATCAGGGCGGGCACGGTGAGGACCACTGCCCAGGCGCCGGAGGTGAACTTGGTGGCGATAAAGACAATGGCGGCGGTCGCGGTCAGGAGCGCGCCGGTGGCGTTGAGGGCCGCGTGCAGCATCCAGCGCGGGGGGGCGCTGGCTGTGCCAGTGGCGTGCCAGCCCGGTCTGGCTGATGGTGAACCCGGTGAGCACCCCGATCGCGTACAGCGGGATCAGCCGGGAGGTTACGGCGTTGACCGCGATCAGCAAGTCGCCCGCGAGGACGGCTAGCAAGCCCACGCCGTAGCGGTGCACCGGCCGTTCGGCCCGCAGGCCCCGGAGGTGGGGCAGGCGGTCGTCGTCGGACAGCAGGCTCATCAGCACCGGTCCAGGCCGGTGGCGCGCAACAGGAGCGGTATCGGCAGCGGTAACACCCGCCAGATCGACCCCCAGCCCCCGGCGCCAGCCGCGGGCACGGGGGAGCATCGGCGGCCGGGCCGCGCCTGTTCAGCGGACCTGGTGCCGTTCAGGACTCGGTTCTCCGGACCCGGGGTGCGGGCGCTCGCCGAAGCTGACGTCGACGTTCTCGAAACTCTTATGCCGTTCAGCCTTGGCGTAGGAGGTGTAGGCACGCTGGTCTGCAGACCAGGCCCGCCGTGCTGCCGTGGAAGGACCGGATGTTCGCGGTGATCTGATCGCCGATGACGGGGAACTGTGCCAGCGCGGAGTCCAGCACCTGCCGCTGCAGGTGCGGGTCGCCGTGCAGCGCGTATCCCAGGATCGTGGCCAGGAGGAGCAGCAGCGGGAACGCCGCCACGAACCCGTAGTAGGTGATCTGCGCGGCGAGGTAGCTGCCCTGGTCGTCGCCGAACTTGTACAGCACCGCCACCGGCAGCGCCCAGCGGTGCCGCCGCTGGTAGGCGTCGGTCCTGCTCACCATGCCCATCGCGGCTCCTTGATGTCCTTGTCCTGCCTGGTCCCGGCGGGCGCACCGGCCGCCGCCCCAGCTGACCGCACGCCGCGCCGACCAGCAGACCCGGCCAGGCCGTGACCGGCACGGGCAGGCAGCAGCCGACGCCGCTGCACCCGTCCTCTCCAGATAAGCATGCGCGAGCCGGCTTAACCGGGCAGCCTGAGACCCGCACGCTCTACAACGAGGCAACCGCCTGGTCCCACCGGGAAACCTCTCTCAATCGCCCGCAGCGGCTTGACACTTAAGCTCCTGGGATGGCTGTCAGGCAGGCCGTGACGGGCACCCGCCCCCGGCGACGGTCACGCCTGGTAACACCAGCACTGAAGCGCGCGTTTTGCGGGGACGTCAGCGCGGGCCCGGACCTGTGGGGATTTCTGTGGGGACGCGGCCGCGCGGGAAGTCGTGGCCTTCGGCGGCGCGGGGGCGGGTGACCGTGGCCTGCTGCCGGAGCCACGCCCGCCGCGCGCCGGGCGACTGAGGCTAACCTGTCAGCCCTGTGGCGCCCCGGCCGGTTCGAGGTCGGCGGGCCCGGGCACCGTTGCGACGATGGCGGCCAGGTCAAAGCCGTCGATCGTCTCGCGCTCAAGCAGCAGGCCGATGACCCGGTCGAGAGTTTCGCGATGCCCGCGCAGCAGGCTGGTGGCCGTGTCCTCGGCCTCCCGGAGCAGCCTGGCTACTTCCTGGTCGATGGAACGCTGCGTCTCCTCGGCGTAAGGGCGGCCGGCGAAGGGATTGTCGCGGCTCGGTCCCTCGGGCCCGTAGCTGATGGGCCCGACCTTCGCGGAGAACCCCCACCCGCGCACCATGTGCGTCGCGAGCTCCGTCGCGCCCGCCAGGTCGCTCGCGGAGCCGGTCGACGGTTCCGCCAGGACGAGGATCTCCGCGGCGCGACCGCCAAGGCGTACGGCGAGTGAGGCGGTCAGGTGACTCTCCGGGTACAGGTGCCGCTCGAACGCGGGCAGCTGCTCTGTCACGCCAAGGGCGGCGCCACGGGACAGGATCGTGACCTTCGCGACGGGATCGGCGTGCTCCGACAGCACGGCCACGAGCGCGTGCCCGGCTTCGTGGACGGCCACGGCATGCTTCTCCTCGGGCAACAGCGCGTTCGACGCGTCACGGCGGCCGATGAGGAGCCGGTCCCTGGCGGCGCCGAAGTCGGCGGCGCTGAGAACGCCGCGATCCGCGCGCACGGCGTTGATCGCCGCCTCATTCACGAGGTTGGCGAGATCGGCGCCGGAGAATCCGGGTGTGCCGCGCGCCACGACGCCTAGATCCACGTCAGGCGCGAACGCCTTGCCGCGCCCGTGAATAGCCAGGATCGCGGTTCGCTCCACGCAGTTGGGCAGGGGGATCTCCACCGTCCGGTCGAAGCGCCCGGGCCGCAGCAGCGCCGCGTCGAGGATCTCCGCCCTGTTGGTCGCGGCCATGACGACCACCCTGGCGCCTGGCTCGAACCCGTCCATTTCCGACAGCAGCTGGTTGAGGGTTTGCTCGCGCTCGTCGTTCGAGCCGAACCCGCCGGGACCGCGCCGGCCGCCGATGGCGTCGATCTCGTCGATGAAGATGATCGACGGGGCGCGTTTCCTGGCGTTAGCGAACAGGTCCCTGACCCGCGAAGCGCCGACGCCGACGAACATCTCGACGAAACTGGAGCCGCTCAGGGAGAAGAACGGCACGCCGGCCTCGCCGGCGACAGCCCTGGCGAGCAGGGTCTTGCCGGTCCCGGGCGGCCCGGCCATCAGCACGCCCTTCGGGCCGACCGCGCCGGCGCGGTCGTACCGGGCCGGATGCTTCAGGAAGTCGACCACTTCCATGACCTCGGCCTTGGATCCTTCATAGCCGGCGATGTCCGCGAAGCGCGTCTTGGTTCTGTCCTCGTCGTAGACCTTGGCCTTCGACCTGCCGAAGGCCATGATCCCGCCGATCCGCCCGGTGATCTCCTTGCTGCTGCGGCGGGCAAACCAGGCGAAGAGCGCGACGATGATGACAATCGGCAAGATCCAGCCAACTATTGATGCAAGCGCCGAGTTAGTGCGCGGGATGGTTCCCGTCACCTGAACCTTGTGCCCGAGCAGCAGGGCGGGAAGATCGCCGTCGTTCAGCGCGGTCGGGATCTGGGAGGCGTAGGCCTTGCCGTCGACAAGCTTCCCGCTCACCGACCCCGCCGCGGTGATCGCCGCCGTCGAGACCTTGTTCGCGGTCACGTCGCTGACGAAGCTGGTGTAGCTCAGCGCCTGAGCCGGCGTCCCGCCTGCGCCTGGGCGCCAGGGCAGCAGCACCAGCATGAACGCGATCAGGATCCCGGCCGGCAGCAGCCATCTCCACCAGGACGGGGCCGGAGCCGGAGCCGGCGAGCCAGATTTCTTAGGCAGACCAGATTCCTTGGGCAGACCAGGCCCCTCCGTCATCGGGTAAGCGGCACGGATACGGACGCCGGGACGCATATGCAGCCTCGGCTCAGGGCACCCGAGACAGTCGCCTGGCAGTAGCGGGAAGCGAGTGAATGGTGCTGGTCAGCGGTGTGCCCGCACGGGCAAAGGGTGCCCGGTGGCAGCTCGCCACTAGATGGTGTCGTCACGTCCCCAGTCAACCGCGCACTGGCCGCATCGGAAATAACCAATCCCGCATGAACCCATCACCCCAGCCGATCGCAGGCACCAATGAGCCGTGCGGCCGCCGCGGCAGGGATGCACGTGGCGCCGCCGCACACCCATGATGGCCGGAGACAGTGATGATGCCGGCCGTCATCCCAGCAGCGTTGCCGGGCGATCATTGCTCCGGGCCCGCTAGCGATCCGTGCTCATCGCTACGTCGCGCCCAGCCGCAGCCGCACGCGATCCCCGTCGCCCTGGTCAGCTGCTCGCCGGTGATCACTGCCGCGTCAAGGCCCGGTCCCCCGCCGGTAAACGCCCCAAGGGATCAGGCGAGACGCTGGTGGACGTAGCACCATCTCCATGCCGCTCCCGGCGCTAGCCTGTCAAAGGACAGGCCACCCAGCCGCAGGTCAGGCAGACCACCCGCCATGTCGCGCTGACCGCTGCCGGGGTGGTGTTCCTGGTCGAGGCGCGGCAGATCCTGGCGCATACCGACCGCGCCGCAGCGGCGGCCCGGCGCGCGGTAGGCGCGGCCAGCGCCTTAAAACCGTGTTCATCGATGTCGCGAGGTGTAATCGGTTCTGGTGATCAGCCTTGCTCGGATTGCACGTTGCCCACATGGTCACCGAAGGCGTCTGCTGGGTTACATGAAGCGAGTCATGCGGATGCGACCTGATGACCGCCCTTGACGCCGCCAGGGCGCCAGACTACGTCCAGGCGGAGGCCAGCCTGTCCGTCCTCAGCCGACCCGGCTTCACCATCGCCAGGCTGAAGGGTGACCTTGACATCGCCAGCACCCCGGAGCTGCGTGAGCGTCTACTCAGCGCGCTCGGCCCGGGCGTGCGGCTGCTCATCATCGACCTGTCCGGGGTGTCATTCTGTGACGTGTCAGGGCTGGCCGTGCTGATCGGCACGCAACGCCGCGCCCGAGGGCTAAGGATCACCGTCCGCCTAGCCGCCCCCCGCCCCCAGATGGCGAAGCTGCTGCGCGTCACCGGCCTGGAATCGCACTTCACGATCTGCGCCACACTGGATGATGCGCTCCCCGTGCAAAGGGGCAGGCCTCAGACCGCGACGTCCCCGCCAGCCGCCGAGGTCCACGCGGTGACGCAGGGAATCTGATCCCGCGCGTCAGGAAGGACAGCGCAGGAAAGAAGGGCAGGCCATGCGGGATTTCCGGGCTGACCGGGTTCCGGTGGTGCCCTGCCATGCCAGGGGCTGCTCGCCCGGTGCTCCGGCTGCGGCCAGGTCAGGCCGGTCCGGCTCGGGCACGCTGGCGGAACCGGTATCCCGTGACTGCACCGTTCCCGCGTTCCGCGACTGCCCGGCCTCCGCAGGCCGTCCGGGGCATCGAGAGATCCTTTGCGCAAAACGAGTGGTGGTTCCACGCTCCCGTAACCGTG
>JAICYD010000016.1 GCA_025934375.1 Streptosporangiaceae bacterium | reverse complement strand
GGGGCGGGGGGGGGGGGGGGGGGGGGGGGGGGGGGGGGGGGGGGGGGGGGGGGGGGGGGGGGGGGGGGGGGGGGGGGGGGGGGGGGGGGGGGGGGGGGGGGGGCGGCGGGACCCAGGCTCCGGCCGCGCCGACGAACCTGGCCGTCACCAGCACCACCTCGTCGTCGGTCTCGCTGTCGTGGACCGCCCCGGCCGGGACGGTCACCGGCTACCAGGTGTACGAGAACGGCAGCCAGGTGAGCACCGTGATCGCGACCAGCGCCACCATCGGCGGCCTGGCCGCCTCGACCACCTACGCTTTCGCGGTCTCCGCCTCCAACTCCGCGGGCACCTCGCCGAAGTCCAGCCAGGTCAGCGCGACGACGGCCGCGTCCGGCGGCGGAGGCGGGGGCGGCGGGGGCGCCCTGCCCGCGCACCTGCTGATGGGCTACTGGCAGGACTTCACCAACGGCGCCACCCCGCTCAAGATCGCCAGCGTGCCGGCCAGCTACAACCTCATCGCCGTGGCGTTCGCGAACGCGACGACGACCCCCGGCCAGGTGTCCTTCAGCCTGGACTCCTCGCTGTCTTCCGCGCTCGGCGGCTACACGCAGGCGCAGTTCATCGCCGACATCGCCACCGCCCACTCCCGTGGGCAGAAGGTGATCTTGTCGGTCGGCGGGCAGAACGGCACGGTGTCGGTGTCCGACGCCACCAGCGCGAGCAACTTCGCCAGCAGCGTCTTCTCGATCATCCGGCAGTACGGGTTCGACGGCGTGGACATCGACCTGGAGAACGGCGTCAATCCCACGTTCATGGCCTCGGCGCTGCAGCAGCTGCGCACCGACGTCGGCGCCAGCCTCATCATCACGCTGGCCCCGCAGACCATCGACACCGACTCCACGGGCGGCGCCTACTTCCAGCTGGCGCTGAACATCAAGTCGATCCTCACGATGATCAACACCCAGTACTACAACTCGGGCACGATGAACGGTTGTGACGGCGGCGTCTACGCCGAGGGCACCGAGAACTTCATGACCGCCCTGGCCTGCATCGAGCTGCAAGGCGGCCTGTCGGCCTCGCAGGTCGGCCTCGGCCTCCCGGCCTCCCCCTCGGCGGCCGGCGGCGGGTACGTCAGCCCGTCACTGGTCAACAGCGCCCTGGACTGCCTGGCGGCCCGGGCGAACTGCGGCAGCTTCGTCCCGTCGTCGGCCTCTCCGGCCATCCGCGGGGCGATGACCTGGTCCATCAACTGGGACGCGTCCAACGGCTACAACTTCGCGAACACGGTAGCCCCCCACCTCGCCTCCCTGGCGTAACCCGACAGCTGGCGCCGGGGGCCTAACGGCACTAGGCCCCCGGCGTCGTCCCCACCCGCGGGCAGTCACCGAGCGCGGACGCCGCCCGGTTTACGCGCCCGGGAGA
The DNA here is from genome assembly GCA_025934375.1 of Streptosporangiaceae bacterium. Lineage (GTDB taxonomy): Bacteria > Actinomycetota > Actinomycetes > Streptosporangiales > Streptosporangiaceae > Trebonia. Next base: position 75,461 of record JAICYD010000016.1, on the reverse strand, counting down.
CGCAGGGGAACGCGGGCGTCGGTGAAGGACTGCATGGGAGTACTCCCCGTACCAGTTCGCGATCGTTACCGCCATCTGCTGGCTGTACACGCGGTCGACCCAGGCCGGGACATCGCCGAGAGCGTACCGGGTGATCTGGCCGGTGTGCGCGTCGATCACCAAGACCGCGGCCGGAGCGTAGAACGTCCAGCCCAGCTGGGGCGCCAGCAGCGTCACCGTGTAGTAGGGCAGGCCCTGGTCATTAAGCTCCAGCGTGGGGTTGTCCAGCAGGTATCCGCTGTAGCCGTGGCTGTAGGCCCACCGGTCCGGCTCGCTGCCCTGCCCGCCGGCGAGGCTGACGACCATGGTGTACTGGCCGTCGTAATGCTCAACGGGAACCGCGTCCGGGTCCTCGGCGGACACCATGATGTAGCCAGGCTCGATGGCGTGCAGCCGCGCCTTGTTGCCCGCGCCGTCGAACTCCAGCGGGAACGGATACCACATCCGCCCGTCCACGTACTGCAATGTCGCCGGGCCGAGCTGGAGGTAGGTGCTGTAGTTGCGCTGGCCCGCGATGCCGGTGGCCATGGCCTGTGAGGCCTTGGTCGCGGCGATGTCGTGCGAGACGATCACCATGTTGTCGGTGCTGCTGGCCGGCATCTGGTTGCTGGGCGCCGACGTCACGCTGACCAGGTGTGAGGCCCGGTAGGCGTTGTGCCCACTGTTGTGGCCAATGAGCCACACAGTGGCGAAGGTCACGATCGCCAGCATGGCTACCGTGTTGCCCGCGTTGACCCGCCCGACGGCGAAGACCGTGGCGATGATCATCGACAGGATCAGGTTCACCAGGATCAGCGGCACCAGCCCGGCGAAGGTCATGGTCGGGCGGCCCTGGTAGAAGGCGAGGCTGTCGACGCAGAACAACAGCACGCAGCTGACCGCTAGGAGCCAGGCGGTGCGCTTGCCCGAAAGCGCCCGCACGAACCTCGTCCGCGGCGCCGGCCGGCCTGCCGCGGAATGCGCGCTCGTGCGCGGCGCCGGGCGCGATGCCGCCTTCGCTCGCGGCCTCATGCGCACCCGCCATCGGCTGAGCAGGCTCACGGGCACGGCGAATATGACCGCCCAGATAAGGCCCAGCAGCACCGGGGACATCGCCTTACCCCTTCAGGGACTGCCGCACGGCGGTCGCCTGCGCCAGGGACATCGACATGACCGCGCTGCCCGGGCTGATCAGCAGCACGGTGCCGGGGTTACTGGAGATGATGAACGCCTGATTGACGCCGACGGTGTAATCGACGCCATCGGCATCCGTGATCGCGGCCTGATCACCGGAGCGCGCCACGGAGGTGACGTTGCGGCTGCTCACGAACTTCGCGCGAGGCCCGCCCTCTTCTCCAGCAGGCCGCGGGCCGCGGCTAGGAGTTGCGGAGCCTCATCAGGGACGTTCGGCCCTGGCGCCTGGGATAGCACCAGCCCGGCCCCGGCGGTGACGGGCGCGGCTCCGGTCTCGCCGAGGGCCCCTTCGCGTGGCTGATGGCCTGGAGTGCCTGGGAGGTATCGCCGAAGCGCGGCTCCACTTCCGCCTCCACCGCGCCCAGCCACGCGCGCGCCTGCGGTGACGCGAGCCCGCGCCCGGCGAAGTCCCGCGCGGCACCGCAACCTTGATGACGGCGATGGCCAGGGCCACCACCATGATCGCGGCCGCCGCCAGGAACGCGCGGCCAAAGCCTGTGGCCAGGGCATGCTGGTAGACCGCCGCGGGCAGCTGGCCGCCCGGTCCAGCAGGGCGCCCGGCCCTGGTCGCGGCGCCGGTCACCTGGGAACCGGCGCTGCCGGCCGCGACAGTCCAGGCGAGGGTGCCGAGGACCGCCAGGCCAATAGAGCCGCCGACCTGCTGGCCGGCGCTGAGCAAGCTGGAGGCGACCCCGGAGTCGCTGTCCCTGACCCGTGACAGCGCGGTCAGCGACAGGGGTACGGACAACAGCCCGAGTCCCCAGCCGACTGCCAGGGTGGGGCCGAGGACCGCGCCGGCGTAGCTGCCGTGCTCGCTGAGGCGAGACAGCCAGTACAGGCCTCCCGTCGCGGTGGCTGCGCCGGCGAGCAGGAGCGGCCGGGTGGCGACCCGCGTGACTAGCCGGGCAGAAGCCCCGGATGCCGCGAGCACGGCGGCGGTCATCGGCAGGTAGCTGCCCCCGGTGCGCAGCGCAGAGTAACCCCAGACCTCTTCCTGGAACACCGTCAGGAAGAAGAACACCGCCGACATCGCGGTCGCCGCGCAGAGCATGATCAGGTAGGCGGCGCACCGGTCGCCGTCGCGCAGGAGCCGGGCAGGCAGCAGCGGCTGTTGGCTGCGCGCCTGGATCAGGGCGAAGGCGCTAAGCAGCACCGCCGCGGCGGTGAGCGAGGCGATGACCTTCCGGTCACTCCAGTGAGAGGTCCCGTCCGAGGAGGCGGCGGCCGCGGAAAGGCCGTAGACGAGGGCGGCGACCCCGCCCGCGCCGGCGATCGCGCCAGGCAGGCCGAAGCGGCCGCGCTGACGCGGCGCCTCGGCGAGCACCGCCGGCACGGCAACGGCCACGGCCACCCCGATGGGCACGTTGACGTACAGCACCCACCGCCAAGAGGCATAGGTGGTGAGCAGCCCGCCGGCCAGCAGGCCGATCGTGCCGCCTGCCGCGCTGGTGGCCGAGTAGACGCCCATGGCCCGGTTCCGCGGTCGGCCCTCGGGGAAGGTGGTCGCGATCAGCGCGAGCGCGGCCGGGGCGGTGATCGCCGCGCCGGTTCCCTGGACCGCCCGGGCGGCCAGCAGCCAGGCTTGCGAGCTGGCCAAACCGCCAGCGAGCGACGCGGCGGAGAATAGCAGGAGTCCCCCGGCGAACACCCTGCGGCGGCCGAGCAGGTCCCCGGCCCGGCCGCCGATGAGCAGGACCCCGCCGAAGGTCACCGCGTACGCGTTGACCACCCATTCCAGGCCTGAGCCGGAGAGCCCGAGGGCCTGCTGGATGTGCGGCAAGGCGACGTTGACGATGGTGGTGTCCAGCGCCACCATGAACTGGGCCGTCGCGATCGCGAGCAACGCCGGGCCTGGCCGTCGTGCGGAGCTCCAGGCGGGGCCAGTTCGCTGGCCGGGCGGCCCCCGCGAGATGAGGCCGGACATCACCGATGGCGCGTGCCCGGCACCGGCGCGTGCGCCTTGATGTCCCGCCGCGGATCGCTCACGATCCTGCCTGCCGTCTCGGCGAAGGCGCGGCCGAGCGCGTCGATCGTCGCGGTCTGGAAAGCGGGCACGTGACCCCAGATCTCCCCGCTCACCTGTCCGCCAAGGGCCTGGCGGAGCTGGTAGCCCAGCCGGACCCCGCCCGAGAAGGCGTGCCTGATCCGCGGCCATAGTTCCGCGGCCGCGACATCGCGCACCGAGAACGTGACGACGGCTCCGTCTGGCGCGGTCACCCGCTCGACGAGCGGCGCCGAGTGCCGCATGTTGTTGATGGAGATCTCGAACATCTGCTCCCCCACGGGCAGCGACGGCACGACGCTGGCGATCGAGCCGGAGGGTGCCTGGTGCCGGCGCGCGGCCCGCACCGCGTCGTGGACACGGGTGATCAGGTCAAGGAAGGAGGGGCTGCCGGAGAGATCGACCCGGACCGGCAGGTGATCTGACAACAGCCCGATGATCGGCGCAAGCTCGGGCCGTTCTCGATTGCCATGGACGCAGCCAATGACCACCTGCTCCGGAAGGTATGGACGCAGCGCCGTGAGCACCACCGAGCGCAGCGCGCTGGTCAGGGTCACCCCCGCGGTCCCGGCGATCGCGTCAAGCTGGCTGACCTGGCTGGCGGGGATGGAGGGATACGCTCGGCCGGTGATGACCTGCGGCCCGTGCCCCGCTTCGCGGTCCATCGGCAGCGCGGCGGCCTCACCGGGCAGCACGCTGCGCCAGTGGGCCACCGTGTCATCCGCCAGGCGGAGCTGCCGTTCCCACCCCGCGTAATCAGCGAGCTGGATCGTCAGCTCCGGCAGCCGCGGTCGTTCCCGGCACAGCGCGCTCGCGTACAGGCTCGTCAGGTCCCGGAACGCGACCCTGGTCGACCACCCGTCGAAGATGGCGTGGTGATAGACCATGACAAGGACGTGGTGAACGGGCGACATGCGAGCCACGAACCCGCGCCACAACGGGGCGCGCGTCAGGTCAGTGGGGCGCCTGGCCTCCGCCAGGATCATGCTGTCGAGCCGCCGGTCACGCGCATCCTCGGCCACGGACGCGAGGTCTGCCGTATAGATGCTGGGGTCGGCCAAGGGCCACAGGGCACGCCCCATTCCTTCCTCACCCGGCACGTATGCCATGCGCAGCGTCTCGTGCCTTGCCGCCAGCGCCCGGAGCGCGTCCAGGAGCACGCCGTGATCGAAGGGACCTTCGATGCTGATGGCGAGGGGGAGATTATGGTCGGATGCTCGCATGTCGACGGCGCTGACCCACTCCTCTTCCAGGTAGGTGACGGGGAGAAGATCGACCGCCCGGGCGTCGGTCTCGGCCGGCCCGGTCATCGCGTCGCCCCCGGAACGGCTGGTGCCAGCTCGCTGACCTGCAAGTCAGGAGATTCTGTTCCGCGCAGCAGGATCGCCCAGAACCGGTCCGCCAGATCTGCCAGGAAACTGGGCGCAAAGGTGTTGACGTCGCCGCGGACACACCCGGCGAGCCGCGCGGAGGAGGCGGAGCGCAGCACGTAGTCGATCAGCGCGGTACCGTCCCACCAGCGGCTGGCCGATGGCTCCTCGTCCTTGACGTCGACGCTCGTCATCAGCAGCCCCCCGCGGGGCTGCTCCGGCGGGGGGCCGCCCGGCAGGTAGTTGAGGCAGACGTCAAACAGCGGCCCTTCTCCGCTGCCGGTGCGCAGCAACCGCGACAGGGCCGCGAGCGGAACGGGGTGGTCGCGGCTGTAAGCGAGCGCCGCTGCCGCCCGGCCGACCAGGCCACCGAACTCCGGGTCGCCGCTCAGGTCAATGGTGAGCGGCGTGATGTCCGCCAGGTAACCCACGGTGTCCCGCAGTTCAGCGCGCTCACGATTGGCGCGGACCATGCCTATGATGAGGCGCGGCCCGCCTGGACCGCAGTCCTCGGCAGCGTATTCGCGCAGCGACGCCGCCAGGGCCGCCGCGAGTACCGCCACCACGGGAACGCGGAGCCGCCTGGCGAGCTTTTCGATGCCATCGAACGCGCCCGGGCCGCCGTCGGGTAGTTCGCAGGCCATGCCGAGCTGCTCCGGGCCGGGGCCCGTCGCGCCGGGGATGCGGACCCTGGCGCTATACCCGCGCAGGTGCTCCCGCCAGTCATCCAGCGATGCCGAGTCAGCGGCCTGCCGTTCCCAGGCCGCGTAGTCGGCGGGCTGGAGCGCTGGCGCGCCCATCGGGGCGGCACCAGCCTCGGCGTAGCAGGCGCGCAGGTCCGCGGCGAGGACGCTCGCGGACCAGCCATCCATGACGGCGTGGTGCAAGCTGATGGCCAGGAAGTGCGAGCCGGGCCCGCAGGTAATGATTATCGCCCGGCACAGCGAGGGCCCGTGCAGGTCGAACGGCCGACGCAGGTGATCGTTGACCAGCCGGATCGCCTCAGCCTCGGGATCGTGCTCCCCGGACAGGTCGAGCACGACCGCGGGGACCTCCCCTGACGGCGCGACGACCTGGCAGACCTCGCCGTTGACGCTGGCCAGCGTGGTTCGCAGCGCCTCGTGGCGAGACGCGAGAGCACCGATGGCGGCTAGCAGCCGTGGTATGTCCAGGGAACCGCGCAGCTGCAGCACCACCCCGACGTTCACCGCCGATTCGCCGTTGCTCGCCGACAGGTACAGGGACTCCTGGAGATAAGAGGCCCGGAAGATATCTGATGTCATCCCGTCCTCCGTGGCAGGCGCTTGATCGGTGCGTCACCCGCCTCCTCATCGAGCGGCCGGGCGGTCAGCATCAGCCGCGCGTACTCAGCGAGCGTCCCCGCGCGGTAGAGGTCCTCTTCCCTGGCCGCCCTGCCGAGCTCACGCCGGACCCTGACGGTGATCTCCGCTGCCTCCAGCGAGGTGCCGCCCAGTTCAAGGAAGTCGCTGGCCGCGGTGACCGGCTGCTGAAGCACGGCCTCCCAGATCCGCGCGACCCGCTCGTCGGCCCCGCCTCCCGCGTGCCCGCCGCCGTCTACGGCAAGCGCCCGGATCAGCGCGGGCAGCGAATGCTTGTCGACCTTTCCCGCCCGCGTTCGCGGCAGCCGCGCAGCGACGGCGATCCGGCGCGGGGCCTTAACCGGGCCCAGCCGCTCCCGGGCGTACTCATACAGCGACGCCACGTCGAGGTCGGGCACCCCCTGGACGGCTGCCGCCACGTACTGGCCCAGCACCTCATGCGGCATGCCGAAAGCCGCGGCCTCGATCACCTGCGGGTGGCCTTCGAGCACGGCGGCCACCTCCAGCGTGGAGATGTTGAAGCCGCCGCTGATGACGACGTCGTCCACGCGGTCGCTCAAGTAGAGGAATCCGTCCGCGTCCAGGTAACCCACGTCACCCGTGCGCACCCAGCCGTCGGCTAGGAACACCTCGGCACTGGCCGCGGCGTCGATATAGCGACGGGGGGTGACGCCGTCCGCCTTGAGCTGGACCTCACCGGTCACTCCCGTGGGCACCTCGGCTCCGGACGCGTCGACGATACGCACCCGGGTCCCTCCCTCGGGCTTGCCGACCGACGCGGGACGGGTACGGTCGAAGCGGGCCCTCACCCGGGCCGGCCAGGACTCGGTCGACGCGTACATGTTGACCGTGGCCGCGTTCGGGAACATGGCGTCGAGCCGCTCCAGCGCGGCGGGGCTGATCGGAGCGCTCATCGTGCGGACCATGCGCACCGAGGAAAGGTCGCGCTGTGCGGCGTCCTGGGCGCGCAGCAGCGCCAGTGCCATCGTGGGGACCAGCACGATATCGGTCGGCCGGTGCTTCTCGATTGCGTCGAGGAATTCCTCCGCGCGGAATTCCGGCAGCACGAGGACCGTATGCGGTGTGTTGCCGAGTGGCTGCACCAGCAGTCCCTGCCCCGCATTGGTCGCGGCCGGAACCGAGTGCAGCCCGACCTTCGCGGGGCCGGCCGGCCGGCTGCATATCGATTGCAATATGTTCTCGTGCGTCGCGGCGACGCCCTTGGGACGGCCCGTGGTCCCTGACGTGAAAATGATCTGGGCCTCGTCGTGGGCACTGACCGTGACATTCAGCGGTGCTTTCGCACCGCTTTCCAGCTCGGCCAGGGACCTGGCCCAGCCCGCGCATCCGGCAATCGGCTGGTCGCTGACCACCCCCTCGGCCGCGGCGCTGGCCTGCGCCCACCTCACGTGCTCCTCGCCGTAGCTGGCGAGCACCGGGACCGCCGTCCCGCCGGACTTGTGGATCGCCGCGTACGCGACTGCCAGGCTGAGCCAGTCGGTGGTGACGGGCAGCAGTACCCTGTCGCCCGGCCGGACCCCGACGGCCGCCAGCCCGTGCGCGGCGTCGTCCGATCGCTGGTCCCAGGCGCGGAATGTCAGCCTGCCTCCGTCGGGCAACGCCTGAATGGCGGTCTGCTCGCCGCGCTCGGCTGACAGCATCCGTAGGCGTCCGGGAATAGTTAGGTTATCCGCTTTGATCGACATGGTTCCTCCTGGCTTCCGTCGATCTGGCCGCAAGTCCATATATCGCTCAGCCCGGGCATCATTACCGATGCCCGGCCGCCTAATCCTTTGTCCGATTTGGAGGGTATCGCGTAATCCGCCAGAAGTTCAGGTCAAGCATTTCCCCAGCTCACGCACATGTTCGCACTCTAGCGGGCGCCAGCCTTCCGCGCAGGAAGATGCACGCCAATTCCAGTTAGCGCCGATAATCTTGGTTTGACCGATGCACGTCGCCCCTGGTAAATTCCATTACGCGAATAACGGGGGTTACGAATCATGTTTTCTCCCGCATTTCCATGCCATTGCCCTCCGTAAGCCTCGCTTATTTCGCGCTAGAAACGCGCGGACTCGGCAATGGGAGCGGCCGGCCGAATGCTGGGATCAACGAGCCGGAACAGCCCCGGCCTGCCAGGCGGAGGCGGCGCGGGCCCGCAGGAGGTTGAAACGCCTTGTTACCGGCTGTTTACATGTCGCGCCAATGTGGTATCGATGACATATGTCGCCAGTAACGCCTGACCAGGCGAAACGCGCGGTAGCCGGCGCGACGGGCTTTGGCTCTCCGCGTTCGCGGCCTGCCGTGCGCGGGTCGTTCACGCCCTGCGGCTGGCCAGCTCGGGCGCGGCGGGAGAGGAGCAGTCATGACACAGGATCGGACCCGGCTGCTGGGGATATCGCGCGGGGGCGGCGCCCCGGCTCGCGCTCCGGGCATGCTGCGGGCACGCGCGGGCGGCCTCAGGAGGCTGCGATGTGCCTCGGTAGTGCTCGCCCTCATCGCGACGGGCGCGGCGACCGCCTGCAGTGGCAGCGGTTCCGGCGCGCTGGTGAGCGCCGGGCGGGCAAGCGGCACGCTGACGGTGGCGACGCCAAGCCCGCCGTCCAGCCTTGACCCGGCCATGGGGCAGCCAGCTGACGAGACCTACAGCGACTTCGCCTACGACCCGCTGATCGTCCAGGCGCCCGACGGCAGCTTCCGGCCTGGCCTGGCCCAGAGCTGGAGCTACGGGCCCGACAACGAGAGCTTCACGATCAAGCTGCGTCCTGGTGTCAGGTTCAGCGACGGGACCGCGCTGAACGCCGAGGCCGTCAAGACCTGGATCGAGCACGAGATGAAGCCAGGCAACGGCGGGTCCAGCTACCTGTCGGCCCTCAAGTCGGTCGATGTCACCGGGCCGCTGACGCTGACCCTGAACTTCAGCAGCCCGACGCCCAACCTTGAGATGGTCTTCGGCCAGATCCTCGCGCTGGGCATGATCGGCAGCCCGCGCGCGGTGCGGGCGGGAACGCTGGCGACCAAGACGGACGGCGCGGGCCCGTACATGCTCGACCCAACCGCCACGGTTGCGGGGGCGACCTACACGTACGTGCCCAATCCTTATTACCGGGCCAAGTCGGCGGTGCACTGGTCGAAGGTGGTCGTCAAGATCTTCGCAAGCCCCACCGCCGCACTGCAGGCTCTACGGACCGGGCAGGTCCAGGTGGCGATGGACCAGCCCGTGACGAGCGTCCCCGTGGCGGAGAAATCCGGGCTTCGGTACGTCGATCCGCTCACGCTCCTGCTCGGCCTGGGCATCCTGGACCGCGATGGCAAGACCGTCAAGGCGCTCGGCAGCCTTCAGGTGCGGCAGGCCCTGAACTACGCCATCGACCGCAACGCCCTGGCCAAGGTGCTGGGCTCAGGCTACGGGACTCCGATCACGCAGATGGCTGCCCCCGGCTGGGATAGCTACGACTCGGCGCTCGAGAAGGCGTACCCGTACGATCCCGCCAAGGCCAGGCAGCTGCTGGCTGCCGCCGGATACCCGCACGGCTTCACCCTGCCAGTCGTGTCGGTTGCCGCCGTCGGCCAGGACCTGCTGGCAGATGCGCTCGGGGGGCAGCTCTCGGCGGTGGGCGTCGTGGTGAAGCCGAAGGTCACCACGAACACCGGCGCCTACTTCCAGACGCTGTCCAGCGGCACCTATCCAGCGGCCACGCTCAGCTTCGGGCGGCTCCCGGCGGCCTTCGACTACGCGGACCTGTGGGGCCCGACCGCCAGCTTCAACCCGTTCAAGACCGCGAGCACGCAGCTGACGGCCCTGGACGGCGAGCTGAACGCCGCATCAGCGAGCGCGGAGCCGGCCATCGCCAAGCAGATGCAAAGGCTGCTCGTCAGCCAGGCCTGGTTCGTGCCCGTGGCAGCCACGCCGCTCGTCGTGCTCTACCAGCCGAGCGTTACCGGGGTGAACGCGACGCCCCAGCGGAACGTGGCCTACATGACCGAGATCAGGCCCGCGGGGTGAGCACTGCCCGCCAAGCCGCGGCCGGGGCCGTCACCGCACGGTCCCGGCCTGGAGGGCGTGGTGACACGCGATGACGAGCCTGATCGGCCGGCGACTGGCCTTGTCCCTCCCGCTCCTGCTGATCGTCCCAACGGTGACGTTCCTGCTGGCAGCGCTCATCCCCGGTGACATCGCGCGCACCATCCTCGGCGCGGACGCGACCCAGGCGCAGTACGAGCAGCTTCGCCAGTCCCTGGGGCTGAACGAGCCGCTGATCACCCGCTACCTGGCGTGGCTCGGCAGCGCACTGCACGGGAACCTGGGCACGTCCCTGTTCTGGCAGCAGCCGGTCACTTCCTTGCTTGACAGCCGCCTGCAGGTCACGCTGTCCCTCGTGGTCGGCTCGACCGCGGTCGCCGCGGTGGCGGGCGTGGTCCTGGGCGTCATGGCGGCCCTGCGGGCCGGCGCGCCTGGCAAGATCGTGGACGCCATCGCGCTGACCGGCCTGGCCGTCCCCAACTTCTTCCTGGGCCTGCTCCTCATCACCTGGTTCGCGGTGACGCTCAGGCTGTTCCCGGCCACCGGATATGTTCCGGTCAGCCTGTCGCCGGCCGGGTGGCTCGCCAGCATCGCGCTGCCGGTCATCACGCTGGCCGTGCCCGGGATCGCGGTGATCGCCAAGCAGACCAGGGACGCGATGCGCGAGGCCCTGGACCGGCCCTTCATCCGGACCCTGCGGGCCGCGGGCGTCCCGGGCCGGTCGATCATCGGCAAGCACGCGCTGCGGAACGCGGCGATCCCGGTGGTCACCGTCACCGGCCTGATCTTCATCGGCAGCCTCAGCGGCACCGTCCTGGTCGAAATGGTATTCGCCCTTCCGGGCCTCGGCGGGCTGGTGGTACAGGCGACCACCCAGCACGACCTGCCGCTCATCCAGGGCGTGGCGGTCTACTTCACGGTTGCCGTCATCGGCGTCAACCTGCTGGTCGACCTGACCTACTCCTGGCTCGATCCCAGGGTGCGCGGGTCATGAGCGCCGCCATCCCCCGGCTGCGAGCCCGTCCGGGCGCCGCCCGGCGGCGGTCGTTTGCCCGCCAGCTCATGATCCGGCCGGCCGGGACGGGCGCGGCGGCGTTCCTGGTGCTCCTGGTCCTGGCGTGCGCGGCGGCACCGCTCGTCTCCCCGTACGACCCGGGCGCCCAGCACCTGGCCGATCTCCTGTCTGGCCCCGCCCCGCATCATCTGCTTGGCACCGACACCCTTGGCAGGGACGTCCTGAGCAGGCTGCTGTACGGCGGCCGGCGCAGCCTGCTCTCCGTCGCTGAGGGGCTGGCCGTCGTCCTCGCCCTCGGCGTGCCGCTGGGCCTGGCCGCCGGGTACCGCGGCGGCGGCGCGGACCGCGCGCTCAGCAGGGGGGCGGAGATGGTCATGGCCATTCCGCCGATCATCATCATCCTGGTGGTACTCGCCGTAGTCCCCGGCAACGAGAATGCCGCGATGCTGGTCTTCGGCTTGCTGGGAGCGCCCGCGATGCTGCGCGTGGTACGCAGCGCCACCCTGAAAGTCCGCGAAGAGCCCTACGTCACCGCGGGCCGCTTGTCCGGGCTGTCACCGCTGCACGTTGTCCGCGGCCACGTGCTGCCACGGGTCGCCGGGCCGGTCATCGTCCAGGGATCGATCTTCGCCGCCTACGCCTTGCTCTTCGAGACCGGCCTGGCCTACCTGGGGCTGACCGCCGACGCGAACACGCCGACGTGGGGCGGGATGGTCGCCGAGGCATCAACCCGCATCGAGCAGCAGGAATGGCTCCTTTTCCCGTCCGGAGCGCTCATCGCCATCACCATCTTGGCCTTCGGCCTCCTCGGGGACGCGGTGCGCGACGCGGCCGCCATGGAGGACACCGTCCCGCCACCCGTGAGGCGACGGGCGTTCCAGCGGACCGCCGCCGGGCAGGGCAGCCCGGCATCCGGGCCGGAGGCGACCCCGGTTGCCGACGCCGCGCTGCTTTCGGTGCGCGGGCTGTCGGTGACCCGTCAAGAGCAGGCAGCGCAGGCGCTGGTCGTCGACTCCGTCAGCTTCGATGTGTTCCCCGGCGAAACCGTGGGCCTGGTGGGCGAGTCGGGCTGCGGCAAGACCGTCAGCGCCCTCGCCGTCTTGCGCCTGCTGCCAGGAAGCCTCACCGTCGCTGGCGGGCAGGCTCAGTGGGCTGGGCGCGACCTGCTTCAGATGCCCGACCGCGCCTTTGGCCACCTGCGCGGATCTGCTCTCGCGTACGTCTCCCAGGAGCCGCAGTCCAGCCTGGACCCGACCTTCACGGTCGGCAGCCAGCTCGCCGAAGTGATCCGCCGCCACGATCAGGTGCCGCGCCCGGCGGCGCGGGCTCGCGCCGCGGACCTGCTGCGCCAGGTCGAACTGCCGGATCCGACGCGGGCCGCGCGCGCCTACCCGCATGAGCTGTCCGGCGGGATGGCGCAGCGGGTTGCCCTCGCGCTGGCCCTCGCCGGCAGGCCGCAGCTGCTCATCGCCGATGAGCCCACCACCGCCCTCGACGTCACCGTGCAGGCCGAGATGCTGGCCCTGCTGCGCCGGCTCCAGCGCGAGACCGGCATGGCCATCTTGCTGATCACTCACGACTGGGGCGTGGTCGCCGACATCTGCGACCGGACCATCGTGATGTACGCCGGCCAGGTTGTTGAGCGCGGCGGCGCCCAGGACCTCTTCGACCGCCCGTTGCATCCCTACACCCTGGGCCTGCTGCGGTCCCATCCCTCGCTGGCGCACCCGGGGCAGCCGATCAACGCGCTGCCCGGCCGCGTCGTGCCGCCGGGCGCGTGGCCGAGCGGATGCCGCTTCGCACCGCGTTGCGGGTTCGCCGATGACGCGTGCCGGGCGGGGCCGGTGCTCCTGACGGAGCACAGCGCCAGTCGCCAGGCACGCTGCCTGCACACCGACCAGGTGGTACTCGATGAGGTGAGCGCCCGATGACATCACCCCTGCTGGAGATCCGGGGACTGTCGGTGGAATACCGCCGCCGGCGGACCGTCAGCCTCGCCGTCGACGACGTGAGCCTGGACGTGTCGCCCGGCGAGGCCGTCGGGGTGGTCGGCGAATCCGGGTCGGGCAAGACCACCGTCACCCGTGCCATTCTCGGGCTGACCGCCATCCGATCCGGTGAGGTGCTCTTTGACGGGCAGGACGTCACCAGCCTGGACTTCGCCGGGCGGCGCCGTCTTTACCGGCAGGCCCAGCTCGTCTTCCAGGATCCTTACAGCAGCCTCAACCCTTCCCGGACGATCGGCCGCACGCTCGCCGAGCCCCTCCGTGCCTACGGTGAGAGGGACGCCCGCCTGGCGCGGACACGGGTGCGCGAGATGCTGGAGCGAGTGCAACTCCCCGACGAGACGGCTGAGCGTTATCCCAGGGAGCTGTCGGGCGGCCAGCGGCAGCGGGTCGCCATCGCCAGGGCACTGATGCTGTCACCCCGGCTGGTGATTCTCGACGAGCCCCTCAGTGCCCTTGACCTTTCCGCCCAGGCGCAGGTCCTCAATCTCCTGCGGGAGCTGCAGGCCAACGCCGGGCTGAGCTACCTGTTCATCTCCCATGACCTAGAGGTCGTCCGCTATCTCTGCGACCGCGTCGTGGTCATGTACGCCGGGCGGGTCATGGAGACCGGCCCGGCTGGCCAGGTATCCGGTCAGTCCGCCCATCCCTACACTCACATGCTGCACCAGGCCTCGCCGAGCCCCGACCCGCGCTCCCAGCGGCAGCGGCACGCGACCACGGCGGCGCCCCCGCCCCGGGAGCCGGCGCGGCACCAGGCTGGCGGCGAGCAGTGCAATTACGCGCCGCGGTGCCCGTTCGCGATCAGCCGGTGCTGGACCGAACGCCCAGCGCGGCGGGCGGCGCAGGGCCAGGGCGAGGTCGCCTGTCACCGGTTCCCGCAGTGGCGAGATGAGATCCGGCCAGCGGATGACGCCCGCGCCGGTCCCCCCTGGGCGCCCCCGAGCCCGCGAGCCGGCCTGGAAGCCGTCGTCTTGGAGCCTGGCCACCGGGACGGCATCGAGGGCGCGCTGCACGGAGAGGACAGGTAGGCAGTGGAACTGAACGGATACGCGGCACCCGAGTTCAGGCAGGTGACCGAGGAGTTCAGCCGCAATTTCACCGTGCGCGGCGATCTGGGCGCTTCGTTCGCCGTCGTACGCGACGGTGAGCCACTGGTTGACCTCTGGGGCGGGATCGCCGATCGCGCGAGCGCGCGGCCCTGGTCAGCGGACACGCTTCAGATCCTGTTCTCCGGCACCAAGGGGCTCGTGGCCACCTGCCTCCTGCTGCTGATGGAGCGGGGTCAGCTGGCGCTGGAATCGCCGGTAGCACGCTACTGGCCGCAGTTCGCGGCCGCGGGCAAGTCGGGCGTGCTGGTCAGGGACCTTGTCTCGCACTCCGCCGGCCTGCCAGGACTTGACGTTCCCGTCACCTGGCAAGAGGCGACCGACGCGCGCCGGATGGCGGCACTGCTCGCCAGCCAGCCGCGCAGCAGCGATCCGAGGGCCACCCGCACCTACCACGCCGTCACCTTCGGCTGGCTCTGCGGCGAGCTAGTGCGCCGGGTCGATGGACGTGGGATCGGTCAGTTCTTCGCCGAGGAGATCGCCCGTCCCCTGGACCTCGAGCTGTGGATCGGCCTGCCGGCGGAATTTGAGCCGCGGGTATCGGTTGTCGAGCTAGCCCCGGCGTGGACCTCCGTCGCGGACGAGCGGCTGGCCCTGGACCCGCTCAGGCGGGCCGTCGAGAACCCGTCGAGGTACCAGCCGGAGAGCTTCCCGTGGAACGAGCGCGAGTGGCACGCGGCCGAGGTCCCGGGTTCTAACGGCATCGGCACGGCACGGTCGGTGGCGCGGTTCTACGCCAGCCTTGGCCAGCTGCTTTCTCCGGCCACCCTCCGGCTGGGCACCACGGTCCTCAGCAGGCGCCACGATCCCCTGCTGGACCGGCTGACCTCGTTCGGCGTGGGTTTCCAGCTGCAGACTGACGCGCGCGCGCTGGGGCCGGTGCCGGACGCGTTCGGCCATGGCGGCGCGGGGGGATCGGTTCACGGCCGCTGGCCCCAGCAGCGGATCGGCTTCTCCTACGCGATGAACCTGCTGCGCGACGACCCCAGCGACATGCGCGCCGCCGCCCTGCTCGCTGCCCTCTACAACTGCGTTGAGAGGGAGGGAGCGGCATGAACCCCGCCTCATCAGCAGGCTCTGCCGCCGCGGGCGCTCGGGCGCCGGGGCGGCCGATGCGGGAACGCGACCTCGCCGAACTGCGCCGGGAGGAGCGTGACTCATCGCTAGCGGGTGCGGGCGTGCCCGAGTCGGTCTCCTCCGTCACCGAGATCTGCACCCGGGGCGTGCCCTCGTGGCTGTACTGGCCCGCGCGGTACCGGGAAGGCGTGCTCGTCTGGCTGCACGGCGGGGCGTGGATGCTCGGCAGTCCGGCAAGTCATGAGCCCCTGGCCTGCGCCTTCGCCAACCGGGTCGGCTGCGCGGTGCTTTCCGTCGATTATCGGCGTGCGCCGGAACATCGCTACCCCGCGGCAACCGACGACGCGTGGAACGCGACCCGCTGGGCGGCAGACCACTTCGGCCAGGTTGCGGTCGGCGGCGACAGCGCCGGCGGCAACCTCGCGGCCGCTGTCGCGCTTCGCGCCCGCGATCACGGGCTTGCCCTCGCGCTCCAGGTACTGGTCTACCCGGTCCTGGACGGGGATCTGGATGCCCCGTACCGCGAGGATTTCGCTCAGCTGAACGAGGATCAGGCCGACTCGGCCACGCTCGGCGCCCACTGGCGTGAGGACATGCGCTACATCTGGCAGGAATATGTCCCCGGCCGGGTCCAGCGGCTGGCGCCTGACGCCTCGCCCATGCATGCCCCCTCGCTCGCTGGCCTCGCCCCTGCCCTGCTCATCACGGCCGGCCGCGACATCCTGCGCGCCGAGAGCGAGCAGTACGCCCGCAGGCTCGCCGATGCCGGCGTGCCGGCGTGCCTTCGCGACTACCCGCGCGCCCGTCACGGCTTCTTCCACCTCCTGGCGGCCGCCCCCGAGGCACGCGACGCCGTCGACAGGTGCGCCGAGGCCATGCGGGACGCGTTCAGCCAGGGCCCGGCCCAGCTGCCGAGCCCCGCGAACCCGGGCCGCCCGGCGCGGACCGAGGCGGCTGACAAGCACCGCCTATGATCTCGTTATGCGGGAGGCACGCCTGAAGGACGTCGCGGCACTGGCCGGCGTGTCCACCGCGACGGTGTCCCGTGTCCTGCACGGCAACGGCTATGTATCAGCGCGGGCGCGTGAGCGCGTCGAAGCGGCCCTGCGCGACAGCAGCTACCGCCTCAACGCGGTTGCCCAGGAACTGCGGCGCCAGAAGACCATCACCATCGGCCTCATCCTGCACGGCGATCTCTCCAACCCCTTCGTCGGCGAGATCGTCATCGGAGCCGAGCAGGCCGCCGCTGAGCACGGATTCACCCTGCTGTTCCTCAACGCGCACGGCAACCCCGGCCAGGAACGCGAATGCGTCGAGACGCTGCTCAAGCGGCGTATCGACGGCATCATCTTCACCACCGCGGTGCACGGCAAGAACGTCTCCCTCGCCCTCGACGCCGGCGTCCGCGCGGTGGAGATCGAGCGACGGCTCTGCGTCGCCGCCTCCGCCGTCGTCGTCGACAACCACGCGGCGGCCACGGAGGCGATGCGCCACCTGGTCAGCCTCGGGCACCGCGAGATCGGCTTCCTGGGGGAGCCGTTCCCGCACGACAGTGACAACGACTCGGCCGACATTCCGAAGGAAAGGTTCAGGGCCTACCGCGACGTGCTCGAGGCATGCGGCCAGGTGCTCGACAACTCGCACATCGTCCTCGGCCACTACCCGCGCGAGCGCGGCGGATGGGGCGGCCTGGAGGCGGGCGCCGCTTACATGCGGCGCCTGCTCGGGCAGGCGCCCGGCCTGACGGCGGTATTCGCCGTGTCGGACCTGGTAGCGGCGGGGGCCATGCAGGCGCTGTACGCGGAAGGCATCCGGGTCCCCGAGCAGTTGTCCATCATCGGCTTCGACGACACGTTCGCCAGGTACCTCGCCCCGCCGCTGACCACGATCCGCCAGCCGATGTTCGACATGGGCTACAAGGCCGCATCGCTGGCCATCAGCTTGATCGCCGAAGACGCACCGGGCAGCTCAGTGGAGTTCTGCCAGGCGCGCCTGGTCATCAGGGAAACGACGGCCCCGGCGCGAGCCACCGGGGCCGATCTCGCCCTGCGCACGGCGCCGGAAGAACCACGCACTAGGCGGACCGGGCCAGGTCCGCCGCCTTCTCCAGCAGGCGCGGGTCGCAGCTGATCAGCAGCGTCGTCAGCACGGTCTGGGTCCACCGCGGGAGCTCCTCGGCGATCTTCGCCCACGGGCCGATGAGCGCGACGTCCTCGACTAGGCGGGTCGGCACCGCCGCGATGGCGGCCTGCTTGTCACCGGCCAGGTAGGCGTTCTGGATGACCTTCGCCTCCGCCTCGTAGCCCATGCGCGCGAAGACCTCGTTGTGGAAGTTGACGTCGCGGGCGCCCATGCCGCCGATGTAGAGGGCCAGCGAGGGCCGCAGCCGGTCGGCGGCCTGTTCGATGTCATCGTCGGGGATGATGCCCAGCGGTCCGCCGACCACGTCGAAGGTCTCCGGGGTGACGCGGGCGCCCGGCCGCGCGAAGCCCGCGGCGAGGGCGGCGGCGTAGAAGTCGTTCATCGCCGGCGAGAAGAACATCGGCAGCCACCCGTCGGCGATCTCCGCAGCCAGCGCCACGTTCTTCGGCCCTTCCGCGCCGAGGTAGATGGGGATCCGCGCGCGGTAGGGGTGCACGATCGAGCGCAGCGGCTTGCCGAGGCCGGTCCCGCCCGGCAGCGGCAGCTGGTAGTGCTTGCCGTCGTAGGTGACCGGCCCGCCGCGGGCGATGACGGCCCGCAGGATGTCGACGTACTCCCGGGTGCGCTCCAGCGGGCGCGGGTACGGCTGGCCGTACCAGCCCTCCACCACCTGCGGGTTGCTCGCGCCGATGCCGAGCAGGACCCGCCCGCCGGTGAGGTGGTCCATCGTCATCGCCGTCATCGCCAGCGTCGTCGGCGGGCGGGCCGACAGCTGCGATACCGCGGTGCCCAGCGCGACCCGCTTCGTCCGTGACCCGTGCCAGGCCAGCGGCGTCCACGCGTCGCTGCCCCACGCCTCCGCCGTCCACACCTGGTCGATGCCGAGCCGCTCGGCGGCCGCGAACAGGTCGCCCTGGCCGGGCGGGGGCCCGGCGCCCCAGTAGCCGGCCGTGACCGCGGTCTTCACCCTGAAGCCCCGCGCAGCCGGCCCAGCCGGTCCAGGGCCTCGCCGGTCTCGCGGACCAGGTCGGCCAGCACGTCGGCGACGTCGCGGATCTCGGTGATCCGGCCGACGACCTGCCCGGCCGGCATCGGCACCACGTCCGGCTGCCCCGAGGCCATGAGCCGCTGGTGCGCCTCGGCGACCAGGATGTTCTGCAATGGCATCGGCAACGGAGCCGGGGCGCCGGGCTGTTCCCAGGCGGCGGTCCACCGGTTGCGCAGCAGCCGGGCGGGCTTGCCGCTGTAGATCCGCGACCGCACGGTGTCTGACGAAGTGGCCGCCAGCAGGGCCTGCTGCACCCCGGGCGAGGATGACAGCTGCGCGTACTCGCTGGTCAGCAGCCACGCCGAGCCCATCCAGGCGCCAGCCGCGCCGAGCGCGAGCGCGGCGGCGACCTGGCGGCCGCAGCCGATCCCGCCGGCCGCGAGCACCGGCACCTCGTCGCCGACCGCGTCGACGACCTCCGGGATGAGCACCATGGTGCCGATCTCGCCGGTGTGGCCGCCGGCCTCGTGCCCCTGGGCGACGACGATGTCCACGCCGGTGCCGACCTGGGCGCGGGCGTGCTCCGCCTTGCCCGCGAGCGCGGCCACCACCATGCCGCGCCCGTGCGCGGCGGCGATGACGTCGGGCGGCGGCGGGCCGAGCGCGTTGGCGATCAGCCGGGCCGGGTGGGCCAGCGCGACCTCGACGTGCTTGCGCGCGACCGAGTGCAGCCAGCCGACCACCCCGTCTCCCTCGGCGGCGTCCTCGGGCAATGGGGGCACCCCGAGCCGTCGCAGCGTGTCCTCAACGAAGCCGCGGTGCGCCTGCGGGATCATCGCCGCCAGGTCGGCCGGGGTCCCCTCGGCCGGCACCCGGGCCGGCATGACGACGTCCACGCCGTACGGCCGCCCGCCGGTGTGGGCGTCCATCCAGTCCAGGACGGCGTCCAGCTCGGCGGGGTCGTTGAACCGCACGCAGCCCAGCACGCCCATGCCTCCGGCCCGGCTGATCGCGGCGGCGACGTGCTCGGACGGGCTGAACCCGACGATGGGATGCTCGATGCCCAGCAGGTCGCACACGGGCGTCCGTACGGTCATGGCGTTACTGGGCCTTCCGGGTGGGGGCGTGCTCGGCGACGTAACGGCGGGCCCAGCCGTAGTCGGCCTTGCCGGACACCGTGCGGCCGACCGAGTCCACCAGCCACACGGTCCGCGGCACCTTGTAGCCGGCCAGCCGGGCGTGCACGTGTTCTTGCAGCGCGGCGACGGCGCCCTCGCCGCCCCCGCTGGCGGCCTGCGGGCGCAGCTGGACCAGCGCGGCCACCCGCTGGCCGAGGCGGTCATCCGGCACGCCGATGACCAGCGCGTCGAACACGTCGGGGTGGGACTTCAGCGCGCCCTCGACCTCCTCGGGATAGACCTTCTCGCCGCCGGTGTTGACGCACGTGTTGCCCCGGCCGAGCAGCGTGATCGTGCCGTCGTCTTCGACCCGCGCCCAGTCGCCGGGCACCGCGTACCGCTTGCCATCCACCGTCGCGTACATCTCGGCGGTCTTGGCCGGGTCCTTGTAGTAGCCGAGCGGGATGTGCCCGCCGCGGGCCAGCTTGCCGGTCTGCCCGGGGCCGCATACCCCGCCGGCCTCGTCGATCACGATGACGTCGGGCCCGGCGGTGACCGTCGGGCCGCCCCGGCTTTCCTGGCCGGGGCCCACGAACGCGATGCCGGCGAAGCCGGTCTCCGTCGAGCCGACCGCCTCGCTGATGAACGTGGTGGGCAGCGCGGCCACGACCGCTTCCTTGACCGCCGGGGAGAACAGCGCGGCGGTGGAGTTGAAGGAGACCAGCGAGGACGTGTCGTAGTCCCCGGCCGCCAGCGCCTCCAGCAGCGGCCTGGCCATGGCGTCCCCGATGATCGACAGCACGTTGACATGATGCTCTTGCACCGCCGCCCACAGCGCGTGCGGGTCGAACTTCGGCAAGATCACGCAGGTGTCCCCGCTGAACAGCGCGGCCAGCGTGGCCACCATCGCGGCGCCGTGGATGAGCGGCGCGGGCGCCATCCGGACCATGGGGTCGCCCTCGGCGCCCTTGCGGGACTGCACCCACTCGTCTTCCAGCGCCTCGAAGGTGACGAAGTCGATGCCGCCGGCCAGGGTGCGCCAGATGTCCTCGTGCCGCCACATGACGCCCTTGGGCTGCCCGGTGGTGCCACCGGTGTAGATGATGTAGATGTCGTCGGCGCTGCGCGGCCCGAAGTCGCGCGCGCCGGAGGCGGCCGCCAGCGCCTCGTCGTAGTCGCCGTCGATCACCACCCGGGGCAGCCCGGCCGGGACCACGGCGTCCACGATGGCCCGCAGGCTCGCGTCGTGCACGAGCGCGGACAAGTCGGCGTCCTGCAGGTGGTAGGCCAGCTCCCGCTCCAGGTACCGGTAGTTGATGTTGATGGCCACGGCGCGCAGCTTGATGGTGGCCAGCAGCGTCACCACCGCCGCGATCGAGTTACGGGCGTAGAGTCCGACATGCCCGCCGGGGGCAACCCCCCGGGCCGCCAGGTGGTGCGCCAGGCGGTTGGCCTCGTCGTCCAGCTCGGCGTAGGTGACCTGGCGGTCCCCGCAAATCAGCGCCACCCGCTCCGGGAAGGCGTCGACGGCATGCTCGAACAGGTCGGCCATGTTGAGTGCCATGGCAAGAAACTAGAACGTGTTACTGTTTTCGGCAAGAGCCGATCCGTAACCGAGGGGCGGGAAATGTCCGAGGAGCCACACCTGCTTACCGAGCGGCGCGGGCACGTCCTGATCGTCACGATGAATCGCCCGCAGGCCCGCAACGCGCTCAGCGGCCAGATGCTGGCGCTGCTGCGCCAGGCCTGGGACGAGGTCGACGCCGACCCCGGCATCCGGGTGTGCGTGCTGACCGGCGCGGGCGGCGCGTTCTGCGCGGGCGCCGACCTGAAGGCCATGACCAGCGACCACCCCGGCGCCAAAATGGGTGACCTCGACCTGTCGGTCATCGAGCCGCTGCTGAAGGGGCGCCGCCTGACCAAGCCGCTGATCGCCGCCGTGGAAGGGCCGGCCGTGGCCGGCGGCACCGAGATCCTGCAGGCCTGCGACATCCGGGTGGCTGGCGAGAGCGCGCGGTTCGGCGTCTCCGAGGCTCGCTGGGGCTTGTTCCCCCTCGGCGGCTCGGCGGTCCGGCTGCCCCGCCAGATTCCCTACACGCTGGCCGCCGACCTGCTGCTGACCGGGCGGCACATCCGCGCCGCCGAGGCCGCCGCGATGGGGCTGATCGGCCACGTCGTGCCGGACGGGCAGGCCCTGGCCAGGGCGCTGGAGATCGCCGAGGTGATCGCCGCCAACGGCCCGGTCGCGGTGCGCGCGATCCTGCGCGCGATGCGGGAGACCGAGGGCATGGCCGAGAACGACGCGTTCGCGATCGAGGCCAAGATCGGCGCCATGGTATTCGCCAGCGACGACGCCAAGGAAGGCCCCCGCGCCTTCACCGAGAAGCGCCCCCCGCACTTCCGCGACGCCTAGCGCCTGCCCCCGCGCCTGTTACTCAGCTGCCCTCGTTCATCTGGACGCACCGCTCATCCGGGCTGGCACCGTCGGCGCCGCCGGCATGAAAGCTTCACGAGTCATTTCCGGCACCATCGCACAATGCCACTTGGCTCCGGCACCATCGCACAATGCCACTTGGCGCGCGTAAATCATGAGCCCCAGAGTCACCATGCGCCCGCACCCGGGCTCCAATGCTGACGATCGGACCGCGATTCGCGGTCCGATCGTCAGCAAGCGACGCCCCCATACGGCGGCGAGCTGACCCGCTTGGCTTGGGTATCGTCGTGGTCATGGACGAGCTTGGCGAGGATCTCCTCCTGCTGGCCGCGCGCCCCGACGGGGCACTGCCCATTCTCCCCAAGCTCCGGTTCGGCATCGCCGGGTCCGAGCTCGTCCGGCTCGCCGCCGCCCGCCGGGTCGATATCGCGCGCGGCCGGATCGTGGTCCTGGACACCGCCCCGACCGGTGACCAGCTGCTGGATGAGGCCCTGGCCAGCATGACCGGCGGCCGACGCGGCCCGACCGCGAAGGCCTGGGTGGCGCGCCATCGCCCCGGGCTCGTCGGGCGGTACCTCGCCCGCGCGGAGGCCGCCGGGACCATCCGCGCGCACCGGCGCCGGGCGCTCGGGCTCTTCCCGGTAACCCGCTGGGCCACCCTGGACACTGCGCGGGCAGCCCGGGCACGCGCCCGGCTGGAGGCCGTGGCCGCGAGCACTGGCGCGGTCAGCAGCGAGCAGGCGGCACTGGCCGGGCTGGCCACCGCGATCGACGCGGCCCGCGTCGTCTTCCCCGGCCGGGCCGGGGCGGCGGCCCGCAAGCGGCTGCGGGAGGCCGCCAAGCGCGAGCGGGGCGCCGCTGAGGTGACGCGGGCCGTGGCCGGCGCCGCCGACGCGTCCGGTGCCGCGCTGCACGCCGCCACCGACGCCGCCACCAGGGCTGCCGTAGACGCGGCCACCCGCGCCGCAACCGACGCGGCGGTCAGCGCCGCCACTGACGCGGCAGTCAGCGCGGCCGTCGACGCCGCCACCCAGGCGGCCGTGCACGCGGCCACCGACGCCGGGCACGGCGGGCACGGCGGCGCGGCCGGCGGTCACCACTAGTGGATGGCCGCGCCTGATCGCTAGCCGATCAGATCGCCTTGTCGTGCCCGGCCCAGTAGGGGTCGCGCAGTCGGCGCTTGTAGAGCTTGCCGTTCGACTCCCGCGGCAGCTCCTCGGCGTAGTCGATGCTCGCCGGCAACTTGAACCGGGCGATCCGCCCGGCCAGGAAGCCCAGCAGCTCGGCGGTCAGCTCCGGGCCCGGGGTGATCCCCTCGGCGGGCTGCACCACGGCCTTGATCTCCTCGCCCCAGTCGGGGTGGGGGATGCCGAAGACCGCCACGTCGCCGACTGCCGGGTGGCAGGCCAGCTCGGATTCGATCTCCGCCGGGTAGACGTTGACGCCGCCGGTGATGATCATGTCTGACTTGCGGTCGCAGAGGTAGAGGTAGCCGTCGGCGTCGAGGTAGCCAATGTCCCCCACGGTGAACATGCCGCGGGCGCGCGATGCCAGGGTCTTCTCCTGGTCCTTGTAGTAGTCGAAGGTCGAGGCGCCCATCCGCATGTAGACCAGCCCCGGTTCTCCCGCCGGCACGTCACCGCCGTTCTCGTCGAGCACCAGCACCTGCGAATACGACCACGGCCGGCCGACCGATCCGGGATGCTCCAGCCACTCGGCCCCGGTGATCAGGGTCCCGCCGCCCTCGGAGGCCGCGTAGTACTCGGTCACCACCGGCCCCCACCACTCCAGCATCCGCCGCTTGACCTCCTGCGGGCACGGGGCCGCGCCGTGGATCGCGTTGCGCATCGAGCTCACGTCATACTTGGCGCGGGTCTCCTCCGGCAGCGTGAGCAGCCGCCGGAAGTGCGTCGGCACCATGTGGGTGTGGGTGACCCGGTGCCGGTCGATCAGCGCCAGCATGGTCTCGGCGTCGAAGCGGTCCATCACGACCGCGGGATGGCCGAGCTGGATGGAGATGGTCGCGAAGTTCAGCACCGCCGTGTGGTAGAGCGGCGAGCAGCACAGGTGCACGTGATCATCGAATGGCGCCAGGCCGAACAGGGCGAAGAACCCCGCGCCGGCCATCGGGACGACGTCGGGATCGTCGCCGGTGAGCGCCCGGCGGACGCCCTTGGGGCGGCCGGTGGTGCCCGAGGTGTACACCATCGGGGCGCCGGTCTGCCGCTCCGCCGGCCGGCCGGTGCTGTCACCCCCCAGATCATCCAGCGCAACGAAGCCGGGGACCTCGCCCCTTGCGAACCTGGCGCCGGAAGGGATGCCGGCCTGGTCGGCGGCGGCTACCGCAACGTCAGCGAACCACTCATGGGTGATGAACGCCTTGCTGGCGCTGTCGCCGAGGATGTAGGCGACCTCGGCCGCGGCCAGGTGCCAGTTCACCGGGACCACGTACAGGCCCGTCTCCAGCGCGGCGAAGAACAGCGCGAGGGCGTCGCCGCCGTTGGGCAGCATCCCGGCGACGGCGTCGCCCGGGCGCAGTCCGAGCGCCTGCAGGCCCCGGCCGATCCGGTCCGCCCGCGCGGCCAGCTGGGCGTAGCTGACCGGGCTGCCGTCCGGCTCGATCACCGCGATGCGGTCGGGGTCGGCCGCCGCGATCTTCCACAACCCGATGTCCGCCACGAGGCCCAATCTAGAACGTGTTCTAGCCTGCGACAAGTACCTATGAACTAGAACACGTTCTACAATAGCCCGGTGAGTGAAACGCCACCCGAGCCCTCCCTGCCCGCACCCGCACTGCTCGCACCCGCACTGCCCGCACCCGCACTGCGCGCGTCGATGGAGATCGCGTTCGACTACACGCGGTCACTCGGCCCGGTGCTCGGCCAGTTCATGACCGGGCTGCGCGATCAGCGCATCCTGGGGGCGCGCGCCGCCGATGGCCGGGTCCACGCGCCGCCATTCGAGTACGACCCGGTGACGGCCAGCCCGCCGGGGGAGCTCCTTGAGGTCGGTCCGGGCGGGACCGTGGTCAGCTGGACGTGGCTGCCCGAGCCGCTGGACGGCCAGCCCCTAAATGACCAGGCAGCCCTGAATGACCCGGCAGCCCTGAATGACCTTGCAGCACAGCCCCGGCCGTTCGGGTGGGCGCTGATCCGGCTGGACGGCGCCGACACCGCGATGCTGCACGCAGTCGACCCCGGCCCGGCCGGGCCCGCCGGGATGCGGACCGGGATGCGCGTGTGGCCGCGCTGGGCCGCCCACCGGGTGGGCAGCATTCGCGACATCGCCTGCTTCGCTCCCGACGAGCCGACTCCCGAGGCGCCCGCGCCGGCCGCCGGGGACACTGTCTCGGACAACACCGCCCCGGACCATGCGGCCCCCGTCACGATGACCATCACCCCCGTGCGGCTGCGGTACCTGCACACCGCCTCGCCCGCCGAGAGCGCCTACCTGCGCGGCCTGGCCGAGGGGCGCCTGCTCGGCCAGCGGTGCCCCGCGTGCGGGCAGGTGTACATCCCGTCCCGGGGAACCTGCCCGGCCGACGGGGTGCCCACCGACGCCGAGGTCGAGCTCCCGGACACCGGGACCATCACCACGTTCTCCGTGGTGAACGTGGGCTATCCGGGGCAGCAGGTCACGCCGCCTTACGTGGCGGCGGCGATACTGCTCGACGGCGCCGACATCGCGTTCCAGCACCTGATCCTCGGCTGCGACCCCGCCGACGTCCACATGGGCATGCGAGTGCGGGCCGTCTGGCGCCCGCGCGAGCAGTGGACGCGGCACGCCGACACCATCAGCCACTTCACCCCGTCCGGCGAGCCGGACGCGCCCTACGAGTCGTACGGCAGGCATATATGACTGAAGTAGCCGTCGTCGGCTTCGCGCAGTCCCCGGTCGGGGTCCGCGACGACTCGACGACCAGCGGCGTGGAGATGCTGGTGCCCATCTTCGGACAGGTGTACGCGCAGACCGGCCTGACCCGCCGCGACATCGGCTTCTGGTGCTCAGGCTCCTCGGACTACCTGGCCGGGCGAGCGTTCTCCTTCGTGCAGGCGGTCGACGCGATCGGCGCCGTCCCCCCGATCATGGAGTCCCACGTGGAGATGGACGGCGCCTGGGCGCTGTACGAGGCGTGGGTGAAGATCCTCACCGGCGAGGCGGACATCGCGCTGGCCTACGGGTTCGGCAAGGCCTCGGGCGCCGAGCTGCGGAAGGTCCTCGCGCTGCAGCTTGACCCCTACCTCCTGGCGCCGCTATGGCCGGACTCGGTGTCGGTCGCGGCGCTGCAGGCCCGGCTCGGCATCGAGGCGGGCCGCTGGACCGAGAAGGACATGGCCCAGGTCGCCGCGCGCAGCCGCGCGGCCGCCGTGGCCAACCCGAGCGCGCAGGTCGCGGGCGAGGTCTCGATCGAGGACCTGCTTGCCCGCCCCTATGTCGCCGACCCGCTGCGGGCGCATGACTGCGCCCCGGTCGGCGACGGCGCCGCCGTCGTGATCTTGGCCAGCGCCGAACGGGCACGCGAGCTGTGCGATCGGCCCGCCTGGATCACCTGGTTCGGGCACCGGGCCGAGTCGGCCGCGCTTGGCGCGCGCGACCTGGTGACGCTCGCTCCGCTGGGTCCGCCAGACGGCCCACCGCCCGACGTCGCTGAACTGCACGCGCCCTTCACCCACCAGGAGATCATCTTGCGGGAGGCGCTCGGGATCGGCGGCACCACCGACGTCAACCCGTCCGGCGGCGCCCTGGTCGCCAACCCGATGTTCGCGGCGGGCCTGGCCCGCCTCGGCTGCGCGGCCCAGGCGATCATGACCGGCCGGGCGGATAGCGCGCTCGGGCACGCGACCAGCGGCCCGCTCCTGCAGCAGAACCTGGTGTGCACGATGGAGGCCCAGTGACCAGGCAACCTGTGAGTGGCGGGGGTTACGCGGAGTCGTCCCCCCGGGCGGCAGCCGGCGGAGGGTACGGGGGGATACTCCGTTCGTCCCCCCAGGCGAAAGCTGCGGTTCTTGGCGTGGGGCAGACACGGCACCGTTCCAAGCGCGCCGACGTGTCGATCGCCGGGCTGTGCCGGGAGGCGGTCGACCGCGCGCTGGCGGACGCCGGGCTCACGATGAGCGACATCGACGCCGTCGTCGTGGGCAAGGCCCCGGACCTGTTCGAGGGCGTGATGATGCCCGAGCTCTACCTGGCGGACGCGCTCGGCGCGGTCGGCAAGCCGCTGCTGCGCGTGCACACCGCCGGCTCGGTCGGCGGGGCGACCGGGATCGTCACCGCCAACCTGGTGCAGGCGGGCGTGCACCGGCGGGTGCTGGCGGTGGCGTTCGAGAAGCAGTCGGAGTCCAACGCCATGTGGGCGCTGTCGATCGCGCAACCGTTCAGCACCGACGTCGTGGCCGGCGCCGGCGGCTAGTTCGCGCCGCACATCCGCGCCTACATCCTGCGCAGCGGCTCGCCGGCGCACATCGGGGCGATGGTCGCCGTCAAGGACCGCCGCAACGGCGCCCGCAACCCGTTTGCCCACCTGCAGCAGGCCGACATCACGCTGGAGAAGGTGCTCGCCTCTCCCCTGCTGTGGGACCCGGTCCGCTACGACGAGACCTGCCCGTCCTCCGACGGCGCGTGCGCGGTCATCATCGGCGACTCCGACGCCGCGCGGGCCTCGCAGGCCGACGGCAGGCCGGTCGCCTGGATCCGGGCCACCGCGATGCGCACCGAGCCGACCATGTTCGCGGGCAAGGACCCGGTGAACCCCGCCGCCGGCGTGGCCGCCGCCGCCGACCTGTGGCGCAAGGCCGGGATCACCTCCCCCATCGACGAGGTGGACGTGGCCGAGATCTACGTGCCGTTCTCCTGGTATGAGCCGATGTGGCTGGAGAACCTCGGCTTCGCCGCGCCCGGTGAAGGGTGGCGGCTGACCGAGGCGGGCGAGACCGAGATCGGCGGCCGGATCCCGGTCAACCCGTCGGGCGGCGTCCTGTCGTCGAACCCGATCGGCGCCTCGGGCCTGCTGCGCTTCGCCGAGGCGGCCCTCCAGGTCATGGGCAAGGCCGGCGAGCACCAGGTGCCCGGCGCGCGCACCGCCCTCGGCCACGCCTACGGCGGCGGCTCCCAGTACTTCTCCATGTGGGTAGTGTCGAGCGCACCGTAAGCCGTACCCTGCCCCCTACCGATATGTTTGGGTTTACCGGTGCTATTACACCGGTAAACCCAAACTTATATCACCCGACCCTCTCGTGCCTTACGCCGTCCTGACCGACGTGATCGGCCGGGGTGAACACGGTCAGGAAATGGGCATCCAATTCGGCCGCGCTCCCGCCAGCTCCGCACCGGCACGAAAGTGCCGCCTCCCATTCCAGGTGCACCGTCCCGTCGGGTCCTTTCCCGTCGTCCGGCGTGAATACCTCGGCGAGGTGATCATCGATCGTCTCGTCCCCGGCTTCGCTGAAGCCACATGCGCAGCGCGCGCTGGCCATTGTCCTCTCATCTCCCACGGTAGGACTCGCTGCCTTCGGTGTGCGGGTCGCTGATCAGGGCGCGGGTCACCTTGCCGCCATACGGGGCGGGCGGCCGGTAGCAGTCCCAGCGCGCGCAATAGGCGTCCACGATGCCCAGCCCACGGCCGTTTTCCTCCAGTTCACCGGCAACCCGTTGCCGTGGAGGCGTGGTCACCGCGTCCCACACCGCTGCCAGCACCCCGTCCGGGCCGGCCAGCAGCCACAGCCGCACGGGCGGCCAGCCGGCCTCCCAGGCGACCTGCTCGGTGGCGATGATGGAATTGGTCATCAGCTCCGTCACGACCAGCGACGCCTTTTCCTCGAACGCGCCCAGGCGCCATTCTTCGAGCGCATTTCGCACCAGTCCCCGCGCGGAACCGGGCGCGTTCCTATACGCGCCGTAC
Source organism: Streptosporangiaceae bacterium (assembly GCA_025934375.1). Lineage (GTDB taxonomy): Bacteria > Actinomycetota > Actinomycetes > Streptosporangiales > Streptosporangiaceae > Trebonia. Next base: position 46,729 of record JAICYD010000016.1, on the reverse strand, counting down.
TCCATGAAGGTGCGCATCGGGAACGACGCCATCCACCGGTCGTCTGGCGCGAGCGGATGAGGCGGGATGACATGTACAGTTAGAGCAGCGGCGTTGCTGGCGTTCACTGATTTTCCCCTTGCGGCGGTGACTTCTCGGCCAATGGAATTAGAATGGCATCCAATAGGACGACCACGCCCGTGTACGGGCGAGACTTCCACGGAAGTACCACGACATCCCACGCGAGGGAGATGAGGCCACGTGGCTCCACGAACTCAGGCCCGCAGTCCCGAGAACGACCCCCCGCCCCGAGCCGCCCGACACCACCATCCTGGCCTGGGAGCCAGTGCTTCATCACCAGATCGGGACCACCGAAACGATGCGCCAGCAGCTAGATCAACTCCTAGCGCTGCCCAGCACGGTTGTCATCCAGGTCGTGCCCGGTAGCCTGGGAGCGAACGCGGGCCTCGGTGGTGCGATCAACCTCGCGGCCACCGATGACGGACCCGAGTTGCTGTGCAGCGACGCACTCGTTGATGACCAGGTCACGAATAACCCGGTGCTGGTCCGCAAGGCATCGGCTACCTTTAACCGCGTCCGGGGCGACGCGCTCAACGTCCGCGAGTCTCGGACTCGGCTCACGGAGGCGATGGACAGATGGCAGACCTAACCCCCGGCTGGCGCAAGTCCAGCCACAGCGTCAACAGCGGTGGCGCGAACTGCGTCGAGGTCGGCGCGGTCCCGTGGCGCAAGTCCAGCCACAGCGTCAGCAGCGGCGGCACGAACTGCGTGGAGGCCGGGAGCCTGCCCGGCCAGGTCCTCATCCGCGACACCAAGGACCACGGCCACGGCCCGGTGCTGCGCGTTTCCGCGCGGACGTGGCGCGCGTTCACCACCGCCCTCCGCGTTCAGTAGCGCAGGTCGGCCTGGACCGCGTAGTGATCTGACGGATAGGTGCCGTTGACAGGGGCGGTGCCGAGCAAGGTGGCACGCGTAGGGTGGCCGGCTCCCCCGGGGCGCGGCGCCGCCGAGAAGATGTAATCGATCCGGCGGTCGGGCCACAGCAGCTGCCTCGCCCACGGATTGTCGTTAGCCCAGGTGTAGCCGGGGCCGGGCGGGCTCGCAACTTCCCAGGCGTCGTAGAACGACAGGCCCGGCGCGGGGGCGGCGGTCCGGCCGGTCAGCATGCGGATCTCGTCACTGTCGGGATCGGCGTTGAAATCGCCGCCGATGATGAGCGGTGCCCGCGTGTCCTGGGCCTGCTGGGCACGGGTCGCCAGCGCGCGGACCGCGTCTTGACGAGCGTGGCTCTCATCGAACCACCAGGCATCCATCACCAGCCCGTACACCTGGATCGGGCCCCGGGGACCGGACACCTCGGCGAACTGCACGCGGGCGCCGCCGAGCGCGAGGCTGGATTCGCGCCGGATCGGCCAGCGAGACAGCACCGCGACGCCGGACAGGGCCGCCGCATCCTCTTGGGCCGTCACCCCGCTGAACGCGCGGTGCGGCAGGCCGAGCGGGCCGGCCAGCCGCTCACCCTGGCTGTCGCCGCCCTTCGACCACGACTCGGTCAGCACGACGATATCGGGATGCGCGTCCCGCAACGTCGCCACGATCGCTGGTTCCCGCTCTTGCCAAGAGCTGTACAGTCCCCATACGTTCCAGGTGATGATCCGCAGGGTCGTCTCGATGAGCGGGCCATACGACGCTGGCGGGATGTCGTCCATCACAACGCTCCTGTCGCTCGGTTCTCGCCCGGTTACCCCGGCCGCCCCCGCCCAACCCGAGCGCGCGGGGGCGCGGAAAAGGACGTGCGCTGACGGCGCCGATCGTGTCAGGATGCCCAGCGTGTCTAGCCGCGCGCTGAGCTTCGGAGCGATAGCGAACGCCTACGAGCGCTTCCGGCCGGGGTATCCGCCGGAGCTGTTTGACCTGGTGATGACGTACGCGGGCCGACCGGTCGCGACCGCGCTGGAGATTGGCGCCGGGACCGGCAAGGCGACCCGCCTGTTCGCCGCGCGGGGGGTCGCGGTCACCGCGACCGAGCCCGACCCGGCCATGCTCGCAGAGCTGGTCAAGCACGTGCCCGCGAACGTCACCGCCGTGCGGGCCAGGTTTGAGGACCTGCGACCGGGTGCGGTCTACGGGCTGGTGTACGCGGCGGCGGCGCTGCACTGGACCAGCCCGCAGGGGCGCTGGCCGCGCGTGGCCGCGCTGCTGGAGCCGGGCGGCGTGTTCGCCTCGTTCGGCGGGCCCGTCCAGCTGGCTGACCCCGCCGTGCGAGACGCCGTGCACGCGGCCCGGGCGCCGTTCCTGGACAGCGACGAGATCCCGTCCCCGGACGGGACGCCACCGGAGCATGACATGCAGTGGCCGGGCACCGAGCTCCAGCGCTCGCCGTGGTTCGCCGATGTCCGCCAGGTCGTGATCGGCCGGCGCCTGACGATGAGCGCCCGTGACTTCGTGGGCCACCTGTCGACCATCTCGGCCTACCTGCAATTGCCCGCCGCCAAGCGAGAGCAGGTGTACGCCAGCATCCTGCAGGTCCTACCGCCGACGGTCGAGATAGCGGCCGACCTCACCGCCCACCTCGCCCGCCGTCGCCCGTGAGCCTTAGTCCCCGTCTGCCCGCTTCTTGCTGTTATCAGCGCACGCGGCCACTTGCCCGGCCGTTCGTTCCGTGGCGGAAGGGCCATCGACCCGAAGCCATTCCAGGTCAGGAGGGCCATCGACCTGCTCTATCCGTGGCGGAAGGGCCATCGACCGCCAGTCGTTCCGTGCCTGAAGGGCCATCGACCCGGCACTTTCCGGGACGGAGGGGCCAGCGCCTTGTATCGAGCGGCCCCGATTCCGGGACGGAGGCGCCAGCGACACGCGTGAATCGGTTCCGCTCCGCCACGTCGCGGGTGAAGACCGCGACCGATCGCTCATGCCGAGGCACCGCAGAGCGGGCAGTCCTTGCCACTCATGCGGGCGGCCCAGCCCCCGGGCCACGCGCGTTCAGTTGAGATGTTTACGATCCGTGCTCGTGGCGAGGCCCTGTTGTGGTTGTAGCGGCAGGGAAGGGAGGCCGACCGGTCATGGCGGCGGGCAAGCACCCGGAGGCGGCTCCCGGCGCCGGGAAGCTGGCGCCGTACCATCGCAAGCGGGACTTCACCCGCACGCCGGAGCCATCCGGTGCCCCGGAATCACCCGACGAGCGGACCGGCGCCGGCCCGGCCCGGTTCGTGGTCCAGCTGCACCGGGCGCGACGCCTGCACTATGACGTCCGGTTTGAAATCGGCGGCGTGCTGGCGAGCTGGGCGGTGCCGAAGGGACCGACCCTTGATCCCGGCGTGAAGCGCATTGCCGTGCACGTCGAGGACCACCCCATCGAGTACCTGGACTTCGAGGGGGTCATCCCGGCCGGGGAGTACGGCGGCGGCGACGTTATCGTGTGGGACCGCGGCACCTGGGAGCCGCACGGAACCAGCGACCCGGCCGCGGCCGTCGCGGCCGGCGAGCTGCACGCCGACGTCCACGGCCACAAGCTCCGCGGCCGCCTGGTCCTGGTGCGGCGCGGCCGCGACCAGTCCGGCAAAGACCAGTGGCTGCTGTTGCACAAGCGCGACGAGTATGCCGTCGACGGCTGGGATCCGGCCGATTATCCTCAGTCAGTGCTCAGCGGGCGCACCAACGAGGAGGTCAAGGCCAACCCCCGGCGGATGTGGCGCTCGGACCTGCCGGCCGCCCAGGCCAGCGTGCTGGTCGATGGCGCCCTGGAGACCGACGGCCCGTCCGCTGGCCAGCTCGATGCGCTGGACGGTCTGGGATCCGGTGGCGCCTGGGAGGCCTTCGGCCGCCAGCTGCGGCTGACCAACCTGGACAAGGTGTTGTTCCCGCCGACTGACAGCCAGCCGCCGGTGACCAAGCGCGAGTTCATCCGTTACACCGCCTGCATCGCCCCCGTGGTGCTGCCCTACCTGGCCGGCCGCCCGCTGAACATGCACCGGTTCCCCGGCGGCGCCGGTACCCAGGGGTTCTGGCACAAGCAGCTGCCCGATCACGCCCCGGACTGGATCTCGCGCTGGGACTACCCTGACGCCGGGCCCGGAGAGACGCGCACCTACCTGGTCGTCGACGAGCCCGCGGCGCTCGTGTGGGCGGCCAACTTCGGCGCGCTGGAATGGCACGCCTGGACGTCGTGCACCGACCAGCCGCACCTGCCCAGCTACGCGCTGATCGACATCGATCCGGGCCCGGCCACCTCCTTTGACGACGTCCTGGTTCTCGCCCGGCTGCACCGCGTCGCGCTGGAGCACCTCGGCGTGGCCGGCCAGCCCAAGCTCACCGGGCGGCGCGGGATCCAGATCTGGATCCCCATCGCCCGCGGCCCCAGCTTCGATGACACCCGCGAATGGACCAGGCAGTTGTCGCGCGCCGTCGGCGCCGCCCTCCCGGAACTGGTCAGCTGGCAATGGAACGTGCGCGACCGCGGCGGCCTGGCCCGGCTGGACTACACCCAGAACGTCATCAACAAGACCCTGGTCGCGCCGTACAGCCCGCGCGCGGCGGCTGGCGCCCCGGTGTCGGCGCCGATCGACTGGGACGAGCTCGATGACCCCTCGCTGGAGCCCAACTCCTTCACCATCCGCGACTTCCCCCGTCGGCTAGCCGAGCGCGGGGACCTGTTCCGGACCGTGCTGGCCGCCCACCAGGTGCTGCCCCCGATCACCTGACCCGGACGCGTGCCGCCCGACCGCCTTAGCCGGGCAGGCGCAGCCAGCGGAACCCGTACCGGCCCAGCGTTATGTCCCCGCCGGGGCGGTACGAGGGGTCGGCGTCGCCGAGGACCTGGTAGGCCTGGTTCGCTGACGCCAGGTCGGCGAGGCCATCCGGCAAGGGGATCGTGACGGGCTCGGCGGACAGGTTGTGCAGCGTGATCATCCGGCCGTCGCGCCAGCGCGCCTCGATGACCAGGACGCGCGGGTCGCTGACCTTGATCGTGCGCCACGCTCCCCAGCCGAGCTCCGGGCACTCGCGGCGCACCCGGATGGCGCGGGCGACCCAGGAGTACAGCGAGCCGGGATCGTGCCGCTGGTCGAGCACGTTGACCGCGCGATACCCGTCGGGACCGTCCGCGCGGGCCGGCCGGTACAGCGTGCTGGAGGTGGAAAAGCCGCCCGCGTGCTCCGGGGACCACTGCATCGGGTTGCGCACCGCGATGCGGCCGGGCAGTGACAGGTCCTCGCCCATGCCGATCTCGTCCCCGTACATCAAGATGGGCGTACCCGGCAGCGCCATCGTCAGGGCGAGGGCAAGCCGGATCCGCTGCTGGTCGTGGCCGAGCATCGAGGCCAGCCGCCGCCGGATGCCGCGCCCGTAGAGCCGGTGCCGGTCCTCGGGCGCGAACGCCGCGAAGACTTCCGCGCGCTCGCTGTCGGAGAGCATGCCGAGGTTCAGCTCATCGTGGTGGCGGCAGAAATTGGCGAACTGGGCCTGCTCGGGATGGCGGGGCCGGCTGTCCAGCGCGTCAATGAGCGGTGCGGCGAGGCCGCGGGCGTGCGCGAGCCACTGCGCGGCGCAGGTGCGGAAGTCGAACAGCATCTGCACGCCGTCGCCGCCGTCGACCGCGAAGTAGCGCTGCTGCTCGCCGGCGCTGACGTTGGCCTCGCCGAGGAAGATGGCATCACCGCGGCGGCGCTCGAGGAACTCCACCAGCGACCGCAGGTAGGTAACCGGCTGGTCCTTGGCGTTGGTGCCCAGCGTCTCGATCATGAACTGCAGCGAGTCCACCCGGAACCCGGAGATGCCAAGCTCCAGCCAGAATCCGAGGATCTTGTGCATCTCGTCCAGGACGTTCGGCTCGGTGATGTTCAGGTCGGGCATGAAGTCGAAGTACCGGTGCATGTACCACTGCCCGGCGGCGTCGTCGTAGGTCCAGGTGCCCTTCTGCTCGCCGGGGAACGCCACCTCGCTGGGCTGCTCTTGCCTGGTGTCGCTCCATCGGTAGTAGTCCCGGTAACGGGAGCCACGGTCACGGCGCGCCTGCTGAAACCAGGGATGCTGGCTGCTGGTGTGGCTCAGCACCAGGTCGACCAGCACGCGGATGCCTAGGTTGTCGGCGGTGCGGATCATCTCGACGAAATCCCCCAGCGTCCCGAAGCGGGCGTCGACCGCGTAGTAGTCGGTGATGTCGTAGCCGTCATCGCCGAGCGGGGACGGGTAGAACGGCATCAGCCACAAGGTGGTGATGCCCAGCCCCGACAGGTAATCCAGTCGCCTGGTCAGCCCGGCCAGGTCACCCACCCCGTCGCCATCGGAATCGGCCCAGGTCGCTACGTCGGCACAATAGATGACGGCGTTCTTCCACCAAAGGTCGCTCGTCGCCTTGTCAGTCACGCGACACGCTCTTCCCGCGTTCGCGGCCCAGTAACGCGGACGGAGGCGGCGATGCCTTGATTCGCCGCCGGCGGCCTGTGCGGTTGTTCGCGACGTTATAGGTTCTCGCGTGCGTAGCGGCCCCAGTCGGGGGTGGCGCCGTCGGTGTCGGTGAAGCCGTAGCGCCGGGCCAGTTCCCAGCTGGCGGTCGCGGTGCCGGTGACGGCCATCTTGCCGGGGTCGGCGGCGAGGCAGGCGACGGCCCGCCCGATGTAGCGGGGGGTCTCGGAGGCGGCGAAGTGAGGATCCTTGGCGATGGCGTCGCGCCAGGTACTGGCGGTGACGCCGAAGTGGTCGAGCACCGCTTCAGAGCGCAGGAATCCCGGCGTGAGGGCGACCGCCGCGATGCCGTGCGGCTTGAGCTCGGCGGCCTGGGCGAGGGCGAGGCGGATCACCGATGCCTTGGCCAGGTCGTAGAACAGCGTGCCCCGGTAGCGGGCCTCGATGCCGTCGGTGACCTCCACGATGAGGCCGCCCGGGGTGCGGGTCATCAAGGGCGCGGCATGCCAGCTGGTGATGATGTGGGTCTCTACCGCGCCGCGCAGCAGGGACAGGCCGTTGTCCAGGTCGTGCTCCCAGAAGGGCGTGTCCCACTGGGTGAGCGGGTCGCCGCCCCAGATGTCGTTGACGAGCAGGTCGAGCCGACCGTGATCGCGGCTGATCCGCTCGATAAGGGCACGGACCTGGCTGGCGTCGGAGTGGTCGACCTGCACGGGGATGCCGGTGCCGCCGGCCCGGCTGACAAGGTCAGCTGTCTCGTCGATGGTCTCCGGCCGCCGCAGGGGGGACTGGGAGCGGGCGGTGGTGCGGCCGGTGACGTAGACGGTGGCGCCGGCGGCGCCCAGCTCGACGGCGATGCCGCGGCCGGCGCCGCGGGTGGCGCCGGCGACGAGCGCGACCTGCCCGGTGAGGTCCGCGTGGTCCGCAGGAGAAGTCGGGGTCATAACGAAAACTTACTTAACGTACGTTCATAAAGCAATTGCGATAGGATACGTCCATGACCGGACGCCCCCGCTCCGCCAGCGATGAAGCCATCTTCGAGGCGGTGGCCGCCGTGGTCACCGCGTCCGGGCCGTCCGGGCTGACGCTGGCCGCGGTCGGCGAGCGGGCCGGGCTGTCGGCGCCGGCGCTGGCCCAGCGGTTCGGCTCCAAGCAGGGCCTGCTCGCGGCGTTCGCCGCCCGGCAGGTCATCGCGGTCACCGGCGCGCTCGCCGCCACCCGGGCCGGCCAGGCCGATCCTGTCACCGCTGTGGTGACCGTCCTGGCCGCCCTGCCGGGTGCCGTCACCACCCGCGACGGCGTGGCCAATAATCTCGCGTTCTTGCAGATGGACCTGACCGATCCGCAACTGCGGCCCCACGCCGTCGCGCACAGCAGGGCGCTGCGCGACGGGATCGCCGCGCTCGTGGCCGACGCGGTCCAGGCCCGCCTGCTCGCCGCCGCCACCGATCCCGGGCCGCTCGCCGCCGACCTGTGGACCGCCTACTGCGGGGCCATGGTGACCTGGGCCATCGACGGCGCCGGCCCCCTGCCAGACTGGATCGTCGGCCACCTGGAGCGCACCCTGGCCCCGCACCGCAGGCTCCCGGCTGGGTGACCCGTAACCCCGCTGAGCCATGATGGCCATGTGGACGTTGACTCCTTCGTGCGCGACGGGTTCGTAGCAATCCGCGAGGCGGTGGACGCGGGCACGGCGGCGGCGTGCCGGGAGCTGATCTGGCAGTCGATGACCCGGCGCGGCCTGCGCCGGTCAGATCCTGCGACCTGGTCATCGCTGGTGCGGATCGATGACCTGGACGCCGGGCCGTTCACCGCGGCCGGCCTGTCGCCCGCGCTAGTCGCGGCCTACGACGAGCTGATCGGCCCGGGCCGGTGGACGTCGCCAGTCGATGTCGGCCACGCGGTGATGGTGCGCTTCCCGTCGCAGGACCGCGCGGGCGCCGGGTACCACATCGAGGCCAGCTACCCGGGGCCGGGCGGCCAGGGCTGGCGGGCCAACGTCCGTTCCCGCGCCCGCGGGCTGCTGGCGCTGTTCCTGCTCACCGACGTCGGCCCCGACGACGCGCCCACCCGGCTGGTATGCGGCTCGCACCTGACCGCCGCGCGGTTCCTGGCCCCGCACGGCGAGGAGGGCACGGAGACTGACGCCGAGCTGTGGTACCCGTCCACGCTGTGCCGCCCCGTCGCCCACGCGACCGGAACGGCCGGGGACGTGTTCTTGTGCCACCCGTTCATCGTGCACACCGCGACGTGGCCGCACCGCGGCACCGGTCCCCGGATGATCGCCCAGCCCGCCGTCAGCGCGCCAGCCGGCTTCACGCTGGACGGGACCGACCCCTCGCCGGTCGCCCAGGCCATCACCAGCGCCCTGGCGATGACGGAATGACGCCACGCTGACCCCGCGACTGCGGGCCGTCACCCTGGGAATTAGCGACCGGCGGGCGCAGGATGCGTTGAGTCCGCCCGAGCATGGTTAGCCTGTGCTCATGGAGCGAGCCCAGTGAGCGCCGGCGCGGTGAAATGTCGTGCGGTCAGGAACCAGGCCAAGCGACGCGCGGCCGTCGTGGTGGCCCTGCTCGCCGCCGTCGTCGGGACGGCGGCCTGCACGAGCTCCCCCGGCCCTCCGCCCACGCCGGCCACCTCGGGGCCGACGAGCGCTCAGGGGGCATCGGCCGCTCAGGGGGCATCGGCCGCGCCGCCCGCGCCGGGCAACGCCAGCGTGATCTGGCTCTGCCGGCCGGGGATGGCCGGCAACCCGTGCACGGTCAGCCCGGCCGGCACCTCGGTTGGCCCGGCCGGCAGCCGCACCCCGGCTCCGGCCCGCGACGCCGTGGACCCGCGCTTCAACTGCTTCTACGTCTACCCGACGGTCGTCGGCGGCACCGCGCTGAACGCCCCGCTGGAAGCGCAGCCGGTCATCAGGCAGACCGCGATCGAGCAGGCCAGCCAGTTCTCCCGGGCCTGCCAGGTGTGGGCGCCGGTCTACCGGCAGGCCACCCTGCGCGGCCTGCTGGCCAGCGCGGCTCCGGGCTCCGCGGTCGCCGCCATCGCCTACGGCGACGTGGTGGCCGCCTGGCGGGAGTTCCTGGCCCGTGACGGCGGCAAGCCCATCATCGTCATCGGCCACTCCCAGGGCGCGTCGATCCTCATCAAGCTGCTGCAGCGGGAAGTCGATCCCCATCCGGCCGTCCGCTCCCTGCTCGTGTCCGCCGTCTTGCTCGGCGGCAACGTCCAGGTGCCCACCGGGCGCCCGGTCGGCGGCACCTTCGCGCACCTGCCGCTATGCACCGCGCCCGGCCAGGCCGGCTGCGTGATCGCCTACAGCTCGTTCAGCCGCCCCCCGCCGCCGAACAGCGAATTCGGCATCGCGGGCCAGGGCGTGAGCTGGCTGTCCGGCCAGTACAGCGGGGCCGGGCAACAGGTCGCCTGCGTCAACCCGGCGGCCATCGGCGGCGGCACCGCCCCGCTGCAGCCGTACTTCGCCGGCGTGAACGCGGCCGGCACGACCGCCACCTGGGTCACCTACCCGCAGCGGTACACGGCGGCTTGCCAGACCGCCGGGAACGTCACCTGGCTCCAGGTGACCGACGTGGCCGGCGCGTCCGACCGCCGCCCGGCCCTCCACGACAATGACCCGGCCACCTTCGGCCTGCACCGCTTTGACGTGAACCTGGCCCTAGGCAACCTGGTTCAGGACGTCCTCGCCCAGGAAGCCACCTACCAGGCGCGCCACTAAATCCCGCAGCCGCAGATCGAGCGGACCCGTGTTCGGGGCGATGCGGCGCCTACCCCGAAACGAGGGCGGCTTCACCGGGGCGATGGCGACTGAGCCACGGGATGGACGCCAGCGGCGGCGGGTCGCTGGCCCCCGCGCCCTGGATAGTTCCGGGGCGGTGGCCCTTTAGGCACGGAACACCTGGCGGTCGTTGGCCCTCCCGCCACGGCTAGAGCAGGTCGATGGCCCTTTAGGCCCGGGACTACTCCGGGTCGCTGGCCCTCGCGCCACGGATAAGACGGGTCGCTGGCCCCCGTGCCCCAGAACGAAACCGGGTCAGTTGCCCCTCCTTCGTCGGCCTCGGGTTCCCATGGGTCACGGGCATTCGAACGGCGGGCGCGGGGCGGTCGCGACCCTGATCGAGACCCCGGAGCCTGATAGGCCAGCTCAATGACAGCAACGACAGGGGCGGGCGCTTCCCCGACGATGGCGTCAGATAAGCGAGACGGCCGTTAAGCCAGGGACTACGGGGACTAGGTGTAACTGACCGGCAGGTGCTTGATCCCGTTGAGCCAGCCCGAGCGCAGCCGCTCGGCGTCCCCGGCCAGCCGGATGTCGGGCATCGCGTCGGCGATGGCGTTGAAGATCAGCCCGATCTCCATCTTGGCGAGGTTGGCGCCCAGGCAGTAGTGCGCGCCGGTGCCGCCCAGTCCCAGGTGCGGGTTGGGCGAGCGCAGGATGTCGAACCCCTCGGGGTGGTCGAAGACGGACTCGTCGAAGTTGGCCGACCGGTAGAACAGGCCAAGCCGGTCCCCCGCCTTGATCTGCTGCCCGCCCAGCTCGGTGTCGGCCAGCGCGGTGCGCTGGAACACCGTCACCGGGGTGCCCCACCGGATGATCTCATCGGCGGCCGTCTCCGGCCGCTCGGCCTTGAACATCTCCCACTGGCCGGGGTTGGCCATGAACGCCATCATGCCGTGCGAGATCGCGTTGCGGGTGGTCTCGTTGCCCGCCACCGCGAGCATGAGCACGAAGTACCCGAACTGGTCATCCGACAGGTGCTGGCCGTCGATCTCGGCGTTGACCAGCTTGGTGACGATGTCGTCGCGTGGGTTTGCCCGGCGGTCCTCGGCCATCTCCATGGCGTAGGCCAAGATCTCCATCGCGGCGTTCATCTCGGCGTTCTCAAACTCCGGGTCATCGGAGCCGATCATCTGGTTTGACCACTGGAAGATCTTCTGCCGGTCCTCCTGGGGGACGCCGATCAGGTCCGCGATCGCCTGCAGCGGCAGCTCGCACGCCACGTCGGCGACGAAGTCGCCGGTCCCCTCGGCCAGCGCGGTGGCCACGATCCGAGCGGCGCGCTCGCGCAGGCCATCGCGCAGGTTGTTGATGGACCGGGGGGTGAAGCCCCGGGAGATGATGGCCCGCACCGCGGTGTGCTCCGGCGGGTCCATGTTGAGCAGGATGACCCGCTGCACCTCGACCTCGTCGCGCGTGATGCCCTCCTTGAGCCGGATGAGCGCGGTGTTCTCGTAGCTGGAGTACAGGTCGCTGTGCCGGGAGATCTCCATGATGTCGGCGTGCCTGGTGACCACCCAGTAGCCCTCGTCGTCGAAGCCGGCCGAGCCTCGGCGCTGGGCGTTCCACCAGACCGGGGACGTTCGGCGCAGCTCGGCGAACTCCTCGGACGGGACCCGGCGGGCGTACAGGTCGGGATCGGTGAAGTCGAATCCTGCGGGGATGTCCGGCACGGCCATGCTGCCTCCGTAGGCCTGAAGTCCTGCGCTGCCTCTTGCCCATAACTGAAACGTGTTCTAATTGAATGACGCCATGCCGACGAGTTCAAGAGCGTCGGCCAAGTGAACGCGTTCTATGAGGACAGTCACATCCGGAGAGGATGATCGCGGTGGGGAACCCGGTGATCGTCGCGGCCGCGCGCACCCCGATCGGCAAGCGCGGCGGAACGCTCGCGGGCCTGCACGCCGCCGAGCTCCTCAGTGCCGCCCAAGCCGGCCTGCTGGAGCGGGCCGGCCTCGACCCGGCCGCCGTTGAGCAGGTCGCCGGGGGCTGCGTCACCCAGGCGGGCGAGCAGTCCAACAACGTCACTCGCACCGCCTGGCTGCATGCCGGGCTCCCCTACCAGGCGGGCTGCCTGACGCTGGACGCCCAGTGCGGCTCCGGGCAGCAGGCCGCCCACGTCATCGCCGGGCTCATCGCCGCCGGCGCGATCGGCGTCGGCGTCGCCTGCGGGGTGGAGGCGATGTCCCGGGTGCCGCTGCGCGCCAGCGTCGGCACCGACGTCGGGATGCCCCGCCCGGACAGCTGGCACATCGACATGCCGAACCAGTTCGTCGCCGCCGAGCGGATCGCCGCCAACCGGGGCCTGTCGCGCGCGCGGGTTGACGCGTTCGGCCTGCGCTCGCAGGCGCTGGCCGCCGCCGCCTGGGCGGCGGGGCGCTTCGACCGCGAGATCGTCCCGGTCAAGGCCGCCGATGGCATCGTCGACCGCGACCAGGGCCTGCGCGAGACCACCCTCGACGGCCTCGCCCGGCTCAAGCCCGTGCTGGAGGACGGCGTGCACACGGCCGGTACCTCCTCGCAGATCTCCGACGGCGCCGCCGCCGTCCTGCTGGCCGACGAGGCTCGCGCGCGGGAGCTGGGCCTGCGGCCCCGGGCCCGCATTGTCGCCCAGGCCCTGATCGGCGCCGAGCCGTACTACCACCTGGACGGCCCGATCGCCGCCACTGAACGGGTCCTGGCCGCCAGCGGCATGAAGCTCGCCGACATCGACGTATTCGAGGTCAACGAGGCGTTCGCCTCCGTCGTGCTGTCCTGGCTCCAGGTGCTGCAGCCCGACGAGGCGAAGGTCAACGTCAACGGCGGCGCCATCGCCCTTGGCCATCCCGTCGGCGCCACCGGCGCCCGGCTCCTCACCAGCGCCCTGCACGAGCTTGAGCGCCGCGACGCCAGCACCGCCCTCGTCACCATGTGCGCCGGCGGCGCCATGGCCACCGCGACCATCCTCGAACGCCGGTAGCGTCCTTCCCGCATCGGCTCCCTCTAACGAGGTCGGGGTCTCCGGTCGTCGTCACCCCTCCCGCCCACGCGCGGCTAGGGCGCATGTGCCCAGCTCGCTAGCGCGGTGAATGCGCATTCACCGCGCAAGAGCGCACCCAAATGCGCATGCGCGCCGTGCATCGCGCACCGCCTGCCCTGGGCCGCCGCCGGAAACTCGCAGGCGCCGACACGTTGACACGCGTTTCGCGCATATCTAAACTTGCGCTAATAATAAATAGGAAACTTTCCTATTTATAGATGTCGCGGGGGGCCGAGCTTTGGGGAGCTGACCCGACGATCCAGGAGGAATCGTGGATTCTGTCATTCCGGAACCGCCCCGCGAACCCAGGAGGAGCAGGGCCCGGCGGGCGCGCAGGCTGCTCGCGACGGCGGGTGCGGCGCTGCTCGCGGTCACCTGCTTCGCCGCCGCGGCGGCGGCGCGGGATAGCTCGCGAAGCGCCCTGCAGCAGCCTCAGGTACAGGCGGCGAACCTGAGCGTCGCCACGACGGCGGCGCTGACCAGCAACTGGTATGAGGCTGCGCCGTACTACAGCGTGCTCGACTCGGCCGGCCCCGACCTCGGGGCGGTCATGTCGGCCACCGGCCAGAAGGCCTTCGACATGGCCTTCATCCTGGCCGACGGTGGCTGCACCCCGGGCTGGAACGGGACCGACCCCGTTTCCGGGGACACCCAGGTGGCCGCGGCCATCAACGGGGTCCGTTCGCGGGGCGGCGACGTGATCGTGTCGGCCGGCGGTTACAACGGGACGAAGCTCGGCCAGGTGTGCGGCACCGTCGCCGCCACCGCGGCCGCCTACCAGCAGGTCGTCAGCGCCTACGGGCTGCACGCGCTCGACTTCGACCTCGAGGAGCCGGAGATCGAGAACACGGCCGCGATCAACAACGAGCTGGGCGCGGCGCAGATCCTGCAACGCGACAACCCCGGCCTGTTCATCTCGATCACGATGCCGTCGATCGCGACCGGCGCCAACTACTTCGGCCAGCAGCTGATGAACGAGGCCAAGACCCTCGGCTTCACCCCGAACGACTACACGATCATGCCGTTCGACGGCGGCTTCAACGGCGGCTCCTCGCAGGTCGCCGCGCTGCAGGGCCTCAACTCGCAGTTGGTCAGCACGTTTGGCTGGAGCAGCTCGGTGGCCTACGCGCACGAGGGCTTCTCCGGCATGAACGGGCGCACCGACAGTGCTGAGTACTTCCATCAGAGCGACTTCCAGACGGTGCTCGGCTTCGCGCAGGGCAACGGCCTGGGCCGGTTCACGTTCTGGTCGGTCAACCGCGACCGGCAGTGCAACCCGCCGGACAACAACGGCTCGCTGTCGAGCGAGTGCAGCAGCGTCCCGCAGAATCCCTGGGACTTCACCGCCTACACGGTCGCCTTCGCCAACAGCGCGCCGGTGACCCAGCCGTCCCCGCCGCCGACGTCCACCCCGCCGCCGTCGCCGACCCCGACCCCGACCCCGACCCCGACGCCGACCACGTCCGGCTCCTGCTCCGCTCCGGCCTGGTCATCCAGCACCGCCTACGTCTCCGGCAACGTCGTCTCCTACAACGGCGCCCAGTGGACCGCCAACCAGTGGAACTATGACGAGGTCCCCGGAGGCCCGTCCGGCGCGTGGACCAGCGACGGCGCCTGCTAATCACGGCTGCGGTGCCCGGGGCAGCGGCAGCCCCGGGCACCCCCCTCCCGACGCGGCATGGGAGTGCCGGGAGCGTCAGGAGTACTGACGCGTGGCGGCGGCCAGGCGGTCTAGGACCGGGCTGACCCACCGAGCGCCGTCCGCGACCGCGGCGACCGCCAGGTAGGCGTGCATCCGCCATAGCTCCTGGCGCTCGGCGAAGCCGGCGTCAATCGGGGCGATCTCCCGGTAGGCGGCGAACAGGTCCTCCGGCACCGGGTGGAAGTAGCCCGCCAGCGCGAGGTCGATCTCCTGATGGCCGAAGTACGGGCACGCGTCGATCAGGTAAGCCCCGTCCGGGGTGTTGACGAAATTGTTCTGCTGGGCGTCGCCGTGCAGCAGCGCCGGCACTGGCTCCGGGCCGCACAGCTGCGGCAGCCGCCCGGCCACGCGCTCGATCGCGGCCGCCAGCTCCGGGGTTACCTGCCCGGCATCCCGGGCTAGCCGCAGGGCCGGGACAAGCCGCCGCTCGGCGTAGAAGTCAGCCCACCGGCCAGTCCCCACCGGGCGGCTGTCCAGCCGGAACGGCCCGAAGAAGCCGTCCAGCGCGGGCATTCCGGATACGCCGCCGAGCACTTGATGCAGCCGGGCCAGCGCCCGCCCGATGTCCGCGTAGTCGGAGGCTGTCCGGGAGTCGCTGGGCAGTCCCCGGCCACAGCCCCGTTCGGGTAGCGCCTCCGACAGCAGCATCGACCCGGCCTTCGTGGCGATCACCCCGTCACAGACGGGCACCGGCGTCGCCACATCGGCCACGTGGCTGATGAACCGCAGCCCGGCCACCTCGGCGGCGGCCTGCTCGAACCCGTTCAGGCCCGCATAGAGCTTCACGAACACCGAGAACGGCTCCCCGGAGAAGATGCCGCACGGATGCGAGGCTCGCTCCTTCAGGTCGGCGAAGCCCAGGTGCCGCCATTCACGTCCCAGGTGCGCCGAAGCCGCCTGCTCGACTTCCCGCACCACCCCAGCATCAAGCAGCGGATGAGGCACGCGTGCAGGCTACGCCACCGGACTCCGCGCAGGCTTCTCACTATGAAGCACCTGCCCCCGCGCAGCCGCGCAGCCGCGCAGGCGATGGACAGGGTTAGCGGGACTCCCGTGCCGGCCGGTCCGCTCTTATCCGGCGGTCATATGGTCGCTGATGCCAGGCCGTGAGCGGGTACCCGTTGCCGCCCCATCGCTCGGCCAGTCCTGCGACGCGGGTTGCTGCCGCGAGGGAGCTGGGGAACTATGACGGTCATGGGCGGCCCCGGGGAACCGGGGATCAGGGACTGCCGGGAGAGGATGCTGCAGTGACTAGCGAGCGGCTCGGCAGGGCACTTGACATGGCCTCGCGCCGCTGGTGGCGTCTGGCCGGCCGCCGGGTGGACCTCGACGGCGACCACCGGTGGCTGGATGCGCCGATGTGTGGTCCGGGACCGGTTGGGGCCACCTGGCTGCGGGCCGAGGCCGAGCGGCTCGGTGGCTTCGTGCGCGAGGACGTCTCGGGTGGCGGGCTCCTGTCGTCCATGTCGGTCCTGGACGGCGCAGGGTTTCACGCCGCCGACCTGGACCAGGCGGTCCGTCACTTCTACGAGCACACCGCATGCTGGCGGATGGAGGCCTGGGCGCAGTGGTCAGCCCTGTTCCAGCCAGGTGGTGAGCTGGTAAGCCGGCTCTTCGGCCGCCGCGTCCAGCAACTGGCCCTGCCCACCCGTCCACTCGACGTCGCCCGTGGCATGGACTCGCGTGTCGTTCACCTGATGGATGCCAGCGGCGAGCAGCATGCCGCCGGCTGGCTGCGGACGCTGTCCGCCACCGGTGAGTTCGTCTACAGCGGCTGCTACTCAGCCAGGCTGCTGCCCGCGTCAGACCAGCCCTCGGTGCACGTGGCGTTCCCGTTGGAGTCCGGCAACGTGCAGGTCTTCCTGCGTCCCAGCGTGCAGGCCGACGGTTCGCTGGTGCTGTCCTCACCCTCCGGAGTCTTCGGGGGCGACGGTGCCTATGTCACGGTCCGGGACGGCCGGGGTGCCTACGCTGCGCGTGTCCCCATCCACGAGCGCTTCCACGTCTACCGGGATCACCGCGGCGTGCTGCGCACCGACCATGAGTTGCGGCTCTACCGGGCGCTCGTGCTGCGGCTGCATTACCGGATGGAACCGGCCTGACCCGCCAGGGACAGGAGGCTGGCAACGTCGCACTCAATTGCCGCGACGAGCAACGCGTGCCCTCCACGTATCGTGCGCGGGGGCGTTGTTCGGCTGCTCGACCGGACCTCGCTAGCAGAATGCCCGCAAGCATGGTGCCCAGATGTCGCACCCGGCGGAGCCGGGGGCGCGGTCGCGGGTACGCCGCGGGATCCGGGGAAAGCAGTTGTCATGCCGGAAGACGACGACTGCTGTTCTCGCCGGGGCTGGAGGCTTCGGCAGGCCGGGGCCTGGGCCGCCTTCGCCGCTGTCTACGCCACCGCGCAGGGGCTGTCAGCCTGGGCGGCCCAGCGCCAGTCGGGCCGGGGCACCAGGCCTCAGTACGACCAGTTCGAACGCCCGGCGTTCGCCCCGCCCGGCGCGGCGTTCCCCATCGCGTGGTCGGCGCTGAACCTGACCACCGCCACGTCCGCGTGGCGGATCTGGCGTGCCCGCGGGCCCGCGGAACGGGATCCGTCCCGGGGTGAGGTCCTGGCCTGGTGGGCAGCCGCCGTCGTCATCCGCAGCGGCTACGTGCCGCTGGCCTTTGGCCGCCGTCGCCTGTGGGCCGCCACCGCCGACGCCGCGCTCCTGTCGGCGGTCATGGCGCGCTATGCCCTGCTGGCCCGCCGGATCGACCAGCCCGCGGCGCTGCTCGCGGTCCCCGAGGTGGCCTGGACAGGGTTCGCCACGGTGCTCAGCGCCACCGTTGCCGCGATCAACAGCCCGTAAGGCCGTCGCCCGCAGCCGCGCCGGCCGCACAACCGGGAGCCGATGGCCCACTGCGGGCATTCCACGGGGGCAAATCCGGTCGACCGTACTCACGTGCTCTGGGACCGGCCTGCGGTCGAGATGGCCACGTTCGCCAGCGGCGCAGGCCTGCCAGCACGTCCGGGAACCGCCTGTATCTTGGGATTGCGCCTTGATCGCTCTATTGGAGTGTGTTGCGGGAGGGGGGACGGGATTGACTGATGATCTGGTGGTGGCTAAGGCAGCGGTGGCGTCAGCCCGGGAACTCGCCGGGCCGTTGGGGCGCCCGCTCCTGCAACTGGACGTCGAGGCGGCGCTCCATTCGCGCGGGGCTACCGAGCAGCCCGGGCAGTTCACTGATCCGGTCGCGCTGGGCAGCTTGATCGTGAGCATCGCGAGCCTGGCTTGGCAGGTCTACTGCGACAGGAAAAGGGAGGGCGGCAAACCCACCCGCGACACGCTGACGAGGACCGTACGGATCCGGCGACGGGAAAGCAGCGACCTTTCCGGCGCCGAGATAAAGATCATCGAGGTCGTCGCCGAGGAAATCATTAAAGCGGCGGGCGATGAAGAGTAGACCTGCCCGAACGGTTGCTCGTGGCTGACCAGTTGGTCGTCGATCTTGACAGGAAGCCGGCCGCGTGGCCGCTGTCCGACACCGTGCTGGAGAACCTGCGCTGGTACCTTGAGGATTACCTCACCGCGCCGTTCGGGATGTACGAGGAGCGGGGCAGCCTGATCGAGTCGAGGCTGGCCGACTGGGGCAGGGCGGTATTCAGGGCCCTGTTCGGTTCTCAAGAGGTGCGCAGTGACGTGCATCTCGTGCTCCGCTCGGCATCGGCTGCGCTGCTCGCGCTGCCCTGGGAACTTATGATGGTTCCGGGGCACGCGCGGCCCCTCGCGCTGGAGATGGCCGGGATCAGCCGGAGCTTGCCGGTAGCCGTTGAGGGCGAAACGGTTCCCATGCCGGGTGGGCGGCTACGGGTCCTGATGGTGATCTCGCGGCCCGAAGGGGCCGGGGACGTTGGATACCGGATGATTGCGCGGCCCTTGCTGGAGCGCCTTGAGACCGTGCGCGGATCCGTGGACCTGGTGGTACTGCGCCCGCCGACGCTGGAGGCGCTGCGGGCAGAGCTCGCGGCCGCCGAGGCAGCGGGCAGGCCTTATCAGATCGTGCACTTCGACGGGCATGGGAGCGTCCTGGACGGCCAGGGCCTGCTCGTCTTCCAGCGGCCGGACGGCAGCGGGGACTTTGTCCCCGCGCGTACGGTCGCAAGAGTGCTAGGGGAAGCGAACGTTCCCGTAGCGGTGCTGAACGCCTGCCAGTCGGGCGCGGTCGGCAAGGAACTGGAAGCGGCGGTGGCCACCACGCTGCTGAGCGCGGGCGTCGCCTCGGTCGTCGCGATGGCCTACACCGTGTACGCGACGGCGGCGGCGGAGTTCATGACCGCGTTCTACAACGCGCTGTTCACCGGGGGAACCGTCAGCTCGGCGGTGGCGGCCGGCCGCAGGCGGATGTTCGACAACCCCGGCAGGCCAAGCCCGAAAGGCCGCCTGCCGCTGCAGGACTGGCTTGTCCCGGTGCACTACCGGCGCCGTGAGGTGAGCTTCCCGCCAGCCCCGGCGGCGCCGCCCGGCGGCCTGCCGTCGAGGGAGGACGTCCCGGGCCGGGTGTTCCCGCAGGGCGACAGCCCCGCAGCGGGCGAACTCGACCCGGCCGACAGCGTCTTCATCGGCCGGGACCTTCTGTTTTACAACCTGGAAACGGCGCTGCGCACGCAACGCGTGGTGGTCCTCAGCGGGTCCGGCGGTGTCGGCAAGACTGAGCTGGCCAGGGCGTTCGGCCGCTGGTGGCGCGACACCGGCGGAGTCGAGCGGCCAGAATGGGTGTTCTGGCACTCGTTCGAGCCAGGGTCTGGCTCTTTCGGCCTGGACAGTGTCATCGTTAAGATCGCTATCCAGCGGTTTGGCCCGCAGTTCACTGCCCGGGGGACGGGGCAGCGCCGAGACCAGGTGCTTGAATTCCTGGCCACCCACCGCGCTCTGCTGGTCTGGGACAATTTCGATTCTGTGCGTTCCCTGCCGGACCCGGGCCAGGCCTCGGCACCGCGTTACGATGAGCGCTGCGCTGAACTGCGCGACTTCGTTGCGCACCTCGCCGCGCATGGGGAGACGTCGGTCCTCATTACCAGCCGCACCCCGGAGCGGTGGCTCGGCGATCCCCGGAACGTCACGGCTCTTGGCCTGGTCTGGCCCGAGGCCGTCGAGTACGCGGACCACTTGCTGAGTCCGTGCCCGGCCGCGCAAGCGCGACGCGGGGCGCAAGAGTTCGGCGACCTGATGGACTGGCTAGACGGCCATCCGCTCTGCATGCGCCTGGTCCTGCCGCGTCTGGAAACCACCGAGCCGACGGCGTTGCTGGCCGAGTTGCGCCGGACGGCGGCAGGCACGGGAGCCAATCCCGGCGCCGACCGAACTGGCTCCCTGGAAGGCTGCGTCAGCTATTCCTACGCCCACCTCACCGAGAACACCCGTCGGCTACTTCCCCTGCTGTCCCTCTGTCAAGGGGTGGCCGACATGATCGTCCTCCTTCTCGCATCGGGCGATCCCGGTATTTCGCCGCGGTTTGCCGGTGCGACAGCCGATGACTGGATGCTCGCCTTGGAGGACGCAAACCGGGTTGGTTTGCTTACTCGTGCCTTTACCAGCGGTGATAGCGATTACTTCGGCTTGTTCATCATCCATCCGGCACTTCCCGGGTATCTGGCCAGCAGGTGGCGTGCGGAGTCACCCGCGGACTACGATGCTGCCCGCCAGGCAGCCAGTCGGGCGCTGGTCGTCGGCTGCGCGGCCCGCAGTGATCAGGTACTCGGGAAGCGCGGATCGGAGACCGGGAACCGCGTCCTTCCGCACATAGAGCTCGCACGGCACGCCGTCGGGAATCTCCTTGGCCACGCGCTCACCGAGCGTATGTGGAGTGAGGCCGGCTCCATGGTGAAGCTCTTGGAGATCTTCTGGGATGCATGGGGGCGTGAGACAGAGTACGACGCTTGCACCGACCGCATACGCGCCGCCACGCAGGCGCCGGATGGCGCTGCCCCTCCGCTTAACAGCCCGGCTGGCGGTCTCTGGTGGCAGGTCAGCAACAGCCAGGCACTGTGGAAACGGGCACTCGGCCGAGATGACCAAGCAGAACGCATATACAACGAAGTCTTGTCTGCCGTCGAGGGCCAGCAGCCGTCACCGGGACTGAACGCGTGCCTCGCGCAGTCGTTCCGTTTGCTCGGCGATATGGCGGATAGCCGAAATGAGCCGGAGGAAGCACGAGAATGGCGCTCAAAGGCGCTTGCCGTCGCGGGCGAACCATCCGGGAAGACGGAAGAGGGGAGCAGCTTCCGGCAATTGGGCGATGCCGCTGTGGGCAGAGAGGACCTTGCGGCGGCCGACGAGTTTTACCGGAAGTCCCTGGCGGACAACCAGCAGGCCGGAAACCGGGAAGAGATGGCCATCGACTACATCCACCTGGGGAACGCAGCCGTGAAGGCCAGGCGTTACCAAGACGCGGAGGGCTGGTATGGCCAAGCACTCAGAATTTGGCAAGATCGCAACGATCTCCACAATTCGGCGCTTGCTCTTACCGCCCTGGGCACCGCGGCGGCCGGCACAGGTGCATGGGACAAGGCAGAGCACTACTTCCGACGGTCAGTCGGCGTCGCGGGACGACTGGGATCACCTCCAGTGCTGATGAGAATGAACTCCCAGATGCTGGGTTCGATCGCTCGGCAGCACGGTAAGCTCGCCGAGGCGGATGGCTGGTTCCGCAGGCTTCTGCTCATCGAGGAAGCGGCCGGAAATCGTCGCGAAACCGCCGCCCGCTGCGTCGATCTCGCCAGCATCGCGAAAGACGACGGGCGGCTGACGGACGCCGCCGACTGGTATGAGAAGGCCCGCGACATCTCCCGCAGCCTGGGGGAGGATGCTGAGGTCGCGGGTCTTCAAGCGGAGATTGACCGAGCGCGGGCGGCGGCAAGCGATCTTCCCGGCGGCGAAGGCCCTGGGAACGAAAGCCGTACCGTAACCGGCATGCGCACGGGGCCTTTGTGGGCAGCCCTGTGGCATCCTGTTGGCCTGCGGGGGGCGGAGTTCCTCGACCCGCGGGCGAGACAGCGCGGCGCGGCCGATATTGCCATACGGATAGCTGCCGTCGACGCTGACCGGGCGGAGCGTATCGCGCAGTCGATGACTCACCAGGGCTGGCGCACAGAGGCCCTCGTGGGAATCGCCATCGCCCAGGCTGGCGATGATGCCGACCGGGCGGAGCGCACCGCCCGATCGCTTCCGGAAGGTCCGCGGCAAGCTGGCGCCCTGGCTGGTATCGCGGGGATGGTGGCGGTCAACGATCCGCGTAGATCTAGGCGGCTGGCCGCTGAGGCAGAAGCGATGGCCCGGTCCCTGCCCGATGGCTATCCGCAGGCTGAGACGCTGGTGGCGGTGGCTGCCGCAGTCGCCGCCCGCGACCCCGACCGCGCTGAGTACATTGCCCAGACACTACCGGGGCCGAGCCAGTCGCGAGCCCTCGCGAACGTAGCGGCAGCCGTCGCCGCCCGCGATCCCGACCGCGCCGCCAGGCTCATCGGCGCAGCAGCGCTCTCCGCCCGGTCACTTGAGGACGAAGGGTGGCGGGACGAGAGCCTGGCCGGAATCGCCGTGGCGCTGGCCGGAGCCGATCCTGATCGCGCCGAGCCAATCGCCCGGTCCATCTCCCAGGAGCAATCCTTCCCCGCCTCAAAAGCAGAAGCGCTGTCGGCGGTCGCGACGAGTCTGGTGTATATCCACCCCGGCCGGGCTGCGCGTATCGCCCGGTCTATCACCCATGAATACCTGAGAGAGCGAACGCTGGCCGCCATAGCGGCCGCCCTCGCCACCAGCAATCCCGACGGTGCAGGCCGCATCGCCCGATCAATCATGCACGAGGGCTGGAGAGCGGAGATCCTCTCCTTGCTCGAGTGAGACATTACGAGCGTCGGTGAGCGCTCAGATGACGCTGTACCACGGCGGCACCTCGCACATGGCGGCTCACGCAGTTGACCAGCAAACGGGCGAGGTCATCGACGGAGCGGTCGACCTGCCGGTAGCCCCGCCGGCCTGCGGGACCGTAGTACCGTGACCGGGTAGCCCCGCCAGGGCGGGGGCACGGCGGGCGCTGGCCTCGCCCCCGCCGTGCCCCCCGCGGGGCTGACAGGCCCGCAGAACCCGGCGTCCCAGGGCAGGAGGCTCCGCCCAGCACCGTGCCGGCAGCGGCAAGCTCCGGCGCCAGTGATCAGCGCGGATCCATGCGCCTAGGCTGGCGCGGGGCTTGCGTGGGGGGTGCCCGGGCTGGTGGTTCCGGTGCGGAGCAGGGCGATGAGCTGCCGTTGCGTCCAGGTTGCGCTGAGCACGGCGAAGAGCCGGCCGCCGTTGCGGGCCGGGGATCGCAGGTAGAGCGCGTTGTCGCCGGATGCGGGGTCGGTTCCGACCCAGGCCTTCGCGGTGGTGCCGGACAGGGGGACCGGCCTGGCGTCCGGCGGCAGGCCCCGGACAGCCCGCTGTACCCGCAGCCGGGGCGGGGACCCGGCCGGCGCCTGGTAGTGCAAGGTGAAGCCGTCCAGGTTGATCGTCGCGCTCACCGCCATGCTTGCCGCCGTGCTCGCCGCCGGCGGCGGGTACGGCCCGGCCCCGGGCCGGGCCGGCGCTGCCGGCGACGGGTGCAGGGCCATGCCGAGCCCGGCTCCCAGCGCGATCGCGGCCGCGGCCGCTGGCAGGGCGGCGGCGGCCCGGCCGGGCGGGCGGCGGCGGCCGGCGTAGGTAATGCCGGCGGCCTGCTCGCGGAACAGGGCACCGAGCTCGCGGGCCAGTTCATCGTCGGTCAGCATCGGCCTTCTCCTTGTCGTTACTGGGGTTGAGCGCGGCCCGCAGGCTGGCGAGGGCGCGCGCGGTCTGCGACTTGACCGTGCCCGGGGTGCACCCGAGCGTCGCGGCGGCCTCCGCCACGCTCAGGTCGTCGAGGAACCGCAGGACCAGCACGGCCCGCTGGCCGTGCGGCAGGCTGCTCATGGCGCGCGCCAGCATGTCCCGGTCCAGGATCGCGGCTGCCTCGGCTGCTAGCGGCTCGGCGTCGAGCGGCACCTCGGCCGGCCGCCGGGCGCGGTCGCGCCAGCGGTCCTTGGCCAGGTTCACCACCACCCGGCGCGCGTACGCCTCCGGGCTCGCCCGGGCCCGGCGCCAGTGCCGTGCCGTGCGCATCAAGGCGGTCTGCACTAGGTCCTCGGCATGCCCGCGGTCCCCGCACAGCAGGTACGCCGTGCGCACCAGCCGATCCGAGCAAGAGGCCACGAAGGAGTCGAACGCCGCGCGCTCCCGATGGCTGATCATGGGCCAGGTCCTGTTGTCGTCACGCTCATCAGAACTCCACCGGGGCCGTGCTGGTTGTCACGCGCCCCGAATCGCTTTCGCGGCAGGATCCCAGGCCCCTCAGCTGCCGGGCGCGCTCGCACAAAGGCAGAGCCTGCGCGGCGGCCCAAGCCAGCGCGACGGTTTTCCTTCGCCGCTGAGGACCCGCGCGGGTCCTCAGCGGCGAGGCATGCTATTCGGGTCCGGCGGGGTAGGGCGGCGGGGCGTAGGCGCGCTGCGGGCGCAGCCGGGCGACCAGCCGCTGGGCGCCGGGCTCGGGCGGCGGGATTGCGCCGCCCATGTGCAGGTCATACATCACCTGGTGGAACGCGCCTTCCGGGTCGTCGGTGAGCTCGATGGTGCCGGAGATGACCGCGTAGGTGATCTCCCCGTCCGCGCCCGGCAGGCTGTGCACGAGCAGGCTAACCCGGGGATCGCGCTGCATGTTCGCGGTCTTGCGGCGGCCTTTGACAGTGCTGAAGAGGATGTCGCCCCCGTCGGGCTTAACGAAGATCACTGACGCCTGCGGCGAGCCGTCCGGGTTCACGGTCGACAGGACCGACAGGTGCGGCCCGGCGAGGACCTGGGCGGCGGCCAGCCGCGCGAGGTCGCCCGGGCGGCCTTTCACGTAGGGATCGAGGAACACTTGATTCGTCATGCCCGTAACGACTCGGGCGCGGGCACCGGGGAATCGCCGGGGAGCCGCGGGATAATCGCGGGCGAGGACGCCGATTCCTCCAGAGGGGAACCGCGGTCAGCATGCAACGTGAGCATAGGTGACATGAAGCCCGGTGAGTTCGAGGCGGCGACGGAGCCCTACCGGCGGGAGCTGTTCGCTTACTGCTACCGGATGACCGGCTCGGCGGGCGACGCGGAGGATCTCGTGCAGGAGGTCTACCTGCGGGCATGGCAGGCCTTCGGCCGATTCGAGCACCGGTCGTCGGTGCGTACCTGGATGTACCGGATCGCCACCAACGCCTGCTTTAGCGCGCTGCAGCGCAGCCGGCGGCGGCCGTTGCCGTCGGGCCTGGGCCCGCCGTCGGACGACCCGTACGGTCCCCCGGCGCCACCGCCGCCCGCAGTGCCCTGGCTCGACCCGGTCCCGGACCGCCTGGTTGTCGATGAGCGCGCCGACCCCGCCGAGGTAGTGGCCGCGCGGCACAGCGTCCGCCTCGCCCTGGTAGCGGCGCTGCAACTCCTGCCGGCCCGGCAGCGGGCGGCCCTGATCCTGTGTGAGGTGCTCGCCCTGCCGGCGGCCGAGGCGGCGGGGCTCCTGGGCATATCGGTGGCCGCGGTCAAGAGCCTCCTGCAGCGGGCCCGGGCGCGGATCGGCCAGGCTGCCCTCAGCGATGCCGACATCGCCGAGCCCACTGACGAAGGAGCCCGCCGGGTCCTGGACCAGTACATCGCCGCGTTCGAGCAATCCGACCCGGCCGCGATCAAGCGGCTGCTCGCCGATGATGCCGTGCTCGAGATGACGGGCACCACCACCTGGTTCTCCGGGAAGGCGACCTGCGCGCCGTACATCGCCGCGCAGGCCATCGGCCAGCCAGGTGACTGGACGGCAGTGCCGTCGCGGGCCAACGGACAACTCGCCGCGGCGGCCTATCACCGTGCCCCCGACGGGACCCGCCACGCCTTCGCGATCGTCGTGCTGGCCACCACCCGGACGCACGTGACCCGCATCACCCTGTTCGGCGATCCAGGGCTCTTCGAGCGCTTCGGCCTGCCGCTCGCGCAGCCCGCCAGCGTCAGCCGGCATGGCCAGCCGGGACTTCCAGCGCCGTGAGATAGGGATGGGCGGCGCCGTATCCGGTGACCGCCGTGCACCAGTGCTCCATGTCGAGGACGCCAAACGCGGAGCGGTGATGTTCTCCCAGTTCAAGTCGATGTGCTCCGTCCCGGACGCCCGGACGCATTTAGCCGGGACCGGCGTGCAAGCCGCTTCCCGGTCAGGCGTCGCCGCGCCGCAGCCGCCACGCGGCCACCGCGACGAGGGCGACGGCGTAACCGCACAGCAGCGCGAACCCGGACCATGGCGTCATCGACCGGGGGCCAATCGTCCCGCCCCACAGCGCGTCGCCCGCGTTGGACGGCAGGAACCGCGCGAGGCCGGCCACGCCGCGTGGGAGCGCCGCCTGCGCCACGAGGGGCAGCACGAAGAAGATTCCCACGAGCGCCCCGATGCTGCCCGCAGTACTGCGGATGATCGCCCCCATCCCGAAACCGCAGACCGCCGTGACGGCCACGACAAGGGCCGAGCCGATGACGATGCGAGTCACCTGCGGATCGCCGAACCCGACGGGCTTGAGGCCGCGATGAGATTGCCACGCGAACTCCCCGAGCATGAAGGCCACCACCGATGACACTAGGGTGAGCGGCAGCACGACCACGCAGAGCACGCTGAGCTTGGCCCACAGCAGCATCAGCCGGCGCGGCACGACGGATACCGAGATACGGATCATGCCGCTCCCGTATTCGCCAGTGAACATGAGGATCCCCAGCACGCCGAGCACGAGCTGGGTGATCAGGGCACCGAACTCGATCTGCTGCGCGACCTGGTACGGGGGTTGCTGCTTGGGCGCTCCGGTATTTACTTCAAGGACGACCACGATGACCCCGAGGCCGACCAGGAGGATGACCGTCATGGACAGCAGCCACCAGGTCGAGCGGACCGAGCGGAACTTCGTCCATTCCGAGCGCAGCACCCCGCCCATGGTGAGGTTGCCCGCCACGGGGCTAGTCGACTTCGTAAAAGATGCGCTTGTCATGAGGCAATCTCCATTCCGGTCGTTGGTTGCGTCATCCACGCTTCAGGCGTCGCCGCGCCGCAGCCGCCACGCGGCCACCGCGACGAGGGCGGCGGTGTAGCCGCACAGCAGCGCGAACCCGGTCCAGGGCGACAGCGACGTCGGGGACAGCGCCGCGTTCCACAGCGCACCGCCCGCGTTCGAGGGCATGAGGCGCAGGAAGCCCTGATCGCTGGACGGCAGCGCAAGCCGCAACAGGAGCGGTAGCACGAAGAAGATCGCCGCAATCGTCGACAGGCCTGCCGCGGTGTTGCGGATGATTGCCCCGATCGCGAGCCCGAAGATCCCTGTGACGGCAAGGACGAGTCCCGCGCCCATGACGATCCGGGTGACCTGCGGATCGCCGAACCAGACGTGGGCGCGGCCACCATGGGGCTGGTGCACAAGGGCGCCGAGCACGAATGCCGCCACCGACGACGCCAGTGAAAGAGCCAGCACGACCGCACCGAAGACGCCGAGTTTGCCCCACAGCAACAGGAGCCGGCGCGGCACGACAGACAGCGAGGCCCGGATCATGCCGCTGTGGTACTCACCGGTGAACACCATGACCCCCAGCACCAGGAGTGCCAACTGGCTAAGCACGCTGCCATACTGAGTGCTCCTCGCGAACCCCGCCGCCGAGGCTGGCTTGCCGGACGCCCCTCCTGGGGACACGAAAACCGCGACGCCCACCGTGAGGATGACAGTGGTGGACAGCAGCCACCAGGTCGAGCGGACCGAGCGGAGCTTCGTCCACTCCGAGCGGAGCACCCTCGTCATGGTGAGGTTTCCGGCGACGGGCTCGCGCGGCCGGATGACGGTGGCGGCGGCCGGCATTAGAGGTTCTCCAGCCCGGTGGCTCCGTATTCCACGCTGTCATGCGTGGCTTGCATGAAGGCCTCCTCCAGCGAGGCCCGCTCGACCCTGAGATCGAAGACGGGCACGCCGGCCTGGGACGCGATGGTGCCGACCTCCTCAGGAGTGATGCCGTCGATGCGAAGCAGGTCCGGCCCGTCCGGCGCGATCCGGACGTCCGCGCGGCCCAGCAGGCCGCGCAGCCGGGCCGCCTCGGGGCTGCGCACCACCACGGAGGTCGCCGTCGTCTTCGCGATGAACTGCTCCACGGTGCTGCAAGCGATCAGCCGTCCCCGGCCGATCACGATCAGGTTCGTCGCCGTCTGCGCCATCTCGCTCATCAGGTGCGAGGAGTAGAAGACGGTGCAGCCCTCATCGGCCAACGTGCGCAGCAGCGCCCGGATCCACCGCACCCCTTCCGGGTCAAGGCCGTTGACCGGCTCGTCCATCACGACCGTGCGGGGCCGGCCGAGGAGCGCCACCGCGATGCCCACTCGCTGGCCCATGCCGAGGCTGAAGCCGCCCACGCGCTTGCGCGCGACGTCGCCCAGGCCCACCATCTCAATGACCTCATTCACCCTGGCCTTGCCGATGCCTGCGGTCTGCCCGATGGCCAGCAGGTGATCCCGGGCCGAGCGGCCGGGGTGCACGGCCTTGGCCTCCAGTAGCAACCCAAGCTCAGCCATAGGGGCCGGGCTTGAGCGATAGTCGCGACCGTTGACGCGGACCCGGCCGCTCGTCGGGACGTCCAGCGCCGCGATCATCCGCAGCGTGGTCGACTTCCCTGCGCCATTCGGCCCCAAGAATCCGGTGACCACGCCGGGAGCGACGCTGAACGTCAGGCCGTCCACGGCGACCTTGTCGCCGTAGCGCTTGGTGAGGTTCTCGACCTCGATCATGGCGGGCTGCTCTCCTTTGCGGTGCGGCTGTCGTGCGGAACGTGTGGAGCGTAAAAGCGGCTGGCAGGGCCGCGAATCGTCCGCTCGGCCCCACTTGCCGCCGGATGCATCCGCCTGCGGTCGTAGCGCGCATACACCGGGAAGGTGACAGCGGCACGCACCCGGCCGCACCTGACTGTGTCGGGGTGGTCACGCGATCGCGCCGGCCTAGCCGCAGCGCCCCGTCACCCTCCCCGAAGGCGCGCACGTTGGCTGTGATCGCCCTGGCCTCGATGTACGACCGCAGGCGTACCGAGTACGCCTCAGGTCGCGGATGGCACCGCGCAAGACCATCCTTCAGGCAGGCGTGCGCGGTGCTACTTAACGCCTACCGTGTGGTTCACCGGCGATTCCGCCGCCTAGACCACGGAACCCGATTGGCTAGCCTCATGGCGATGATGATGCAACTGCTGCGAGCCAGTAGGCGCCATGGACGCTTGACCGCCCGCAGCGCGCTCGACATGCGGGGCAGGTCCACGGCCTGGCTACGCCGGCACCCGCTGGTCACTGACGCGATGGTGGCCGGGGTCGTGCTGGCGCTGTCCGTGCCGCCAATCACCGGGCCGACCGGCCACGACCACGCGCTGTCGCTGATCCTGATCTTGGTGATGACGTCCCTGCTTGTATGGCGGCGGCGCGCGCCCTTCATCATCCTCACGGCCATAACGGGTGTGGCCCTGGTCCAGCTCACCACCGGCACGCTGAACGGCGGCCTTGCGTTGCTGGTCGCCTTCTACACTCTCGCCGTGTATGCGCCGGGCAGGTACATCCTGGCCGGGGTCGCGCTGCTGGAAGGCGCGGCCGTGGTCATGGTCCTGTCCTCCGACAAGTCGCTGCTGGCCTGGACGTCGCTGTCTAGCATTCTGATGGCGACCTGGTTCACCAGTTACTACGTCCGTACCAGGCGGTCGTATCTCGCCTCGCTGGTCAGCCGGGCCGAGCGGCTGGAGCGCGAACGGGATACCCAAGCCCAGCTCGGCGCGTCGGCCGAGCGCGCCCGGATCGCGCGGGAAATGCACGACATCATCGCGCACAATATCGCTGTGATGATCGCGCTTGCCGACGGCGCCACCTATACCGTGGCCGACAACCCCGGCCAGGCGGCGACGCTCATGGGCGAGGTCTCGGCCACCGGACGGTCAGCGCTCACGGAGATGCACCGGCTGCTCGGCGTGCTGCGCCAGCCAGCCGGGCCAGGGCACGTGCCGCAGCCCACCCTCGCCGACATCGATACCCTGCTGGCAGCCATCCGCGCGGCAGGCCTGCCGACCCGGCTGACCGTGACCGGACAGCCGCCCGCGCTCCCGCCCAGCATCCAGCTGGCCGCTTACCGCATCATCCAGGAGTCGCTGACGAACACCCTCAAGCACTCCGCCGCCGCGTCGGCGCGGGTCCAGCTTACGTACCTGCCAGACGGGGTCGAACTGGAAGTGACCGATGACGGCCAGCCGAATGCCAGCCCTGTCGGCGCGCCCGATGCCGAGCCTTCTGCCGGGCACGGCATCACCGGCATGCGCGAACGCGCAGCCGTCTTCGGCGGCGAGGTCTCCGCCGGACCCGGCCCCGCCGGCGGCTGGCGGGTGCACACCATGCTGTACCTGCGCCCGGAGGCCACATGACCATCTCGATCGTGCTCGCCGATGACCAGCCCATGCTCCGGCTGGGCTTCTGCCTGGTCCTCAACGCCCAAGACGACATGCAGGTCGTCGGTGAAGCCGCCGACGGCGCGGCCGCAGTGCGCATGACAACCGCCCTGCAGCCAACCGTCGTGCTGATGGACGTGCGAATGCCCGGGATGGACGGCATCGAGGCCACCCGGCGCATCGTGGCATCAGCCAGCGCCGCCCGGGTGCTCATCCTCACCACGTTCGACCTTGACGAATACGCCTACGAGGGGCTGCGGGCCGGCGCGAGCGGCTTTCTCCTGAAGAACGTACCCCCACCGGACCTGATGTCCGCGATCCGCGCCGTCGCCAGCGGTGACGCCGTCGTCGCCCCCAGCGTCACCCGCAGGCTGATCGACACGTTCCTGCCGCACTGCCATCAACTGGCCCAGCGGGCCGACGCGAGCCACCTGAGCTCGCGACCCTGACAGCCAGGGAGCGCGAGATCCTTACCGAGGTCGCCACCGGGCAGTCCAACGCCGAGATCGCCGCCAAGCTGACGCTGGCTGAACCCACCGTCAAGACCCATGTTGGCCACGTACTCAGCAAGCTCCAGTTGCGCGACCGCGTTCAGGCCGTCGTTTATGCCTACGAACACGGCCTGATCGTTCCCGGAGCCCACCTGCCCTGATGAGCAGTCACGCGGTCCTGCTGCCCGTCACGAACTGATCCGGTGATCTCCAGCCGGGGCGTGGCGGTCATCGAGCTGGCTAGCAGGCTGCGGCCGGCGCCGTCCTTGCTCCACGGGATGACGTGATCGAAGTGCGGCCGCGTAGCCGGCAGTCGGCGTTCATGCCTGCTGGCGCAGGCGGTGGGCGAGGGCGGTGTGGCGGCGGCCGGTGCCTTCGGTGCGGACGGCGGCGGCCAGCGCCCGGCGGGAGCCGGCCAGGACGACGAGCTTCTTGGCCCGGGTGATGCCGGTGTAGAGCAGGTTGCGCTGGAGCATCATCCACGCGCTGGTGGTCAGCGGGATCACGACCGCCGGGTACTCCGACCCCTGGGACCGGTGGATGGTGACCGCGTAGGCGTGGGCCAGCTCGTCGAGCTCGTCGAAGTCGTAGCCGATCTCCTCGTCCTCATCGGTGCGGACGGTCAGGCAGTGGTCTTCCAGCGACATGCCGGTCACCACGCCGGTGGTGCCGTTGAAAACGCCCGCCGCGCCCTTGTCGTAGTTGTTGCGCAGCTGGGTCACCTTGTCGCCGACCCGGAAGACCCGCCCGCCGTAGCGCCGCTCGGGCGCGCCGTCCCGGTACGGGGTCAGCGCCTCCTGCAGCAGCAGGTTCAGGTTCCCGGCCCCGGCCGGGCCGCGGTGCATCGGGGCGAGGACCTGCACGTCGCGGCGCGGGTCGAGGCCGAACTTGGCCGGGATCCGCCGGGCCACGATGTCGGCCACCAGCTGCGCCGTCGCCTCGGTCTCGTCGCTGTTGAACCAGAAGAAGTCGGGGTAGGCGGCCAGCGCGGGTGACTGGCCGGCGTTCACCTTGTGCGCGTTGACGACGATCCCTGACTGCTGCGCCTGCCGGAAGATCTTCGTCAGCCGGACGACGGGCAGCGTGCCCGCGGTGATCATGTCCCGCAGTACCTCGCCCGCGCCGACCGACGGCAGCTGGTCCACGTCCCCGACCAGCAGCAGGTGCGCGCCCGGGGCCACGGCCTTCACCAGCTTGTTGGCGAGGATCACGTCGACCATCGACGTCTCGTCGACCACCACGAGGTCGGCGTCCAGGGGGTTGCCCGCGTCGAACTCGGGGTCGCCGCCCGGCTGGAGCTTCAGCAGGCGGTGGATCGTCGCGGCCTCGTGCCCGGTGAGCTCGGCGAGCCGCTTGGCGGCCCGGCCGGTCGGGGCGGCGAGCACTACCTTCGCGTTCCTCGCCTTCGCCAGCTCCACCACCGAGCGGACGGTGAAGCTCTTCCCGCATCCCGGTCCCCCGGTCAAGACCGCGACCTTGCGCGTGAGCGCCAGCTTCACGGCGTCGGCTTGCCCGGGGGCGAGGTCGGCGCCGGTGCGGGCCGCCAGCCACGCGAAGGCCTTGTCCCAGTCCACGGACTGGAAGGCCGCCAGCCTGCCCCGGCTCGCGGCCAGGAGGCGGCACAGGGCAGTGGCTAGGGATCGTTCGGCATGGAAGAAGGGCGGGAGGTAGACCGCGCGCAGCGTCTCGGGGGCGCCGGCCACCGGGAGCTCCTCGGTGACGGCGAGCTCCTCGGCGGCCAGGTCACCGATGAGCGGGGCGATCTGGGCGGCGGGAACGCCGAGGATCTTGACGGCGCTGGCGATCAAAGCGGGCTCGGGGAGGTAGCAGTGGCCGTCGTCAGCGGCCTCGGACAGGGTGTAGGCCAGGCCCGCCTTGATCCGCTCGGGGCTGTCGGCGGCGATGCCAACGGAGGCGGCGATCACGTCGGCGGTCTTGAAGCCGATGCCCCACACGTCCTGGGCCAGCCGGTACGGCTCCTTCTGGACCGTCGTGACCGACTCATCCCCGTACTTCTTGTAGATCTTCACGGCCAGGGACGTGGAGACCCCGACGCCCTGGAGGAAGATCATGACCTCCTTGATCGCCTTCTGCTCGGCCCAGGCATCCTTGATCCGGACGCAGCGCTTCGGGCCAAGGCCGGGAACCTCGATGAGGCGCTCCGGCTCGTTGTCGATGATCGCCATGATGCCGGCGCCGAAATGGCTGACCATCCGCTCGGCCATGACCGGGCCGATGCCCTTGATCATCCCCGACCCCAGGTAGCGCCGGATGCCCTGCTCGGTCGCCGGCAGCACCGTGGTGTAGGAGTGGGCCTCGAACTGCCTGCCGTACTTGACGTGCGACGTCCACCGGCCTCGCAGCCGCAGCGACTCCCCCACCTGCGCGCCCAGCAGGGAGCCGACCACCGTGACCAGCTCGGTCGAGGCGCTGACCGGGCCGCGGCCGGTGCCGCGGTCGGGGGCGACCCGCGCGATCGTGTAACCGGTCTCCGGATTGCTGAACGTGACCCGCTCCAGCACGCCGTCCAGGACCGCGACATCCCAGGGCTGCTGCGCGGCCTGCGGCGGCCGGGCCGGCGGCGGAGACAGGGGCATGCCCCTATCTTGCCGCTTTGGCTCGCCGAACGCGCGCGGCTCAGCGCAAGGACGGCGCAGCCCGGCGCGACCAGGCTGCCGGTTACTGTCGCCGGGGTGATCGCGGGCATGGAATGACTGAATTCCCGGCCGCTGCCGGTCACGAACACGGCGGTGGTCAGGCGATCCTGGCTGCCATCTGCGTGATCCCGGTCGTCGCCGTCGTCTTGGCCCTCGCCGCTGAGCGCGGTTACCGCCTGGCCACGCTCTGGCAGATGAGGTGGGTGGTCGTCTCGTTCCTCTCGTTCTTCGGGCTATGGGCCGCCATCGAGCTCATCGCCAGCGAGGCCTACAACGTGCTGGCTCCCCACGGCGGCAGCGGGAATCCCGCCGCCCTGATCGGCGCTGCCCTAGTCGCCCTGGTGGTCCTGGTGCTCTGCGTCACCTGGGGCGTCAGGAGCCTCCACCTGATCGCCGGCGGCCTGTTCCGCGCTGACGACGCGCACCCGCTGCTGGGCCCGGTCTCCGCGGTCCCCATCGCCGGGGCGACTGCCACCATCATGTACCTGGCGCGCGGCGACGGCGGCCTGACCGGCGTCCCCGACGTGGTCGCTGACCTCGCCGCCTTCGGCGGCGCTGCCACGATCACCGTCCTCAGCGTGTTCACCGTCGTCCGGCTGCGGCGCAATCCTCACTGGCCCTTCCGGCGCGGCCCGGTCCCGCGGCCTGTCCCCCCACCCCAGGTACCCCAGGTACCCCAGGTACCCCAGGGTCCCCAGGGTCCCCAGACCGCCTACGGATCCCAGACGCCCTACGGCACTCAAGGATTCCAGGGACCCCAGGGACCCCAGGGGCCGCAGTGGTAAGCCGGCGGGGCCGCCTTTCGGTTCTCACCCGCGCAGTCGCACCGACAGGCAGGTAACGCAGCCTTCGAGTTTGTCGTATTCAGAGATGTCGACGGCGACCACGCGCAGCCCGCGGGACTCCAGCAGCGCTCGCGTGGCGGGCGCGCGGGCAGAGATCAGCACGGTGGAGCCGTCGAGCAGGACGACGTGAGCGCCAGCCTCCTCGGGCACCGGGAGGAACGACTTCCACACGGCCGGGTCGTCTACGAGTGGCCCGTAGCCGACGACGGTGCCGTTCGGCAAGGCGGTGACGGCGGACTTCAGGTGCAGCGCTCGGGAGACCGGGACGCCTATGACCTGCGCGCCCAGCGGCCGTAGGAGAGCCGAGAGTTGCTCTATCCCGGATGCGTTGGTTCGTCCGCCGAGGCCGGCCCACACCATGCCCGCGTGCTTGAGGACATCACCGCCATCGAGGGTGCCGGGGTGCTGGATCCGGGCGATCCGGTAGCCCAGGGAGGCCAGCGTCGCCTCGGTGCCCGCGGTCTCGGGCTTGCGCTCGTCGGCGCCCGGGCGGGCGATGACGGCGAGGTCCCCGTACACGACAACGGTGTCCTCCACGAATACCGCGTCGGGGCACGCGTCGGCCGGCGGGACCTCGATGATTTCCCAGCCTTCTGCCTGCAGGGCATCGATGTAGCCGTGCCACTGGCGCCGCGCCAGGTCCAAGTCGACCGGCGTCCTGGCGATATGGGTGACCAGGCCCTCGGGCAGGCGCGGGCCGGGGCGGCGGACGAGTGCGCGCTTGTTCACGATGCCATTGTCGGTCACGGCCCGCGCACGAGTGTCCGGATGGCACCGCGGGTATGCCGTCAGGCAGTGCGCTTGGGGAGGCGCCAGAGGGGGGCGAAGGTGAGCCTGGTTAAGTCTGTGCAGGTGGCGGCGCATCGAGCTGCCCGGCTGGAGCAGGTTATCGGTGACGCGCGGCAGGCACGGCTGGTGCGGGCAGCGGAGCGGTTCCGGGCGCGGCTGGGCGAGCGGACCGTCTGGAATGTCTCCTCCACCGCAGCTGGCGGCGGGGTCGCGGAGATGTTGCAGGTGCTGGTGGGGTACGCGGAAGATCTCGGCGTCACGGTCGGCTGGATGGTCATCACTGGCGATGCCGAGTTCTTCGCGCTCACCAAGCGGCTGCACAACCAGATCCACGGTCAGGCCGCCGGCGGGCCGCTCACCGCTGGCCAGGCCGCCCATTACGCACAGGTGCTCGCCGCGAACGCGGCCGAGTTGCTGCCCCGGATACGGCCGGGCGACCTGGTGCTGCTGCACGACCCGCAGACCGCCGGGCTGGCCCCGGCGCTGGCTACGTGCGGTGCGCGGGTGGCGTGGCGCAGCCACATCGGCGTCGACTGGGAAAACGACGCGACCCGGGCGGCGTGGGACTTCCTGCGGCCCTACCTGGACGCGGCGGACGGGTACGTCTTCTCCCGCGCTCAGTACGTGCCCGCGTGGGTCCCTCGCCGCAAGGCGTGGATCATCCCGCCATCCATCGACCCGTTCTCCCCGAAGAACCAGGACCTTGACGGCGGCACCGTCAGGGCCATCCTGGCCACGATAGGCGTGCTGGAAGCAGGCGCGCCCGGCGGGCAGACCGCCTTCGTGCGCGGCGACGGCGGCACCGGCGCGGTTACCCGGCCCGCGGAGATCACCGGCGAGGGCCGCCCCGGCCCCATTGACCCGCTGGTGGTCCAGGTGTCCCGGTGGGACCGGCTCAAGGACATGCCCGGCGTCATGGCGGGCTTCGCCGGCCACGTGGCGCCCGGCGGCAGCGGGTACCTGGTGCTGGCGGGCCCGGCGGTCACCGGGGTAGCCGACGACCCCGAAGGCGCTGCCGTGTTCGGCGAGTGCCTGCTGGCCTGGCGTGACCTGCCGGCCGCGGCTCGCGCGCGGGTCCTGCTCGTTACCCTGCCGCTCGAAGACCTCGACGAGAACGCCGCGATGGTCAACGCGCTGCAAAGGCACGCCGCCGTCATCACCCAAAAGAGCCTCGCCGAGGGGTTCGGGCTGACCGTGGCCGAGGGAATGTGGAAGGCACGGCCCGTCGTCGGGTCCGCGGTCGGCGGGATCGCCGACCAGATCACCCCGGGCACCGGCATCTTGCTGCCCGACCCCCGGGACGGCGCGGCATTCGGCGCCGCGGTCCGGACGCTCCTTGACAGCCCCGGGCAAGCCAGCCAGATGGGGCGCGCCGCCCAAGATCACGTCCGCGCCAACTACGTCGGCGACCTGCACCTGATCCGCTACGAGCAGATGCTCACCGCGCTGATCTCCGAATGCTAGATCATCCGCCTGAAGCCACCAGTGGCCCGGTGAGTTTGGCGCCGCCCTGGGGTCAGTATTGCGCGATGAATCCACAGTCTTGACCACGACGGAGGACGACCGAATGAGGACACCACTGATCGTCTCGCCACAGGAGTGGCACGCCGCGCGCGAGCAACTCCTCGTCAAGGAAAAGGAGGTAACCCGCGCCCGCGACGCGCTGGCGGCAGAACGCCGGAGAATGCCCTGGCTAGCGGTCGACAAGGAGTACTGGTTCGAGGGGCCGGCCGGCCGGGTGAGCCTGGCTGGCCTGTTCGAGGGGCGCCGCCAGCTGATCGTCTACCGCGCCTTCTACGGGCCCGAGGTGACGACGTATGCCGAGGGCGGCTCGTACCCGGAGCGGGCCTGCGTGGGCTGCTCCTTCGGGGCGGATCAGGTGGCGCACCCCGGGCACCTGCACGCGCGGAACACGACGCTCGTCTTCGCCTCCCGTGCCCCCCAGGCCGAGATCCGGGGCCTCAAGGAGCGCCACGGGTGGAATCACATCCCCTGGTACACGATCACCGACGACTTCGACAAGGACTTCGACGTCGACGAGTGGCACGGTACCAACGCCTTCATCCGCGAGGGCGACCGGATCTTCCGGACCTACTTCATCAACAACCGCGGCGACGAGCAGATGGGAAACACCTGGAACTACCTCGACATCACCGCTCTCGGCCGCCAGGAGGCGTGGGAGGACTCGCCGGAGGGCTATCCGCAAACACCGCCGTACCAGTGGTGGGACTACCACGACGTGCACGACACGGCCAAGTAACCGGCACAATGCGCCGTAACGGTCACGGCGTGGCGGCGAGATGCCCAGGCGGCTGGGTCGGACTTCGCGGACGCTAGGAGATCGCCATCGACCCGGTCGTGCCGGTCACTCGCCAGCCGGCGCCCGGCTGATCCCGCAGGACATAGGTGAGCCACGTAGCCCCCAGGCAGGCGGCCCAGCCGTTGATGGCGACCCGCACCTCGTCGCCGTGGCTGACCGGCGGACCGAGCGTGATCAAGATCCCGCCGTCCCTGACGTGCCCGCAGCCGCCCTTGGCCTCGATCACCGATCCCCGGTCAGCGACGAAGCTGACGCGGGCCATTCCCGCCAGCGCGGCCGTCACCTGGCGCTCAGCCAGCGGCGCGATGGGCGCTCCTGGCCCGTGCGTCCCGTCGGGGTCCGCGGCATCCGGGTAAGCCCGGTCGATGACGTAGACCGTCCTGAAGGCCTGGCTGAAGGAGCTCTCCGCTGGCGTGCCGAGATATCTCCGCAAGACCTGGACATAGGCTTCGGCCTCCGTGGGCCCGGCCTGCGCGGCGCCGGCCGGCCTGGCGCGGGCTGGCGCGTGCCCGGCGGGCGGGGCGCCGGCCGTCGCGGAGCCGCCGCAGCCCGCCGTGCCCAGGGCCAGGGCGGTCATGATGATGGCGGCAGCCATGGTTCCCGGCGCGCGTCGCATCGAGCACTCTCCCGATCGTTACCCTTGGGTTCACCGTCACTGTTAAGACGGTTCCGGGTGCGCCGAATGTGGCACCTTGGCACCGGCGCGGGGGGTGGGCGAGGTCACCTCCCGGCCCCATCCTGGGCAAGCCCGCGATCAGTCGAGTTGCTCGATGAATCGGCGCAGGTCG
The DNA here is from genome assembly GCA_025934375.1 of Streptosporangiaceae bacterium. GTDB lineage: Bacteria > Actinomycetota > Actinomycetes > Streptosporangiales > Streptosporangiaceae > Trebonia. Next base: position 8,396 of record JAICYD010000016.1, on the reverse strand, counting down.
TTGAGGGTCCGGCAGGTGACCGCGGCGGTGCAGTGCGGCTCGTAGGCGCGCATCGTGGAGTCTCCGGTGTTCCACTGCGCCCGCGGTTCAGGGTTCAGCCAGTACACCGAGCCGGCCCGGCGGGCAATCCGGGCCAGCGTCGCCTCCTGCGCCGGAAGGTAGTTGCCGCGGGCGTCCCCGAAGATGAGGACCGTGCTGCGGCGTTCCAGTTCGGCGGCGACCGCGCCGTGAAACTGCCGCAAGGCGCGGCCGTAGTCGGTGTAGCCGCCGAGCTGGCTGGCATTGACGAAGTCGCGGATCGCGCGTCTGGCGTGATCGGGGTCGCGGACGTGCCGGAAGACGTCGGTCACCTCCGCCGCGTCCGTGATGAAGGCGAAGGAGCGCAGCCGGGAGAACAGCTGCGACATGGCGGAGATGAGGGTGATGGTGAAGGTCGCGAACGTGGCCACCGACCCTGACATGTCAGCCAGGACGTACAGCTGGGGCTTGGTCGGCCGGGGTTTCCTGTGCATGATCCGCATGGGCACGGCGCCGGTGGCCATGGAGGCGCGCAGGGTCGCCCGGACGTCGATGAGGTCGGTGTGGTGGCGGCGCTTGCGCATCACGGTGGTCGCGAGCTTGCGCTGGATGGGGATCATGACCCGGTGGATCTCCCGCATCTGCTCCCGGCTCGCGGTCGAGATGTCGCGGTCCGCGGTCAGCGGCTGGCGCAGCGTCTTGGCGACCGCGTCCGCCCCGCGGTCGGCGATGAGGAGTTCCCTGATGACCTTGCGTACCTGGCTCTTCAGGTACTCGGCGCGGGCGGCGATCTCCGTCCGCTGCAGTTCCAGGCGCAGGTGCTGACCGGGGGCGTCGGCTCCGCTGAGCCCCGCCGCGGCCTCCCCCAGCTGCCGGGCTGGCTCCGGGCTGCGGATCGCCTCCAGCATCGGGCGCGTGAGCAGGAACCGCTCGTCGAATATCCCCTTCCCGTCCTCGATGACGGCGTCGGCCGAGAACGTCTCGTCCCCGCGTGCCGCCTGGATCCACAGCAGCTGCTTGCGATAGTCCCACTCGTACAAGGCCTTGGACTCGTCGATGCCCTCGTAGCACTGCAGCCGGATGAGCGGGCGGGCCGCCAGCAGCGCCACCGACTTGGCCAGCTGCGTCTTCCCGGTTCCGGCCGGCCCCTCGACCAGCAGCGGCTTGCCAAGCCGGGCGGCCAGGCTTACCACGCCGGCGATCTTGTCGTCCGCGAGGTACCCGTGCGCGGCGAGGCCTGCCCGAACCGATGCCGTGCCCGCGAACGCACCTGCCACGTCGTCGTCCTGGGCGCCCGTCCCGGGCTGGCTGTAGCTCACTTCCCTACTGTGCGGTAACAGGCGCCGCGACGTCCAGCGAACCCCCGCCTCACGGATGTCCGCTCACGCGGCGCGGGTAATCACCTAATGCCCCGCCGCTGCCCCCTTCCCGGCTGAGCACGCGCGACCCGGGGGTTGTCAGTCGGGGGGCGGGACGGGCTCGCCGGTGCCCGCGTAGGTCAGCAGGATCGCCTCGACCGGGCAGGACGCCGCCGCGTCCCTGACCTGGTCGTCGGGCTCGGTCAGCGCCTGTACCGGGCTGGAGTGCTGCGACTCATCGAACCGGAACCGGCCCGGCGCGGTGGCCAGGCACACGCCGGAGCTGATGCACAGCCCGGTATCGACCGTCACCCGCCACGTCATGCGTCATCCCAGGTCACGGGAAGCTCGCGCATGCTGGCGATGACCTGCCCCTCGCGGAATTCGAGCTCGGACATCGGCCTGGTCATCCGCAGGCCGGGCAGCCGGGTCAGTAGCCCGCGCAGCGCCTCCTGAAGCTCCATCCGGGCCAGCTGCGCGCCCAGGCAGTGGTGGGCGCCCGCGCCGAAGCCCAGGTGAGTCTTTGGCACGCGTCCCACGTCAAGCCGGTCCGGGTCCTCGAATGCCGCGGGGTCCCGGTTGGCGACATTGAACGATGGCAGGACGGTCTCCCCGGCCGGGATCGTGACGCCGCCCAGGCACACCTCCTCCCGGGTGATGCGCGCCAGCGGGATGAAGCCGCTGCCGCTGATGATCACGTACCGCAGGAGCTCTTCTACCGCCGCGGGGATGAGCCCGGGGTCGGCCCGGAGCCGGGCTAGCTCGCCCGGGTGCTGGCACAGCGCCACGAACGACATGTTGATCGAGCTGGCCGTGGTCTCGTGGCCAGCGGCCAGCAACTGGATGCAGAAGTCGACGAGCTCGGCTTCGGTGAGCTTGCCGCGGGAGTCGCGGGCGTCGATGAGCACGCTGATCAGGTCATCCTCGGGCGACTCCCGCTTCTGGGTGATCAGCTCCGACATGTAACCGCTCATGGCGGCGTAGGCCTGGCCAATCTCCTCCCGTGACCGGCTCCAGTCGGCGAATATCGCATTCGACCATTCATGGAAGCGCTCCACGTCCGTTACCGGGACGCCGAGCAGGGCGCATATCACGCTGGCCGGGACCATGAGCGAGAACGAGCGGGACAGGTCAGCGGGGCGCGGGCCGGCCAGCATCGCGTCGACCAGGTCATCGACGATCAGGGCGACCCGGGGGCGCAGAGCCTGCATGCGCTTGTCAGTGAACGCGGCCGCCACCAGCTTGCGCAGGCGAGTGTGCTCGGGCGGGTCCTTGGCGATCAGGGCATCGGACAGCGTCGCCTCCACGCCGTACACCTGCCGGCCCGGGGCGAAGACGAGCGCGCGGGAATAACGCTGATCGATCATCACTTCACGCGCCTCGGCGAAGCCCGTGACCAGCCAAGCGGTGGAATCGTCGGGCAGCCGGACCTGGTTGACCGGGCATTTCGCCATCAGCTCCCGCACTTGCGGCCCAGGGCTGTAGGGCACCGGGGAAGGCGGGAACGGGAACTGCGGAGCTTCATTCTGAGCGGGCATATGCGCCAAACCCTCCGGATGCCGCCTCACCCCGCCTCGACTCTACAACCGGACGCGTTTCACCGACTACCCCCGAAACCGTGCCCCTGCGGCCCGCCTCAGGGGTGCTGGCTGCTGACCGCGACGACCTCGCCGGTGAGGTAGGAGGCGTAATCGCTCGCCAGGAAGACCATGACGTTGGCGACCTCCCAGGGCTGCGCCGAGCGGCCGAAGGCCTCCCGCCCTACCAGCTCGGCCAGCAGCTCCTCGCTGGTGACCTTGGCCAGGAACGGGTGCATCGCCAGGCTCGGCGCGACCGCGTTGACCCGGATGCCATGGGCGGCGACATCGAGCGCCGCGCAGCGGGTGAACGCCATCACCCCGGCCTTGGCCGCCGCGTAGTGCGCCTGCCCCGGCTGCGCGCGCCAGCCCAGGACGGAGGCGTTGTTGACGACCGCTCCCCCGTGCCCCTGCTCAACCATGACGCGCAGCGCCGCCCGGGTGCAGCGGAAGGTGCCGTTCAGCGTGACGTCGAGGACCTTGCCCCACTGCTCGTCGGTCATGTCCAGGACCGAGGCGGTGCCGCCGAGTCCGGCGTTGTTGATGAGCACGTCGATCCGCCCGAACCGGGCGACCGCGCCCTCCATCAGCCCGGTGACCGCGGCCTCGTCGGTAACATCGCAGCCGGCCGCCGCCACCCGGTCGCCGTACTCAGCCGCCAGCTCCGCACGGGCCTCCCCCAGCCGCCGCGCGTGCTGGTCGCTGATCATCACCTCGGCGCCTTCGGCCAGGCAGCGGCGGGCGGCGGCGGAGCCGATGCCGGTGCCGGCCGCCGCGGTGACCACGACGACCTTGCCCTCCAGCAGGCCATGCCCGGCCGGCGGCTTCGGCGGCGGTCCCTCAGGCGGGGCGGCGGGAGACGTGGTCACGGGCGGGGCGGCCGGGGCAGGCCGAGCGCGTGGGTGGCGATGATGTTGTGCTGGATCTCATCGGACCCGCCGTAGATCGTCTCCGCCCGGCTGAACAGGTACAGCTTCTGCCACGCGCGCAGCTCCCCGGCGCTGTCCCCAGCCTCGGTGTCCACTGCCATCGACGCCGCCCCGTGCACGTCCATCGCCAGTTCCCCCAGCTCCTGGTGCCAGCGTGACCACAACGTCTTGAGCACCGACGCCTCCGCCCCGCTGCCGCCGGCCTCCCCGAGGGTGTCCAGCGCGTACGCCCGCATGACCTCCAGGCCGATCCAGGCCCGGGCCAGCCGCTCGCGCACGCCGGGGTCGGCCGCCGCCCCCGACCGCCGCGCGACCGCCACCAGGTCGGCCAGCTCGCGCCGGTACCCCACCTGCTTGCCGAGCATCGCGACGCCGCGCTCGAACCGCAACGTCGCCATCGCGATCCGCCACCCGTCCCCCGGCGCGCCGACGATGTTGCCGGCGTGCGTGCGCGCCCCGTCGAAGAAGACCTCGTTGAACTCCGCCTCGCCGGTCAGCTGCCTGATCGGGCGGACGGTGACCCCCGGCTGGCGCATGGGAACCAGCAGGTAGGACAGCCCGGCCGAGCGCCGCGACCCCGGCGTGGTCCGGCACACCACGAAGCACCAGTCGGCGTACTGGGCCAGCGACGTCCACACCTTCTGGCCGGTGACCACCCACTCATCTCCGTCGCGGACCGCCGCGGTCGCCACCGACGCCAGGTCAGACCCGGCGCCCGGCTCGGAGTAGCCCTGGCACCACAGCTCCCGCACCGCGGCGATCGGCGGCAGGAAACGCTGCTTCTGCTCCGGGGTGCCGAACGCGATCAGCGTCGGCGCCAGCAGCTCCTCGCCGACCACCGCGACCCGGGCCGGCGCCCCGCTGCGCGCGTACTCCTCGTGGAAGATCACCTGCCGGGCCAGGGACGCGCCCTGCCCGCCGTGCTCGGCCGGCCAGCCGAGGCAGTTCCAGCCCGCCGCGGCCAGCCGCTGGCCCCAGGCCAGCCGGCTGGCGAACGCCTCGTCGTCCCGGCCGGGGCCGCCGGCGCCCCGCAGCGCGGGCGGCACGTTCGCGGCCAGCCACTCGCGCAGGTGGCCGCGGAAGTCCTCGTCGTCGGCGCTGAACTCCATCCACCTACCATACCAAGCGCGTGCTTGGTACGCTCAAGCGGTGGAGGCGACCATCGCGCCCGCTACCATCCCGGCGGCGCTCCTGCGCGCGGCGCGGGAGTTCGGCGCCGCGGAGGCGATCGCCGACCCGGGCGGGTCGCGGCTGAGCTACGCCCGGCTCGCCGAGCGGGCGGGCGAGGTGGCTCGCGCGCTCATCGCCGAGGGGATTGCCGCCGGCGACCGGGTCGCGCTGTGGTGCCCCAACGGCCTGGAGTGGGTGCTCGCGGCGCTCGGCTCGCTATCCGCGGGCGCCACCCTGGTCCCGGTCAGCACGCGGTTCACCGGCGCCGAGGCGCTCGACGTGATCAGCCGCAGCGGGGCGCGCGCCCTGTTCGTGGCCGAGGACTTCCTCGGCGTGGACCGGCTCGGCGCGCTGCGCGCCGCCGCAGTTGCCAGTAACGCAGCCGCCCGCGATGCCGGCGGGGCCCTCGCCCGGCTCGCGCTCACCGTAAAGACCGGCAAGGACTGGGCGGATTTCACCGAACGAGCGGTGGCGACTGCCCCGTCCTCAGCCGTGGCCCGGGCGGCGGCGGTCGGCGCGCGGGACGTCAGCGACATCCTTTTCACCTCCGGGACCACCGGGCGCAGCAAGGGCGTGATGAGCAGCCACCGCAGCGCCCTGGCGGTCGCCGCCGCCTGGGCCGGGCTGGGCGGGCTGACCACGGGCGACCGCTACCTGATCGTGAACCCGTTCTTCCACAGCTTCGGCTACAAGGCGGGCATCCTGGCCTGCCTCGTCAGCGGTGCCGCCATGGTGCCGGTCCCGGTCTTCGACCCCGTGCGGGCGATGGCGCTGATCGAGGAGCTGCGGATCACCGTGCTGCCCGGCGCGCCGACCATGTACCAGACGCTGCTGGACCATCCCGAGCGCGGCCGCTTCGACCTGTCATCCCTGCGGCTGGCGGTCACCGGGGCCGCGAACGTCCCCGCGGTCCTGGTCGAGCGGATGCGCGACGAGCTCGGCTTCGAGGTGGTGCTCACCGCCTACGGGCTGACCGAGGCGGTCGTGGCGACCATGTGCCAGCCCGGCGACGACCCGGCCACGGTGGCCCGCACCTGCGGCCGGGCCGCGGCTGGGTTCGAGGTGGCGCTGAGCGGGGCCGGCGAGGTCTTGCTGCGCGGCCCCAACCTCATGCTGGGCTACCTGGACGACCCGGCCGCGACCGCCGCCGCCATCGACGCCGACGGCTGGCTGCACACCGGGGACGTGGGCCGCCTGGACGCGGCCGGGTACCTGACGATCACCGACCGGCTGACAGACATGTACATCTGCGGCGGCTTCAACGTCTATCCCGCCGAGGTCGAGCAGGTCCTCGCCCGCCTGGACGGCGTCGCCGAGTCCGCGGTCGTCGGGGTCCCCGACCCGAGGCTGGGCGAGGTCGGCCGGGCGTTCGTCGTCACCCGGCCCGGGCGCGCCCTGGATGAGGCGGCGGTGGTGGCCTTTTGCCGCCAGCGGCTGGCGAACTACAAGGTGCCCCGGCAGGTGGAGTTCCGCCCCGCCCTCCCGCGCAACGCCTCCGGCAAGGTGCTCAAGCGACAGCTCAAGGAGGCCCCCGATGGCCGATGAGGTCCTCTACACCCGGCGCGACGCCGTCGCGGTGGTCATGATGAACCGGCCCCGGTACCGCAACGCGCAGAACTCCGCGATGACCTACGCCCTCGACGCGGCGTTCGCCCGGGCCGTCAACGACGACGAGGTCGCGGTCATCGTGCTGGCCGGCGCGGGTGACCACTTCAGCGCCGGCCACGACATCGGCACCCCGGAGCGGGACATCGACAAGAGCTTCGACCGCCACGCGGTGCTGTGGTGGGACCACGTGGGCAAGGCCGGCGCGGACAACCGGTACGCCCGCGAGATGGAGGTCTACCTGGGGATGTGCCGGCGCTGGCGGGAGATCCCCAAGCCCGTCATCGCCATGGTGCACGGCGCCTGCATCGCCGGCGGCCTCATGCTCGCCTGGGTGTGCGACCTGATCGTGGCGGCCGAGGACGCGTTCTTCGCCGACCCGGTGGTGCGGATGGGCATCCCGGGGGTGGAGTACTTCGCGCACCCGTGGATGCTCGGGCCCCGCTTCGCGAAGGAGGTGCTGTTCACCGGCGGCCGGTTCAGCGCGGAGCGTGCTTACGCCGTCGGCATGGTCAACCGGGTGGTCCCGCGCACGGAGCTTGAGGCCGCCACGTTCGCGATGGCGGCCGAGGTCGCCGCGATGCCGTCCTTCGGCCTGGCCCTGGCCAAGCGCGCGGTGAACCAGTGCGAGGACCAGATGGGCCTGCGGCCCGGGATGGAGGCCGTCTTCGGCCTGCATCACCTGGCGCACGCGCACAACGCGGAGGTGCGCGGCGACTCGCTGGCCGGGCTGGACGCCCGCGGGATGAAGAAGGCCGCGAAGTGAAGACGGCAGTCATCTCCCGCGCCGACGGCGGCTGGCGGCTGTCGGGCACCAAGACGTGGAGCTCGCGCGCCGCCTTCGCCGACCGCGTGTTCGGGCTGTTTCGCACCGGCCCCCCCGAACGCAGCAGTGCCGGCGCGCGCCATCACGGCCTGACCTACCTGCTGTTCTCCCTGCGGGCGCCCGGGGTGACGGTCCGGCCGATCCGCCAGCTGTCCGGCGAGGCCGGGTTCGCCGAGATCTTCGTGGACGAGGTGTTCGTGCCCGACTGCGACGTCGTCGGGGAGCCCGGGGTGATCGCCGGGGACGCGAGCACGCCCGTGGCGGACGCGTTCGAGCTGGGCACGCTGGCGTGCGCGGCGCAACTGCTCGGCGCCGGGCGCGCGCTGCTGGCGGCCAGCGTCCGGCACGCGGGCACGCGCGCGCAGTTCGGCCGGCCGGCCGCGCGCTGGCCGGGGCCTGGGGCCCGGCCGCCTGGCACCGCGAGCGCGTCCTGGCCGAGCTCGCCAAGGAGGGCACGGTTTGATGAACCTCACCGCTGAGCAGCACGACCTGCGAGACGCGGTCCGCGGCCTGCTGGCGAAGTCCGGGGCGGGCAGCGGGGCCGCGCCCGCCCCGTGGCGCCGGCTCTGCGAAGAGGTGGGCGTGGCCGGCCTGGCCATTCCCGCGCGGTACGGCGGGGCCGGCGCGGGCCTCGCCGAGGTCTGCGTCGTGATGGCCGAGCTCGGCCGTAACCTGACGCCGGCCCCCATGCTGGGCTCGGCGGTCCTCGCCGCGCGGGCCGTGCTGGGCTGCGATGACCCGGCGGCCTGCGAACGGCTGCTGCCCGCGATCGCCGACGGGTCAGCGGTCGTGGCGCTGGCCTGGACCACCGCGGCGGGCCGGTGGGACGCGGGCGAGGCCGCCTGCACCGCATACTCCGCCCGCCCCGCCGACCCGGGGCCTGGCCGTCCGGGGCCTAGCCGTCCGGGGCCTG
>JAICYD010000006.1 GCA_025934375.1 Streptosporangiaceae bacterium | reverse complement strand
TAGCACTGCATGGGCGTACTCCTCGACCTGAAACAGGCCGGGGAACAGGGCAGGCTCGAAGATGTAGAGCGCGGTCGCGTCTTCCTCGAAGTCGGTGAACGGGCGGAACGCGACTGGGAACGACAGCTTGCGGATCCGGGCCGCCAGTCGCATGAACGTTCCCGGTGCCTCGGGCCGGTTGCCGGTCGCGGGGGCGTAGCCGGGGGTGCCGAAGACCCGGTCCAGTGCCCGGCCCAGGTCCATGGTGGCGGCGCTGCGGCAGGTCTCTACCAGGGCGATGAGCGATTCGCTGTAGTTGACCTTGGCCGCTAGCTCCCCTTGGGTCCAGCCGCGCGTGGCCCGCCACGCCTTCAATTCCTCGGCGAAAGCCGATATCGCGTCCTGGTCCTTAGGCCGTGCCGCCATCCTTAGCCCTCCTTAGCGATCCCGCTATGGCTCCTACGACATGGCGTTACCTGTTGAGCACAGTATGGCAACCGGTGAAAGGTTAACGCGCGGACCACGCCGACAAACAGGAGGAAACGCGCGATGCCTGCAAAGGCGCAGACGCCGGCTGACACAGGAGCAATGCTCATCTCCGCGCTGGCCATTCCTGGTGAGCCCGAACAGGTGCGGACGGCCCGGGAGTTCACCGCCCTGGTCCTGCGCGCGCACGCCCGCGACGACGACGGCACCGCCGCCTTGCTGGTCAGCGAGCTGGTCACCAATAGCTTGCGGCACAGCGCCTCCGGCCAGCACGGCGGCACGATCACGGTCATCGTGGCGGTCGCCCCCGACGAGACCCTGATCGAGGTCACCGACAACGGCGGCCCCACCGATCCAGTCCCCCGCGCCGCCAGCGACGGCGAAGACGGCCGTGGCCTGCACCTGGTCGAGGAACTAGCCGCCGCCTGGGGCTACCACCGCCGCGAAACCCAGCTCACGACGTGGTTCCAACTCCCCTGAAAGGTCCGGCCATGGCCGATTGCTCCTGCGGCTTCACCGAAACCCCAGCCGAAACGCTGACCGATCACCTGCTGGAGGTCTTCACTCCCGAAGACAACAGGGGAAGTGACGGTAAGGTCCATGAAGAGGGAAGGCCAGCGCTAACGTGCGCGTGCGGCCTAATGGCTCTGTCCCCCGATGAACTGGACCGCCACTTCCTCTATCTCTTCACCGCAACCGATCTAATCGGTGGCGACGGCGAAATGCACAAGCATCCGTTACACCTGGGCGCGGGTTTCCACGGCTTGGGTGATCTCGGCGATGGCCTCGTCGACGGGGACGCCGTTCTTCTGGGAGCCGTCGCGGTAGCGGAACGAGACCGCGCCCGCGGCGACGTCGTCGTCCCCGGCCAGCAGCATGAACGGGATCTTCTGCTTCTGCGCGGTGCGGATCTTCTTCTGCATCCGGTCGTCGCCGGAGTCGACGTCGACCCGGACGCGGGAGGCGCGCAGCCGCTCGGCCACGGACTCCAGGTACGGGACGTGCGCGTCGGAGATCGGGATGCCGACCACCTGGACGGGGGCTAGCCACGGCGGGAGCGCGCCCGCGTAGTGCTCGATCAGCACGCCCATGAACCGCTCGATCGAGCCGAACAGCGCCCGGTGGATCATGATCGGCTGCTGCCTGCTACCGTCGGCGGCCTGGTACTCCAGCTCGAATCGCTTGGGCTGGTTGAAGTCGAGCTGGACGGTGGACATCTGCCAGGTCCGGCCGATCGCGTCGCGGGCTTGCACGGAGATCTTCGGCCCGTAGAACGCGGCGCCGCCGGGGTCGGGCACGAGCTCGAGCCCGGATGCCTCGGCGACGGTCCGCAGGGTGTTGGTCGCCGACTCCCACTCCTCATCCGACCCGATGAACTTGTCGGAGTAACCCCGGGTGGACAGCTCCAGGTAGAAGTCGGACAGGCCGTAATCGCGCAGCAGGTCGAGGATGAAGGAGAGCACGGACCTCAGCTCGTCCTCCATCTGCTCGCGAGTGCAGTAGATGTGCGAGTCGTCCATGGTCAGCCCGCGCACCCGGGTCAGCCCGTGCACCACGCCGGACTTCTCGTACCGGTACACGGTGCCGAACTCGAACAGCCGCAGCGGCAGCTCCCGGTAGGACCGCCCGCGCGCTCGGAAGATCAGGTTGTGCATCGGGCAGTTCATGGCCTTGAGATAGTACTCGGCGCCCTCAAGCTCCATCGGCGGGAACATCGTGTCCGCGTAATAGGGCAGGTGCCCCGAGGTCTCGAACAGGTGCGACTTGCTGATGTGCGGGGTGTTGACGAAGGAGTAGCCCGCGTCCTCGTGGCGGCGGCGCGAGTAGTTCTCCATCTCGCGGCGGATGATCCCGCCCTTGGGGTGGAAGACGGCGAGGCCGGAGCCGATCTCGTCGGGGAAGGAGAACAGGTCAAGTTCCGCGCCGAGCTTGCGGTGGTCGCGCCGCTCGGCCTCCTCCAGCATCCTGAGGTAGTCATCTTGCGCCGCTCGGGTCTCCCAGGCGGTGCCATAGATCCGCTGAAGCTGCGGGTTCTTCTCGCTGCCGCGCCAGTACGCGCCGCCGCTGCGCATCAGCTTGAACGCGGGGATGCTTCGGGTCGAGGGCACGTGCGGGCCGCGGCACAGGTCCTTCCAGCACAGCTCGCCGGTCTTGGCGTCCACGTTGTCGTAGATGGTCAGCACGCCCGCGCCCACCTCGGTGGACGCCTCGTCGTCGGCCCCGGCCTTGCCCTTGATCCCGATCAGCTCGAGCTTGAACGGCTCGCCGGACAGTTCGCCGCGCGCCTCCTCGTCGCTGACCTCGCGGCGGACGAATCGCTGGCCCTGCTTGACGATGTCGCGCATCCGCGACTCGATCCGCTTCAGGTCCTCAGGGGTGAACGCGGTGCCGACCTGGAAGTCGTAGTAGAAGCCGTTCTCGATGGGCGGCCCGATCCCCAGCTTGGCCTCGGCGAACAGCTCCTGCACGGCCTGGGCCATGACGTGGGCGGTGGAGTGCCGGATGACGCTGCGGCCGTCGGCGGAGTCGGCGAAGACCGGCTCGACGTCATCCCCGTCGGCGAGCACCCAGGCGAGGTCGCGCAGTTGCCCGTCGACCCGGGCCACCACGACGTCCCGGTCGCCGGCGAACAGGTCGGCGGCGGTCGTCCCAGTCGTGACCTCGCGATCGGCCCGCTGGGACTGGCGGTCGAGCACGTGGACGGTGATCTGGGACACGGTGAGCTGCTTTCGGTAGGTGTTGGCTGGGTTTCAGGGCCTGCCTGCCAGGTCCTGGATTCAGGACCGATGCTACCTGCGCCCGCCGCAGCGCCCGCACGAATATCCCGTTCCGGACGGGGGTCAGAGCCAGGCGGGGAGGTCAGGGGCGGGGGCGCCGTCGGCGTCGGTGAGGGCGGCGACCGGGCGGCCCGATAGCCAGGCGGTGAGGACGGCGAGCGGGGCCTCGACCGCGACTGGCTCGCCGGTGCCGCCTACAGTCCACCGGCCGTCGGTATCGACGGCCGCGAGGGCCAGGGCGGGGCCGTTGCTGGCGATGGTCCGGCGGTTGGCGATGTCATCGAGCAGCGCGGCCATGAACGACGCGGGCAGGTCGGCGAACGCGATCCCGGCGTCGAGGTCGACGGCGTGCACGTAGAGCTCACGGACGCGCATCCACGGGATCTCGGCGGCGTTGCGGTTCACGCCCTGAGCGGTGACGATCTGCGCGGACCAGGCCTCTTCTGGCATCCCGTCCAGGTCATCCCATAGCGCGGCGGCCGTGGCGGCGACCAGCTCGCGCAGTTCGCCGGCCGGAGCCACCGCGACCGCCTCAATATCGGCGGCGCGCTGCTCGCTGGAGGCGTACATGGGCCGCTCTTCCCCGGTCAAGGCCCACTGGACGAGGTTTCGCAGGGCAGTCGCGTTATTGGCGATGTGGGCCAGCAGGTGGCGACGATTCCACCCGGGCAGCAAGGTTGGCTCGTCCAGTTCCGCGTCGGTGAGGTTGGCGAGCGCGCCGAGCAGCCGCCGCGTCCCGTCCGAGACCCACTCCAGCGCCTGCTCCGGGCGCTCTACCTGGCTGCTCATGCGCGCTTCGCCTCCAATGCGTTCGGTCAGGCTCGCCGGGCATGCCCCAGCGGCATCGCCAGGAAACCACACCCGCTCGCGGGCCGGGCAGTCACGGTCGGGATTCGCGGCGGGCATTTGCGCCGCACGGAGAGTTCTCGTGCGCCTAAGATCGGCCCATGAGGCACCTGAGGCGTCGGATGGTGGTACGGGTCGCGGCTGCCTCGGCGGCCATCCTCGCCGTGGTCTTGCTGGCCGGGCTGGCCACGGTCGCGCCCGCCAGGGCGGTCACCCGGGCCGACACCGTGCGGGCCGACACCGTGCGGGCCGACACCGTGCGGGCCGACACCGTGCCAGCGAACACTGTCCAGGCCAACACCACCATGGCGGCGGCGACATCGGCGGTACGGCAGCGGATCACGGTCTCGGCGTCGTCTTACGGCACCACGTACGCGACGTTGCGGGCGTACCAGCTGTCGGGGTCGAGTAGCACGCGCTGGGTTCAGGTGTTCGGGCCGTGGACGGCGCGCGTGGGGTACCACGGGGTGGCGCCGCCGGGCAAGAAGCGCGAGGGGGACGGGCGGACGCCGTCGGGGACCTACGGCTTCAGCTTCTTCTTCGGCGTGCTGGCGAACCCGGGCGTCTCGTACTCCTACCGGCACGCCTACAGCTATGACTACTGGGATGACGATTCCAGCAGCGCCCGGTACAACCAATGGGTCGACACGCGCTCGGCGAGCGCGGGCCGGGCGCCCGAGCCGCTGCACGTCACCCCCGCGTACGACTACGCGGCGGTGATCGCCTACAACACCGCGCGGACACCGGGCCTTGGCAGCGCGATCTTCTTGCACGTCGGTACCGGCGGCGCGACCGCTGGCTGCGTCTCGCTGCCGAGCGCGGAACTGCTGAAGGTCTTGCGGTGGCTTAAGCCCGCCGCCAACCCGACGATCACCATCACCGGGTAGGAGCCGGGGCCTAGCGGGCCGGGCGGATCGTGCCGGCTACTTCGCCGAAGCCGATGCGAGCCCCGCGCGGGCCGGGGGCGGTCGCGGTGATCACGACCTCGTCGCCGTCTCGCAGGAACGTCCGGGACTGGCCGTTGACCGTGACCGGCTCCGCGCCGCCCCAGGTCAGCTCGAGGAAGGCGCCGCGCTGAGCCGGGTCCGGGCCGGAGATGGTGCCGGAGGCGAACAGGTCGCCGGTCCGAGATGACGCGCCGTTGACGGTCATGTGCGCGAGCATCTGGGCGGGTGACCAGTACATGGACCGGTAGGGCGGCCGGGCGACCACCTGGCCGTTCCACGACACGATCAGGTCGACGTCCAGGCCCCAGTCCCGCGTGCCGCGCAGGTAGGGCAGCGGGCGCGGGTCCTGGCCGGGTAGCGGGATCCGCGCGGCCTCCAGCGCGGCCAGGGGGACGACCCACGGTGAAATCGACGTCGCGAAGCTCTTGCCCAGGTGCGGGCCGAGCGGCACGTACTCCCAGGCCTGGATGTCGCGCGCCGACCAGTCGTTGACGAGGACCGCCCCGAAGACGTGGTCGGCGAAGGCGTCCACGGCGACCGGCTCGCCCAGCGCGGAGCCGACGCCGACGATGAAGCCGAGCTCGGCCTCGATGTCAAGCCGGACGCTCGGGCCGAACGTGGGCGCGTCGTCGCCGGGGAGCTTGCGCTGGCCGGACGGGCGGACGATGTCAGTACCGGAAACGACGACGGTGCCGGCCCGGCCGTGATAGCCGACGGGCAGGTGCTTCCAGTTCGGCATCAGCGGCGGCGCGTCCGGCCGCAATAGCCGACCGACATTGGACGCGTGGTGCTCGGAGGCGTAGAAGTCCACGTAGTCGGCGATCTCGACCGGCAGGTGGAGGGTCACGTCGGCCAGGGGGTAGCCGGGCACGCTCTCGCCGCCCGCCAGGATCTGCTGGAGCCGTGCGCGGACCTGCGCCCAGCGCCGCGGCCCCTGGGCCAGGAAGCCGTTCAGCGTGGGGGCGGTGAAGACATCCTCGCCGAGCACGGCGGCGAGGTCGACAACGCTGTCGCCAACGCGAGCGCCGGCCCGCGGCCGCGCGCCGACCGGGGCGCCGGGCGGGGAGAAGATCCCGTAAGGAAGGTTGTCCAGCCCGAACGGCGAACCGTCCGGGATCTCGGCGCTTACCTCGGGACTTCTCAGCGGTAGCCATCCTGGCCGTTGCCCCACTGGCCGTGGCCGGCGCCATTGTCATAGCCAGCACTGTCATAGCCAGCACCGCCGTAGCCAGCACCGCCGTAGCCAGCACCGCCGTAGCCAGCACCGCCGTAGCCAGAGCCGCCATAACCAGGCGCGCCGTCGCCGTTACCGCCGAAGGAGGGGCTACCCTGGGCGCCCTGACCGGGGGCACCGTAACCGGGAGGACCGTAACCGGGCGCGGCGAATGGCGACTGCCGGACCGGGGCCGGCGGCTGGGCGAAGAAGTCCTTGGCGTCCTGGGGCAGCCACAGCAGGCAGACGATGCCCGCCGCGATTCCGAGGTCGAGCAGGGTGCCGGTGTTGCGGCCGCCGCCGATCAGCGCGAGGAGCGCGTAGACCGCCATCAAGATCGTCACGATGAGCCGGGCGGTGGGCTCGCCGCGCGCCAGCCGCGAGCTGAGCAGGAAGACGCCGACGCCGACCCCGACGAAGATAACCCCGGCGAACACCATCTGCCCGCCGAGGATCCCCATCGGCAGGAACGTGATCCCGAGGAAGATCGCCGCGACCGCGAACCAGGTGAGCAGCGTGCGGGCGATCGTGACCGATACCGGCTGACCGCCTTCCGGCGCGGCGGCGCCGGTGAAGAACTGCCGGACGTTGGGGGCGGCCGCCAAGACGATGAGGCAGGCGGCACTGAGCAGCATCACGATGATCAGCCCGGTGGGGTGGCTGCCGCCGACGATGACCGCGAAGATGATCGCGCCGAGCAGGATGTAGCTCATCCCGCGGGCGACCCGGTCACCATGGCTGAGCCGCCACGCGAGCAGGCCCAAGGCAGCGGCGAGGGCGAGGACGAGCGCGCCCAGGTCGATCGCGAGCAGCCCGATGGCCAGGCCAAAGGACCCGTCGCCGAGCAGCGGGAAGCCATCCGAGAGCAGTTGCAAGCCCGGCCAGAGCAGCAGCAAGGCCGATAGCGCCATCACGCCGCATACGCCCAGCAGCTCGAGCGGGATGCCGGGCAGGTGGGCGGGCAGCTTTTGCTGGGCGGCGACCAGTTGCTCGCGCACGCTCTGCGATCCCCCCGCCGATGAGGGACCGGGAGCCGAGTACCCGGGGGCCGAATACCCCGCCCCCGGATAGCCTGCCCCGGAATACCCTGCCCCGGAATACCCTGGCGGGGGCGGCGGGGAAGACGGCGGCTGGTAAGCGCCCGGTGCCTGGTAACCGCCTGGCGCCGCGTACGCCGGGGCGGCCTGGTAGCCCGGGGGCGTGCCGAACGGCGGCGGTGAATCGAACCCCGACGGGGGGGCGTCGAACGTCGCGGTCGAGTCAGGGGCCGGTCCCGGGCGGACGGGCGCGTGCTTAGCGGTCGGCTCAAACGCCGACGCGGGCGCCTGATAGCCTCCCGGCTGGCGCTGTCGCTCCGGCTGACGCTGTCCCTCCGGCTGGCGCTGTGGCCGCGCGCTATCTTGCGCCTGTCCCGGAGCGACGAACTGGCAGCGCGGGCAGGGGCCCGCCTGCTCATCACGCTCGAATCCGCACCACGCGCACTTCATGCGAAGCCTCCCAACGCCCGTTATCGCACCCCGAGAGTCAATCACGGCCTTCTGAGCGCTCGCCGGGAAACAGCGAGATAGTTACGCGGTGCGATGCCTGGCCATCAGGACGGCGGCGGTGTTCAGCAGGTCCCCGGCGGGAACGGGCTTGTGCAGGAAAGCGTCCGGGAAACCATAGGGAAGGTGCAGCAGCGCAGGATCGTGGGCGCTGACCATCATCACCGGCAGCGCCGGGCGGACCGCGCGGACCGCCGCCAGCAACTCCAGCCCGGTCATGCCCGGCAAGTGGAGGTCGGTGAGCAACAAGCCCCACGTCTCGCGGGTGGCCAGGCTCAGCGCCAGGGCCGGATCAGCGGTGTGGGTGACGTCGTAGCCGCCGCGGCCGGTGAGGACATCCCGGAAGAACATCGCGGCGTCGGGATCATCCTCGACGAGGAGGATGCGCCCGGAGGGGGCAGGGGATGGGGTCTCGGTCACGGGCGCTAATCCTGCCTCCCCCAGGTGGCAGGCATGTGGCGCGCCAGGTGCGACGCGGTTGCGCGGGTGAGGGCCTCATTTCCTGCGAAACCGGTAGCCGAAGCCCCGGACGGCCTCGATCGGGGATGCTTCGGTGTCCGCGCCGAGCTTGCGGCGCAGCCGCATGACGGTGTACTTGACCCGGTCCGGCCCGATGCCAAGCGGGTCGCTCCAGGCCAGGTCGAGCAGCGTCTGCGCGGACAGGACCTGGCCCTGGTGGCGGACCAGCGCGGCGAGCAGCCGGTACTCGGTGGGGGTCAGCGCGACCGGCTCGCCGTTGACGCTGACCTCGCGGGCGGCGAAGTTCACCTCGATGACACCGTCGTCGAAGACCTCGGGGGCCTCGGCGACCTCGGCCGACGGCCGCCGGCGCAGCAGCGCCAGCGCGCGGGCGGTCAGCTCATCGTTCCCGAACGGCTTGGTCAGGTAGTCATCCGCGCCGCCGTGCAGGCCGCGGACCTTGTCGGACTCCTGGCCGTGGGCGGTGAGCATGAGGACCGGCACGTCGGACAGGTCACGGATCCGCTCCAGCACCGTCCAGCCGTCCATCTCCGGCAGCCCGACGTCGAGGATGACCAGGTCGGGGCGGGCAGTGTGGAAGACGCGGAGCCCGTCTCGACCGTTGCCGGCGAGCGTGGCCTCGAATCCCCCGCGCTCGAGGACGATGCGCAAGCCAAGCGCTATGTCCTTGTCGTCCTCGATCACCAGGACTTGCCGGGCCGTCATGAGAGACCGACGCGCTGGCCGGGCAGCTGACCCTGCGCCGGGCCGGCCACCGGGAGGATGACGCTGAACCGGGTTCCCTCGCCCAGGACGCTGTGCACCCGGACGTGCCCGCCGTGCATCTCGGTGATCACCTTGACGATGGACAGGCCCAGGCCGGTGCCCGGCAGCCCGGAGGTCCGGGCATTGGACGCGCGGGCGAAGCGGCGGAACAGCCGCTCGATCTCATCGGGCGGTATCCCGATCCCCGTATCGATCACGCCGATCCGCCAGGTGCCGCCCTCAGGGCCGCGCACCGCGTGGAACCGCGCGGTGACCCGGACCAGGGTGTGCGGGTGCGAGAACTTGACAGCGTTGCCGATCAGGTTGTCCAGCACCTGCAGCAGCCGCCGGTGGTCACCCCGCAGCATGGGACCCTCCGTTGCGTCCAGGTGGATGGTGATGTCCTGCTTGGCGGCCAGCGGCGTGGCCGCCAGGACGGCATCGGAGACCAGGCGGAGCACGTCGACCGGCGCCAGGTCGAGCGGCAGCGCGCCCTCCTCGATCCGGCTCAGCATGAGCAGGTCGCTGACCAGCCTGAGGAGGCGGTCGGCGGCGCGCTCGATGATGTCCAGGTACCGGCGCCCCTCAGGAGACAGCCCTTCCGCCTCGCCCCTGATCAGCTCGCCAAAGGAGATGATCGAGGTCAGCGGTGTCCGCATCTCATGCGAGACGATGGCGAGGAACTCCTCACGCCGCCGCTGCTCGTCAGCCTGCTCCCCCATGCCGTGCTGCCCCATGCCGTGCTGTGCCCCCCACGCGCAGTCCCATGGCACCCTGCACTGCTTCCTTCCCTGCGATTACTCACTGCAACCCGCCTGCACCCTTTCCGGTCACGGAACCACCACATTGAGCACGCAGAGTGACGAGGTACCTAGACAACTCGCTGCCCCTGCACCCGGCACCCTGACCATAAGGAAGGCCCCTGATGAGCATGCTCAACACGCACGGAATGATGCCGGTCTCGGCGTCCGGCGCGGGTTCCGGGGCCGCTGTCAGCGTCTCGGCCAACTTGCACGGCCTTGCCGCCACCTCGCTGCGCGGCCTGGGCATCGCGCTGCTCGTGCTGACAATCGTCTTCGCGATCGGCGCGATCCGCGGGCTGCTACCCCGGCGAGCGGAAATCGCCGCGCGGCGAGAGCTGGCGCGAGGGAATGAGTCGCCATGATCGTCGCGCTTATCCCGGCCCACAACGAGGCCGAGTGGATCGAGCCGGTCGTCAAGAACCTGGCCAGCCAGACCCGCCCGCCTGAGCGAATCGTGGTGATGTCGGACAACAGCACCGATGACACGGTCGCGCTGGCCGGCGCGGCAGGCGCGGAGGTCTGGGAGTCGGCCGGCAACGCGCACAAGAAGGGCGGCGCGCTCAATCAGGCGCTGGACCGGATCCTCGGCGAGCTGGACGACTCGGACTACGTGTTCGTCCAGGACGCCGACACGATGCCGGCGTCCCGGTGGCTCGAGGTGGCCAGCGCATGGGCGGCGCGGCATCCCGGCGCGGTGATCAGCGGCCGGTACGCCAGCCCGCCGACCGGCACGTCGCTGCTGCGCATCATCCAGGAGAACGAGTTCGCCAGGGACGGCCGGGCCATCAACCGGCGCGGGAACAAGACGCGGATCGTGGTGGGGACCTCGGCCCTGTTCCCGGTGGCGACCTTGCGGGCGATCATCAGCGCGCGGCTTTCCGGCGCGCTGCCCGGCCCTTCGGTGGGCGAGGTGTACAGCACCGCGTCGATCACCGAGGATTACGAGCTGACCCTGGCGCTGAAGACCCTCGGCTTCGCCACCCTCTCGCCGCCGGAGTGCGACGCGGTCACCGACGTGATGCACACGGTCCCGGCGCTGTGGCGGCAGCGGCTGCGCTGGCAGCGCGGGGCGTTCACCGACCTGCGCACCTACGGGCTGAACCGGGTCACTGCGTGGTACTACGCGGCGCAGGCGATGTGGGGCTTCGGCATGCTGACGGTGGTGCTCATCATCGTGCAGATTGCCCTGGTCGTCGCGCTGACCGGGCACTTCTCCCCGGCGCCGGTGTGGATCGGCACGCTGCCGCTGTTCATGGCGCACCGGATCTTGTCGGTGCAGCGGACGGGGGCCAAGGGCATGCTGGTCGCCGCCGCGCTCATCCCCGAGACCATTTACGACTTCTTCCGCTATGGCGTGTACCTGACCTGCGCCTGGCGGGCCATCACCGGGAGGCAGACGCAATGGTGAAGCACCGTAAGCTCGCGGGGGTGAGCGCGCCCGGCCGGCACCGCCTGCTCACCGAGACCGTCATCGCGCTCGTCCTCGGCGCCATCGCGATCGCCGCGATCATGTCGTGCGTTCACACGTTCTTGCCGGACGGGAAGAAGTATCCCTACATCCCGGAGGTGAACCAGACCGGGCTGTCGCTGACCGCCGCCCACTCTGGCGGTCCCGACGACACGCCGGCCGCGCGGATCTCGTCCATCCCGGTACTTTCCTATCACCAGATGGACAATGGCTGCGCCCCGGCCGCGAGCCAGTGCGCCACCGCCGGGTTCAGCCGGGATAGCGTGACGCAGCGCCAGTTCTACGACCAGATGTCGTGGCTGTACTCCCATGGGTACCGCACCGTCACTTCCGCGCAGTACGTAACGTGGGCTACCGGCGGGCAGGCTACCCTGCCCGCCAAGCCGGTGCTGCTCACCGTCGACGACGGCATCGCGAACTTCTACGGGGGGGCGACCCCGGTGCTCCGGAACTTCGGGTTCACGATGGTGTCAATGGTGGTCTCCGGCTTCGCGCAGGGCGCGCAGGACGGCGCGCGCCAGTACAAGGGGTGGGACGCCAGCTGGGGGCAGCTGGCCAACCTGCCGGGCGAAACGTGGGAGTTCGCCTTCCACTCCGGCCCGCAGGGGCTCAGCTGACCAAGGGCACCAGCTGCCCGTACTTCTACCCATGCCAGCGGCACGGGGAATCGACCGCCGATTACCGGGCGCGGGTCAACCATGACATCGATGCGGGCCTGGCCGCCGAGTACGCGCACCTGGGGTCGCGGATGAACACCGGAATGTGGGCGGTGCCATTCAACGACCTGGCCCAGGATGCCAGCCAGCCGCAGTCGGGGACCTCGCCGGCCTTCTGGCTGAACGACCACGCCGACCGCCGGTTCGCCGTCGTCTTCGTCGACGGCTACACCTCCCGCGCCAACCAGCACTACCGCTATGAGGTGCACGGGACCGACAGCCTGGCGTTCTTCGCCCAGCAGGTGGAGCGGCAAGACGTCTACACCAAGTATCCGAGCGTGGGGACCGCTTCCGCACGGCCTGGAGGGCAGAGTTGAGGATCAAGGCGATCGCCGCGGCGCTGGCGACGGTCGCCGGCCTGACGGTGGCCGGCTGCTCCTCGCCGCCGGCGGCCACGCGGTCAGCGTCGACGCCAGCGGCCGCGACGCCGGCGCCCTCGAAGCCGGCCAGCCCGGCGAAGCCGACGGCGCCGGTCACCACGGCGCCGACCGCTACCGTGGCGCCGGTGGCGCTCGGCGTGTACGAGCCGTCGGAGGGCAACTCCTGGGCGGACGTTCAGGCGTTCGGCGAGCAGGCCGGGCAGCCGGTTAAGTACGTGGTCACCTACCTGAACGCGAGCGACCCGTTCCCGCAACGGCTCGGCCAGGACGCGGCCGCCCACGGCGCCGAGCTCATCGTGCAACTCCAGCCCGCGATGAGCATGGCCCGGGTGGCGGCCGGCGATGACGACGCGTACCTGGACTCGCTGGCGGCGCAGATCCGCGCTTACGGCCACCCGGTGATCGTGAGCTGGGCCGCCGAGGCGAACGGCGACTGGTATTACTGGGGCGCGCCGCACACCTCGATCACCGACTACCGGGCGGCGTGGGCGCACGTGATGTCCCGCTTCACCGGCGCGGGCAACGTGACCTGGATGGCGACGATCAACCGGACCTACGCCTCAGCCGCGCCTACGAGTGAGTACGTCATCCCCGGGGTCGACATGTACGGCATCGACGCCTACTACACGTTCCCCGGCGACGACTTCCAGACGGTCTTCGGCGACACGATCGCGCAGATCAAGGCGGTGACGGACAAGCCCATCATGGCCAGCGAGACGGGGATTGGCTCCGTCGCCGGGCAGGTCAAGTCCGTTCCTGACCTCGTGGCGGGCGTCCGGGCCAATCACCTGACCGGGATGGTCTACCTCAACGAGGATCAGGGCGCCGGCCAGTACCACCAGAACTGGCGGCTGTCCCCAACCGCGCTGAAGGAGCTACGTACTGCCCTGTCTGGGGGATAAGCACCAATCTCCGTGGGGGATACGCACCAGCCCCCCAGGCCCCTGGCTGGCGGAAGCCGCCGTGGGCACTGCGCCCACTCTCCCTTCCATCCCCTTGCTAAACGGCCCGCCAATTCATTGGGGAACTCGTCACCACTTACCTGACGGATCTCGCCAGTCACTCTGAGCAACGCCGGTCACGCTGGGACCAGCAATGCCACTCGAGTCCGCCGAGGAGTCCCGGGAGGACGTCCCGGTCATCGAGCGCCGTCCGAATGATCTACGCCAGCTAAGCCGCACCACGGGAAATCCTCAGCTTCTGAGGGGTGACGGGACCGCCTCTGTGGCAGCCGGACTTGCCCTGAGGGGCATATATCAGCCTATGAACCACACCAGTAACAGTGATCGCTTCAGTAACACCAGCGGGTGGGCGGCGCCCGACCGTTGCTTAGCAGGGCTAAGTAGCATGATTGTTTTGCCTACGGTGATAGTCAAGTCCCTTACTTCCTGCTAACGTCCGCGATGGATGTCGATTCTTCGCTGAAGTGAGGCACGGTAGGCATGCAAATACGCAGGAAAAGGCGGGCGCCGCGTGCGCTCGCGCGCCACAAGCTACTAACTGCCACGGTAGTCGTCGGGGCTGTCCCGGCTCTCGTGGCAAGCCAGGCGGTGCTGGCCAGCGCCGCTTCGGCGGCACCCACGGCGGCGAGCGCGCTGACCGCGCCGATGACGCCGGCGCTGGCGACCCAGCTGTCGCAGAACGCCAATCAGCATGTAATCGTTATTTACAAGAGCCAGCTAGCGCAGCAGCACGTCGGCAGCGCCGCGGCGGCCAAGCGCGCGGCCACCATCAGGGCCGGCCAGAAGCCGGTGCTGACCGAGCTCGGCCAGGTGCACGCCTCCCACGTCAAGCAGTACCAGACGATCAACGCGCTCGCGGCGACGGTCTCGGCCGGCGAAGTGACCCGGCTGAAGGCCAACCCGGCGATCGCCGAGGTCATCCCGGACGCGACGATACACGCCAGCTTCGGCCAGAGCAGCGCGCCCGCCGCGGGTACGACGGCACAGGCCAAGCCAGCCAAGGCCCGGGCCACGACGGCCACGCCGAACGTGATCCCCGGCGCGTGCACCGTCAGGCCGCAGCTAGTCCCCGAGGGCCTGTCGCTGACCCAGACCGCGTCGGACGACTCGCACCTGCCGACCGCGGCGTCGCTGGGCATCACCGGCGCCGGCGTGAAGGTCGCGTGGATCGCCGACGGGCTGGACCCGCAGAACCCCAACTTCATCCGGGCGGACGGCAAGTCAGTCTTCGACCCGGCGGTCGGCGGTGACTACCAGAGCTTCAACAACGAGCCCACCAGCGCGGTGACCGGCGGCGACGAGGCGTTCCTGGACGCGAACCAGATCGCCGGCCAGGGCCTGGTCACCTACGACCTCAACGGTTACGGCGCCCAGTCCTACCCGACCCCGTGCAACGTCAGGATCCAGGGCACCTCGCCAGGCGCCAGCCTGGTCGGCCTGAACGTGTTCGTTGAGGACGCCAGCGGGATCGCCACCACCGAGTCGAACTTCTTCCAGGCGGTCAACTACGCGGTCCAGACCGACCACGTGAACGTCGTCAACGAGTCGTTCGGCTCCAACCCGTTCCCGGACACCGACTCGCTGAACGCGATGAAGCTGTTCAACGACGCCGCCGTCGCGGCCGGGGTGACCGTGGTGATCTCCTCAGGAGACGCCGGCTTCACCAACACGATCGGCTCCGCGTCCAGCGACCCCAACGTCATCTCGGTCGGCGGCACCACCCAGGACCAGATGTACGCCCAGGTCAACTACGCGCTGGCCCGGGACTTCGCGACCACCGGCTGGCTCAGCGACAACATCTCGAGCCTGAGCTCCAGCGGGTTCACCGAGGACGGCAACACGATCACCCTGGTCGCCCCCGGTGACATCAGCGTGGCGTCCTGCACCCCGAACACGGCGCTGTACACCGCGTGCACGAACTTCCCGGGCACCGCGGCCTCCAACGTGGAGGAAAGCGGCGGCACCTCGGAGTCGGCGCCGTTCGTGTCCGGCGTCGCGGCCGACATCATCCAGGCCTACCGCAAGACCCACGGCGGGGCGAACCCGACCCCGGCGCTGGTCAAGCAGATCCTGGTCTCCACGGCGAGCGACCTCGGCTTCCCGGCCCAGGAGCAGGGCGCCGGCCTCGTCAACGCCTACAAGGCGGTGCTGCTGGCTGAGTCGATCAAGACCGCCGACGGCGCGCCCCGCCCGGTCGGCGCGACGCTGAAGACCTCGGTCAACAGCCTCGCCGCGACCAACCTGCCCGGAAGCCGGGAGACCTTCCCGGTGACGGTCACCAACACCGGCGCGATCGCGCAGGCGGTCAGCCTGTCCGGCCGCACACTCGGCCCGGACACCAGCACGCAGACCGGCAGCGTCACGCTGACCGACGGGACCAGCCCGACGGCCGTTGACTGGCAGAACCATCCGAGCAACTACAGCACCTTCAACTTCACGGTGAAGCCGGGCCAGCAGCGACTGGACGCCCAGCTCATCTACAAGGCGGCGAGCGCCGCCTTGTCGGCCCGGGTGCGGCTCATCCTGATCGACCCGACCGGGAAGTTCGCCGCGCACTCACTGCCGCAGGGCATCGGCAACTTCGGTGACGTGGACATCCGCAACCCCGCCCCGGGCACGTGGACCGGCGTCATCTTCAGCCGCACGGCCGCCGCGGGCGGCACCAACGGCACCATGTCGTGGAAGATCACCACGCAGAAGGCGGCCCCGGCCGGGGACGTGTTCCCGTCGCGGCTGAACCTGCGCCCGGGCGAGAGCGGCACCGTCTTCGTGACCGCGCGGACCCCGTCGGCACCCGGCGACGCGGCCTTCTCGGTCGTGCTCGACGCGAGCGGCTCGTCGCAGGACACCACGATCCCGGTGACCCTGCGCAGCAAGATCGACGTGCGGCACGGCGGCGCCTTCAACGGCGTGCTGCAAGGCGGCAACGGCCGCGGCGCTTACGGCGCGGTCAACTACTACAAGTTCTCGGTGCCGTTCGGCATGCGGAACATCACCGCCACCCTCCAGCTGGCGAACGACCCCGGCAACCCGGTCGGCTTGTACCTCGTCGCGCCGGACGGCGACACGCTGGGCTACGGCCAGAACCAGGACCCGCTGACCGGCAACATCAGCACGGGCCTGACGGCCGCCACGCTCGACCCGGTGCCCGGCACGTGGACGCTTATCGCGGACTTCGCCGAGCCGGTGACCGGCAATGAGTTCGCGGACCCGTTCACCGGGACGGTTGCCTTCAACGTGGCCAGCGCCAGCGCCAGCGGCCTGCCCCACAGTGCCAGCACGGTGCTGCCCGCGGGCCAGGCGGTGACGGTGCCGGTGACGATCACCAACAACGGGCCGGAGGCGGAGGACTTCTTCTTCGACCCGCGCCTGAACACCTTCACCTCGGTGGCGCTGCCGTCGCTGACCGGCAACAGCTTCTCGCTGCCGCCGGCCTCGGCGCAGGGTCCGCTCGAGGTGGTCATCCCGACGGAGACGAGGAGCGTCTCCATCACCCAGTCCTCGACCGTGCCGGCGATGTTCGACTACGGCCCGTTCCCGGGTGACCCGGACCTGGCCAGCCTCAGCACCACGCCAGGGCAGCTGTGCTCCACTTCGGAGCAGGCGTTCTACGCCCCGGTCGGCGGCCGGGTGACCGCGGGCTTCTGGTTCGCCCAGCCGACCGAGTGCGGTCCGTACACGACGCCCCCGTCGGGGACGGCCAACGTCTCGCTGACCGTGTCCACGAAGGCGATCGACACGGCGGTCAGCACGCCGATCACGGACTTCTGGGCCGGCGTGATGGACGGCAGCTTCGGCGTCGACGGCGCGACGATCGCTCCCGGGCAGTCGGCCACGATCCCGGTGACGATCACGCCGTCGGCCCCGAAGGGCACCGTTGTCCGGGGCACCCTGTACGTGGATGACCTGCTCGCGGGCATCCCGCCGTACAACCAGTTCAGCGGCAACGAGGTTGACGCCCTTCGCTACGAGTACACCGTCGGGTAAGGCACGGCCCGGCGGCCAGCCGGGTTACCCCTCCTGAGCGAGAAAGCGGGCCGTCCCATCCAGGGACGGCCCGCTGTGCTTTCTGGGGGATAGGCACCAATCCCCCAGACCCCCTGGCCCTATCACGGGCTGGGGTCTGCACGTCCTCACCCAGGCTCACCGGGAGGGACCCCCACACTTCGGGGGTCCCTCCACGGCTCGCCTGCGGCGCGAAGCTCCGCCGCGCGGCCAGCCGCCTTATCATCTGGGGGATGCGCACCAATCCCCAAGCCCCCGGACATTAGGCTCTCTTCGCCTCGCGCAAACCGGGGTCCGTAGCCCCGCCGGGAGCAGGCACGCTCCCTCACTAGGCACCCTGTCACATTCGCGGGCGCCGCCTCGTCTGCACCCGGAAGGTACGGGGTAGTCGGAAGGATGTGGCGACGATGAAGGTAGCGGTCGCGGGCGGGACCGGTGTCGTGGGCCGGTGGACGGTGTCGGCGCTGCGGGACGCGGGGCACGAGCCGGTCGTGCTGGCCCGCTCGGCCGGCGTGGACCTGGTGAGCGGGCAAGGCCTGGCCGCCGCGCTGGCCGGCTGCGAGGCGGTGATCGACGTCAGCAACATAGCGGGGACGAAGGCGGCGGTCGTCTCGGCGTTCTTCGAGGCCGTCTCGCGCAACCTCACGCGCGAGGCGGCCGTCGCGGGCGCGCGGCACATCGTGGCGCTGTCGATCATCGGGATTGACGGGGTGCCGTACGGCTACTACCAAGGCAAGGTGCGTCAGGAGGAGGTGCTGCGCTCCTCGCCGGTCCCGGTCAGCGTCTTGCGGGCGGCGCAGTTCCACGAGTTCGCCGGGCAGTACCTGGCGCGAATGCCCGGGCGGTTCGTGATCGTGCCCAAATGGCGGTCCCAGCCCGTCGCGGCGCGCGAGGTCGGTGCGGCACTCGCCCGGCTGGCGACCGGGTCGCCGCCGCCCGCGGGCGAGCTGGCGATGTCGCAACTGGCCGGGCCGCGCGAGGAGAACATGGCGGACCTCATCCGGCAGGTCGCACGCGCTCAGGCCGCCAGCGGGCGGGGGAAGCGGCGGCAGGTCATCGAGGTGCGGATACCGGGCGCGGCCGGCCGGTCCATGGCGGGCGGCGGCAGCCTGCCCGGGCCGGACGTCCCGCTCGGCACGCAGGCCTTCACCGAGTGGCTAGCGGCCCAGGTCCGGGAAGGAACCCTGTAGTGGACGCCGGCCAAGACGAGCTGGCGGAGGCGTTCAGCCAGGCGCGGCCGCGGCTGGTGCGGGTCGCGTACGCGATCCTCGGCTCGCACTCCGACGCCGAGGACGTGGTCGCGGACTGCTGGCTGCGGCTGGTGACGGCCCATTGCGCGGAGCCGGTGCGCGACGTGGAGTCGTGGGCGGTCGTTGCCGTGTCCAGGATGGCTTTGGACGTCCTGCGCTCCGCGCGGGTGCGGCGGGAGCAGTACGTGGGGCCATGGCTGCCCGAGCCGCTGGTGAGCGCGGCCGACGGGGCCCCGGCCATTGACCCGGCGGCCGGCCTGGCCGCCGGGTCCGCGCGCATGGCCGCCGACCCGGCGGACAAGGTGACGCTCGATGACCAGGTGAGCTACGCGCTGCTGGTCGTCCTGGAAACCCTGAGCCCGGCCGAGCGGACCGCGTTCGTGCTGCATGACTTGTTCGGCCTGCCGTTCGACGAGGTCGCGGCGGTCGTCGGCCGCTCCCCGGGCGCCGTGCGGCAACTGGCGTCCCGGGCCCGCCGGCATGTCCGCGCGCGGGGGATGCCGCCGGCCGTGGACGCCGCCGAGCACCGCCGGGTGGTATCCGCGTTCGCGGTGGCGGTGACCTCCGGTGACCTGGCCGCGCTGATCCAGGTCCTCGACCCGGAGGTGGTCCTCGTCTCCGATGGCGGCGGGGTGGTGTCGGCCGCCCGCCGGCCGGTGCTGGGCGCGGACCACGTCGCGCGGTTCCTGCTCGGCATCGTGTCCAGGGCCCGGCCCGGCGACTGGATACAGCCGACCGGCGTCAACGGGGCGCCCGGTTTCACGGTGTACCAGGCGGGCCGGCTGGTCACCGTGGTCTCGCTAACCGTGGCGGCCGGGCGGGTGGCCCGGGTGGACATGGTGCGGGCACCGGACAAGCTGCCGCACCCGGCTGCGGGCGGCTAGCCGCCGAGGTCGTACGCCACCGGGTGCCGCGGCTGGTAGAGGGACAGCGGCGCGCCGCTCGGCAGCGTGATCGCTGCGAGCGCGCCCCAGCGCTGCTGGGTGACCTCGCCGGCCGCCACGCCCTTCGCGGCCAGTTCGGTGAGCGTCGCGGCCAGGTCATCGCACATCAGGTACAACTCGTGAGAGGCCTGGTAATCGGCGGGAGGCACGGCGTTGTCCGGCGGCACGGTATCGGCGGGATGCACCGCGACCTCGGCGGGCGGGAGCTTGAAGATGAGCCAGCCATGGCCGGCGTCGACGTGCGGGAAGCCGAGCACGTCCTGGAGGAACGCGCGGTCGGCGTCCGCGTCCTGGCTGTACAAGATCACATGCGCCGCGTTGATCACGGTCGGTCCTCCTCGGTCAGCCGGGCGAATTCCGCCGCGTCATGGACGGCGGCGCCTTCCTGGTCATTATTGAAGTACGCGTACACGCGGGCGCCGGGCGGCCACGCCGTGGCGATGCGCCGCGCCCAGCTTCGCAGCGCCTTCGCGCCGTAGCGCGGCCAGGGGCTGGCCGCGCCCTCGTGGAAGCGCAGGTATCCCCAGTCGGCGGTGCGCCACAACGGGGTGACCGGCGTGCCGCGCCGGTCCGCCCAGCACAGGGCCGCGTTGTGGGCCGCCAGGACCTCCTGGGTGGCGTCGGCCCACCATGAGGGGTCCCGGGGCTCCACCGCGACCCGCATGCCCGCCGGGAACTGGCCCAGGCAGTCGTCGAGCAGCGCGGGGTCGGCGCGGAAGTTCGGCGGCAACTGCAGCAGCACCGGCCCCAGCTTGCCACCCAGGCCGCTGGCCGCGTCCAGGAACCGGCGCACCGGCTCGGCGGGATCTCGCAACCGCCGCACGTGGGTGAGGTATCGGCTGGCCTTCACGGCCATCGTGAAGTCCACGGGAACCCGCTCTCGCCACTGGCCGAATGTCTCGGGCTTAGGCAGGCGGTAAAAGGCGCTGTTGTTTTCGACCGTGCGGAACTGGGCGGCATAGTGCTCCAGCCACAGCCGCTGCGGCACTTCCCGCGGGTAGAAGTCACCGCGCCAGTCCCGGTATTGCCAGCCCGAGGTACCGACTAGAACAGACACCCCGGCAACGTACCCAAAAGCCTTGACGTCAATTGGTGACGGGTCTAGTGTCCTACCCAGAAACGAATAGGAAAGTTTCTTATTTGTTTCGATCGGGACTTAGTGAAAGGGATCCGCGCTTGAGACGACTCATCCCCCTCACCCTGGCGTTCCTGGTCGCCGCCGGGGCCGGGACCGCCGCCGTCGCCGGGACCGCGGGCGCGGCAACCGCGCGCGACGCGGCAACCGCCCGTGACGCCGGGCCGGCGGGCCTGCCTACCCACGTGTTCGCGCCCTACTTCGAGGGCTGGGACACCAGCAACGGCTCGCTGGCGCAGCAGTCGCGCGCGTCCGGCGCCAAGTACATCAACCTGGCGTTCTTGCAGACCGACCAGCCGGGATCGTGCACCGCGTACTGGAACGGCTCGACCGCCACGCCGATCTCGGCCACCGCCGCGGGAAGCTTCGGCGCGGACATCGCTGCGATCCAGCGGGCGGGCGGGAACGTGATCCCGTCGTTCGGCGGGTTCACCGCCGACACGACGAACACCGAGCTCGCGGACAGCTGCACCGACGTGCACGCGATCGCGCAGGTCTTTGAGTCGCTGGTCACCACCTACCACGTCCCCCGGATCGACCTGGACATCGAGGCCGACTCGGTAAACAACACGGCGGGGATCATGCGCCGTAACCAGGCCATCGCGCAGACCGAGCAATGGGCCGCCCGGCACGGTAAGCACGTGTCCTTCTCCTACACGCTGCCGACGGTCCCGGCCGGCCTCCCGCCGGCCGAGCTCGCGGTGCTGCAGGACGCGGTCACCGAGCACGCGAAGATCGCCGTCGTCAACATCATGACGTTCGACTACTTCTTCGGCACGACCGAGGACATGCTGGCCGACGCCGAGAGCGCCGCGACGACGGCCCATGCCCAGCTCGCCGCGCTCTACCCCAGCCTGTCCTCCCGCGAAGCGTGGGGCCGGATCGGGATCACCCAGATGCCTGGCATCGACGACTTCGGTCCCGCCGAGACGTTCCCGGTCACCGACGCGCCGGCGTTCCTGCGGTTTGCGGCCGTCCACGGACTAGGCGAGATCTCCATGTGGGCACTGCAGCGCGACAACGGTAACTGCCCCGGCACCAAGGGCGCGGGCAGCTGCTCCGGACTGGACCAGCCAGCGTGGTACTTCAGCCATGTCTTCGAGCCGTTCAGCTACCTAGGCGAACGCTGGTAGGCGCCACTTCGGGCTAACCGCCCCTGACCGGGTCCCCTCCCCCGGACAGGGGCGGTTTTCAATATGGTCAGCCGCCGACCGCCCTGCTGACGTCCACCTGCTGGGGCGGGCCGCCGTAGGGGTCGAACCTGGTGATGGTGGGGGGCACGCGCAGCCCGTCCCGCTGGGCCAGCGCCGTGATGTCGTCCAGCGCGGCGCCGGGATCGGCGGTGCGCGCGCTGACCTCGTCCAGGACCGCGGCGTCGGCTTCCGGGACGGGCCCGGGACCGTGGCCGAGCTCCATCCCCCAGCCGTCCCAGAGCAGCATCTCGGCCTTGGCCAGCGCGGCCAGGTCGTGGGTGACCTGGTGCGCGAGGAACGGCCAGCCGCGCAGCACCGGGATGTCCAGGTCCGGGGACACGACATGCCGGGCGGGGTCGGACTGGCCGGCGCGGGCGGCCTGCCAGGCGCGCGGCCCGGTCACGAACTCCTCGCTGGTGAGGTCGAGCCAGCTCACCGGGTGCCCGTTGAACTCCGGCGTCCAGCTGCCTTCCATCTCCGGGTCGACCAGCCGCCAGCGCCCTTCCGCCGCGTCCCACACCTCGGCGACCACGTGGTCGACCAGCCAGCCGGGGATGATGTAGGCGGCGAACCCGACCCGCGCCCGGGCCGCGATTCCCTTGTGGCGCGCGAGCGCCAGGAACAAGACCGTCGCGTCCCGGCAGCAGCCGACGAACCGGTCCGGAGCCGGGCGCGGCCGGGCCAGGGCCGGCTCGCCGCGCCCCAGCAGCCGGGTGAACATGGCGTCGGCGTAGCAGGTGTTGATCTCGCTAGCCCGCTCGGCGGGCACGCCGTTAGCGGCGAAGTCCCCGCCCGCCCGGTAGTGGAATACCAGCTGGGAGCTGGCCTCGCGCAGCGCGCCCAGCTCACCGGGAAGCTCGTCAATCGCCTTCGCGCCCGGGTCCCCGGGGTCGGTGACCGGACTCTGGCTCGCCCAGTAGCCCTGGCTGTCCTTGGCGTCGCTCATCGCACTCTCCTCATCGAGGGACGTGATCTCCACGGCAGGCATCTCGTCGGTAGACACAGCTCATCGGTAGACAGAGCTCATCGGTAGACAGGGCGCCGCGGCGGAAATCATCGCCGTGTAGTGTCAGCCGCAGGGCGGCCGCTGATGGCCGCCGGGAACACTGCGCTTCGAAAACACTGGGGAGATCACGATGTCCAAATTCATGGTCCTTTACCGTGCGCCCCTGTCCGCGCGCGAGCAGATGGCCAGTGCGACTCCCGAGCAGATGCAGGCCGGGATGGAGGCCTGGCAGGCGTGGGCGACCAAGGTCAGCTATGCCGTCACCGACCTCGGCTCGCCGCTGGCGCACACCACCCACGTCGGGGCCGGCGCCGCCAGCACCGACAGCGTGGGCGGCTACTCGATCCTGGAGGCGGGCTCGGCCGAGGAGGTCGAGACCATCCTCGAGGGTCACCCGCACCTGTCCATGCCGGGTGCCTCCATCGAGGTCCTCGAGCTCATCCCCATGGGCGGCTAGCGCGCGCCGCTAGTGGTACCCGGTCGTCATCGCTAACTCTTTCGCTTGACGTTTCCCAGCGATCCGGCCAGGTGCCCGATCACCTCGCGGGCGTCGTCTTCGATCCCGCAGATGAACGTGGACCGGCGACGGCGGAGCACGGGCAGGCCGAGCGCGTACAGGCCCGGGCTGTCGACCACGCCGCCCTCGTGCCGCAACTGGCCCTTCGCGTCGAGCACGGGCACGTCGAGCCATCCGTAGTCCGGCCGGAAGCCCGTCGCCCACACGATCGAGCGGATCTCCCCGCTGGTGAGGTCAATCCGCCACCGCGGTGACGGCGGCACCCGGGTCGGCGCGAAGCGCTCGGGAGCCGCGACCACTTCGTCGGCCCCGGTCGTGGCCGCCCACTCATCGAAGGCCTCCAGCAGCCGGTTCATCTTGAGGTCGGCGAGCGAGAACACGTTCCGCAGGCCGCCGGAGAACAGCGCGCTGCCGTCGCGCACCATCTGCAGGCGCCCGACCAGCTCGACGCCCAGGTCGGCGAGGGCGTTGAGGTCAAGCGTGATGCGCTCGGGGGTGCCGACCAGCTGGGGCGAGGGGAGCTTGCGGGCCCGGGTGAGGTCGTCGAGCTCGTCATGCCGCTGGTCCCACACGCCCGCGCGGTCCATCCACCACAGCACGTCGCGGCCCCGGTAGGTGCGGGGCAGCCGGACATGCTCCCCCGCCGACAGGGTCACCGGACGGCCGGAGCGCTGGATTTCGGCCGCCAGCTGCACGCCCGTGGCGGACGCGCCGACCACGAGCACGCCGCCGTCGGGCAGCTGGGCGGGGTCACGGTAGTCAAACGGCGTCAGCTGGGCCACCGGCCCCGGCACCGCCCCCGCGAGGGACGGTACCGTGGGCCGGTTGCAGGCGCCGCTGGCGATGACCACCGCCTGGCTGGCGAGGTCACCATCGCTGGTCGTCACCTGGTACCCGCCGTCCGCACGGCGCAACGAGGTGACGTTCACGCTGGTGCGGACGGGGGCGCGCGCGACCTTGGCGAAGCGCTCGATGAGCTCTGCCACCTCGCCGGCGGTCATGTACCCGTCGGGGTCCGGGCCGTCATAACTGACGCCGGGGAGACGGCTTTGCCAGCTGGGGGTAAGCAGTCGCAGGGAATCCCAGCGCTCGCGCCGCCAGGAGTTCGCGACCTCACCGCGCTCGAGCACGACGTGGTCAATCGAAGCAGCGGTGAGGAAGTGGCTCGCGGCCAGGCCGGCATGGCCGGCGCCAATGACGACCGCTGTGGTTCGCTCGATGGCTTAAGCCTCTCAGGCGACTTCGACGGTGACGTTCGTCGGGTTCGTGAGGGCGTCGAACACCGCGGAGCGCTTCTGGGACTGAGCCACCAGCGCCTCGATCTCCTCCTTGGACGCGTCGGCGTCGATGGTGAAGGTCACCTTGATGTCGTTGAAGCCGTTGCGGACGTCGCTGTCGGCGCCGAGGATCCCGCGGATGTCGTGGGCGCCCTCCAGGTCTGCCTCGACCGAGCGGAGCTGGATACCCCGGTTTTGCGCTACGGACGCCACGCCCGCGGTCAGGCAGCTCGCCAGGCCGACGAGCAGGTACTCGATCGGGGTGATGGCGTTGTCGGTCGCCGCGAAGATCTCCGGGTGGTCAGCGTCGAAGACCGACTCGCTCTTGTGGCTCTGCTCCTCGCCGAGGCCGAAGTAGTTCTGGATCTTGACCTGGCTCTGCACGCCATGGGCCCACTTCGACGATGCCCGCCAGGTGAACGCGGCGGCCTCCGGCGCGCCCTTCAGCACCTCCCGCGCACCCAGTAGCGCCTCGACATTGACCCCGTTGTCGACCGTAGTCATGATTTCCCTCTCTCAATTCCCTATGGGATTGATTGACAATACACCGTGCCCCGCGAGCTAAGATAGCCCCATGACACAGCCGGCCCCCAAGCTCGTGTCCGGCCTGGGTGGTTCGGCTGGCACCGTCGGTACCGTCGAGACGCAGTATCTCGACCTGCCTCATCCTGTACGGCTCGACTGCGGGCAGGGATTGCACCCCGTCCGGGTCGCCTACGAGACCTACGGCACCCTCTCGCCGCGGCGCGACAACGTCATCCTTGTCTGCCACGCGCTCAGCGGCGATGCCCACGCGGCGGGCTTCGCGAAGACGGCGCCGGAGGCGGGCACGCGGGACGGGTTCGCGGCCGAGGAGCGCGACGGGGTGAGCGGCAAGGGCCTTGGCTGGTGGGACGGGATGATCGGCCCGGGCAAGGCTTTCGACACCGACCGCTTCTTCGTCGTATCCACCAACCTCCTGGGCGGCTGCCGGGGGACGACCGGGCCGTCATCGGTCAACCCGGCGACCGGCAAGGCCTACGGGCCGGACTTCCCGGTGATCACGGTCGCCGACATGGTGCGCACCGAGCGCGCGTTCCTGGACGAGCTCGGCATCGAGCGGCTCGCGGCGGTGGCGGGCGGCTCGCTGGGCGGGATGCAGGCGCTGGAGTGGGCGATCATGTTTCCTGACCAGGTCGACGCGGTCGTGGCGATCGCCAGCACGCACGCCTTGCACCCGCAGGGCGTGGCGTGGAACTCGATCGCCCGGGACGCGATCATGCGCGACCCGGCCTGGCGAGACGGCCGCTACTACGACACCGGCGGCGCACCCGACGCCGGCATGGGCGTGGCCCGGATGGTCGGCCACATCACCTACCTGTCCGCCCTGGCGCTGAATGACAAGTTCGGCCGGCGGCTGCAGCGATCTCCCGGGGGGACGACCCCCCGTCCCCCCCGGGGCATGCCCGATGAAGAGGCAAGTGCATCGGGCATGCAACCCGCTGACGAGATCCGTTACACGCTCACCGAGCCGGAGTTCCAGGTCGAGAGCTACCTGCGGCACCAGGCGGACTCGTTCGTCAAGCGATTCGACGCCAACACCTACCTGTACATGTCGCGCGCGCTGACGTACTTCGACCTGGCCCGCCAGCACGGCGGGTCGCTCGTCTGCGCGCTCGGCGACGTCAGGGCGCGGACGCTGCTGATCGCGTTCAGCTCCGACTGGCTGTACCCGCCGTCGGGGTCGGCCGAGATCGCCGGCGCCCTCGGCGCGCTCGGCAAGCCGGCTGAGTTCCACGTGATCGACGCGCCGTACGGGCACGACTGCTTCCTGCTGGAGGAAGCGCGGCAGACGCCTATCATCCAGCGCTTCCTAGAGGGGGGCCTTCGTGAGTGACGAGGGATCCCGCGCGCCGGGCGAGCAAGCCCGCGCGTTCGGGTTCGAGACGCGGCAACTGCACGCCGGGCAGCGGCCCGACCCGAACACGGGCGCGCGCGCGGTGCCGATCTTCCAGACAACCAGCTACGTGTTCGAGGACCCGGAGTCGGCGGCGGCGTACTTCAACCTGCAGGAGTACGGGAACACGTACTCGCGCATCATGAACCCGACCGTCGCGGTGTTCGAGGAGCGGGTCGCGAGCCTGGAGGGCGGCGCCGGCGCGGTCGCGTTCGCCAGCGGGATCGCCGCCCAGGCGGCCGCCTTGTTCACGCTGCTGCAACCGGGCGACCACGTCGTCTCGTCCTCGGCGCTGTACGGCGGGACGGTCAACCAGCTCAAGCACATGCTCCGCAAGATGAACGTGGAGCTGACGTGGGTCGACCCCGACTCACCGCAGGCCTGGCGCGGCGCCGTCCGCGAGAACACCAAGGCGTTCTTCGGCGAGACGATCGGCAACCCGGCCGGGAACGTGCTGGACATCGAGGAGATCGCGTCCATCGCGCATGCTCATGGCCTGCCGCTGATCGTGGACAACACGTTCGCGACGCCGTACCTGTGCCGCCCAATTGAGTGGGGCGCCGACATCGTGATCCACTCGGCGACCAAGTTCATCGGCGGCCACGGCACCTCGATCGGCGGCGTCGTCGTCGAGGGCGGCACGTTCGACTGGTCCAACGGGCGGTTCCCGGTGGTCGCCGACCCGTCGCCGGCCTACCACGGCCTGCAGTTCCACGAGACGTTCGGGATGTACGGCTACCTGATGAAGCTGCGGGCCGAGACGCTGCGCGACCTCGGCGCGGCGCTCTCGCCGTTCAACGCCTTCTTGTTCTTGCAGGGACTGGAGACGCTCAGCTTGCGGATGGAACGCCACGTGACGAACGCGCTGGCCGTCGCGGAGTTCCTTTCCGCGCATGACCTGGCGTCGAACGTGACCCACCCCGCCCTGCCCGGCAGCAAGTACCAGCCCCTGGTGGAGAAGTACCTGCCCCGCGGGGCCGGCGCGGTGTTCTCCTTCGACTGCTCCGGCGGCCGGGCCGGAGGCCAGGACCTCATCCGCGGCGTGACGCTGTGGTCCCACCTGGCCAATGTCGGCGACGCGAAGAGCCTGATCATCCATCCCGCCAGCACCACCCACCGCCAGCTGGGCGATGAGGAGCTGCGGGCGGCGGGCGTCGGGCCGGGCACGGTGCGGCTGTCGGTCGGCACCGAGTCGGTCGCGGACTTGATCTGGGACCTGGAGCAGGGCTTCGCGCTCGTCGCGGCTACCGCGCGAGAAGACGCTACGGTGGCGGGAGGCACAGCATGAGCGACCTGGACCGGTACCAGGACCCGATGGCGATCCAGCGGGTCCTGCACGCCGCCAAGACGATCGCCATCGTGGGCCTGTCCGCCAACGAGCTGCGGGCCAGCCACTTCGTCGGCTACTACCTCAAGCGGCATGGCTACCAGGTGGTCCCGGTGAATCCCCGCGAGCGCGAGATCCTCGGCGAGAAGAGCTACCCTAGCCTGCTCGACGTGCCCGTCCCGGTGGACATCGTCAACGTCTTCCGCGCCCCGGAGGCCCTGCCCGGAATCGCGCGGGACGCCGTGGCGATCGGGGCCGGCACCCTGTGGTGCCAGTTCGGCGTCATCAACGAGGAAGGCGCCAAGATCGCCACGGACGGCGGCGTGACGGTGATCATGGACCGCTGCATCAAGGTCGAGCACGCGCGCTACGCCGGCCGGATGCACTGGCTCGGCTTCAACACCCAGCGCGTCACGTCCGTCCGGTCCGGCCTGCAGTAGCGGGCGGCACCCGCCAGGCCAAAGTGGGTGACCCGTAGCATCGGCTCATGAGCGAATCCCGGACGCGGTACGACGTGGTGATCGCCGGCGGTGGCCATAACGGCCTGACCGCCGCCGCCTACCTCGCCCGGGCGGGATTGTCGGTGGCGGTCTTGGAGCGCCTCGACCACGCGGGCGGGGCCGCGGTCTCCGCGCCCGCGTTCCCAGGGCTGCCGACCCGCTTGTCGAGGTACTCCTACCTGGTGTCCCTGCTGCCGGAGGCGATCATCGCCGACCTCGGCCTGGACCTGCGGCTGGCGTCCCGCTCGGTGGCGTCGTATACCCCGGTGCTGCGCGGCGGGGCGGCGAAGGGGCTGCTCGTCGAACGTCCCGAGGGCCCGGCGACGCGGGCGAGCTTCGCGGACCTGACCGGCGGGGACGCCGAGTATGACGCCTGGCGCCGGTTCTACTCGCAGGTCAGCGAACTGGCGGGAATTATCGCGCCGACGCTCACCCAGCCGCTGCCGAGTGCGTCGGCGCTGCGTGAGCAAGCCGACCCGGCCTTGTGGCGCGAACTGGTCGAGCGGCCGCTGGGCGAGGCCATCGAGAGCCGCTTCCGCGACGAGACGGTGCGCGGCGTCGTGGCGACCGACGCGCTGATCGGCACGTTCGCCCGCATGCACGACCCGTCGCTCGTCCAGAACCGCTGCTTCCTGTACCACCTCATCGGCAACGGCACCGGTGAGTGGCGGGTGCCCGTCGGCGGGATGGGCGCGGTCACCGACGCGCTGGCGGCCCGCGCGGTCACGGCGGGCGCCGAACTAGTCACCAGCGCCGAGGTCACCGCGATCCGGGGCGGGCCGGGCGACGCCGAGGCTGATGTCGTCGCCGGCGGCCGGACCCGGACGGTGCGCGCTCGCCTCGTCCTGGCCAACCTCGCCCCCTGGGCCCTGAGCGGTCTGCTCGGCGAGGAGCGGGCCGCCAAGCCGGTCGGCGCCCAGCTGAAGGTCAACCTCCTGCTGAGCCGCCTGCCGAGGCTGGCGTCGGGCGCCGACCCGCGGGTCGCGTTCGCGGGGACCTTGCACCTCGGCGAGGATTACCCCGATCTCGAGCGGGCCTACGCGGAGGCCGCGGCCGGGCAGGTCCCGTCGCGGATGCCCGGTGAGGTGTACTGCCATTCGCTGACCGACCCCTCGATCCTCGGCCAGGTGCCCGACGGCACCCAGACGCTGACGTACTTCGGCCTGCACCTGCCGGCGACGCTGTTCGACGACCCGGCGACCCGCGCGCAGCGCAAGGAGCTCGCCGTCCGGCGCGCGATCGCCTCCCTCGACGAGCACCTCCTCGACCCGGTCGAGTCGGTCCTCGCGCGCGACGCCGACGGCAGGCCGTGCATTGAGGCGAAGATCCCGCAAGACATCGAAGCCGACCTGGCCATGCCGGGCGGCCACATCTTCCACGGTGACCTCAGCTGGCCGTGGCTGGCCGACGGCGCCGCCGCGGACGCGCCCGCGGCGCGCTGGGGCGTT
This sequence comes from Streptosporangiaceae bacterium, assembly GCA_025934375.1. Classification (GTDB taxonomy): domain Bacteria; phylum Actinomycetota; class Actinomycetes; order Streptosporangiales; family Streptosporangiaceae; genus Trebonia. The sequence continues at coordinate 83,878 of JAICYD010000006.1, read as the reverse complement.
TCCACCGCCCGGGACGGCATCTTGCTATGCGGCTCGGGCGCCCAGCGCGGCGGCGCGGTCTCCGGTCTTGGCGGGCACAACGCCGCCCAGGCAGTCCTGGAGCTCATATGAGCATGACCCATCCAGTGCCCGAGGGGCGGCGGCCGGAGCCGGTCACCGTGTTCGGCCCTGACTTCCCCTTCGCCTACGACGACTGGCTGGCCCACCCGGCGGGGCTCGGCACGGTCCCGGGCTCGGCGCGGGAAGCCCCCGTCGCGGTCGTCGGGGCCGGGCTGGCCGGGATGGTCGCCGCCTATGAGCTCATGGAGCTCGGGCTGCGGCCGGTCGTCTACGAGCGCTCGCGAATCGGCGGGCGGCTGCGCTCGCACGAGTTCGCGGGGGCCGACGGGGTCATCGCCGAGCTCGGCGGCATGCGGTTCCCGGTCTCGGGCACGTCGTTCTTCCACTACGCGCGCCGCCTCGGCCTCACCTGCGTGCCCTTCCCGAACCCGCTCACCGAGGCCGCCGGCAGCACCGTCGTCGATATCGGCGGGCAGACCTACCACGGACGCACCCTCGCGGAACTGCCCCCGGAGTTCACGGAAGTGGCGCGCGCCTGGGATGAGGCCCTAGAGGAGATCGGCTTCGCGGAACTGCAGAACGCGATCCGCGCCCGCGATGTCGAAACGCTGAAGCAACGATGGGACGCGCTCGTCCCGCTGTGGGATGGCCGCAGCTTTTATGATTTCGTCGCCACGTCTCAGGCGTTCTCCAAGCTGCCGTTCCGGCACCGCGAGTTGTTCGGGCTGGTCGGCTTCGGCACCGGCGGGTGGGACTCTGACTTCCCGAACTCGATGCTGGAGATCTTGCGGGTCGTGGTCACGAACTGCGACACCAACCAGCAGCTGGTCGTCGGCGGCGCCGAGCAGCTGCCGCGCCGGCTGTGGACGCTGCCCGTCAGCGAGCGCAGCCCGTGGCCGGCCGGCACCACCCTGGCGAGCCTGCACGGAGGCGTACCGCGGGCCGGAGTCGCGGCCATCGGCCGGGGCGGCGATGGCCTGCTCGTCATCCGGGATCGCTGGGGCGCCAGCGGGGCCTACGGCGCGGTCCTGGCCACTTGTCACAGCTGGCTGCTGACAACCCAGATCGAATGCGATGAGTCCCTGTTCTCCCAGCAGCTGTGGATGGCGCTGGACCGCACGCGCTACATGCAGTCCTCCAAGACGTTCGTGATGGTCGACCGGCCGTTCTGGAAGGACGTCAACCCGCTCACCGGCCTGCCGGTGATGGGCATGACCCTCACCGACCGGCTCACGCGCGGAACCTACCTTTTCGACAACGGCCCGGGCCGGCCGGCGGTGATCTGCCTGACTTACTCCTGGATGTCGGACGCGCTGAAGATGCTGCCCTACGACATCGACCAGCGCGTCAAGCTCGCGCTCGACGCGCTCGGCAAGATCTACCCGGGGATCGACATCGCCAGCCATATCGTGGGTGACCCGGTGACGGTCTCCTGGGAGGACGACCCCGACTTCCTCGGCGCGTTCAAGGGGGCGCTGCCCGGGCACTACCGGTACAACCACCGCATGTACTCGCATTTCATGCAAGCCGGGCGGCCGCCCGCCGAGCGCGGCATGTTCATGGCCGGCGATGACATCTCCTTCACCCCCGCGTGGGCGGAGGGTGCCGTGCAGACCGCGCTCAACGCCGTGTGGGGCGTCATGACGCACTTCGGCGGGGCATCCCATCCGGATAATCCCGGCCCGGGCGACCTTTACGACAAGCTGGCGCCGCTGGACCTGGGAGACTGACGGCATGAGCGAGCGCAGGGGCGCCGACGGTGCCTGGAGCATGACCCGCGTTGCCGCCTGGCAATGCCCGCCCGCGCCGCTGGACGTGGCGGGAAACCTGCGCCGGCTCGACGAGGCCGGCGCGGCCGCCGCCGCGCGCCAGGCCGAGGTGCTGGTGACCCCGGAGATGTTCACCTCCGGGTATGGCATCACCCCTGAGGAGGCGGCGCGCCTGGCCGAGGACGCCGGTGGCCCGACCGGGGCGGCCGTCGCCGAGATCGCCCGGCGGCACGGCCTGGGCATCGTCTACGGGCACCCCGAGTGCGCGCCCGGCGGGCACGCCTACAACGCCGCGACGCTGGTCGGCCCGGACGGGGCCGTCCGCGGGCGGCACCGCAAGGTGCACCTGTTCGGCGACCTGGACCGCGCGTTGTTCGTCGCCAACCCGCAGCCGCCGATGGCGTTCGACTTCGACGGCGCCCGGGTCGGCATCTTGATCTGCTACGACGTGGAGTTCCCGGAGGCAGTCCGGCGCCTGGCGGTCGACGGCGCCCAGGCGGTGCTGGTGCCGACCGCGAACATGGCCGGCTGCGAGGAGGTCCAGGAGTTCCTCGTGCGCGCGCGGGCCTGCGAGAACGGCTGCGGCGTGGTGTACGCGAACTACTGCGGCGCCGACGACGTGTTCGGGTACAACGGGCGCAGCGTGATCTGCGGGCCCGACGGCGAGGTCCTCGCGCAGGCCGGCGCCGAGGGCGAGCAGATCCTTATCGCGGACCTGCCCGGCCGCGCGAAGGGAACCTACCTGGCTGATCGCCGGCCGGGCCTGTACGGGTAGGACGACTCCGGACGGCCAGGCACGGCGCGGCCGCGCCCCGCGCCATCGCGCGTGACGGTCACCGGGGCCCGCAGTGAGGTCTTGACTTAGGTGAGCCTTACCTAAGACAATTCAGGCATGGCCACTGAGCTGCAGGAGCGGTTGACGGGGCTTTCGGCGCCCGGGCAACTCGTCGAGTGGGCGCGGCCGTTTCCCGATCTGGAGTCATGCTGGCACGCGTGCCGCTCGCCCGAGTTCCTGCTATGGCTGTCGGCCCGGCTGTGCACCACGGCGCAGGAGCGGCGGGCGGTCGTCGCGTGCCTGGCGGAGCTGACGAGGCTCGCCGAAAAGGGCCGCCAGCGCGGGGACTCCCCCGTGGATGCCGCGGCGAGCACGGCCGAGGCGTGGGCGCGAACCGGAGCCAGCCTGGAGGACCTGCTGGCCGCCGAGCGCGCCGCCCTGGACCTGGCGGACGGGGCGGCCACCAGGGCGGCCGAGGAAGGCGCCCGGGCGCGGATGCTGCTGCGGTCCGCGCCGCGCAGCCGCCCGGCGTCTTTCACCAGCAGCCGCGCGCTCGGCGCCCTGGCCCGCTGGCGAGAGGCCACCCGCACGCAGCGGCTCGCGCTTGCCGCGGCCTCCGCCGTCGGCGCGGCGGCGGAGGCCGCCCGGGCCGAGGGCACCGGGGCCTCTGCCGGCCCTGGAGCTCCCGCGGACACTGAAGCCACTGAGGACACTGAAGCCCCCGAGGACATTAGGGCCACTGGAGGCACCCGGGGCACCGGTTCGCGCGATGACCAGGACTCCTGGGCGGGCACCTGGGAGGCCCGGGTCCGCGAGTCGGCCGAGTACGCCGTCGGCGTGCTGGCGGGTAGCCATTCGGACGGGGGCGACGGCCGGTCAGCGCGCAAGGCCGCCCGCCTGATCCGCCGCCGCCTGCCCTGCCCGAGATTCGCCTGAGCGGCTCGCGGATCAGTTCGCGGATCAGCCCGACAGGGCGTCGAGGACGGCTTGCCGGCCGGTCGCGGTGACGCGCAGGTAGCCGTAGGTGCCGTGGTCGCGGAACTCGGTCGCCGCCTCGACGAGCGCGCCGAGGGCGGCGTAGGCGAATGCGCCGCCGACCGAGACCCGGCTAACGCCGGCCTCCGCGAGCTCGCTGACCGACGGGGCGCCGACCCTGGCGATCACGTTCACCGGACGGTCCAGCGCCGTGACCACCTGCCGGATATCGGCCAGGCTGCTCAGGCCGGGGGCATACAACACGTCAGCGCCCGCCGCCTGGTACGCCTGCAACCGGGCGATCGTGTCGGCCAGGTCCGGGCGCCCGTGCAGGAAGTTCTCGGCCCGGGCGGTGATGACCAGGCGCACGGCTCCGGAATGGGCGGCCTCGGCCGCGGCGGCGACCCGCTCGGCGGCCAGCCCGATGTCGTAGATGGGCTGCTCCTTGTCCCCGGTGAAGTCCTCGATCGAACAGCCCGCCAGCCCCGTCCGCACGGCGAGGGCAACCGTCTCGCCGACGCCGCCGGGATCATCGGCGAAGCAGTTCTCCAGGTCGGCGGAGACCGGAACGTCGCTGGCGGCAACGATGGCGGCGGAGTGCGCCAGGGCCTCGTCCCGGCTCACCGCGCCGTCGAGGCGGCCCAGGGTCGCGGCGAACCCGGAGCTCGTGGTGGCGAGAGCCTGGAAACCCAGGTGGGTGAGTATCTTCGCCGTTCCCTGGTCCCATGCGTTCGGCATCAGCAGCGGGCTTCCAGGCTGGTGCAGCTCGAGGAACCGCGCGGCCTTTTCCGTCTGGGTCGTCATAGCCCGACCGTACCGCCGCGCATTCGGCCGCGGCGCGCTGGCCGGCCGCTCCGCCGGTTAGGCTTCGGACTTGCCCGGCTCAGCCTTTCCCGGCTCGGTGCCCTCTCCTGGCCAGACGCCGGTCAGCTTATGGGTGCCGTGGGCGGTCCCCCGGTCGAGGGCCGCCTTGACCAGCGCGAAGATCGCGCCCTGGAGCGCGGCGGCCACCAGCACCTCGCTCCACCCTCGGCGGGCGTCGGTGGCCTTCGGCGCCTCATCCTCGCCCGCGGTGAGCCGCCATACCCGCTTGAAGATGGCCCCGGCGAGCATGCCGCCGAGCACGCTGACCACCAGGCTCACCAGCTTGTGGAACGCCTTGATCACCGCTTGCTCCAGTGCCAGGCCAGGTAGGCGGTGACCAGCATCACGGCGCCGACGGCGCCCAGGGACAGCGGCAGCCAGTAGTCGCTGGCCCGCCCGGCGACGTCGGTCGCCTTGGCCCGCGCCCGGCTCTTCACGTCCGCCTTGGCGGCCAGTTGCTCCACCGTGGCGCCGAGTCGTTCCCTGGCCTGTTCGATTTCCGCCTTCAGCTGGCGGGTGTCAGGAGCATCGGCCATTACCGTCGCGCCCTTTCCTTGATCTGCTCGACGTCGGTCTTGATGCTGTCGACCGCTTCGGTGGGCATCGCCGGCGATGCCCGGCGCATCCGGCCGCGGCCGACCGCGGCGACGATGCCCGCGATGACCAGCAGGGCCACGCCGACGATGAGGGCCGCCAGCCAGGCGGCGATCGCGTGGCTGATGGCGATGACCGCGCAGGCGATCAGGCAGGCGACCCCGTACAAGGCGATCAGCCCGCCGCCGCCCATCATTCCGATGCCCGATCCGGCTTCCTTGCCCTTGCGGGTCATTTCGAGCTGAGCCAGCTTAAGCTCGTCGCGCACGAGCACGGAGACCTGCTCAGTGAGCAGCTTGACCAGTTCCCCGGTGGACCGCTCATGGATGGCCGTCTTGCCCGCGCCATTCATCTGATTCATGACGCTGTTTCCTCCATCTGAATGAAGGCTGGAGCTACCCGTGCTTTCGGATTTAAACACCGGGCAGGTGTGCCGTCCGTTCGGGAGCGGGGTAACGGGGCCGTCGCGGGCGTGGTCGAGGCATGGGCCGCCGTGGTCGGGACGGGGGCCGGCGTGGTCGGGCCAGGGGCCGGCGTGGTCGGAACCTGGCTGGGCGTCGCCGAGCCGGATGGGCCGGCTGGGCAGCTTTGGCCACCCCCGTGGCCCGTTACCCCGCCCGCGCTACCCGACTGGCGCGCGGGCGGGGCGATCGCGGCTTACTTCTTGAACGCGTCGCGTGCGTTCTTGCCGGCGTCCTTGACCTGCTCGCCGACCTGCCGGGTGGCGCCGCCGGCGCGCTCGGCCTCGCCCTTGGTCTCCAGGTAAGGGTTGCCGACGGCCCGGCCGGTCTTCTCCTTGGCCCGGCCCTTGCCCATCTGGAACCTATTGCGAAGCTTATCCATGAAGCCCATGTCTCGCCTCCTTTGATGCGGGTAGCCTCCGTCTTCCCCCAACGGGACCCCTTACACCGCAAGGGATGCCTATCGAGGGCCGAAAAAGTGCATCTTCGCAGGTCGGCAGGCCTGGTCAGTGGTCGTGATCGTCGGCCAGGGCAGCCGATTCGCAACCTAGACGATGCCCCTCGCTGACGATGGCCCCGCACTCGGGGCAGACCAGGTGCGCCCAGCAGACTGGGTCACCGCCCTCGGCGAAGGCCTCCGGGTCCCCGGTGGGCTCGCTTCCGGCGGGATGCTCACTGTTCATCGTGTTCGCCTTCCGGGCCTGAGGGGCCGCGCCTGCTCGCATCGGTGCGGGCAAGCCGGGTTTCTACGATTATTACTCATATAAAATAACCCGCGTGGATGCCGACCAGATTCTCGCGCCCGAGGGCAGTTCTCCGCTTGGCCACAGCCGCGCCGAGGTGCTGGGCATGCTGCGCGCCAAGGACGGCCCGCTCGGCATCCGCGAGGTGGCGAAGCACACCGGCCTGCACCCGAACACGGCCCGGTTTCACCTCGAGGCGCTGGTGAACGCGGGGCTGGCCACCCGGAGCACCGAAGACCGGGGCACGCCAGGGCGGCCCCGGATCGCCTACCGGGCGACCCCGGACGGCCCGTCCGGGCAGCGGCGCTACGAGCTGCTCGCCGAGATGCTGACCAGCATGGTCGCCGCGGTCATGCCCGACCCAGGCCGGTCCGCGGAGGAAGCCGGGCGGGAGTGGGGCGCGTACCTCACCGAGCAGCCGGCGCCGTACCAGCGGCACAGCGCCGCGGACGCGCTCGGGAAGTTCACCGCGATCATGGACGACCTTGGGTTCGCGGCGACGGTGGAGACGCAGGCGGACGGCGCCCAGTTCCAGCTGCGCCTGCGGCACTGCCCCTACCGCGAGGTGGCGCTGCGGCACCGGGACGTCATCTGCTCGCTGCACCTGGGGCTGATGCGGGGGACGCTGGCCCGGATGCGCGCCCCGGTCACCGCCGAGCGGCTAGAGCCGTTCGCGGAGCCGGGCCTGTGCGTCGCGTGGCTGGCCGCGAGCGAGTTACGGGGCCTGGCGGAGCACCGCGGCGAGGACCGCGGCCTGGCTCAGGCCGAGGTTCCTCCGGTCCACGAGCACGCGAGCGCCATCCTGGGGGACGGGCTCCTCGTAGGCGCGGCGGACCCGGATGTCGTCAGTCGCCACGGGCGGCCGCGGCGGGGATTTCAGGGGCGGTGGTCAGCGTGAGGGCCTTACGGCGCTGGTGGACGGTGAGGTATCGCAGCCCGTCGGGGCCGGCGGTGAACTGCCGCCGGGACCGGCGGGGCAGCCAGATGAGCGCCCCGGGGCGAAGCTGGAGGACATGCAGCTCGGTGGCGAGCTGCCCGGAGCCGGCCAGCACGTGGATCAGCACGTCGACGTCGGGGCCCGCGTGCGCGCCGATGTCGGCGCCGGGCGGCAGGGCGATGATGTTGGAGTCCAGGTCGCGCTCGCGGGTCTGCAGTTTCCAGACGGCGCCGAGCACGTCGATCGCGTTCGCGCTGACCGCATTGGTGTCGGCGAGGACGCGCGGGAGCGGCGTCGAGGCGAGCTTGGTGACCTGGACGCGCCAGGCGCCCTGGTCGGTGGCGAGGTAGTCCCAGGCGAAGCTCCCGCAGTGCTCGACCTCGAACTCCTCGCGCAGGCGCCACGGGTCGTGGTCGCTGACCAGCGCCAGCGTCCCGCCGACGGCAAGGGCGTCGTACTCCCGGAAGACGGCTGGGTGCCGGTCGGGCTTGCGCAGCGCCCGGACGTCCAGCTCGCGGTCAGCCATGAGGGTTCCTCCCAACGGGATGGTTTATACAATTAAGACTGTGAAAACTATATCGCGCTCGTTCGGACCGCGGCATGTGGCCTACGCCGGCCACCGCTGGATCCTCCGGTGACCGCCGCCGCAGCCATCGCCACGGCCGTGGTGTTCACCTGGCTGGGCATGGTGCTCGCCATCTCGTTCCTGGAGGCGCCGCTGAAGTTCCGCGCCCCCGGAGTCACCGTGCGGATCGGGCTCGGCATCGGCCGCCTTGTCTTTCGCGCGCTGAACATCGCCGAGGTCATCTTCGCCGCGGCACTGATCGCAGCCGCCTGCGCAGGCCCCCCGGCGGCTGGCGTGGTCGCGGCCGGGGCGGTGGCCATCGCCGCCCTCGCCCTGCAGCTCGCCTTGGTGCGGCCCCGGCTGAACCGGCGCTCGGACCGGGTCCTGGCCGGGCAGGACGCCCCCCGCTCGAGCGCGCATCACGCCTACATCGCCCTCGAGCTGGTCAAGGTGATCGCGCTGCTGGCCGTCGGCGTCCTGCTGCTCGCGCGCTAACGCCGGAGGGCATCAGGGGCGACGAGCACGGCGGCTCGCTGGCGAATTGAAGTTAAAGCTGATGCTTATGAGGTCAGTGAGGTAAATGGTTAGACACCATTAACAGTGCGCCAGGGGTTGCCTTTTGGCCAGGACGTGGCATGATAGCAGGATATGATTAGTTAATTACTCGTAGTAACTAGTCGCTAAAGGGGGCGGTTGGAGGCTGCGGCATGAAACTCTTGTACGGCTACGTCGCAGGGATGGCAGTGCTCATCGTGGCGTTCCTGGCCTGGCCGGGAGTGGATGGCGCAGCCGTGTGCCTGCTGGGGCTGAGCGTGCTGGTGGCCATCGTGGCCCGGGTGGTGGCTTGCCAGCCGCCCCGCAAGATGCCGTGGCTACTGGTGGCGGCGGCCGCCCTGTGCTTCGCCGGCTCGGGGATCATCTTGTGGCTGGGCCTGGCCGACCAGGCGGAACCTCCGTCCCTCGACCTCGACGACATCACCGGTTTCCTGCTCTACCCGCTGCTGGCGGCGGGAATCGGGCTGTTTGCCCGGTCACGCAGTCCTAGCCGGGACCGGCAAGGCCTCGTTGACGCGGTGACGGTCACCGCGGGACTGGTCATGCTGGTCTGGCTGTTCCGGATCATGCCCGCGGTGCTGGATCCGAGTTTCTCGGCGAATCAGAAGACGATGTCCATCACCGATTCCGTCGGTCAGATCATCGTCTTGCTGGCCCTGGCGCGACTGCTCGTCCCCGGCATCGTGCGGGACTGGCCGGGCCGCCTGGTCGCCTGCGGCACCGCCTTCGGGCTGGTCGGCAGCGTGGTGTTCGGCCTGCTGAGAACGCATCCGGTGCCCTGGCGACTGGTCTTCTTGGGCTGGATGGCCTGCTTCGCGTTCTACGGGGCGGCCGCCGTCCACCCGGCGATGCGCGAGGCGACCGAGCCGGGCGGGCGCCCCCGGTACGAGCCCTCGCGTGCCCGGCTGGTCGTCTTGACCGTGGCGACGTTCGTCGCCCCGATACTGCTCATCATTGAAGGGCGCGCGGACCCGCGCCAGGTCGGCATCGCCATCTCGGCGGTGCTGCTGTGGCTGCTCGCTCAGGCACGGCTGTGGGCGGTCAACACCGCGCAAGTGCGCAGCCTGGCGTGGGAGCGGGCACTGCGCGCGGCGGGCCCGGCCCTCGCGGCGGCCTCATCGGTGGAGGAGATCGCCAGCGCGGTGCGGACCGCCTCGGACACCGTTCACAGGCCGCGTCCCGGGCGGGCGGCCGTCTTCGCCACGCGCATTCACGGCGATCTGCGCGTCGAGACCAGCGCCAGCTCCGGACGGTGGCCTACCCGCTTCGCGCAGACGGCGCGGGACTGGCTGCCGTCGGTGCTGCCGCTGCTGGCCGACCGCCCGGCCGCCGACATCCAGAAACCGGTCTACATCCCGTCCGCGGACCTCGGGCCCGCCGGGTGGCTGGGCAGCCTCGGCTCGGGAGGCAACGGGGCACTGCTCTGCCCGGTCATCATCGGCAATCCCCCGTCCGGTGACCCGCTGGCCGGCATCCTCGCGCTGTTTGGCCGGCGGCGGACGGTGGAGGCCCGCTGGGCTTCGATGGAAATCCTCGCCAGCGAGGCCGGGCTGGCCATGGAGCGCGTCCTGCTCACCCATGAGCTGGTCAAACGGGAAGGCCATGAAGTGTTCCGGGAGCTAGTGCAAGATGCCTCGGACGCCATCTTGATCCTCGGCGACGACAACATCGTTCGCTACGCGACGCCATCGGCCAACAACATCTTCGGCGACATCGCCATCGCCGGCACTCACGTGCGCCAGCTTTCGGCCGCCGGGAACCGCGAGGAGACTCCGGACGGGCCGGACGAGGTGGCCTCCCGTGGCGGTGAGTTCAGCGAGCTGTGGCGGATCAAGCGCCATGACGGGCGGAATGTCCGGGTGCAGGTCAAGCTCAGCGACCTGCGGGACCGGCCCAGCGTTGAGGGTCGGGTACTGACGCTTCGCGACGTCACCGAGCAGCGGCGCCTGCAGGACGAGTTGCGCTACCGCGCCTTCCACGACTCACTGACCGGGCTGCCCAACCGCGCCCTGTTCACGGACCGCGCCGGGCAGGCGCTGTCCCTCGCGCGCCTGACCGGGACGGTCGCCGCGGTCTTGTTCATGGACCTCAATGAGTTCAAGGAGGTCAACGACACGCTCGGGCACGTGGTCGGCGACGAGCTCCTGTCCGCGTTCGGGCGCCGCCTGGCTGGGGCTACGCGAGAGTCCGATACCGCCGCGCGAGTTGGCGGGGATGAGTTCGCGCTGCTCATCGAGAACCTCACCGACCCCGCCGAGGCGGACAGCGTCGCCGACCGCATCGTGGGCGGGTTCAGCGAGCCGTTGACCGTGTCGCAGGGCCCGGTGGCCATGACCGCGACCGTCGGCGTCGCCACCTCCGACGACAGCGACGGCGTCGATGAGCTCATGCGCCACGCGGACCTGGCCCTGTACGCGGCCAGGGCGGGCAAGCAACCATGGCGGCGTTACTGTCCGGCGCTCAGCACCGGCATGCGACGGCGCCTTGAGGTCCGGTCCGCGCTGGAGAAGGCGATCAGCGACTCGGCCCTGGCCCTCGCCTACCAGCCGATCGTGGCGCTCGACACCGGGCAGATCGCCGGCTTTGAGTCCCTCGTGCGCTGGCCGCACCCGAAGCGGGGCCTGCTCATGCCGGGCCAGTTCATCGACATCGCGGAGGACACGGGCCTCATCGTCCCGCTGGGGACGTGGGTACTGCGGCACGCGCTCGGCGCGCTGAGGGGAGAACGCGCCGCGCGCGGGGGGGACAGCGGGCGGCCCTACGTCGCCGTCAACGTATCGGCCCGCCAGTTCCGGGCGGGCGGCTTCGTGCGGACCGTCCGCGAGGCGCTCGACGCCACCGGGCTCCCGTCGTCGGCCTTGCTTCTGGAGCTCACGGAAAGCGCGCTGCTGGGACTGGAGGAGAATATCGGGGCTGACCTTACCGAGCTCAAGCACCTGGGAGTCCGGCTGGCGATCGATGACTTCGGCACCGGCTACTCCTCCCTGAGCTACCTGCGGGACCTGCCGATCGACGTCTTGAAGATCGACCGGGCCTTCGTGGAAGGCATCGCGGCATCGCCGCAAAGGCTGGCCCTCGCCGAGGGCATCGTCCAGATCGCCAAGACGCTGCGAATCGTCGTCGTCGCCGAGGGCATCGAGACCGGCGAGCAGTGTGAGGTGCTCACCGAGATGGGCTGCGATTACGGGCAAGGCTACCTGTTCGCCAAGCCCATGGAATGGCCGGCGGCACAGGATCTGCTGCGCTCGCGGCGGCCGCTTACCCCGGCCCGGGCAGGCGAGAGAGCTCAGCCGCGGGCGGGCTGACCCCCGCTGGAGAGGCGGGCCTCGTCGCGGGTGGGCTGGAAGAGCTCGACCGGGTTCCCGGAGGGGTCCTCGGCGATGACCTGCTTTCCGCCGACGCCGGTGACGATGTCGCCGCGGAACCGCACGCCCGCGCGGCGAAGGGTCGCGACCAGCTGCTCGACGTCTTCGACCTCGAGGGCGAAGCGGTTCCAGCCGCCGGGGGCCGGGAGCGTGCCGTCCGCGAGGGCCTGGCCTCCGCCGGGGCCGCCGCCCGGGGCCGACAGCACGAGCCGGAGGTCGCCCCGGGCGAGCATGGCGAAGCCGGGAGCGGGGTGCATCACCTCGGTGAACCCGAGGGCGCCGGTGTAGAAGGTGATCGCCTCATCCACGTCGTGGACGATGTAGCGGACGCTCACGGTGGCCACGGTGCCTCCCCTGCGCGAGACGATGCCGGATCGTAGCGATACGCTATCGCGCCGCCGCGACGGGCGGGACGGCTACCGGGACCCAGCGCCGACCACGGCTCGGCAATCACCGAACAATCACGATGGCCAGCATCCGCCGGCGGCGGGCCGGGCGGGGTACCCGAGGCCGGCACAGCGTGGGCTGAGCCGACAGTTTTAGCGGCCGTTCGTTGGAGTCACATGCTATTGACTTTCACTTATGCAATCCGCTGAGTGGATCCTGTTCTTCACAGAAGGTGGCGCTCTAGTTTTACGGCGGGCGAATCACCTGCGGACTAGACTGTTTCAGTTTCCGTATAGGGGCTTGGCGGAAGTTGCGCGCCGAGCGCATTGCCAGGCCGTCAGCAGCGAGCGTTAACAGGCCCCGGCACCCGCCGCAGCCGACCGCTACAATATTCGAGGACGGCGGCGCCCGCGACGGTATCTGAAAATTCCTTTTTGACCCGGGCTTCCGCCATGCCATGATGACCGTCAGCCGTCCTCGAGGGCAGTGGTATGGACCATCAGGCCATACGCGCAGTGGCGAGGATCAGGCCGGCCTCCCGCGAGGTTTCGGGCGCCGGGAGGCTCCATGAGCCAGCTCTGAAGAAACCGCTAGGAATCTCGATCGGTGCCGACGCCGCTGCAAAACGTGATCGGGCCGGCAAAATTGTTCAGTTCGACAACGATCTCCTCGCACTTCTTGATCAAATTGATCCTTGATCATGCCGACTGTCCGCGATACGTTCTGCTTCAGTTGAGCCGGGCTAAGATTAGATCGGCTCGTGGGCCTTTCTCTCGAGGGGAGCGATAAGGACCATGTCCAACGTTGGGCGCGCCCGCATCGCCGCGGGCGGAGTAGCAGTAGCCGTGATGGCTGCATTGATCGCCGGATGCAGTTCCAGTTCGTCGTCCAGCTCGTCGCCGGCCGCCTCAGCCCCCGCGTCGTCGTCAAGTTCGGCGGCAGCGGGCGGGTCGGGCACCCGGATGGCGATCTTCTATTACAACCCAAGCCCCTACGGGATCGCGTCGCTGAACGGCGCGAAGACGGAGGCCGCGAAGCTGGGCATCCAGCTCGACGCCTTCGACGGCAACAATGACCCGCAGGCGCAGTCCACGCAGATCCAGGACGCGATCACCACAGGCAAGTACAAGGCCTTCTGGGTCTGGGGTCTCAATGACGTCGCACTGACGCCAATCATCAATAACGCGATACATGCGGGCATTAAGGTCGCCTGCGCCGACTACACCTGGGGCTCGCTGCAGGACCAGGACACCCTGAAGGCCTCCCCGACCTGCCTCTCCACCATCGGCCAGTCAATCGGCGCGGAGGCGACGAACCTGGAGGCGGCGATGAACGCGGCCTGCACGAAGGCGGTGGGCACCGGGAAGTGCAACATCGCCTTCCTGCCAGGGCTGGCTAACTACCCGACCGACACGGTTCGCATCAGCGCGATGACGTCCTACTACAAGGGGAAGTCAAATTACTCGTTCGCCGTGATGCCGCCGGGCAACTACGACCAGACGGCCTCGCAGGGCATCGCGCAGACGTTCTTCACCTCGCACAAGGACATCAACGTGTTCGCGACGTTCGGTGACCAGATGGCGCAGGGGGCGATAACGGCGCTGAAGCTGGTCGGCGGCTACACGCCCGGCAAGAACATCCAGATCATTGGGTACGGCGGCGCGAAGGAGATCGTCGACGAGGTCAAGGCGGGAACGATCTACGCCACCCTCGGCCTGTACCCGAGCTCGGAGTCGGTGCTCGGCATCCAGTACCTGAACGACGCCCTCAACGGCAAGTCGGTGCCGAACCTGGTAAACATCATCAACCCGGACACCCACCCGGCGATCATCGACCAGGCCTACCTGAGCTCGCATCCGGACTTCCAGCCGGACTGGACGCTCGAGGGCTAGGGCACCTAGGTACGCAGGGTAACCAGTGAAGGATCGAGGACGAGCCGGATGAGCACCGCGACGCGTTCGCCTATCCGGCTCGTCTCGATTGGCAAGCGGTACTCCGGGACCAAGGCGCTCGACGACGTCAGCGTCGAGGTCGCCGCAGGCACCGTGCACGCGCTGGTCGGGGCCAATGGCGCCGGGAAGTCGACGCTCGGTAAGGTCATCGGCGGCGTGATCCGGCCCGACGACGGGCAGCTGTTCATCGACGGGCGGCCGGTTCGCTACACCAGCCCGCGCGAGGCGCGCATCGACGGGATCGCGACCATCGCGCAGGAGCTGTCCCCGCTGCCGCACATGAGCGTGATCGAGAACGTCTACTTCGGCATCGAGCCGCGCCGCTACGGGCTGGTCCAGTGGCGCCGGCTGCGCGCGCAATACGATGAGCTGCTCACCCAGTGGGGCTTCGAGCTCAACGGGAACGTCAAGGTCGGCGCGCTGCGCACCGCCGACAAGCAGAAGGTCGAGATCTTGCGCGCGGTCGCCAGCGACGCGCGCGTGATCGTGATGGACGAGCCGACCTCATCGCTGACCAGCGTCGAGACCACGACACTGCACCGGATGATCCGCAGCCTGCGCGAAAGCGGCCGGACGATCATCTACGTGAGCCATTTCCTCGATGAGGTGCTCGACCTCGCCGATACCGTGACGGTGCTGCGCAGCGGGCGCCTAGTGCGAACGGCGCCGGTAGCCGAGGAGACCGAGGAGAGCCTGGTGGCCGGGATGTTCGGGGCCGCCGAGGCGGCCGAGCACTTCGACAAGCCGCAGCGCTCGACGGCACCGGTGGTCCTGGACGTGGCCGGCCTGAACCGCAAGGGCGTGCTCGCGGACATCTCGCTGCAGATCCGGGCGGGCGAGATCGTCGGGCTAGCCGGGCTGGTGGGCAGCGGCCGCAGCGAGCTCGCCCGCGCCATCGCCGGCGCTGACCCGATCGACAGCGGCACGATCGCCGTGGACGGCAGCGCGCGGCGGATCCGGTCGTCGGCGGACGCGATCGCGGCCGGGATGGCGTTCTTGCCCGAGAGCCGCAAGGACGACGGCCTGTTCCTAGAGCTGTCCCTGGCGGCGAACACGACGTTCGCGGACTTGCGCGCCGTCGCCTCGCGGCTGGGGATACTGCGCCTGTCGGTCGAGCGCGGGAAGACGAACTCGCTGCTAAAGATGCTGTCGGTCGAGCCGCCGGTCTCGTCGGCGAAGGCGGCCAACCTGTCGGGCGGCAACCAGCAGAAGGTACTGTTCGCCCGCTGGCTGTTCCGCAACCCGCGGCTGCTGATCCTGGACGAGCCGACGCGCGGCGTCGACGTATCGGCCCGGGCGGCGATCCACCGCCTGATCAACAAGCTGGCCGCGGAGGGTACCGCCGTGCTGATGATCTCATCGGAGATCGAGGAGGTGCTGGGGCTCGCCCATCGCGTGCTCGTCATGCGCCGCGGCTCGATCACTCGCGAGTTCAGCGCCGACCCCCCGCTGGAGGCCGTGATGGAGGCCGCGTTCGGCCTCGGAGGAGGAGCGACGGCATGACCTCTCAGTCATCCGACCCGGTGACCGGGGGTCCGGCCATCGCCGGGGAACCCGTCAGCGCCAACGGGGCCAATGCGGCCGCCGTTACCCGCAGGCTCTCGCAGCGGCGGATCAGGGCACAGCACGTGCGCGACTACGGCATCGTCGTGTTCGCCATCGCGCTGTTCATCTACTTCTGGGTCGCGTCGCCGGCCTTCGCAACCGGGCAGAACCTGCTCAACCTCGTCAACCAGAACGCGACCGTCGGCATCGCCGGGTGCGCGGTCACCCTGACGATCATCGCCGGCAACTTCGACCTCTCCCTCGGGGCGATCTTCGTGCTGAGCGAGGTGCTCGCCGCGTACGTCGCCGTCCACTGGGGGGTGTGGTGGGCGTTCCCTGTCGCGCTCGTCGCCGGCTCCGTGATGGGCCTCATCAACGGGCTGCTGGTGACCAAGCTGCACGTGAACGCGTTCCTGGCCACGCTGGCGACCGCCTTGTCGTTCGGCGGCATCGCCGCCGGGGTGACCCATGGGGGCCTGCTGATCACGCCGCAAGGCAGCGTGTTCACGTTCATTGGCCAGACCCGGGTCGTTGGCGTCCAGTACCCCGTCATCATCTTCGCCGTCGTCGCGATCATCTTGCAGCTCGTGCTGTCCTACACCGTTTTCGGCCGCCACCTGTACGGGGTCGGCGACAACCGCAACGCGGCGCGGCTGTCGGGCCTGAAGGTCGACCGGACCGTGATCATCACGTTCGTGGTCACCGGGGGCGCCTGCGGCCTGGCCGGCCTGATCGACGCCTCGACGACCGGATCGGGGTCGAGCCTCACGGCCGGCCTGGCCGGCCAGCTGGCGCTGCTCGCGATCGCCGGCGTGGCGCTCGGCGGCAGCAGCATCTTCGGCGGCGTCGGCTCGGTCTGGCGGACGGTCCTCGGCGTGCTGATGCTGGGCATGATCACCAACGGCTTCAACCTGCTCGCCGTCACTCCCTACTGGCAGGACATCGTCCGCGGGCTCTTGATCATCATCGCCGTCGCGATCAGCCTGGCCGTCGACCGCCGTTAGGGGTCAGCCGCGGGCTAGCCCCGCAGCGCGTTCTTGGGCTAGCTCCGCAGCGCGTTCTTGGGCAGCGCGTTCTTGGGCACTGCCGCCTCGCGCGGGCTGACTAGCCCCGCCTGGTAGGCGAAGACGACCAGCTGGGCGCGATCGCGCGCGCCGAGCTTGACCATCGCGCGGCTGACGTGGGTCTTGGCGGTCGTGGGGCTGAGCACCATGGCGGCGGCGATCTCGTCGTTGCTCAGCCCGTGGGCGACCATCGCCACGACCTCGCGCTCCCGGTTGGTGAGTGTCTCCATGCCCGCCGCGGCGACCGCGTCCGGCGGCCGGGCGACGAACTCGCTGATCAGCCGGCGGGTGACGGCGGGCGAGAGCAGGGAGTCGCCGCGCGTCACCATCCGCAGCGCCTGGAGCAACTCGGCGGGCTGGGTGTCCTTCAGCAGGAACCCGCTGGCGCCCGCCCGCAGCGCCCGGAAGATGTACTCATCCAGCCCGAAGTTCGTCAAGATCACCACGCGGACCCCGGCCAGCCGCTCGTCGGTGACGATCTGCCGGGTGGCCTCGATGCCGTCGACGACCGGCATCTGGATGTCGACTAGCGCGATGTCCGGGCAGTGCTGGGCGGCGAGCGCGACCGCCTGCTTTCCGTCGGCCGCCTCGCCGACGACCTCGATGTCGTCCTCGGCCTCCAGCAACGCCCGGATACCGCTGCGGATCAGCGCCTGGTCATCAGCCAGCAAGACCCTGATCATGACGGCACCGGCACCGGGATCTCGACCCGCACCCGGAAGCCGCCATCCGCCTGCGGTCCCGCGTGCAGCCGGCCGCCGAGCGCCGATACCCGCTCGCGCATCCCGATGAGGCCAAGCCCGAGGCCCGGCGCGTGGTTCGCGTGGTCGCCGTTGAGCGACTCACCGTGCGCGATGGGGCGGCAGCCGTCGCCGTCGTCGTCGACCTCCACGGTCAGCGTGCCCGTCTCGTAGGCAAGCCGCACGCTGGCGCGGGCAGTGTTTCCGCCAGCGGTGTTCGCGTGGGCGCGGCCGGCGTGCCGGCTGACGTTGGTGAGGGCCTCCTGCACGATCCGGTAGGCCGCCTGGTCCACGTCCGGCGGCAGCGGCCGGGCGATGCCGGTCACGGTCACGGTGACGGGCTGGCCCGCCGCGCGGGTCCGGGAGATCAGGCTGTCCAGGTGAGCCAGGCCGCTGCCGTCGCCGTCCTCGGCGGCGCGCAGCACGCCGAGGGTCGCGCGCAGTTCCCGGGCGGCGTCGGCGCCCGCCTCCTCGATCGCCAGCAGGGCGGGCGGCACCTCCTCGCCGCGCTTGCGGGCCAAGTGCACCGCGACGCCCGCCTGGACCTGGATCACCGAGATGCTGTGAGTCAGCGAGTCATGCAGTTCGCGGGCGATCCGCAGTCGCTCCTCCACGGCCCGGCGGCGGGCCACCTCGTCGCGGGTCCGTTCGGCATCCTGCGCCCGCTGTTCCACCTCGCGGACGTGCACCTGCCACATCCGGAAGGTCACCGCCATGACGCCGGCCGAGATGAGCCATCCGGCCGCGTAGAACCGTCGCCAGCCTCGATCCGTGCGCATGGTTCGAGACTACGCGCCCGGCGGCCGGGCGCATCCTCCCCCGGGACCAATTGCCGGCTACTCCCCGCGTAGTAGCGCGGCGGCGGTCGCTATCCGCGCTGACCAGGAATAACTCGCTTCCGTGGCACGACGACGGGGGACCCCGCGGCCCGGCACGATCGGTGAGGTCAGTTCAGGAGTCGGCCGGAAGGAAGTTCAAGATGTTCTCGCGTACTGACGTGCTGATGGCCGGGGAGGTCCTCACGCCCGGGCAGGACGGCTACGACGAGGCCGCGGCCACCGTGTTCGCGGCGGGCACGCCCGACCTCGTGGTCCGGCCGCGCGACGCCCGCGAGGTGGCCGCCGCGCTGGACTACGCGCGCGCGGCCCGCTTGCCGGTGTCGGTGCGGTCCGGCGGCCATAGCCCGGCCGGGCACAGCACCAGTGACGGCGGCATGGTCATCGACCTGCGATACCTGCGCGGGGTGCGGATCGTTGACCGCGACGCTCGCCGCGTCCGCGTCGGGGCGGGCGCGACCTGGGGAGCGGTCGCCGCGACCTTGCAGCCGGCCGGGCTGGCGCTGACCGCCGGCGACACCGCCAGCGTCGGGGTGGGCGGGCTCACGCTGGCCGGCGGCGTCGGCTGGATGGTGCGCCGGTACGGGCTGGCCATCGACGCGGTCACCGGGGCCGAGGTGGTCACCGCGGACGGGAAGGTAGTCCGCGCGAGCGCCACCGAGCACCCGGACCTGCTGTGGGCGCTGCGCGGCGGGGGCGGCAACTTCGGCGTCGTGGTCAGCCTTGACTTCACCGCCCAGCCGGTCGCCGCGGTGCACTACGGCGCGATTACCTACCGGCTCGATGCATTGCACGTGCCGACCCTGATCGGCGGCTGGCAGGACTGGATGCGCGCCAGCGATGAGAGCCTCACCACCGCCCTCACCCTGGTGCCCGTGATGGGGCAGCCGACCCTGGCCATGCTGCGGTGCTGCTACGCCAGCGCCGACCCGGCCGCCGCGGCGAGGGCCCTGGAACCGTTCCGGCGGCTGGCGCCCGTTGCCGCCGATGAGATACGGGTCGTCCCCTACGCCGCGGTGCTGGAGGAGGCTCGCATGCCGCCCGGCGTGCAGATGCAGGTGCGCAACGCCTTGTTCCGGTCGCTGGACGACGAGCGGGCCATGGCCATCGCCGGGCTGTTCGGCGAGGGAGTCGCGGTGGAGTTGCGCAGCCTGGGCGGGGCGTTCGGGCGGGTTCCGGCCGACGCGACCGCCTTCGCGCACCGCGACGCCACGGTCTTGCTGGTGGCCGGGACGATGCTGCCGGCCGGCGTCGCGCCGGGGGTGGCCGATGAGGCGCTGGCCGGCTGGCCCGCGCTCGCGGCCCACGCCAGCGGCGCCTACACGGGGTTCCTGGGCCCGGCGACCGACGCCGACGTCGCGGCGGCCTACCCGGGGGCGACCTACCAGCGGCTCGCCGCGGTCAAGCGGCGGTACGACCCCGGCAACGTGTTCGCCCGCAACCACAACATCCGCCCGGCCGGCGTCGGCCGGCCGCCCATGAGCGCCTGAGGGAACCGTCATGCCACAGCTGGAATCACCGGATCTCGCCATCCCCCGGGCCGGCGCCGGGGGCCGCCGCCACCTGGGGGTGGCGCTGCTGGTCATCGCCACCGCGCAGTTCATGGTCGTGCTCGACGCGACCATCGTCTATGTCGCCTTGCCGGATATCCAGCGCGCGCTCGGGTTCTCCGGCAGCGGGCTGGAGTGGGTGGTGAACGCGTACGCGCTGGCGTTCGGCGGGCTGTTGCTGCTCGGCGGGCGGCTAGGTGACCTGCTCGGCCGCCGCCGGATGTTCATCGCCGGGCTGCTGCTGTTCTCGGCGGCGTCCCTGGCCGGCGGGCTCGCCACGTCCCCGGCCGGGCTGCTGGCGGCCCGCGTCGTGCAGGGCGCGGGCGGTGCCATCGTCGCGCCGACCGCGCTGTCGCTGATCGCGACCACGTTCCCGGAGGGGCGGACGCGCAGCCGGGCGATGGGCCTGTACGCGTCCATGAGCGTGGCCGGCGGGGCGGCCGGGCTGGTCGCCGCGGGGCTGCTGGTCACGTATGCCTCCTGGCGGTGGGTGCTGTTCGTCAACGTGCCGATCGGCGTCGCCGCCGCGCTCGCCGCACCGGTGGCGCTGCCGGACGTGGCACGGTGGGCGGGCCGGCTCGACCTGCCGGGGGCGCTCACCGGGACCGGCGCGGTCGCGGCCTTGGTCTACGGCCTGAGCAACGCCCCGACCAGCCCGGACGGCGCCTCCCACTGGGGCGATGCCAAGGTGATGGCGGCATTGGGCGCCGCGACGGTGCTACTGGTGGCGTTCACCATCATCGAGGCTCGCAGCCGGCACGCGCTGCTGCCCTTGCGGCTGCTGCGCGACCGGGACCGCGTGGGCGCGAACCTGATCATGCTGGGCGTGGGCACCGCCTTGTTCGGGGTGTTCTTCTTCCTGACGGTGCTGGTGCAGAACGTGTGGGGCTACTCGGCGCTGCGGACGGGAATGGCCTTCCTGCCGTTCACCGCCACGATGCTGGTGGCGTCGGGGGCGGCCGCGTCGCTGATTGCCCGGATCGGGCCACGGCCGCTGCTCGCGACCGGAGCCGCCTGCTGCGGCGGCGGCCTGTACTGGCTGTCGCTGGTGGGCGAGCACGGCACCTACGCGGGCGCGCTGCTCGGCCCGATCCTGGTGATCGGGGCCGGGCTCGGGCTGCTGTTCGTCCCGCTGACGCTGGTCAGCCTGGCCCGGGTGCCGGAGGCGGACACCGGGGTCGCCTCCGGCCTGCTCAACACCGGCCGACAGGCAGGCGGCGCCATCGGCCTAGCGGTGCTAGGCACGGTGGCGTGGACGGTCGTGGCCAACAGCACCCGTGCCCATTCGGGGACCTATCAGCACGCGCTGGCGGCCGGCTTCGACCGCGCGTTCCTGGTCGCGGCCGCCGTCTCGGCGCTGCTGCTGCTGATCGCCCTCGCCATGATCCGCGTCCCGCGGGCCGACCTGGTCGGCGGCCGGTTACCCATTCCCGGCCGGCTAGAGGGGGGTGACGTACGCCCCGGCGATCCCGCCATCGACGAGGAAGGTGCTGGCGGTCATGAAGGAGGAGTCGTCGCTGGCCAGGAACGCCACCGCGGCGGCGATCTCCTCAGGCTCGGCGAACCGGCCCATCGGGATGTGCACGAGCCGCCGGGCGGCGCGCTCGGGGTCCTTGGCGAACAGCTCCTGCAGCAGCGGGGTGTTCACCGGCCCGGGGCACAGCGCGTTGACCCGGATTCCCTCCCGCGCGAACTGGACGCCGAGCTCCCGCGACATCGCCAGCACCCCGCCCTTGGACGCGGTGTAGGAGATCTGCGAGGTCGCGGCGCCCATCGTCGCGACGAAAGACGCGGTGTTGATGATGGAGCCCTTGCCCTGGCGCCGCATGTGCGGGATCGCGTACTTGCAGCACAGGTAGACGCTGGTCAGGTTGACCTCCTGGACCCGCTTCCAGGCATCCAGCCCCGTCACCAGGATCGAGTCATCTTCCGGCGGGGAGATTCCCGCGTTGTTGAAGGCGATGTCCAGGCGGCCGTAGGTGGCCACCGCGGTGGCGAACATCGCCTCCACCGCGCGCTCATCGGTCACGTCGGCCTGCACGAACAGCCCGCCGACCTCGGCGGCGGCCTTCTCACCGGACGCGGGGTCCACGTCGGCGCAGACCACGCGGGCGCCCTCGGCGGCCAGCCGGCGGGCACTGGCCAGCCCGATCCCACTGCCGGCTCCGGTGATGACGGCGACCCGGCCGTCCAGGCGATTGCTCATGAGTTGTTCCCCGAGGTAGAGATGAACACGTTCTTGGTCTCGGTGAAGGCGTCGAGCGCGTCCGGGCCGAGCTCGCGGCCGAGGCCGGACTGCTTGAACCCGCCGAACGGCGTTGAGTACCGCACCGAGGAGTGGGAGTTGACCGAGAGGTTGCCGGCCTGGACGCCGCGCGCGACCCGCAGGCCCCGGCCCAGGTCGCGGGTCCAGATCGACCCCGACAGGCCGTACTCGGTGTCGTTGGCGATCCGCACCGCCTCGTCCTCGCCGCGGAAGGGCACGACGGTCAGCACCGGGCCGAAGATCTCCTCCCGGAAGGCGGCCGAGTCGCGGCCGGCAGGGGCGAGGACCGTGGGCGGGAACCAGAACCCGGAGCCGGACGGCGCCGTGCCGCGGAACGCGACCGGCGCGTCGTCGGGCACGTACCGGGCGACGCTGGCCCGCTGCTCGGCTGAGATCAGCGGCCCCATCTGCGAGGACTCATCGAGCAGGTCACCGACCCGGACACCGCGCACCGCGGGTTCCAGCAGCGCCATGAACTCATCGAACGCGGACTGCTCGACCAGGATCCGGGACCGGGCGCAGCAGTCCTGCCCGGCGTTGTCGAACGCCGCGTAGGGGGCGCTGGCGGCGGCGGCGGGCAGGTCGCAGTCGGCGAACACGATGTTGGCGCTCTTGCCGCCCCGCGCGGCCCGCTCGATCGCGGCGTCGGCCTCGGCGGTTCCGGCGTATTCGACCCTGGCGACTACCTCCTCGGTGGCCGGGTTGACCACCGAGTGCGTGTACGGCTGCGCGCTGGTCATATGGCGGCGCTCCTTTCGCGCGGGGTGGCGCGGGCGGCCGCCACGAGCGCCTCGAACAGGCGCCCGCTGGCGGGACTGGACGGATCGGCCTCCGGGTGCCACTGGACCCCGAAGGCGAAACGGTGACCCGTCAGCTCGATCGCCTCGAGCGTCTCGTCGCCGCACCAGGCCACCGGCAGCAGGTCGCGGCCGAGCTCGGCGACCGCCTGATGGTGGTAGCAGCGGACCGCAACGGTGGCAGCGCTCGCGTTAATGCCGAGGATCGCGGCCAGGCGGCTGTCGCCGCGGACCCGGACCTCGCGGCGGCCGAAGATCGCGGGGGCCGGCTGGTGCCCGGTTTCGCCGAGGGCGTCCGGCAGGTGCTGGGTCAGCGCGCCGCCCTGGGCGATGTTGAGCAGCTGCATCCCCCGGCAGATGCCGAGAACGGGGGTGTCGTCGGCCAGTGCCGCGGCCAGGAGTGCCAACTCCCAGGAATCGCGCGTGTCGTTGGGAGTACCGGTGAGCGGATGGGGGTCGGCGCCGTAGCGGCCGGGATTGAGGTCGGGCCCGCCGGAGAGCACCAGGCCGTCGAGGGCCGCGAGGGCCTCGCGGGCGCCGTCCTCCTGGGGCGGCAGCAGCACGGCGAGGCCGCCGGCGCGGGTCACCGCGGCGACGTATGACTGCGGGATGAGCGCGGCGGGCTGGTGCCAGACCCCCCACGCCGCCTCGTCGAGGTAGCTGCTGATCCCGATCAGCGGACGGCTGGTCAGCGGACGGCTGCTCATAGCCTTTCGAACCCCCGGCGCAGCTCCCAGTTGGTCACCGTCGAGCCGTAGGCCGCCAGCTCGACCCGCCCCGCGTGGGCGTAGTGCTCGACGACGTCGCGGCCGAACGCGCGCTCGGCGGCCGCGCTGGCCGCGAACGCGTCGATCGCGTCGCGCAGCGTGGACGGCACCCGCGCGGCGGCGGAGGCGTAGGCGTTGCCGGTGAATTCCGGCTCGAGCGGCAGGTCGTTCTCCAGCCCGTGCAGCCCGGCCGCGATCAGGGCAGCCACGGCCAGGTAGGGGTTCACGTCGCCGCCGGGGACGCGGTTCTCAAATCGCAGGGACGGGCCGTGCCCGACGACCCGCAGCGCGCACGTGCGGTTGTCGCGACCCCAGGCGATGGCGGTGGGCGCGAAGCTGCCGGGGACGTAGCGCTTGTAGGAGTTGACGTTGGGGGCCAGCAGGAGCGCGAAGTCCGACAGGCAGGCGAGCTGCCCGGCCAGGAAGTGCTCCATGAGCGGCGAGAAACCGTGCGGCTGGTCGCCGGCCAGCACGGGCGTCCCGGCCGCGTCGCGCAGGCTCAGGTGGATGTGACAGGAGTTGCCCTCGCGCTCGTTGTACTTGGCCATGAACGTCAGGCTCACGTTCTCCTGGGCGGCGATCTCCTTCGCGCCGGTCTTGTAGACCGAGTGGTCGTCGCAAGTGTTCAGCGCCTTGCCGTACTTGAAGGCGATCTCGTGCTGGCCCGGGTTGCACTCGCCCTTCGCCGACTCGACGACCATCCCGGCGCCCGCCATTTCGTTGCGGATGCGCCGCAGCAGGGGCTCGACGCGCCCGGTGCCGAGGACCGAGTAGTCGACGTTGTACTGGTTGGCCGGGGTGAGGCCGCGGTAATCACAGTTCCAGGCCTGCTCGTAGGTGTCCTTGAAGACGATGAACTCCAGCTCGGTGCCGACGTAGGCGTCCCATCCGTAGGCCGCCAGCCGGTCCAGTTGCCGCCGCAGCACCTGCCGGGGGGAGACGGGAACGGGGGTGCCGTCGAGGAACGCGATGTCGGACTGGACCATGACGGTGCCCGGGTGCCAGGGGATGTAGCGCAGCGTGTCCAGGTCGGGGGCGAAGACCAGGTCCCCGTAGCCGCGGTCCCAGGATGACAGGGCGTACCCGTCGACGGTGTTCATGTCGACGTCGACCGCCAGCAGGTAGTCACACCCCTCGCCGCCGTGCGCGGCCACCTCGGCTAGGAAGAAGTCCCCGGCCATCCGCTTGCCCTGCAGGCGGCCTTGCATGTCGGTCAGCGCCAGCACGACCGTGTCGATGGTCCCGTTGGCGACTAGCGGCCGCAGTTCCTCGAGCGTCAGACGGCTACGGTATGGACCCATCAGCACCTCCTGAAGACGGCACCTTCTAATGGCCTGAAATCAATCCATTGACTTGCGTGGCAAGTGTCTGCCGTGGCGGGGACCGGTGTCAAGGCCTCGCCTCAGCCGAGAAAACCCCGGATCAGGGCGGCGGTCGCGTCGACGTGCTCGGCGGTCACCTGCCGGGCGGCCGCCGCGTCCCCGGCCAGGATCGCCTGCGCGATCGCCTGGTGCTGGGTCGAGGCGTGCTCGATGTTGCGGGCCAGCATCGGGATCGCGTTGAGCAGGTCATTCAGGCGCATGCGGCACTCGGCGATGCTCGCGGTGAGAGAGGGGGACCCGGTCAGCTCGGCGATCGCCAGGTGGAACCGGGAGTCGGCCAGCCGGTACTCGGCCGGCGGCGCGCTCGCCACCTCCGTCAGCCGCCTGGTGAGGTAGTCGCGCTGCTGCGCGCGCAAGCCGGTGAGCGCCGCCCGCTCAGCCGCGCCCGCCTCCAGGACATGGCGATAGACGATGGCGTCATCGAGGCGGTCGCTGATGTCGGCGGCGGCCCGCCGCAGGTCGTCCGGGCCGGGCTCGGGTACCTGGTAGGCGACGAACGTGCCGCCGTACCGGCCATGCCGCGACGTAACGTACCCGGCGTCCTGCAGTGACCGGATGGCATCGCGCACCGTGGCCCGGCTGACGTTCAGCCGGACCGCCAGGTCGCGCTCGACTGGCAGCCGCGAGCCGTGCGGGAACACCCCGAGCTTGACCGCCTGCAAGATCCGCTCGACCGCCTCCTCGAAGGCGTTGCCGGTGCGGACCGGACGGAAGATCGCGATTCCGGCCCAGTCTGGCGTCGCGTCGGGGCGTGGGTCGGTCACGAGGCTCACGGTACCCGCTGGGCCGATCCGGGGTCACTGGCCCGGGCCGGGCCTGGCCGTCGCCGCGGGCACAATGCGGCGGGCGCTGTCCCCGGGATAGGGGTCATGACAATACCTTGAGGCGTGGATAGGTTATTGACGAAAGAAGGGCCGGGGACGGGCATGTCCTTGCTCCTTATCCGCCGGGGGGGGACGCGGACTAAGGGTATCGGTGGGACATGCCCATCCTCGACCGCTCGATAATACAGCTCCAGCTTCGTCGGCGCCGCGCGTCCGGCCCGCGCGTATTTCTCGCGCACGCGCCCCATGTATTGCTTGGCCGTCTCTTCGCTGATGGCCATCTTCCTGGCCACGGATTTCATCGGCATCCCGGTGGCGTAGAGCTGAAGCGCGCGCCTTTCCTGTTTGCTGAGGGCAGGCCGGTCCGCGGCGTCATCGGTCGCGAAGATGTAGGCGAGGCGGGGAGATATCCAGTCCCGGCCCGCCGCCACTTCCCTTATCGCCGCGCGGATCTGATCAGCCTGCTCGCTCTTCAGCGCGTATCCGAGGGCGCCGGCCCGGATCGCCGACCGGACGGCGACCGGCCGGTCGGAGGCCGACAAGACCAGGACGGCGGGGCCCGCCGCCAAGACGGCGGCCACATTGGCATCCACCGTGGTCTCGTCACCGAGGTCCAGGTCGAGCAGGACGACGTCCGCTTGGCGTCCGGGCCCGGCGAGCAGGACATCGACAGTCGGCGCGGTGGCGACTACCCGGATGTCGCCCTCCCCGGCCGTGACCCAGTTCGCGACGCTGTCGAGGACAATCGGGTGGTCATCGACGGCGGCGACGTCAATGACGGGAGTCACCGGCCACCGTCTTGGTGCCAGGCGACCTCCAGGCACCCCCCGCCATTGTCGGCCGCGATCACCGCGGCGTGCCAGCCAGCCGCGGCGGGCAGGCCTGCCCCGAACGTCGCCAGGCCGGGCATGCTCGACGGCAGCGCGTCGAAGGTCAGGTAGGCCTCGGCGCCATCGCCGGAACCGATGAGCGTGAGCACGACGGGATGCGGCGCCAGGGCGGCGAGCATGGCGTCGAGGGTCGCCAGGATGGCACGGGCAACCGCGGGCGGCGGAGTTCGCACCTCGCCGATGGCCTGGATGGTCACCAGCAGCCCTCTCGCGCGCGCGGAACTCAGCGACGGCGCCAGCGCGGACACCAGCATGTCGTCGGCCGGCCCGCCGTCCGTCAGCGAATGCCGCAGGGCGGCGGCATGCCGGGCGCACTCTTGGGTGACGCTTTCCGCGCTGGGGTCCAGCGACCCGTCGGCGACAGCCCGCAGCAACGGGAGCGCCTCCCGCTCGAGCGCGCGCAGCCGCGCCTGGCGCTCTTGCTGGATCGCGGCGACCGCGGCGCGCTCGGCCGCCGCGCTGCTCGCCAGCGACGCCCGGCGCGCGGACACGGTGACGTGCGTGGCCAAGGTGGACCGGATCGCGGCGAACGTGATCAGCATGGTCGCCAGGATGTAGCCGGCCGCTTCCAGCTGGGACAGGCTGAGGGAGTTCACGCCATCGTCGGCGACGAGCAGCCCCGCGTGCACGGCGTAGACGAGCAGCGCGCCCGGTATCCACACCCGGGCAGGCCGGCTCAAGGCGACCAAGGCGAGCAGCCAGGCCGTCCCCAAGATGGCCATGTCAAAGCTCGCGGGGTCGTGATCCGGCCGGTGGGCGACCTCGATCGCCGCCACGGCCGCCACCGCGACGGTGATCGCGGCTACTGTCTCGCCGGTGGCGAGGGGACCCGCGCGCAGCCGCGGCACGAGCCACGCGGCGGCCCCGAGGACCGCGAGCCAGACAGCGATCGCCAGGGCCGGCTGCCGGTAGTCACGCGAGTTGACCAGCACCTGGATCACCGCCAGGGACGGGACGAGCACCGCCAGAGCCCCGACGACGCGCATCAGCCCGGTTTCGGCAGCATTGCGCGCTACGGCGTGATGGCTCACCACGGCAAGGACTCCGCGGCCAGCTCATGATCGTCTCGGGGGCCAGCGTCCGCGGCGCCCGGACTCAGTCCGCTCACGGCGGGCCAGGACAGGTGGACCACGGTGCCGTTCCCGGGTCGCGACCAGACCGACGCGCGCCCGCCGCAGTCAGCGACGCGCTCAGCAATGGACCGTCGCAGGCCCAGCCGGGCGTGATCGACACGGGCACGGTCAAAGCCGGCGCCCTCGTCGCGCACGGTCACCTCCGCGCCCTGCGGGGCCTCGCCGTCCCGGCCCGGTGCCGTCAGGCGGACTCGCACCCACGCCTCCCCGGTGCCGGCATGGGCCGCCACGTTGGACAGTGCCTCACGGGCGGCGCTGGAGATCGCCAGGGCGACCGGGGCCGGGATCGCCGGCGCTTGCCCGTCATCGATGCCGGCGTGGACGCGCAGCCCCCGGGCGCGCATGTCGGCGACAGCGGCCCGCATTTCGCCGAGCAAGTCACCAGAGCGCCGTTTGGCCGCGGTGGCCAGGTCATTGGGGTCGGCGAGCGCGTCCTCAATCAGGTCCACGTCCTGGCGGCACCTGTTCACCGCATTAGCCAGGCCAGCGCGGCTGGGACGAGCCAGGGCGGTAAGGGTGTTGAGGACCGTGTCATGGAGCAGGCGCTCATGCTCGCGCCGCTCGATCGTCGCGCGCAAGATCGCGTACTGCTTACTGGCGGCCTGATCGGATTCGCGCAACGCGGCGTCCGCGGCGGCGGCGCGCCGGTAGAGCTGCCGGCGGCCGTAGGCGTGCACGACCCCGAGGACTATGAGCACGATCGTTGCCGCGGTCAGCGTCCGCGAGCTGGTGACGGGATGCAGCATCGCGCCCGCCCAGTAGGCCGTCGCCGACATGAGCGCGAGTAGCCAGAACAAGATGCCCGGCGCGTACCACGCGGGGATCATCAGCTGGCCCGACATGCTGATGACCAGCCAGCTGGACGCCTCGTCACGCACGGCGGGCGGGACGCACCCCGACCCGCCAAGCGCCAGGGCCACGTAGACGGCCGAATCCAGGCACGCCAGTGCGGGGGAAGGCCAGTCCCTGCGCAGGGAGAGCGTCGCCGCCGCCCCCCACGCCACAGCGAGCACGGGACCTGCCAGCCGCCAGGGAGTGGCCGTGTAGAACGAGTGCCAGGTAACGACCTGCACGACGGTGTACGCGATTCCCGCCCCCCGCACCACCGAGGCGAGGTACGCCACCACCGACCTTAGGGTTGTCACGGCAGGCCCGCTCGGCATCATGCCTGGACCCTCGGTTGCCTGCCTCCAGCGAACGCAACCTCTCGGCCACATAAGCCTGATGATAAGCGGACAGGCGGGCGCAGGCGCCGGCCATCAGCAACGTTCCGATTACGGGATCCGCGGGGCGTCCGCCCGCCTCCGCTACGCCACGATGGCGAGCGGGACGGCGTCGGCCATCGCTTCATAGCCGAGGTCGTTGGGGTGCAGGTGGTCGCCGGAGTTGTAGGCGCCCCTGAGATGGGTGGGGTCACGGGGGTCTTGCAGGGCGCGCGCGAAGTCGATCACCCCGTCGAAGGCGCCGCTGGCCCGGATCCAGTTGTTGACCGCCTCGCGCAGGGCCTCGCGGCCGCGGACCGCGGGATTGACGCGCCTGCCCAGGAAGGGAGTCAGCGTCCCGAGGTAGATCTTGACGCCCCGGGCGTGGGCCATCGTGACCAGCGCCTGGTACCCGGCCTCGATCTGCGCCGCGGTGACCGGCGGGTTGGGCGCCAGGCAGCCGCTGCCGTCCGGCGACCCGACGAAGCCGATGTCGTTGATGCCCTCCAGCACGATCACCGCCTTGACCCCCGGCAAGGACAGGGCGTCCTGCTGGAAGCGCGCCTTCGCGCTCGCCCCGAAGCACCGGGAGGCTTGCAGCACGCGGTTGCCGCCGATCCCCTCGTCCACGACGCCCGGTGCCCGGTCGCCGGTTAGCCGTGCCAGCCGGCGCGCGAGGAAGTTGGGCCAGCGGTCGTTGGCCCCGGCGGTGGAGTGGATGCCATCGGTGATCGAGTCGCCGAAGGTGACGATGGTGCCGTCCGCGGTCGCGGAGCGCACGTCCAGCTCGCCGACGAAAAGCCACCGCGGGGTGGTGGTCGCGTAGGCGGCCGCGGCCGGGTCGCCCGCGTGATCGCCCGCGGCGATGTAGTTGGCCTGCATCGCGGCCGCGTGATTGGTCGGCGGCCCGGTGACGTCCGGCAGGTACAGGCTGACGGCCAGTTCCTCCAGCGGCCGGACCGGCATGGGGAGCGGATCGCTCAGCGCCTGCCCGCCGGCCGGGATCGTCACCGACGACTTCCCGCCGAAGGTCAGCGCGTGACTGCTCCCGGGCACCAGTCGCGCCCCGCTGAGCACCACGCCAACGCTCACGTCGCCGGCCGTGAGGGGCGCCGCCCCGAAGGCGTTGGTTAGCCGCACGCGCAGCGAGGTGCCGCCCACGCTCGGGTAGATGATGTTCCGCACCGTCTGGCGGGAAAGGCCCGGGATCGTCCCCACGGAAGTGGTCCCGCTCATGGGACTGGCCGCCCAGGAGGCCACCCAGGTGCCGCGGCCCACGGTTCCCGGCGCGCCGCCACGGACGCTCCGCGTGGCTCCGGCGCCGGCCGGCGTTTTCCCGGCTCCGCCAGGGTCCGCGGGCCCCGGGGCGGACGATGCCGAGACCAGCGCGAAGCCCCCGCCCCCGAGGATCAGTGCGGCCGCGATGGCGGCGAGGCGCCGGCTATTCATGATTGCTGGCGGCAGCGTTTTGACCGTTAACTCCTTTGCCGTCACTCACGCGAAGCATAGGGCAGCGACTACCGCCGCGGCCATGACCGCGACCGGTCCTCACTGACCGGGTGGTTGCCGTTCGGACTCGGGGAACCTCGCGTACGCGGGCGTGAGGATGTCCGGCAATGACTGGCCGCGAACCTCGATCGCGGGCGGGGCGCCGAGGCGGAGCATCAGGTCGGGCGGGGTCACGGGGCTAGGTGGCAGCGCGCGCAGCCGGGCCTGGCTTACGCCTGGTGACCAGAAGTCGGCCAGGGACTGCGCCAGCGGCGGCGCGGTCACGTCCGCCAAGGCCGCCAGGGCCGGGGTGTCACCCGTAGCGCCGGGCCGCGCGACGGCCGTTCCACGACCGGCGGATGCGGCCGCGACCTGGCCGCGCAGGGCGGCGAGCAGGGTCTCGCGGGACTTGCCGCGCCAGGCGAGCATCGCGAACGGGTCGGTGTCAAATGCCTCGGCGAGCACATAGCAGACCGCGGCCAGGTGCTTGCAAGGGACTTCCCAGTCCGGGCAGTTGCAGCGCATGTCCAGGTCCCTGGCCGACCGGGGAAACAACGGCGTGCCCGCGTCGGCGAAGACCTGCTCGATCTCGGCGGGCATCTCGCCGGCCAGCAGCCGGGCGCGGAACAGCGCCTGGGCGCCAAGGCGGGACTCCACGTGCCGCCACTGCGCGGCGGTCAGCGGAAGGACGGTGATCGCGACCTTGTAAGGCTGGGGGCGCGAGCCCTGCACGCGCGCGGTGACCTTGCCCGTGGTCAGTTCGAACTCCAGGACCTGACCACGCCGCGCGTAGCTGCGGCCTCGTTGCAGCCGGCCGCTCATGCCCCAGGACTCAAGGACCCCGATGAACCGGCGCGACCACCATTGCTCGCCGATCGGACCGCGCTTGCTCCTGGCCTTGATCCCGCCCTCCACGGCGATCGGCCCGCCGGGCGAGTAATCAGGCCAGGGAACGTATCGCGGGCTCATGCGGAGACCGCCTCGGGGGATAGCGCGAGGACCTCTCGCAAGGCGGACGCGGACAACTCGGCCAGCCAGTTCTCGCCTGTGCCGACGATCTGCTCGGCGAGTGCCTTCTTCTGCTCGATCATGGCGTCGATCCGCTCCTCCAGGGTGCCGACGCAGACGAACTTGCGGACCTGGA
Organism: Streptosporangiaceae bacterium; assembly: GCA_025934375.1. Lineage (GTDB taxonomy): Bacteria > Actinomycetota > Actinomycetes > Streptosporangiales > Streptosporangiaceae > Trebonia. Next base: position 52,248 of record JAICYD010000006.1, on the reverse strand, counting down.
CGTCCCGGCGCTGGCCGATGCGGAACGCCCGGTCAGTGGCCTGGTCCTCCACAGCCGGGTTCCACCAGCGGTCGATGTGGATGACGTGGTTCGCCGCGGTCAGGTTCAGCCCGGTGCCACCCGCCTTCAGCGAGAGCAGGAACAGCATCGGCTCGTCCGATTCCTGGAATCGGGCGACCATGGCGTCCCGTTGCTTGCGGGAGGTGCCGCCGTGCAGGAAGAGCACCGGGCAGCCGGTCCGCGCGGCCAGGTACGGCTGCAGCATCCGGCCGAACTCGGCGTACTGCGTGAAGCACAGCGCCTTGTCTCCGTCGGCGGCTATCTCCTCACTCAGCTCCTCCAGCCGGGCCAGCTTGCCCGACCGCCCGGTGAGCCGGGAACCGTCGGCGAGCAGGTGGGCTGGGTGGTTGCAGACTTGCTTGAGCTTGGCCATCGTGGCGAGCACGAGGCCGCGCCGGGTGATGTCGTCCGCCGCGTCATCGATCCGGGACAGCATGTCAGTGACGGTGGCGGCGTAGAGGCTGGCCTGCTCCGGGGTGAGGTTGCACCAGACCTTCATCTCCTGCTTCTCAGGAAGGTCGGAGATGATCGACTTGTCGGTCTTCAGGCGGCGCAGCACGAATGGCTGGGTGACCCGGCGCAGTTCCCGCGCCGCCTCATCGCAGGAGTGCCGCTCGATCGGCACCGCGTACCGCTCACGGAAGGCCTTCTCGGACCCGAGCAGGCCGGGGTTGGCGAACTCCATGATCGACCACAGCTCGGACAGCTGGTTCTCCACCGGGGTCCCGGTCAGCGCGATCCGCGACCTGGCCGGGAGCGCCCGAACGGCCTTCGCTTGCTGGCTGAGGTGATTCTTGATCGCCTGCGCCTCGTCGCAGGCCACCCGCGCCCAGCGCACCTGCGACAACACCGCCAGGTCCCTCGCGGCTGTCTGGTAGGTGGTGATCACCAGGTCAGCGGCGGTCAGCGCGGCCAGCAGCGGCGCGCCCGCCAGCCGGCCGGCCCCGTGGTGGACAACCACCGTCAGGCCGGGCGTGAACCGCTCCGCCTCCCGCTGCCAGTTCCCGGTCAGCGACATCGGGCACACCAGCAAGGTGGGGCCGGGTGGCGCATCCGGGGCGGGTGGGGCGCAGGCCCGCTCCTGATGTTCCGCCCACAGGAGCGACAGCAGCTGGACGGTCTTGCCGAGTCCCATGTCGTCGGCGAGGACCGCGCCGAGGCCGAGCCGGCCAAGGAAGGACAGCCACGACAGGCCGCGCTGCTGGTAGGGGCGCAGCGTGCCGCGGAAATCCCCGGGGGTATTCATCGCCACCAGGCGCCGGTCGGCCTGCCCGGACAGCAGGTCGCCGAGCCACCCGTCGGCATCGACGGCGGCCAAGGGCAGCTCGCCGCGCCGGCCGCCAGTGCCGATCACCGCTTCGAGGACCTCGGCCGCGGCCATCGTCCCGGACTGCTGGCGCTCAAGGAACTCCAGTGCCGCCTTCAGGTGGCGGTGGTCGAGCTCGACCCACTGACCTCTGATGCGGACGAGCGGAACCTTCAGCTCCGCGAGCTCAGCGAACTCTTCCGCTGACAGCACGTCCTCGCCGATGGCCAGCTCATACCGGAAGTCCACGAGGTCCTGCATTCCGAACTGGCCCTGCCTGGCCGAGGCCGACGATCCGCTGGATGACGACCTGGTGGTCAGCTTGAGGCCAAGGCGCGCCTTGCGCGCCCAGTCGGGCAGGAGCACGCCGAATCCGGCGCCGGACAGCAGCGGGCCGGTTTCCCGCAGGAACTCAAGCGCGCCCGCCGTGTCCAGCGTGACCTGGGCCGGTACCGCGTCGCGGAGCGCGCCGTCGAGAGCGGGGAACAGGCGGGCAGCCGTACCGAGGCCGGCCAGCAGTGCCTCTTCCGGATGAGATTCGCCCGTGATCCAGCCGTATCCGGCTCCGTCCCACACGTCGGCGGCGGACAGCATCAGGCTCGGGTCTTCGGCCGACTGCAGCGCGATCTCGACGCGCCACGCGGATGAAGCGGGTGCGCTTGGTTCCACCAGGCGGAAGCAGGTACGCACGGGGCCGCCCGGAAGCGAGGCACTCGCCCGCCAGCCAGCCAGCGCGGCGCTCAGCTCGCGGGCCTCAAGCTCGTCCTGCGGGGTCGCCACCTCCACCGCGGGGTCAGCCGCGGTCAGCGAAGCCACGGTCCGTTCCGCTAGCGGAACGCGGGCTGGACGACGACCTCGGCGCGCGGGCAGGAGGCCACTGGGCAGGCGGGCGCGCGCGGACGCGTCCACTAGGGCGTCGAGCGCGCCCGCCAGGAGCGGCCCGGGCGCCGTTCCTTCCGCCGCCCCCTCGGCGGCCCGGCAGGCGGGCGGCATCGCGGCGGCGAGCTCCCGGGCCCGGTGGACATCGGCGGACGACAGCACCGGCCGCCACCGGGCGGCGTGGCCGCCAGCCTCCTCGGCCAGCGCCGGCAGGACGCTACCCCGCGTGACCAGGTCGGCGGCGAACCGCGCGACGGCCGCCCAGTAGCCGATCGACCCGCTCATGATCAGCTCACCGGGCGGGCGGTCACCCAGCGTGGTCAGCACTGACGCCGCGGTCCCGGCTTCGAAGGTCAGGACCGGTACGCGCCAGGCCGCCAGAACCGGGCGGCCCGGGGGCCTGGCGTCCGGACTGCCCGTCACCGGCGGACGGCGAATCAGCTCCGGCGACGCGAGGGGAGCGTTGGGCAGCGATGGCAGGTGCATGGTGAGCTCGTCGTCCACTGCCTTGCGGGCCAGGTCCCCCGCGCCTGCCTCGGCCAGCGCGTCCGCCAGGCGGCCGGGCGGCACGGCGAACGGATGCGAGCGGGGCGCCCTGGAGGGCCGCCCGGCGCGCGGGGGGGCCTGCGCGGGCAACGCGGGATCCTCCGCCCACACGTGCGGCGCGCCGTGCGCCCAGATTCCGTGAATGACCAGCATCTAATGACGACCTCACGACTGCACGCTAGCAGCAGTCCCGCGCGGCCTTCGGCGACTTCGAGCGTCACCGCCACGCTCGGGTCGTCGCTAGGCAACCTTCCACGTCGCCTGGAAGGCGGGGGCGCACTACATCAGCACCAGCTTCGGGGTGCCGATTCCGTATGCCGTGTTCTTCGCGCAGGGCGGGATCGCCTTCCACGCCGGCAGCCTCACCTCCTCGTCTCATGGCTGCATCCACCTCACCCTGGCTAACGCGCACTACTACCATGACCACCTGCCGATCGGAGCCGAGGTGGACGTCTTCTAGCGCCCCGATGACCCCGCCTCCTACCTAGGTAGGAAGCGGCTGCGAGGCCGGCGATTTAGATTCATCTCGTGGAACGCCTACGATCGCTGGCGCGCGGGTACGCGCTCGAGGCCTTGGTCGCGGCCCTGGCGGTCGAGAGCACGGTCGAGGTGGCGCTCCGGCACGAGGGGCAGCGGCCGGCGTGGTTGACCGCGCCGGGGATCGCGCTGGTGATCCTGCCGCTCCTTGGCCGTCGCCGCTTTCCGTTCTCCGCCGCCGCGGCGAGCTGGCTGATCGCGGCGGCGGTCTCCTTCATCGACGGGCGGCTCGTGGTGACCCCCGTCAGCGCGTTCATCGCGGCGATGATCTCCTCGTTCCTGCTCGGCAACCTCAATGACGCCCGGCGGGCCCGGACCGGCCTGGCCATCGTGGTCTGCGGCGCGGTGATCGTGGTCTACAACGATCCCGCCCACCCCCGCGGCCAGCTGATCTTCATCCCGCTGCTGTTCGCGATCGTGTGGTGCGCGGGCCTGGTCCTGCGGGAGCGTGCCCGGCATGCCGAGGCGGCGGAACGGCGCGCCACTCGCGCCGAGCAGGAGCGGGAGGCCGCCACCCGGGTGGCGGCGGCGCAGGAGCGAGCCCGGATCGCCCGCGAGCTGCACGACACTATCGCCCACGCGGTAAGCGTCATGGTGCTCCAGGCCGGCGTCGTGCGGCACAAGCTCCCGGAAGCACACGCGGAGCACAAGGATGCCCTCCGCGCCGTTGAGCAGACGGGCCGGACCGCGCTGGCCGACATGCGCCTGCTGCTGGACGCGATGCGCGACCCCGGCGGCGATGGCACGGAGCTGGCGCCGCAGCCCGGGCTGGATCGTCTCGGGCAGCTGCTCGACGAGGTCGGGCGATCGGGCCTGCCCGTCCGGCTGCGGGTCACCGGGGATCGCTTCCCGCTGCCCGGTGGCCTCAACATTTCCGCCTACCGGATCGTCCAGGAGGGCCTCACCAACGTGCTCAAGCACGCTAATGCCGGCGAGGCGATGGTCTCGCTTGGCTACGATCCCGGTCAGCTGAGCATCGAAGTGCGGGACAACGGCCAGGGCATGGCGCTCGGCAACGGGCACCGTCCCGGTCACGGGCTCATCGGTATCCGCGAGCGCGTCCGCCTGTATGACGGCGAGATGACCACGGGCACTCCCGCGGGCGGGGGCTTCCTGCTCCAGGTGCGGCTGTCGCTGAACGGGCAGTCACGGTGACCATTCGCGTCCTGGTCGCCGACGACCAGTCCATGGTCCGCGCGGGCTTTCGGATGCTGCTCGCGGGCGAGCAGGACATCGAGGTCGTGGCGGAGGCGAGCAACGGGATCGAGGCCGTCGCGAAGGCCGCGCGGACGGACCCGGCGGTGATCTTGATGGACATCCGGATGCCCGAGCTTGACGGCCTTGAGGCCACCCGGCGCATCCTCGCGGCCAACGACGCCGCGCGGGTCCTGATCCTCACCACCTTCGGCCTCGACGAGTACGTCTACGAGGCGCTGTGCGCGGGCGCCAGCGGGTTCGTGCTGAAAGACGATCCGCCCGAGCAGCTCATCAGCGCGGTCCGCACCGTCGCCGCCGGCAACGCGCTGCTGTCCCCGGCCATCACCAAGCGCGTGATCAGGCAGTTCACCCGCATCCCACGGCCCGCCCCGCCGAAGGAGCTCAGCGACCTCACCGAGCGGGAGCTGGAGATCCTCCGGCTGATCGCCACTGGCCTGTCCAACGCGGAGATCAGCCGCACGCTGTTCATCGGCGAGACGACCGTGAAGACCCACGTCACGCACATCCTGCAGAAACTCGGCCTGCGGGACCGGGTCCAGGCGGTCGTGCTCGCCTACCAGGCCGGGCTGTTCGGGCAAGCACCCGGTGGATCCTAGCGGCAGCCACCCAGGATCGACTGCCCCTGACCATCCTCGTCCACTCACCAGGCGCGCAGCGGTGGCTCAGATTGCATTATGATGATTTGCTTGTGATTGCCCGCTCGTTGCGAACTACGCTAGCACAGTGCGCCTCAAGCTCCCCCGCCGTAGCCTGCGCCACAGCGATGGTAATTAGTAGTTGATTAAGCAACATTGTGATTACGAAACGGTCGCGATCCAGCGCCCCGTCTGGACAAAATCGGCCTGATGGCGCGGACTCAGAGAGACAGATCGTTCGGGGGGCTGATACCCGCGGAGGTCGCCGTGATCCGTGCAGTGAACTGTTCCGGTTCGCGTCGAGGCAGAAGGTACGGCGTGGCCGTAGTGGCGGCCACCGCGCTGATCGCGGCCGGCTGCAGCACGACCACGGGACCGTCCTCGTCTGCCAGTGGCCCGGTCAAGAATGGCGGCACGCTGACGTTCGCCCTCGATGAAGACGTGCCCGGCTTCAACTCACTGCTGGCCGGGGACAACGAGTTCGTCCTCACCGAGATCCTGGATCAGACGCTGCCGCGAGTATTCGCCGTCCAGCCGGATCTCAAGCCGGCCCTCAACACCGAGGTCGTGACGAGCGCGACCGTCGTCAAGGCGAGGCCGCAGACGATCGAGTACCAGATCAACCCGAAGGCCGCCTGGTCCGACGGGGTGCCGATCAGCGCCAGCGACTTCATCTATAACTGGCAGGCGCAAAGCGGCAGCCCGAAGTTCAAGGATGCCGGCGGCAAGCCGTTCCTTCCGGCCACCTCGGCGGGCTACAACCAGATCGCGTCGATCACCGGGTCCAACGGCGGCAAGACGGCCACAGTAGTGTTCAGCAAGCCGTACGGCGACTGGCAGTCGCTATTCAGCCAGGCCAACCCGCTGCTTCCCGCGCACATCGCGCAGAAGGTGGGCTTCGACTCCGGCTACGCGTCCTTCGGCCCGTCGGTACAGGTCTCTGGCGGCCCGTACGAGATCCAGAGCTACACCAAGGGCGAGGACCTGGTCGAGGTGCGCAATCCGCACTACTGGGGCCCGCCCGGCACGCTCAGCAAGATCGTCTTCCGGTTCATCCTCTCCGACCAGCAGCAGCCCCCGGCCGTGCAGAACGGCGAGGTGAACATGGTCAATCCGGTGCTCGCCTCGATCCCGTTCCTGGACAGTGTCAAGTCGATCCCGAATTTCACGGTCAAGGTCCAGCCCGCGCTGGAGTTCCAGCACATGGACTTCAACGAGGCTAACCCGTACCTGGCGCTGTCCAGCGTGCGGCACGCCATCGCCTACGGCACCAACCGGCAGGAGATGATCACTCGGATCGTGGCCCCGCTCACCACCCAGATCAGCCCACTGGGCAACCGCCTCATGATGCCGACCGAGCCGGGCTACTCCGCGACCGACAACGGTTCCGGTGCCTTCGACCCGGCCAAGGCGAAGTCGTTGCTGCGGCAGGCGGGAATGACCATGGGCCCGGACGGGTACTTCCGCCCGAACTTCGGCCCGGAAAAGGGCCAGGACCTCACCCTGAGCATTTCCACCACCAGTGGCGTGGAGGTGCGCTCCGAAATCGAGCAGCTGTTCCAGGCCGACATGAAGGCGATCGGCGTCAAGATCAGCATCCAGAACTACAACGCCAACACGCTGTTCGGCACCATCGGCCCGAAGGGCGAGTTCCAGATCATCGAATTCGCCTGGGTGATATCGCCGTTCACCTCGGCGAACCAGGCGATCTACTGCTCGTACACGTCACCTGAGTGCGGCAACAACTGGGACCACTATTCCGACCCGAAGGTGGACACGCTGTTCCACCAGGCGCTGACCACAATCAACCCCACTCAGGCGACGGCCCTGTACAACCAGGTGGACGGACAGCTTTGGTCGGATATGGCGACGCTGCCGCTGTTCCAGAATCCGGACCTGTTCGGCTGGTCGAGTAACTACGCGCATGTCGTCCCGAACACCAGCAACATCGGCATTCCGTGGAACGCCAACGCCTGGGGCGCCACGTGAGCCAGGCGGCGGGCCAGCGCGCGGGCGCGATCCGTGTGGATTTACCTGCTGCGGCGGCTGCTGGCCGGGGTCATCGTCATGCTGGTCCTCAGCTTCGGCGTGTTCATCCTGGTCGCCCTGTCCGGGAATCCCCTGGCCGCGCTGAAGGCGACGCCCGGGGTATCGCGGGCTACGATTGCCGCGGCGGCGGCGCAACTGCACCTCAACGAGCCGCTGGCCGACCGCTACTGGAACTGGCTGGATGGACTGCTGCACGGCAACTTCGGCTCCAGCTACACTGGCCAGCCAGTCGGGTCCCAGATCGCGCAACGGCTGCTGGTCACGGTCAAGCTGGTGGTGCCCGCCGTGATCTTGTCGGTACTGATCGGCGTCGTCGTCGGCGTGATCAGCGCGGTACGGCAGTACAAGCCCGTCGATCATGTCTCGACCGGCCTGGCCTACCTGTTCTACTCCACTCCGGTGTTCGTCCTCGGCCTGCTGCTGAAGGATTTCCTCGCGGTGGACGTGAATCGCGCGGTCGGCCACACGGTCCTGTTCACGGTCGGCCAGAGCACCCCCGGCATCACCGGGACCTGGAACGTGCTTGCCAACGAGGTGCAGCACGCCGCGCTGCCCGTGATCACGCTCACGCTCGTCACGTACGCCACCTGGAGCCGATTCCAGCGGGCCGCCATGCTGGACGTGCTGAACGCCGACTACATCCGGCTCGCCCGGGCCAAGGGCCTGTCGCCCCGCCGGGTACTGTTCGTGCACGCGCTGCGCAACGCCCTCATTCCGGTCATCACGGTCGTCGCCATCGACTTCGCCGCGCTGATCGGCGGCGCGCTGGTCACCGAGATCGTGTTCAGCTGGAACGGAATGGGCCAGTACCTTTTCAACGGGCTGACCGGCGCGGAAAGCCCGGACGTCTACGCGGTATCGGGCTGGCTGATGGTGGCCGGCACGGCCGTGGTCATGTTCAACATCCTCGCTGACCTGCTCTACGGCGTCCTCGACCCGAGGATCCGCAATGCCTGAGCCCGCGCCTGGCATCACCCCGCCGACCCCGGCCCTCACCCTGGTCACCGATGCCATCCAGGATCCCGCGGTCGAGTCCCGCAGCCAGTTCCGGCTGGCCCTCGAGCGGTTCGCCCATCATCGCCTCGCCCTGGCCGGCCTGGTCGTGTTCCTGCTCCTGGTGCTGCTGTCGACCCTCGGGTCAGTGTTCTGGCAGTACAGCTACTCGACGATCACCAGCGACTTCGCCACTGGCCCATCCCCACAGCATCCGTTCGGCACCGACCTGATCGGGCATGACCTGTTCGCGCAGGTCATGGAGGCTGAGGCGACATCGGTCAAGACGGCCGCGCTGGTGGCGCTGATCGCGACGACGATCGGCACCGTGATCGGCGCGATAGCCGGCTACTACGGCAAGCTCGCGGATGCCCTGCTGATGCGGTTCACCGACCTGATCCTCGCGGTCCCGTTGCTGGCGGTCTTGCTGGTGCTCGCGAACAAGCTGAGCAAGCAAGCCGGGAGCTGGTTCTGGATCGCCCTCATCCTCGGCTTGCTGCTGTGGACGAACTTGGCCCGGCAGGTGCGCGGCGCGTTCCTGTCACTGCGGGAGCGCGAGTTCGTCGAGGCCGAGCACGCGATCGGGGCCAGCGACCTGCGCATCGTCTTCCGCCACATGATCCCGAACGCGATCGGCTCTATCGTGGTCACCGCCACGCTGACGGTCGCGCTCGCGCTCTTGATCGAGGCGGTCTTGTCCTTCCTCGGTCTGGGCATCCAGCCGCCGGAGGTATCCCTGGGCAGCCTGGTCAGCAGCGGGCAAGATGCCGCGACCTCGCTGCCGTGGCTGTTCTTCTTCCCGTCGGGGTTCCTGGTGGTAACGATCCTGTCGATCAATTTCATCGGCGACGGCCTGCGCGACGCCCTCGATCCCACCCAGCGAGCAACTCGGTGAGCCCGCTACTGGAGGTCATGGGCCTGAACGTCACCTTCCGCACCCGCGACGGTGATGTCCACGCGGTCAGGGACCTGACGTTCAGGCTTGGCCGGGGTGAGACGCTCGGCATCGTTGGCGAGTCAGGCTCAGGCAAGTCCACGGCGGCGCTTGCCATCCTCGGCCTGCTGGCGAAGAACGCGAGGGTCACCGGCTCGGTCAAGGCAGCGGGCCAGGAGTTGCTCAGCCTCCGGGAGCGGGACCTGGCCCACGTGCGCGGCAGCGTGATCGCGTACGTCCCGCAAGATCCGCTCAGCTCGCTGAATCCGGCGTTCACCGTCGGCTGGCAGGTGGCGGAGACAATCTGGACCCGGCGGGAAATGAGCAAGGAAGCCGCGCACCGCCGCGCGGTCGAACTGCTGGAGGCGGTCGGCATCCCGCGCGCCGCCGAGCAGGCGCGGCGCTTTCCGCATGAGCTCTCCGGCGGCATGCGCCAGCGGGTGGTGATCGCGATCGCCATGGCCAACGACCCGGACGTCATCATCGCCGATGAGCCCACCACGGCGCTCGACGTCACGATCCAGGCGCAGGTGCTGGAGGCGCTGCGCTCCGCGCGGGAACTGACCGGGGCGTCGATGATCTTGATCACGCATGACCTGGGCATCGTGGCCGGGCTGGCCGATCGGGTCATGGTCATGTACGCGGGCAAGCCGGTCGAAGCCGGTCCGGTCGACGACATCTTCTTCCGCTCCCGGATGCCGTACACGCTGGGCCTGCTGGGCTCGCTGCCCAGGCTGGACGGCGTCGGCTACGCGCGATTGCGGCCGATCCCCGGTGCACCTCCGTCACTGGTCAAGCTGCCGCCCGGCTGCCCGTTCGTCCCCCGCTGCCCGGTGGTGATCGGGCGTTGCGCCGAGGAAGAGCCGACCCTGCGCCTGGCGGCACCGGAGCACAGCTCCGCCTGCCACCGCTCGCGCGAGCTGGCCGCGGGCGTGCCGCTCTTCGGTACCGCAGACCCGGCGCCGCCGGCTCCGCAGACGTTGCCCGCCGTGGACGACCGGCCGATCATAGGCGTCACCGACCTGGTCAAGCACTATCCGCTCACCAGCGGCCGGCTGGCGCGCCGGAAGGTAGGAAATGTGCACGCCGTCTGCGGAGTATCACTGGAGCTACGCGAACGCGAGACGCTCGGCCTGGTTGGCGAATCAGGGTGCGGGAAATCCACCACCGCACGGTCGATCCTGCAGCTGCTTCCGGCAACGTCGGGCTCGGTGAGATTCGGGGACCAGGAGCTGACCACGCAGACCAGGCGCCAGCTGCGGGCGCTTCGCCAGCACGTGCAGGTAGTGTTCCAGGACCCGATGGCCTCGCTCGACCCGCGGATTCCGGTGGGTGAGATCGTGGCCGAGCCGTTGCGGGTGCACGAGCGCTGGGACCGCCGGACCGGCCCGGCCCGGGTGGCCGAGTTGTTCCGGTTGGTCGGCCTCAATCCCGAGCATCGCAACCGGTATCCGCACGAGTTCTCTGGCGGCCAGCGGCAACGGGTCGGCATCGCCCGGGCCCTCGCCTTGGAACCGAAAGTGCTCGTGCTCGACGAGCCGGTCTCCGCCCTCGACGTCTCGGTCCAGGCCGGGGTGGTGAACCTGCTGGAGGACCTCCAGGATCGCCTTGGTCTTTCCTACCTGTTCATCGCGCACGACCTGTCGGTGATTCGGCACATCTGCGACCGGGTCGCCGTCATGTACCTGGGCAAGCTCGTGGAGACCGGCACCAGGTCCCAGGTCTACGACGCGCCGTCGCACCCCTACACTCAGGCGCTATTGTCCGCGGTGCCGGTGCCCGACCCGCAGGTGGAACGTCAACGCCGCCGGATCCTGCTCACCGGTGACGTGCCGAGCGCAACGTCTCCGCCATCCGGATGCCGGTTCCGCACCCGCTGCTGGAAGGCGCAGGGCATCTGTGCCACCGAGGAACCCGTGCTGGCCGACCGGGGGCAGGGCCACCCGGTCGCGTGTCACTTCGCGGAGAAGGCAGCGGTGTTGCCCGGCCCGCGCCGGTAAGGAGAGACTGCCGGCGCACGCTGAAACGCCGCTGAAATCCTGCTGACACGGCCTTCGGCGCGAAGCCATCGACCTCTACAACAGCGGCCCGGGCCGGTAACCCTGACCGTCGGCCTCACCGGCTCCTGCTACGCCTACTCCGCAGTTCCGCGCTGGCCGCGGAAGGATCCCATCAGTGGCGATGGTAGGCCTTGTTTGCGATCCGCCACTGGCCATCGACGTGAACCAGCAGGAAGATGTCGGCGAAGACGTCTGCTCCGTGCCGGAGCGTCATCGATGCCGTCGCGACCGTTCCGCGAACGTCCACAGCGTCGATGCGACGGGAGCGGGCCGGCTCGTCTGGTGCTGGCTGCCCGTGGAAGAGCGCGCAGTAATCATCGAGGCGCCATGACACGAAGGTCCCGTTCCGCATCCCCTCAACGTGGGCCGTGGGCAGGAACGCCTCGCGGAGATGGGCCGGGTCGCCGGTTGCGTGCCCGCGGATGTAGGCGCGCAGCGGGGCGAGTACCTCATCGCCGACCGCCGCGGTCGTGGCGGCGAGCGCGATGTCGGATACCCGGAGTGCTCAGCACGACGCTGCGGGCAGGGGTCACCACCTTGGCCCTCGTCAATCCGCCGACGCGTGGCATCTACGCGGTACTGCCGCGCCATGACCCGCACCCGTCGGCACCGCTGCTGCTTCAGCAGATCACGATGTCCTTCCGCTCGGAGGTCGCGCGCGTCGGCTGCCGCTAGATCAATCGAGGTATTCCCGCAGGAGCTTGGACCGGGACGGATGGCGCAGCTTGGACAAGGTCTTGGACTCGATCTGCCGGACCCGTTCCCGGGTGACCCCGTAGAGCTTGCCGATCTCGTCCAAGGTCCTGGGCCGCCCGTCGGCTAGCCCGAACCGCAAGGACACCACGCCGGCCTCGCGCTCGGTCAGGGTTTGGAGGATCTCCTGCACCTGCTCCTGCAGCAGGGTAAAGGTCACCACCTCGACGGGTCCGGCGGCCGCGGAGTCCTCGATCAGGTCGCCGAGCTCGCCGTCCCCGGCCTCGCCGAGCGGCGTGTGCAGGGAGATCGGCTCGCGGCTGCACCGTTGCAACTCGATGAGCTTCTCTAGGGTCATGTCCAGCTCGGCCGCGAGCTCTCGGGATGTGGGCTCCCGGCCCAGATCCTGGAGCATCTGCCGCTGCACCCAGGCCAGCCTGGTAATGGCCTCGCTTGTGTGCGCCGGGAGGCGGATAATGCGAGACTGGTCGGCCATCGCCCGGGTGATCGCCTGCCGGATCCACCAGGTGGCATAGGTGGAGAACTTGTACCCCCTGGTGTAATCGAACTTCTCCACACCGCGCATCATGCCCAGGTTTCCCTCCTGGATCAGGTCCAAGAGCAGCATCCCGCGCCCGTTGTATCTCCTGGCCACCGACACGACCAGACGCAGGTTGGCCTCCACCAGGTGAGTCTTGGCGCTCCTGCCATCTTTGGCGACCTGCTCAAGGTCAGCCTGCGCCTCGGCGGAAAGGGCCCGGCTGCCCTCGGCGAGCTTCTGCTCGGCGAACAGGCCAGCCTCGATCCGTTTGGCCAGCTCAACCTCCTGCCCGGCGCTGAGCAGCGGCACCTTGACGATCCGCCTGAGGTAGTCCTTGACCGGGTCGCTAGTGGCGCTGGTGGCGGCCTGAGGGCGCTCATCGTCCCCCCCGGGAAACGACGGCTCATCCTGGGCCGGGCCTGGGTGCGCCATTTCAGCCCGGTATCAGGTGCGGTTGGGCTGGCCATGGCTCAGCGACCAGGCATTTGCGGGGAGCAGGCGGCCCGCGCATCTCTAGCGGAGGGCGCCCCGGCGTTGGTAGCCGTCCCCCAGGTACCGCTTGCGACTTCAGAGGGGCCGGACGTGCTCGGCCTGGGGACCCTTGGCCCCGCGGACGGTGGTGTACTCGACGCGCTGGTTGTCTTGCAGGCTGCGGTAACCGTCAGTCTCGATCGCGGACTGGTGAACGAAGACATCCTGCGTGGCGTCGTCGGGAGCGATAAAGCCATAGCCCTTGTCCGCGTTGAACCACTTCACTGTTCCCTGAGCCACCGTGCTCTCCTTCTGAGACGATCATCAGGACCCACGGCGTGCATCCCGGGCTGCACGGCCACCTGCCCTCCCGTCAAGGAGAGCTCTGGAATGCAGGCGCCCGCTGTCAGAATCCGCAGGCGCTATTACACGAGCACGAACTTCGACTGTAACCAGGCTCAATCTAACACCATCGCGGACCGACCCGTACTTCGAAGGCACCAGCCAGGGCCAGGCTCGCCCGACACCGCCGGAGAAGGGCCAAGCCAGCTTCATTCCCGCCTGCCTTCCACGTCGCCGCGAACCGGCCGCGCGCCGGGAGCCGGGAGGCGGAAGGCGGCCGCCAGTAACTGACATGCAGCGATCCGAGTACATGCTCGCAGGAGGAAACTAGCAATAGTATTCCAGAATGCGATCACTTCCTGTGGCGGCGGCCGGGTTACACTGACCAGGAAACGTGCACCGGCGTCGCGGGAAGCGGCACGCTTCGCGGATCACGCGGGCTGCTGGCTCCCGGATCTCACATGGCTTCGGGCCGCGCCGCAACTTGACGCCGTCCCAGTCCTGGCGGCTCCCGATCAGCATGACCGTGCCCAACCTCGAGGAGCCGCAATGACGCCTGAGCCTGCCAGCCCGCGTGGCAGCGACTACGCCGCCCTGTCCAGGCAGGTGAGGCAGTCGGGCCTGCTGGACCGCCGGCCGCGATATTACGCCTGGAAGATCACGCTCACCGTGGCGGCATTCGCAGCCGGCTGGGCGGCGTTCGCCGTCATCGGGGATTCATGGTGGCAACTGGCCGACGGGGTATTCCTGGCGGCCGTCTTCGCCCAGATCGGTTTCCTCGGCCACGATGCCGGGCACAGCCAGGTCTTCCGTACCCGGCGCGCCAACACCGTCCTCGGCATCGCGTGCGGCAATCTCGGCACCGGCGTCAGCTTCGCCTGGTGGGCCGGCAAGCACAGCCGGCATCATGCCCACCCGAACACCGAGGGCGCCGACCCGGACATCATGATCGGCGTGCTGGCGTTCTCCGGCTCAAGGGCGCGGGCCGCGCGGGGCGTTCAGCGGCTAGTCTTTCGCTACCAGGCCTACCTGCTCGTCCCGATGCTGTTCTTCGAGGCGATCAGCCTGCACGCGTCGAGCATCCGTACGGTGACCGGAGCCAGCTGCCGGCACCGTGCCTGGGAGGCGACGCTGCTCGCGGTGCACTTCGTCGCCTATCTCACCGCGGTGCTCCTCGTCCTGCCGCCAGTCAAGGCGGTCGCGTTCGTCATCGTCCAGCAAGGCCTGTTCGGGTTCTACCTGGGCTGTTCCTTCGCGCCCAACCACAAGGGGATGCCGATCCTCGCGGCATCCGATAAGACCGACTTCCTGCGCCGTCAGGTCCTGACCTCACGCAACGTCCGTGGTGGCTGGCTCACCGACTTCGCCCTCGGCGGCCTGAACTACCAGATCGAGCACCATCTCTTCCCGTCGATGCCGCGGCCGAACCTGCGCACGGCACAGGCGCTGGTGGCCGCGTTCTGCGCCGACCGGAACGTGGCGTACACCCAGGCGAGCCTGCTCAGGTCCTATGCCCAGGCCCTTGGCCACCTCGCCGTCGTCGGCGGTGAACTGGGCCGTCCGGTCGCTGGCGGCAAGGCCGTCCCGGCGCCACGTCAGGGCGCTGCGCCTCCTCGCGGGTCAGCCTTCCCCTCGTGACGACGCTGATCCTCGATCACGGAGGCGACGTGCCGGACGCATACCTCGAACGCGAGCGGATCGGCCTCGTACATGCCGCGCAGCCTCTCCATGAAGCTGACCATGTGCTGGACGGTCTCCTCGGGCAACTTCACCACGCTCATGTATGCGCCGGCGCCAGCTTCGGCGAAGCCAGGCACGGTACCCGGCTCGATTCCGTAAAAATCACTCATGGTCATCCTCTGTTCCCTGCCGCCCACGCTGACCTGCGCGGAAGACGTTCAGGGCTTAGTCGGGCGGAGGATTGAAGGGCCTCGAAGGCAGCTTAATGCCGACTCCGGGCACTAACTGTTCATTGTGATCAGTCTGCGCCTTTCCGCGGCTCCCGTGCCAGCATGGGCCGGCGGTCCCCATGCCCCGGGAGAACCTGCGGGCAACGGCTGCGCTACGGACCGCCGGCACTCCCCAGGTGATGGGCGGTTGCCGACGTGGTCGCGTCCGCCAACCAGGCCGGGGCGGCTCGTGCTACTATGCGATCGCTGCTGATGTTCGCCGTTGCGAATGCCGCTGATATGCGTCGGCATCCCGGTTTCGAGCGCTTCGCCAGGGTCAGGCTGCAGCCCGGTCGCAGACTCGACCGTGGTCCGCACTGTGCCCGCCCGCTCACGCTCACAGCGCGGTCGGCTGGTACGCGGTCGGCCGCGAGGGACACCGGCCTCGCGTGCACGCACCCGCTATCCCCGGTGCCTCGGCCACAAGGGAATGCGGGCTAAAGACGTTGATATCGTTTATCTGGTCCCCAGGAAACCCACTGCCCGCCGGCACCGGCGGATCGGAGAACTACACCGTTGGCCAAGTCCGGGAACTGACCCGGCGCGGCGTAGCAGCGCAGGTAGTCACCGTCGGCCTTGGTTCCCGCGATGGCAGGGATGGATTCGCTGACATCCCGTTCCTGTCACTGGCCACGCTGGCCGAAGTCGGCGGACTCGACAGCACCGTCGTCTTCGTCAACGAGCCGCACACCGTGCCGACCAGGCACCCTGCGTTCCTCATCCTGCACAACCCGCCGCCCATCAGGGAACGCAAGAGAGCATTCGCCATCGCGGGGACCAGGGAACGCGCACTGATCGCCACCAGCCAGTACGCCGCCGCGCTGTGGTCGGAATACCTCGATGTGGACATCGCCACGATCAGCGTGGTTTACCCGTTCGCCGAACCAGACTTCGCCGCTGCCTCCCGGCCCGGGCGCCCAACCGGGACGACCCGCATCCTGTTCGCGGGCAGGCTGAGCCCGGAGAAGGGCATCTACACCCTGCTGGAGACACTGCACATCGACATCATCGAGCAAGACCCCGGACTCACGTTCACCGCCACGACCGCAGGCGCGGACAAGCCGCAGGGAAAGATCATCGAGCGAATGCTCGGCGCGCACCCCGGAATCTCCCTGGTGGCCAGCCGCAAGACGCCGGGTGCGATGGCCGCTTTGATGGCCCGCCACGACATCGTGGTCATGCCGTCCAACAGCCAGTACTGGCACGAGACCTTCGGCATCGCCTCCATCGAGGCTCAGCACTCGGGCTGCCGGGTGGTTGCCTCTGACGACGGCGGCCTGCCCGAGACCGACTGCGGCGCGATGGTGCTCGTCAGCCCGGATAACGCCGAGGCACTCGCTTGGGGCATCCGCGAGGCCGTCGGCAGCGGGCCCGTGCCGGCGGCCTCCCGGCACGACGCCGGGGCAAGGTTCACCGTCGGCCAGTCGGTTGACACGCTGCTTAACGTATTCGCGCGGCCGCTGCCGATCCCGCCCGCAGCCATCGTCCGGCAACTCGAAGAGCTGATCGCGGCATCGCCAGCGCAGGAACCCCGCACTCCCGGCCCTGGCCGGAACCGCGTCTGTGAACCCTCCTCGGGCTTACGGCCGCCTCGGCGGGAGACCGGGGTGAGGTTCGCCGGTTTGGCCTCGGCGTAGGCGCGGGCGTGCTGGTACCGGGTCACCGGCTCGTCTCCGGTCGTTTCGGGCTTCGGCAGGCCGGTGCCGGGGTTTGAAAGGCCGCCGGTGGTCCGTCGGGTCCGCGGTCCGTCGGGTCCGCCTACTTGTGAACCGTCCTGGGCGGGGACGTCCCGGGTGCCCGGGGTCATCGGGGCGGCCGCGGCTCGCGGGCGGTGAGCTGGGCGTTGATTCGCTGGGCGTCGGCGAGCTGGTCTTCCAAGATGATGATGCGGCAGGCGGCGTCCAGCGTGGTGCCCTGGTCGACGAGCTCACGGGCGCGGCCCGCCAGCCGCAGCTGATAGCGGGAGTAGCGGCGGTGCCCGCCGGGCGAGCGCTGCGGCTCGATCAGCCCGGCCTCGCCCAGGCTCCGCAGGAACCCCTGCGTGGTGCCGAGTATCTCCGCGGCCCGGCCTATGGTGTAGGCGGGGTAGTCGTCATCGTCGAGCTTTCCGGCCCCGGCCCCGCCAGCGTCTTGCGGGGTATGGCCCATCGCACCCTCCACAGCATGAGGACCCCGGTGCCGTAGCACCGGGGCCCAGGGTTTGAGTTTCACTACCATCTACCGGCAGCTTCGCCGGCTTGCCTTTTCCGCGCGGCCCGACTGCGAGGGCGGGCGGCGCGGGAATCGCGTATGCGTGACCGAAGACCACCTTCCTTACTGATGGGACTGCGGTACCCGCCCGGCGTGCTCCAGCCGGCAACGGGCGATCCGACGGTGCGCAACCCTCCCCTTCTCCTCTGAGCTTTCCGGCTACCTTCGGCGCGGCCTGAGTTCCACCTTCTGGATCCTTCAACTTCGGTCCCAGCGCGTGGAACGCCGCTGGTCACTGCCCCGGAGCCTTTCATCATGCCCGGCCCCGGCGCACCTGACCGGTCCTGCACCTTCGGCACGTACCGTTACTGCACTCGCCAACAGCGCCGTACCTCGGTGCTCCTAGTCTTGCGGGCAGTTCGTCATCTGCCGCGCCTCAATGATTTTCTCTTCTTCGCTTACAGCAGGAAGATTACCTGGCTCGACGTCGAATGTCTACTCCAACCACCATAGATTTACCTGACCATGCCGCAGCCCGTGGCTAACTGGCGACGGCCTGCTTCTCGTCGCTGCTGGTGACCTGGATGCTGCGGGGCTTAGCGGCCTCGTGAACCGGGATAGTCAGCGTGAGCACGCCGGCGGCGTAATCGGCGCTGATGTTCTCGGCGTCGAGGGTCTCGCCGAGGAAGACCTGCCGACTGTAGGTGCCGTGGGGCCGCTCGGCGACGATCATCTGGATGCCGCCGGCCTCGGCTGGCGCGCGCTCGGCGCGGATGGTCAGCACGTTCTGCTCGACGGTCAGCGTGATGGACTCTGCCCGGATCCCGGGCAGGTCGAGCTGGATGTAGAAGTCGTCGCCCTTGCGGTAGGCGTCCATTGGCATCGCCGTCGGCCGGGCAGCGGTGCCGAGCACCTGCTGGGTCAGCCGGTCCAGCTCGCGGAACGGATCGGTACGCATGAGCATGATCGCAAGCCTCCTTGCCGTGTCGGTTCTCCTGTCACGCGCTCGCGCGCAGCATTTATATAGCACCGGAATCGATTACCTGACAAGACTCGACTCAGGTTTTCTCGTGGGCCATACTAGAGACGGTGCCTGCCGCCGCGCGTTGCGGAAGACGGGGCAGGAAGGGAAGGTGACCTGCATGGACAGGCCAGGGAACGGCCAGCCACAGCCGGATCCTTACCAGCTGCTCGGCGTGGCGCGCCAGGCCACGCCGACCGAGATCACGCGGGCCTGGCGGCGTCGGGCGCGGGCCGAGCACCCCGACGCCCGGCCCCGGGACGCCGCCGCTCCGGCCCGGTTCCGCGCCCTGGCCGAGGCGTACGAGATGCTCAGCGACCCCGGCCGCCGCGCCGCCTACGACCAGGCGGCCCGGGTCCCGGAACCAGAGTCCCGCGTCCCTGGACCCGCGCCGGGGACGGTGGTCCGGGTGACCGTGCTGTCCCCGTCAGGCCCGCTGTCGCCGCCCCCCGCTGCGGCGCACGGCGCGCCTCTGTGGGCAGGCCCGGTCCGGGTGGAACCGTCGTACGCGCCGCCTGGCCACGGCGCGGACCGCGACCACCGTGCCCGGCTGTTGCTCCTGGCCGAGATGGCCGCCCGCTACCTGGAGGAAATGCGGGAATGGCCATGGTGAGCGGCGGCTGGGCCGATGCCGACCGCGGCCTGTTCAGCATCTCGGTAGCCGCGGAGCTGGCCGGCCTGCACCCGCAGACGCTGCGGATCTACGAGCGCGAGGGGCTCCTGGACCCGGCGCGCAGCGCCGGCGGCACCCGCCGCTACAGCAACCGCGACCTGGACCGGCTCCAGGAGATCTGCACGCTGACCGCCGACGGGCTCAACATCGCCGGCATCCGCCGCGTCCTGGCCCTGCTCGAGGAGACCCGGCGCCTGCAGCAGGAGCTGGCGGCGCTACGGGCACTGGCCGCGCGCAGCGCGAACGCCGGGCCTGCGGCACCTGACGGGAACGGCGATGCCGGCTGAGGAACCAGGCCAGGAGTTCCGGGCGCGGGCACAGCAGCGACGGTCCGACCAGGACCGCACCCTGCTGGCGATGCGGCAACTCGAAACAGCCCTGGCCTCAGCAGCCCCGCGCCGGGAGCAAGCCTGGCGCGCCGACGTCCGCGCCGCGCTGGACGTACTTGCCGAGACCGCCGCCAGCGAGGCGCGCAACGCCGAACTGCCCGACAGCCTGCTGTCCGATATCGCCCGCAGTCAGCCCTGGCTGCGCAACCGGACCCGCGGCCTGCGCCTGCACTACCGTCAGCTGCAAGATACCATCGCCTCGCTGCGCGACGAGTTCAGCGAATCCGGCGACGCTCAAGTCGACTTCGCCGACCTGCGCCAGCGGCTGTCCTCGGTGCTATCCGGCCTGCGCCACCAGCAGGCACGCGAATCCGACCTGATCTACGAGGCTTACTACGACGCGTTCGGCTCCGACATCGCGCTGGACGCCGGCAACCCGCCCGGCTGGCCGGAGGCCGACGCCGACGGCCGCTGGAAGACCACGTTAGCGAGCGTCCAGGCACGCTGTCCCGGATGCTGGGCTGGCCGAGGACGTCGGTGTCGAACCGGGCCAGCCCGCCGGGGCAGGCCGGGGAGCCGGTGAGCAGCCCCGTAGGCGGTCTTTGCCCGCTGCCCTGCTGGGGTATTTGGCCTTTCCCTTCCAGGGGCGCTTCCGCAAGAATGCGTTCGCCGACCGCGCGGCGTGGCGCTAGCGGCTGAACTTCTCGATGGCGGCCGGGGTGACGGGCGTGAAGAAGTTGACGAGGTTGCCGTCGGGGTCGCGGAACAGCAGTGCCCGGTTGCCCCAGGGCATCGTGGCAGGCTCGCTGACGAAGTCCCCGACGAGTCCGGCGAGGTTCTTATGGACGCCGTCCACGTCATCGACGAGGAACTCGATGATCACGGTGCGGTTGCTGGCGGGCTGGGCGGAGCCGGGCGCGAACAGCGGGACTGTGCGGGTGCTGCCGATCGCGAGGGTGCCGTGGGCGGTCCGCAGCTCGGCGAAGTCCTCGCTGGCCCAGTCCGCCTGCACCCCGGTGGCCCGCTCGTAGAAGCCGGCCAGCCGGGCGACGTCGGCGGTGATGATGCGGATCGAGACGAAGTCCATGCTGTTCTCCCCTGGGTCTGCGGAACTGGTCTGCACCCACGCTAAGTCGAATACTGGACAGAAACGGTCCAGTATTGCGGCTAGATTCTGGGCATGGCCCGGCCTACGACTCAGGTGCTCACCCTGCTGGAGCTGCTGCAGTCCGGCGGAATCCGGACGAGGACCGAGCTCGCGGGCAGGCTCGGCGTCGATGAGCGCACTGTGCGGCGGTACGTGGACCACCTGACCGACCTCGGCGTGCCTGTGGAGTCGGTGCGCGGCCGCTATGGCGGGTACCGCCTTGGCCCCGGGTACCGGATGCCCCCGCTCATGCTGGACGACGATGAAGCGCTCGCGGTGTTGCTCGGCCTGGTCGCCGGGCACCGCGCCGGGCTGATGACCGCGGCCAGCACGGCGGGTGAGACGGCCTCGGCGAAGATCCGGCGGGTGCTGCCGGACCGGGTCGCCCGCAGGCTCGACAGCGTGCTCGGATCGCTCGCGTTCACGGCACCGCCCGGCGAGCTCGCTGCCCCGGATGCCGCCGTCCTGCTCACTCTCGCCGATGCCGTGCGCCATCACCGGCCGGTCTCCCTCAGGTACACCGCTGCCGGCGGCCGGCGCAGCGAGCGCACCCTGCACCCCTACGGGCTGGTCTCCCACTCGGCCCGCTGGTACGTCACCGGCGCTGACCCGGGGATCGGCGAAGAGCGGACCTTCCGACTCGACCGCATCGCTGACGCGCGGGCGCTGCCCGGCTCGTTCGAGCCGCCTCCCGGGCTCGACCCGGCCCAGCGCGTCTTGTCCGGGTTCGCCACGGCGGCCTACCGGCATCACGTGATCCTCCGGGTCCAGGGGACCACCGGGCAGATCCGTGCCCGGCTTCCCGCCAGCATCGCAACCATCGATGAGCCTCCGCCAGCGGAGCACTCACCCGGGAGTGAGCCTCCGTCCACGGCGGACTCCCATGCCAGCCGATGGCACCGCGTGGAGGTACGGGCGGAGCGCCTCGACTGGCTGCCTCCCCTGCTCGCGTCACTCGACCTGCCGTTCGCCATCGAGCAGCCAGACGAGCTCCGCGAGCTCGTCGTCGCCTTCGCCGACAGGCTCAGGGCCTTCGCGACGAAGCGATAATCGGCCTGGCTTACGCGGCGGCGTCCCTCGCTTTCCATGCCGTGGCAGCCGGCTCGGGCCTGCTCCGCCTCGCGGTCAATGACGGGCTGGTACTCGCGGCCGTCAAGGGGTCAGCGCCGCAGACGCGGCGGGGTCCAGAGGTAAACCTGGGCAGAGGCCCTGTACGGGAACGTCGCGGAACTGTCGCTGGGCACGCTGTCCGCATTCGCGGCCGTGCACAGCACGCTCACCACCTTGTACGCGGTGCCGCTTGCGGCCCTCCTGCGCAGCCTGCGGCATGCGCAGGAGGTCAGCGAGACCCGGGTCGACGGCAAGACGGCCGACCAGGTCGCGGCAGCACTGCAGATGTCGGACGCGGAACGCAGCCTCGCACCGGTCGGTCAGGCCTTCGGGAAATGACTGGCCCGCACGGACATGAGCAGGTCCCGGAACTTGCCTGGTTCTTCCAGATGCGGCGAGTGGGCCGATTCCTCGAACCACACCAGCTGCTTGTCCGGGGCGGTCAGCGAGTCGTGGAATCGCTGGGTCGCGTGGCCGGGCGCTACCTGGTCAAGGCGCCCTTGCGCCAAGACGATGGGCACCTCCAGCCGGGGGATGGTGGTGACGAGGTCGGTGCTGGCAAGCTGGGGCAGCAGCGCGGTCACGGAGGCGCTGATCCCGCGGATGGCCCTGATGAGAGCGGTGGCCGGATAGTCAGGCGAGCGGACCAGGCTGGCAAGCAGGTCGCGGAGCCCGCTAGCGAAGCTGGCGCCGTGGACGACGCCCCCGAAATTGGCGGTCCAGCGCGCCCGGGTGGTGAACTGCTTCGCGTCCAGGTGGGGAGGCGGGCCGATCGCCTCTAGCTGCCGGATGGCGCGTCGGTTGCCGCGCTGGCGGGCGGTGGTGAGCGCGAAGTCGTAGATGTGGGCCTCGGCCGCCGGGATGTCGATATCCATGCCGGTTGCGACGAGTGCGGCCACCAGATCGGGGCGCCGCGCGGCTGCTCGCGCGGCGAACGTCGCGCCGAAGGAGAACCCGGCGATGAATGCCTTGCCGCCGAACCGGTCGCGAAGCAGCTCCAGCAGCGACACGGCGTCGTCGACCATCCGGTCCGCGCTGATCTCGAATCCGCCCGCGCGCTGGCGCAGTGGCAGCGCGGACAGGCCGGTGCCGCGCTGGTCCCAGTACACGACGGTGAAGGCGTCTTCGAGGCCGAGTAGGCGCTCGAACCGGCGTACCTCGTTGATTATCGGTAGCCCGGGGCCTTGCTGCATCAGCAGCAGTACCGGATTGGACGGGTCGGCGGACCGGATGCGAATCCACTGGGTGATGCCGCCGAGCTGGACTGATTCGAGCGTGTCGACTTTCATTACGTTCCTCCTAGACGGGCTGAGATGTCTGCTTACCGGGGTTGGCCTGCTCGGCGGCGGCCAGGCTGGCCGCGGCGCCGCGGTCGTGAGCGGCCAGCACGACCAGGTCCGGGTACCTCGCGCGGATCATGTTGACCTTGCGGGTACTGTCGAGCAGCTGGCGGTGCTGGCCGATGCCGGGCACGTGCTCGTGCGCCATGAGGTCCGCGTCGAAGGTGAGGTCGCCGGCCAGCAGCAGCGGCGGAAAGCCGGGCCGGCGGACCAGCAGGGAAAGCGAGCCAGGGGTGTGACCCGGCGTGGGCAGCACGACCAGGCTGCCGTCGCCGAACAGGTCGTGCACGGCCGTGAACGGGGCGACTGACGGGTCGTCGGTGGGCTGCGGGGTGATGAGCCTCCAGTTCAGGCTAGGGAGCATGATGTGTTCGCGCATCAGGCCGTTCAGCTGGGCGAACGGGCGGTCCAGGGCCTGCCGTTCCGTGCTGCTGATCACGATGCTGGCGTGCGTCAGGGCGGGCAGCCCGCCGATGTGGTCCACGTGCAGGTGCGACAAAACCGCTGTGTGCACGTCGGCGATGTCGTAGCCGATGCTGGCCAGTAGCGTGGCCAGCGTCTGGTCCGGGGCGATGTCGAAGCGCGCCAGGCGCCGGTTCAGCACTCCGGCCAGGCCTTCCGGGAGGTAGCTGGCATCGGTCACCGAGGCTCGGTCCTGCCCGGTGTCGAACAGGACCAGCCCGTCGCCGCGCTCGATGACGTAGACGTTGATCGGCAGCGGGCCGGTCCAGCGCCGCGAGGTCATCAGCCACCACAGCGGCGGGGTGCCGTCCGACCGCACGTGCTGCGGGCGGATGTCCACGGTTCCGGTGCTGATCACCGACACCCGGCTGACCGGGCTGTGCTTGCCGTTCATGCCGGCTGTCCGTTCATGGTCACCCGCGCGCCCGTGGCGTCCGTAACGAGGCCAGCCCCGAACAGGGCGCCGGGAGTCCACGCGCCGGGTGCGGCGCCGGCCAGCACGCGCGCGGTCGTCTCGGCCGCGATGGCGGCCGTGGCGAGGACGCCGTCACCGGTCTGCAGTTCGGCGCAGGCGACCCGCCCGTCCGGCCCGGTAACCTCAGCCCAGGTCCAGGAGTCGGTCCCGCCGGGGTGCGCCGCCGGATTGCTGATGTATGCGACCACGCTGGCCGCGCCGCTGGCCAGCCTGGCCGTCTCCAGGTCACCGACCGGACCGGGCAGGAGCTGGCGCTGCGCGCCGCCGAACGTCAGCACCGTGGCGCCGCTGCCGAGTGCCTCGCTGACGAGTTGGCCGTCCCGGTAGGTGAGGGCGCCCTGCGGCAAGGACTCCTGGATCGTCTGGCGCACGCCGTCGCTGTGCCGGGCCACCGCCGCGGCGGCGGCGACGCGCACCCGCGCGGGCACCGCGCCTGTCCGCTCGACTAGCCGCAACACCAGCGCCTCGGTCGCGGCGGGCCCGAACCCGGCCCCGGTCACCAGGGCGACCCCGCGGGCCCGCGCGTCCTCATCGCGGTCAAGCAATCCCCGCACGGCCGCCCATTCGTTCGCGATGTCCACGTAGGGCACACCGGCGGCCAGGCAGGCATCGATCACCGGGCCGGCCTGCCGGGCGAACGGCCCGGCCGTTGACAAGACGACCCCGGCGCCGGCAACCGCCTCGGCCAGCGACTCCCGGTCGCCGGCATCGACGGCGCGCACGTCCGCCTTCGCGCCGGTCGCGGCCAGCGCCACGGCGAGGTCCTCCAGCGGACCCCGGCGGCGCCCGGCCAGCCGCATCGACAGGCCCCGGGCAGCCAGTTCGGCCGCTATGAGCTGGCCGCTGTTCCCGGCCGCGCCCAGCAGCAGCACATCGCTGGCCGCCTGGCCGCCACCGGCGGAGCTGAACTTGGATGTCGCCGTCACGGCGCACCTCCTACACTAGAGCAGTGACACATCATCGATGCTATATCATTCATGACATGTCATTGATGTCGTGTCATGAGTATCATGCATCCGACCCCCATTCGTCAAATAGCCAAGGAGCCAGCAGTGCCTGCGACCATCAGCGCCACTGAGATCCGCCACCTCATCCTCGCCGCGCAACGCCAGGGCAGCCGGATGATGGCGGACCACCTGCGCGCGGCTTCCCTGACCCCGGCCCAGGCCGAAGTGCTCCAGGTCCTGGCCACCCGCGAACCGCTCACGTTGGTCGAGCTCGGCAGGCTGATGATCTCCGAAACCGGCAGTCCCAGCCGCCTCGTCGACACGCTCGTCACCCGAGGCCTCGTTGCCAGGGAACCCGGCCGCGACGACAAGCGCGTCGTGCGGCTGCGCCTTACGCCAGCCGGCCAGCAGACGCTCGCCGACGGACGCGCGCAGACCGCGATCATCGATGACCTCATCACCCGCCGGCTAGCCCCCGGGGAGATGGCCGAGCTCGCCCGGCTGCTGCGCAAGCTCCTGCAGGACACCCCGGGCGGCCACGCCATCGAGATGCGCTACCCGACGACCTGAGCTGAGCGGACGGGACGCCACGGCCCCGCCCGGCTTGGCGGGGCAGAGCGCTTCAGCCGGCGGGTGGTTGCCCGGGGTCTGTGTCCTGGACGATGCTGCCTGCGGGCTGCGGGCCGGGCCGCTGCGCGCGGCGCTGGGCTGCTCCGGATGGGCGCGCCGCTGGCCACGGCCAGGCTCACGGCGTCGCTGGGTCGCGCGTCGACGTCCCGCGGCCCGCCTGGCCCCTGCACGACGACGACGGCGTAGAACACCCTCTCCAGCAACCGGGTGACCTTCACTTCGGTGATCCGGGAGCCGGCGGCCTCGACAAGCCCGGCCGCCAGTTTGTAGGTGAACGGGCGCGGCATCTCGGCCGATTCCAGCGCCAGCGCGAGCGCCGTGGCCTCGGCGGGCCCGATCCAGATGGGAAGCCAGCGATCACCTCCCCGCTCGGCGAGGATCATGCAGTACTGGCGCTGCAGGATGTCCTCATCGGAGGTCGCACGGACCTTGCGAAGCCCAGTAGACCTACCTGCTAGTGATTGAGCGATACGACCATGCCTGGGAAGCGCTATCTGATTCGGTCGTCGTGAACGTCCGCCGGCCATTCCGTCCGGGCTGAAGCCACCTGCCCGGCACGTGCCGGCCGGCGTGCCGGCGCCCTCGCGCCTGTTGGCATGGGCGCGTGTACCGGGTACCCGGCGCAGGGTACTGTCCAGTCATGGGCAGGAAGCTACGCCGCCGGCCCGTGCCGTCGCTGATCATCGCGGCGCTTGCCGGGCAGGTCGTGATCGCGGCCGGGGTCCTGGCCGTGCTGGCCGTGCTGAACGGCCCGGGGCTTTCCCGGCCGGCGGCACCGCGCCCTGCCGTGTCGGCGCCGACCATTGCGCAGGGACCCGGCGAGGCGGTGCCGGCGTACTACGCGGCGCTGGCCAGGGTGCCCGCCACCGGGCTGCATGCCGCTGGCATCACCATCCGTGCGACCATGTCGGGGAAGGTCCTGGCCGCCGTGCAGCCGCCGGCGCCGTACACCACCTTCAGCGTGGTCGCCGCCACGAGCACGGCCAGCACCTGGATCGTGGCCGCCTCCCGGCAGTCGGGGCGGTACCAGGCGCTGCCGGCCGCATCCGGTGTCCTGGGCGCGGGACCGACCCAGCTGTACCTGCTGGCGTACAGCCCGGTTACCGGCACGACGCGGATCGCCGCGCTGCCCGTGCCGGCCATGCCAGCGCTGGCCATCTGGGGCGCCGCGCTGTCACCGGATGGCAGCCGACTCGCGGTGGCCGTCGTGCCCTCGGAAAGGGTGCATCAGATCCGCGTCTATGCTCTCGGCAGGGCGGCGGCCGCTGGTGGCCTGCCGTCCGGCGGGGCGCTGCAGGGAACCTGGACCGCCGCAACCCGGATGCCCTCGCTGTTCGCGTTCGGCGACCAGCCCCTCGGCCCTCAGGCGCTGTCGTGGGCCGCCGATGACCGGACCCTGGCGTTCAACTGGCAGGGGCCAGGGCTGCAGGACCCCGGGCTCTCGCTAGGCGGCCTGCGGCTGCTCGACACCGGCGGGACGGGCGGCCAGTTGCTCGCCGGTAGCCGCCTGGCCGTCCGGGTCCCCTTCCCGGGCTTCACCTGCCTCGGCGCCCTGGTGATGACCAGCAACGGCCAGGCCGTGTTCTGCAACGGCGTGAAGAACGGCGGTCCCCCCGACGGCTACCGGGTCTCGGCCATCGCCCAGTTCTCCGCCGCCACCGGCAAGCAGGTCAGGCAGCTCGCCCCGGTCCAGGACAAGCACGCCGCCATCCCGCCCTACGCCTGCCTGCAATGGGCAAGCCCGGACGGCAGCGTCATCGTGGCCGGACGCTGGCAATCCGACG
Source organism: Streptosporangiaceae bacterium (assembly GCA_025934375.1). Classification (GTDB taxonomy): domain Bacteria; phylum Actinomycetota; class Actinomycetes; order Streptosporangiales; family Streptosporangiaceae; genus Trebonia. The sequence goes on along the minus strand of JAICYD010000006.1, from coordinate 24,927 downwards.
GGCGGACAAGCCACCTGGCCGCCATCTCCGCGATAGGTCCCGGCTACACCCGGCCCATCCCACCGGCCCCGGATGCCGGGCAAGTCGCCTGGTGACAACCCCCGGGGAACCCCGCACGGCAATCACGCGAGCGGCACCCGCAGGCGCCGGTCGAACGCAGGAGTCCGGCCCGCAGCGCCGTTGACAAGCGGGGGTTTCGCCTCCCAGGCTCCTAAGTAAGCAGCCTCCATCGAACTGAGTTCGATGGAGGCTGCTGGACTGCACTTACCTGTGGGCGGTACTGGGAGTGCTACAGGGCGGTGCCCGGTACCGGCATGCGCCGGTCAGCGTCCCGGCTGGTAGCGGTGCGCTGGCGGCTGGCCGCTGGCTCAGCCAAGGTTGATGGAACCGTCGCCGACGTTGGGGCAGTTGCTGACCGTCGATGTCCCCTCACCGGTCACCTCGTTGCCGTCCATGGCATAGCGATTAAACGGGAAGTTGATGCAGTAGAACTGCGAGTGCCACGCCTGGGTCGCGGGCCGCCCGGTGCAGCTAACCGACTGGCTGGAACTGCTGATCCAGGTGAACGAGCAGTCCGGCGGCATGGTGCCGCCGGATATCAGGGCAGTCGCGGTGCTCTGCGTGACGGTGGCCGACGGGGAAGTCCCGGTGATCGTGATGGTGAAGCTCTGGGTGGCGTTGAACAGCCCCTCGTACACCAGCGGGACGGACAGGTCCGTGTTGAACTGGCCCGCGGGGATGGTCACCTCGCCAGTCGCCGGGATGTTGAAGTCCCTGCCGTCGACCGCGGTCCCGTTGGTGATCTTGTAGAAGATGCCCTGGGCCTTGCTAAATGACCCGGTCCGGTTGAACTGGATCAGCAGCGGACCCACGGTGATGGTGTTGCAGGTGCTCTGCGAATCGCAGCGCACGATGAACTGCGATGCCCCGCTGTCCTGGACGGAAACCGTGTTGCTAGCCGCGTACGCGGGCACGGGCGCGGAGGCGATAAGGCCAGCCGCCAGCAGGCCGACCGCCGCGATCCCGGAAAGAATAAAGCCTCTTCGCATCTCAGTTCCTTTCCGTCGTGGTCACCGGGGCCTGGAGTTGCCCGCGCCTATCGGCATGAGCTGGGGAACGCCGCGTTGCAGTGTCCATGGGGAGAGTCTCGCTGGTCGCGCTAATAGATCATTAATAAGTCGCTATCACGCATGTGGCGGCGAACGCCATGAGGCAAGCGGAGGCATGGAATCCGGGAACAGGATCCTGCCTGCCAGGCCCGCTGATGGTGCACGGCGGAACGGCCTGGGCGGGGGCGGCGGGCAGTGCAGGGGGCGCGGGCGGGCCGGGATGCATTCGTGGCAGGCCTGGTCCCTGTCGCCATGACCAGGAAGGCCAGGCTACCGATGCGCATCATTGGGCCTGCCATGCCCCCCAGCCCGTGCCCCGGCATCCGCCCGTCCGCCGTCATGCCAGCGCCGCGCTTGCCCCGAGGCCACCACAGCGGCCATGGCCCGCCGCTTCACCCATGACGAACCCCCGCGCCCTGAGCAACCGGGGGAATAGGATTACGGAGCAGCCGGGGCGCATTAGAAGATCGCCGGGTCCCTCACCGTCGCCGTCACCCGCCACGCCACCGCCCTGCGCGCCGCCCCGCGACCTCGGCGATCGGCAGGCGGGACACGGCGCCGTGCTCGTCGCGCCAGATCACCGCGGGTGGCGTCGGGCTCAACATCCGGTCCGCGTCGGTCGTCGTCATCTGCGAGCCCCAGCTGAAGCCGGCCACGGAATCGCAAGCGATCACGAGAGCTCATCGCGTGGGCCAGACCAGCACGGTCCAAGTCCACCGGCTGCTGACAGAAAACAGCGTGGATGAGCGCATCCGCGATATCGTCGCAGACAAGCAGCAACTCTTCGACGAGTTCGCCCGTGACAGCGTGATCGCGCACCAGGCACCAGACGCTGTTGACGTGTCCGAGGCGGAGCTAGCACGGCTCGCCGCCGCCGCCGAACGGGAACGGCTCTTCGGTCAGGCTGGGAGCCTCACGGACTGAAGGGGCGTCCGCGGGCGCTCAGATGCGGGCCAGCGTCGGCCGCTTGCCGAGCGGAAATCCCTCACGGGCGCCAACGGCGATGACGAGCAACACCGCGCAATTCTGCGTGCCGCGCATTACGTTTGCCTACAATCGTTAATGTCAAGGTGACACAGTCGCGAGTTGGTGGTGCCGGATCCCCATGCAGCTAGTCTCATTTTCCATTTCCGGGTTCCGGTCCCTGGCCGAGGTGACAGCCATTCCAGTGCGTTCCCCGACGGTACTCACCGGGCGGAACGACAGCGGGAAAAGCTCAGTCCTGGATGCCCTCGGATTCCTGCTGACATCCCGGGAGATGGCTGATTCGGACTTTCCGAACGAGGTCAGCGGCGACGATTCATCGCCTCACCCGGAGATCATCGTCACCGGGCAGTTCGCACTATCCACCGCCGATCAGGAGGCCACGGACCTGGCCGCCGTCGCGCGCATCCGGCGGGTCGCCACCCGCGGCGAGCGCTCGGCATTGTACCAGGTGGAGCGAGATGTTCCCGTGGACGAATCCCTGCGCAACCTCCGCAGAAAGCTGATCGGCGAGTTGCGAGACATCGCCGACGCGCACGGGATCTCAATTACAGGGCCGAGGACGTCCAAGGAGAGTTTCCTTGTGCCGCTGGAACAGTTCATCGCTGGCCAGCCGACGTGCCTGGGCTGGGAAGGCGCGGGAGAGGATGTCACCAGTCGGCTGCCCGTCTACCTGCACCGCGCCGGGATCGAGGGGGCCGACGTCAACGATACGGTCCTTGGTGCGCTCAGGTCCGCGTTCCGGGAGATCCTCACCCGCCCAGAGTTCCGGGCGTCCGTTGTAAAACTGCAGGCCGAGACCGAGTCGGCTCTGCAGGCCGCCGCCCTGGGACTATGCACGGCGATCGAGGCTGGAGTCGACGGAATCTCCGGCGTCGAGGTCATCCCGCAGGTCTCGTTCCGCGACCCTGTGTCCAGCGCACAGCTGTTCGCCAGTCATGACGGGCAGCGTATCCCGTTCGAGCAGTCGGGAACGGGTCGCCGCAAGCAGGTCATCCAGGCGGTCTGGGAGTGGGAGCGGCAGGAGGTCACTCGAAGCGGCGATCCTGGACGGTCTGTCGTTATCGCCTATGACGAGCCCGACACCTCACTCGACTACGTTCGACAGCGCGAGTTCATGGACCGGGCCCAGGGCCAGTGCACGCCGGGTGGCAACGTTGCCATGGTCATCGCCACCCACTCGGTGCAGATCATCGACCGGGTCCCCCTGGAAGACGTAGTCCATCTGGAACGGACCAGCCAGGAAACGAGGATCCGCAGGCTGCCCCGGGATGGAACGGACGATGACCTCGACACGTTCGCCAGCAATCTCGCGGAACAGCTAGGCCTGTCCACCAGCTCCATCTTGTTCGAGCGCTGCTTCCTGCTCGTTGAGGGGTCGTCGGAGAAGCGCGCCTTCCCCCGCATGTTCCATCTTGCGACCGGGGTACGGCTTCGTGAGGCCGGGATCATCATTTGGGAATCCGGTAACAACACCAACGCGCTCAAGCTGACCAGGTACCTCACGGGGATGGGCAAGCCGGTCTACGTCATCGTGGACAAGGACAGCCTCCGTGATCAGCCGAAACTGTTCTCAGAGCGCGAGTTGAACAACCACGGTGTCCCCACCAACCGGATCGACTACCTTGGTGACCCCAACGAGCTAGAGGAACTCTTCAGCGACGAGCAGTGGACCGAACTGGCGAACCTGCACTGGCCGCAGCGCGACGGGAACCCCTGGCTCCCAGAGCAGTTCGCTGCCCTCCGTTGTGCTGGAAAGTTCAGCAAGAAAGTCAGCGACCTCGTCTCGGGAGGGATGGGCGGCTCAACCGCCAAGCCAGACCTCATGGCCCGCCACGCAGAACTCGCCACCAGCCGGGAGGACATACCGGAAAAGCTTGCCGAGGCCTTCGACCGGCTGCTTGCGGCGGCCCGGCAGCCGTGACGCCCGCGGCGACTGGCTGGCCATGTTGTCAGCCAGCCTGCAAAACTTCGCACGCCGAACTTCGGTGGCCCAGTTACCTGTCCTCGAAGTCGGATTCGGCGAACTTCAGGGTGCGGGCGTTCTCGGAGACGATGCGCATCTTGTCGTCCGGGAAGCCGTCGTGCTTGATCGCGGTGATCTCGATCGAGATCTCCAGGTCGACGCCATCCAGGGCGGCCAGGTGCTGGATGACCTCGGCGCTGAGGCGGTTGAAGTCGCGGGCGTAGCGCTCCGGGTCCAGGTCGGCCCGGCCGTAGTAGCGGGTCTTGGCCGCGGGGGGCCGAGGCTTGGGCGGTGAATCCATGCCGTGCGCGCCGGTACCAGCCGGGTCGGGCACGACCGTGGTGGTGAACCCGACCGTGGTAGCCACCCCGCCGCCTGCAGCCGTCCCGCTTCCCGTTCCCGACCTTCCTTCCGTCCCCGAACCGTCGCCCGCCGTGCCCGCCCCGGCCGCAGCCGCACTCGCCGCTTCCTCGGCGGCGCGCTGGGCGGCCTCGGCCGCGACTCGTTCAGCGGCCCGCTGGGCGATGGCGCGGCTCGGATGAACCAGCAGCGTCGTGTCGCTGATCGGCGGGGCCGCGTTCTCCGCCGGGAGCGCCAGCCCGACACAACGGCCAGAACCCGGGTCGAACCCGGATGCGACCGCGAACCCGTCCTGCTCCCACACCACCTGGTCGAAGACCTTCACGATGCCGTTCTCCAGCACCGCGCGCTCGGCCAGCCGGGGCAGGTAGGGGTACTCGCAGTAGTACTTCCACAGCTGCCCGACCGGGATGTGCCCGTCCCGTGACCAGACGGAGGCCAGGTACTTGTCCAGGTCCAGCCGGATGTTCTGCGGTCCCTGGACCACTCGCAGCAGGTCAACGGCGCGGAGCTTGTCCGAGGCGCGCTCGGCTAGGCGCTCCTTGGCGGTGTCGGCCCGGTGCTCATCGATGGCCAGGCCGACGCCGCCGCCGCCCGGCACCGGGACCAGCAGCCACTGATAGCTGTCGGAGATCCGCAGGTCCACCGTGCGGTCGGCGTCGATGAGCCGCTTGCGGGCCTGGGCGGCCTGCTGCGGCGGCAGGTCAAGGTCGATGATCCGCTGCTCGGAGCCAAGGTCGGTCCACGCCAGGTACTGGCGCACCGCCTCATCGAGGCTCTCGTACCGTCGGGCATCGACGGCGAGGAACACGATCATGTTCCGGTTCAGCCGGTGCGCGGTCCCGCGCCCCTGCGCCGCCGCCAGCGCCCACACGGCGGCGTCCGACGAGGTGGTTTCGCCGCGGGCGTGCCGGAAGCGTGGGTGCATGACCACCAGCCGGACGGCGGCCTCATCGGGGATGTCGTCGCTTTTCTCGGGGCCAACCTGAACCCGGGCGAACATGCCGCGCACCGGCCCCTCGCGGCGGGTCAGCCTGCGCAGGATCTCGGCCCAGGTTTCCTCGGGCCGGTCGCGCAGCCGGTCGGCCTGCTCGCGGGCCATCTTCGCCACGGAGGCGGCGACGTCGTACCAGTACCGCGATCCCTCGCTGTACAGGTAGGTCGCCTGCTCTGATAGCAGGTGCAGGGCGCCCGCGTAGTTCCCCACGGTGTCGCCGGGCACGGCCATGCCGAGCCAGATGCGGGGCTGCTCGGCGCCCTTGTGCGCGGCCTTCAGCGTGGCGGCCGAGCCGAGGAAGATCGACCGGGCGATCCGCCGGGTGATGCGGCGCTGCCAGTACGCCGTCCGCGAGGCGTCCAGGACCGCCGGGGTCGAGGTGGCGCCGTCGATGTCGGTGTCGATGACCGGCTTGAACCGGTCCTCCAGGTACTGGGTGATCTCTGTCTGCACCTCATCGGCCTCCAGCGGCACCCCGCCGGGCACGATGATCGGCGCCGGGTCATCCCGCAGCCACAGCGTGTGGATCACCGCTGACATCAGCCGCAGCACGCCCCGGGTCCGCTGGAACCGGTCCAGCGTGGACCAGTCCTGGTACAGCCGGTCGAACAGCTCCGGGTGGATCGGGTAGGCCTCCCGGATCCGCTCCTCATACGACGGCTCCGCCACCCCGGCCGGGAAGTCGGCCCGGTGCCGGGCGTAGAAGTCGGTGAACCGCTGCGCCACCGCCGCGATGTCCACCTGCGCGTCAGCCGAGGGCTCCTCGAACAGCCGCTGCCGGACGATCTTGAACGACTCCACTGGCGTCGCCGGCCGCCACTGGTCCGCCACCCGGTGGATCACCTGCTGCAGCCGCCGCAGCGCTTCCGCGCCGTTCATGCCCCCGACCTCGATGTCGGTCGCGCCGCGCTCCGCCTCCTCGGCCGACGGTGACGCCGACGAGGCCGGAATCGAGACCACCAGCATCGCACCGGGCACCGCCTTGACCGCCTCGGTCAGCGTCTGCGCGAACGTGAACTGCGTGTCGAAGGTCCCGCCGGCCAGGTCCTCGCGCCCGTACAGCTGCCGCCCGTACGCCACCCACTCATCGATCAGGATCAGGCACGGCGCGTACGCGCTGATCAGCCGCCCCAGCGCGTCCGCCGGGTTCGACCTCGTCTCGTCAGCGTCCCGCACCATCTCGAACGCCCGCCGCGCCTCGACCTCGCCTCCCGCGGCCAGGCCGAGCTGCCAGGCCAGCTCACCCCACAGCGTGGAAACCTTCGTCCCGTCGGGCTTCTCCGACGGCGCCCCGGCCTTGATGTGGTTGCCCACCAGCACTGCCCGCCGCGTCGCCGGCAGTGCGCCAATCCCGGCGTCGGCGATCAGCCGCTGCAGCTCATCCGGGAACGACGTCAGCGCGGTACCGGACAGCAGGTGGTACAGCGCCAGCATCGAGTGGGTCTTGCCACCGCCGAAGTTCGTCTGCAAGTTGACCACCGGCGGCGCATTCCGGTCCCCGCCAACCCGCCGCGCCGTCCACGCCAGCAGGTCCCGCAGCCCGTCGGTCAGGTACGTCCGGCGGAAGAACTCCACCGGATCCAGGTACTCCCGCGACGCCTGCCCCACGGTGACGTAGAACAGGTCGGCCGCGAACTCCGCGCCGCGCAGGTTCCCGTCCCGCACATCAGCCTGCGGCACGATCACCTCCCGCCACGGCTTCAACCCCGTACCCTCAACCCCAGTAATCACCGCAACGGCCTTACGCGTCTCGGAATTGAACGCCGCCTGCTGCGCGTCCCGTCGCAGCTTGCGCACCGCATCCGCCTCCGCGACCGCGTCCACCGCCGCCAGCAGCCGCTCCATCGTGTCCAGCGCCCGGTAGGTGTCGTCCCCGCTGAACTTCTCCCCGTGCGCCCACTTGTTCGCGGTATCCCGCAGCTCACTGGCAAACGACTGCTCCGCCCGCGACAGCTTGTCCTTAAACAGCCGCCACTCATCGGTGAGCACCGACAGCAGGAACCGCGGGTCATCCTTGGAGTTGCGGTAGCCGGTACCACGACGCGAATTGTTCCGCGCGTCCAGCAGCTCCACCCAGTCCCGGTCCGCCGGAACCGACCCGGCCATCACCGGGTCAATAAACGGCACCAGCCCCTTGCCCAGCAGGTGCAAGCCAGCGTCGATCCGGTCCCGGTTACTCGCCGCCATCGTCGTCACTCCCGAACTCCAGGGTCAGCTGCCCCTGCCCGCCCGCATGAGCGCCAGACGGCACCCGCCGCGCGGTGTCCTCCAGGTCCATCCACAACGTGCCGAGGTTGTTGAACAGCAGCCCGACCTCGGCCCAGTTCCTCTTCTCCGCGATCGAGTACAAGAGGTAAGCCAGCTCCCGCACGTCGTCCAGGTCGATCCCCGGCACATCCCGCGCCGCTGCCAGCAGCCGCGCCGCCGCGTCCGTCCCGTGCTCATCGAGCTGCTTGGCGAGGTGCAGGCAGACCTCCCACTCCGACATTCGCTCGTCGGCCGCCGGATCATAAGCATCCGGAATATCCGCAACGGAACGGAGCTTCACCTTCCCCGCAGCCGACCTCAGGATCCCGGCCCGAACGAGTCCGTCCACCCCGGTATCGACGCCGCGCGCCAGCGTGTCCGCGGTGCCAAACGGCCCTTCCTCAAACCCGTACTGCTTGAACCACTCCACGCAGAACCGGGTATCGGCCGACACGTCCCCGACAAGCTGCGACAGCTTCTCATCAAGCACCTGATTGATCAGCGAGAGCGCGGCCCGCACGCGCATGGGCGACCCATCCGGCTCGTTGACCCGCGCATACCGCGAGAAGACCGCCATCCCTGGCCCGATCGCCGCCTGTCGAAGGTCCACCGGCGCGATCTTGCCTTGCTCCAGCCTCCGCAGCGCCTCCGGGAACTCGACCTGCAGCGTGTCGATGAACCCCCGCCGATCGGTGAACGCGGCATCGGCGGGACGCGGGCGACAGGCAAGCACGATGGATGACGCCAAGGCGTTCGTACCGATATCGATCGAGCGGGTGGCCCGTTCGGTTTGAATTGGCCAAGTGGCAGTGACAGAGTACCCGGCTTCAAGCAATCCGCTAAGCATCCGTTCCCAGCCGGTTGACGCCTCGCCTTCATCTGTGGTTTCCGATTGCTTGAATGCATAGATGACCGTAGCCGGGAAGCCTTTTGGCTGCTCTTCTCGGATCCGAGTAAAAGTCCTCAAGAAGCCGTCCTCGAAGAACTCTTCCGCTTTATTCTTGCTTCCATTGAATCGATACGGAGTAGCTATGAGTTCTTTTGCCTTGGGCGTCAGCATCGTAGCGAGGAGATCGGGGTAATAGTCGCGCAGCGATCGTCGAAGCCAAACATAAAAGAAGTCAGACAGATCGGCGTATCCGATATTATCGTAGTACGGAGGGTCCGTGGAGACAATTGCGCCGCCGGTGGCACATGTTGCAGCGTCAGCCTGCATGACGCGAGCGGCTCCCCTCGTCGCGGCACCCTCAAGGCTTTCAATTGTCCATGCAGCCGCCCCTGCAAAGCTGCCCGTGCCACGCAACAGCGGATTCATCTCTATGAAATCCCATGTCATCGGGATCGCTTGACGGGCGAACGTGTTTCTGTTCGACTCGCGTTGTATCACCCATGAGCATATCGATGATCCCCGGTCAGCCAATTTCGAGATCGCGAATGCTAGGTAAGTTGCAATGGCGTCAGCGTACCCAGAGTTCCCAGAATCATTTGCCACCTTGGCGCGGGCTTCCCCGATAAGGTCCGAGAATGTCGTCAACGCGACCGCTTGGCGCGCAGTAAAGAGGTCGGCATACCCGGTCATTCCGTAGGCTGGCGGAGAGAACCAGCGCGGATTGTTAGGCATCTCGGCGTCAGGCATATCGACTGGCCGCGACACGTCGGCGGCCTTCTCGTGTCCCTCGTTCGCGGCAACATAATAGCGTTGGCGCTTACCTTCTGCCGCCATTGCCATCAGCTGAGGATCCATACGACCAGCCCTGGCTTCGCCACGGATATATGACATTGGAACCGGCGTATTGCAGAGCAGGCATACGGCTCCAGTGCGCCCAGAAACGGTGCTCTCTCGGGGATCCCCTTCTGGACCGCCTATTTCAAAGCGCACACGTTTCTCTTCTGGGACCGGGATCGGTTTAATATAACGCTCTCTGCCTGCCTTATTGCAGAGCCAGAATGATCGAACTAGAGGCATCCGTCCGGCACACGCCGGGTTTGGGCAGGTGACGGTGCGCGCCCAGAACCAGGCAATCACCGAAGATTCGACTCCAGCGACTTCGACCGTAGGGTACTGATGGCCTATCCGCTTCACAGCTTCGGTATGCATCCACTCCCCGTACCGGCGCACATCCTCGGCGATGCCCGTCGCGCGTGGCCAGGAGATCTTCTCAGCCGCAGCACCAGGGAACACCGGTGGATGTCCCGCCCACTTCGGCGGGATCTCGATCAGAGCCTTATTGATCAGCACCGCGACTGGGTTCAGGTCCGACGCGTGCGCCTCTAGGCCCAAGCGCTGGGCTTCCAGCGGGATGGAGCCGCCGCCGGCGAAGGGGTCCAAGATCGGCGGCGGATTACCGCCGGTGGACTTGAGGATCTCTTCGTGGGCCTCCTTGAGCAGCTTCTCGTCGTGGATGTTCTCCCAGACGACGAGGCGGGAGATGATCTTGTGCAGCCGATCCCGCTCGGCTTGCTGGTCCAGTTCGGTCGGGAACTTGTCGGGATGCGCGCTCGGGTCATCGACCAGTTGGGCGAACAGCACCGCCCGGCAGGCCGCCAACGGACGCCGGGCCCACCACAGGTGCAGGGTGGACGGGTGGCCATGCCGAATCGACTTCTCGCGGGCTGACTCGCGGTTGATGTCCTCAAGGGGAAGAGCGACCTCGATGAGCTTTGGCTTGTACCACAGGTCCTTGGTCATGCCGGAGTTCCGCCTCGTTCCCATTCTTTGGTCCAGTTGCCGCCGAGGCCGGTGGCGTTGAAGTCGCCGAAGTCCACGTCGCGGAACGGGTCCGTGATGTAGCGGGCGATGTCCAGTTCGGGACCGAGCGGCGAGACCGAGACCAGGGCGAGCCGTGATCCAAGTCCGGCGTTCTTGCCGTGCAGGGCCTCGGTGCGGGTGACCCAAAAGTCTTCGGCGCCTTCGATGCGGCCCTTGACCTCGATGTAGATCAGGTGGCCGTCGTAGCAGGTGGAGACGATGTCGTACCCGGGGTTGTTGTGGGGCATCTCGCGGGGGTTACGGCCGAGGGCGCGTTCGGCGGCGAGGACGGCGGCGATGGCCCGGCGGTCAGTCTCCGTGGTGTCGGCCGCGTACCTGGGCGGCTTGGTGGTGCCGGTGATCGCGGTCAGCAGTCCTTGCGGCACGATGAGCGCGCCTGCCGAGATGACAGGGGGGCGGGCGATCAGGTCTGCGTCCAGGTCGAGCTCGGCGAGGCGTTTGTCCAGGCGGCGTTCCAGGTCGCGGGCGCGCTGGTAGGCGGTGTCAGGCTTCATCTTCAGCGGGCGGCCGGATGCCTGCTGGTCAAGCAGCTCGGCGTGTCGCCAGTCCCAGTGGTTGATCTCCTGGGTGAGGCGCTGGCGGACCAGGCGGCGTATCTGCTCGACGCGGGTGGTGACGATTTCCCGGGTGCGGATGAGCTCGGCGGGCATGCCCTCGGTGACCGCCCAGTCCAGGGCGATCGCCTCCGTCCCGGCCGACAGCCAGGGGGCTGAAATGAGCGGGGACAGCAAGTTCCGTTCGGTATCGGATGGTGGCTCGTAGTCGAGGTAGCGGGCCTCGCCGGCGGCGTGCGCCTCGTGTGCTGGCGTCTCGGTGGTGGGGGCGTCGATCTCTGCGAAGCCGAAGCGCTTGGAGACGGTGCGGGCGGGGTCGTGGCCGTCGGTGATCTCGTGGGTGACGGCGACCAGCAGGCGGGGCTCGGTGGCCGGGTCGTGCCGGTCGATGAGGATGGCGCCCTGCTTCAGCAGGGTGCCGTGCCGCTCGGTGATCAGGCCGGTGACCGCGTCCAGCAGCGGGTGGCCGGGGGCGAGCAGGTCCGCGCGCGGCCTGCCGCCGGCGGTGATGAGCTCGCGGTCGAAGGTGACGCGCTCGTACCGGGGCAGGACCGGGGCGGGGGCGGTCCCGGCGGCGCGGTCGTGATCGCGGATGTCGGCGGGGACGTGGCGGATCTCGTAGCGGCCGGCCTCGCGCTCGGCGATCCGGCCGCCGAGCTGCTTGAAGGCCTCCAGGAAGAAGGCGCGGATGTAGTGCGGCTGCAGGCGGCGGGCGTTGGCCTCGTCCATGCGGGCGCGCCATCGCTTTATGTCGGCGGCGTCGAAGATCTGGGCGTGGGCGGCGCGCTCGGCGATGAGCTTGTCCAGGCCCTCGCCGACCTTGGCGTCGATGACCTGGTTGAGGCGCGCCCGCACGTCCGGGCGGTCGCCGTAGCGGATCGCCTCAATGAGCAGATCCTTCAGCGGCTGGCCCTCGAACGCCTCGCCCAGCACGTCGAACACCTTGCCCGCATACGCCTGGCGCTGCTGCTCGATCTTGTCCAGCAAGCGCTGGAAGACCTGGCCCTCACGGGTGTCGATGGCGACCAGGTTCCACAGGTGGCAGACCTCGGCCTGGCCGATGCGGTGGATGCGTCCGAAGCGCTGCTCGATCCGGTTCGGGTTCCACGGCAGGTCGTAGTTCACCATCAGGTGGGCGCGCTGCAGGTTCAGGCCCTCCCCGGCCGCGTCAGTCGCGACCAGGACCCGCAGGCTGGAATCCTGGGTGAACAGCTCGGTGACGTGGCGGCGCTGCTCGCGGGTGACGCCGCCGTGGATGGTCGCGACGGCGTCGTGCCGGCCGAGCAGCCCCCGGATCCGGTCGGCCAGGTACTCCAGGGTGTCGCGGTGCTCGGTGAAGATGATGATCTTCTGCTCGTGCTGGCCGGGCGCGGTGAGCAGCTCGCGCAGCTGCGTCCACTTCTTGTCCTCGCCGCTGTGCCGGACCCGGCGGGCCAGCTCGATCAGGTCGGTCAGGATCGCCAGCTCCTTGTCCAGCTCGGCAAGCGTGCGGGAGGCGGTGGCCGCGTCCGCGATCTCGGACTCGGCCTCCTCGGCCTCGTCGCCGGGGACGTTGTTGCTGTCGGTCAGTGCGTCGCTGCTGGCGAGGTCGGCTTCGGTCGGGTCCTTGCCGAGGAGGTCGCGCAGCCGCCGGGCGAGGTCGTCATCCTCGGCGGTCGCTGCGCCGTAGCGCATCTCGTTGCGGCGCTTCTCCAAGCGCCGGTGGCGGCGTTCCAGGCTCCTGAGGATTGCCTCGGGGCTGGAGGCAAGCCTCCGTTGGAGGACGGTTAGCGCGAACCCGACGGTGAAGCCGCGCTTGTTATCGCCGTGCTCCTTGAGCTTGTCGGCGTTGCTCATCTCCTCGCGGACGTAGCGGGTGACCGCCTCGTACAGGTCATGCTCCGCACCCGAAAGCTCGTAGCCGACGGTGTAGGCCTTCCGCTCCGGGAACAGCGGCTTACCCTCGAAGGTCTTCAGGTCCTCCTTGACCATGCGCCGCATCAGGCCCTCGGTGCTGACCGTGTGCACCGCGTCCCGGTAACGGCCCTCGAACCGGTCGGTATCCAGCAGCGCCAGGAACAGCTGGAAGTCCTCTTCCTTCCCCGCGTGCGGGGTGGCGGTCATCAGCAGGAAATGCCGCGACTTGCGGCCCAGCAGCTCCCCGAGCTGATAGCGGCGGGTCTTCTTCAGCTCGCTGCCGAAATAGTGCGCCGCCATCCGGTGCGCCTCATCCACAACGGTCAGGTCCCAGTCGGTGTGGTCCAGGTGTTGTTGCAGTTCCTGGGACCGCGACAACTGGTCCATCCTTGCGATGAGCAAGTGGTGCCGGCGGAATGGGTTGCCGTCCGGGTCGGCGTTGACCATTTCCTTGGTCAGCAGCTCGAAATTGAGGGCGAATTTGTCCCGCAGCTCGTCTTGCCATTGCTCCACCAGCCCACCGGGCGCCACGATCAGGCAGCGCTCCAGGTCACCGCGGAGCATAAGTTCCTTTATGTACAAGCCAGCCATGATCGTCTTGCCTGCACCGGGATCGTCGGCCAGGAGATAGCGCAGCGGCGTGCGGTTGAGCAGTTCGCCGTAGACCGCCTGGATCTGGTGCGGCAGCGGCTCCAGGTTGCTCGTATGGACGGCGAGCATCGGGTCGAACCGGCCTGCCATCTTGATCCGCAGCGCCTCGGCCGCCAGCTTGAACAGCCTGGCGTCGGCCCGGAATTCGTAGGCCGGCCCGGCGGTGTGCAGGTCCAGGCGGGACTCGTGGTCGCGGTAGAGGATGCGCTCGTCTAGGCGGCTGTCGACGGTGCGGTACGTCAGGCGCAGGGCGTTGCCGCCGATCCATTGGGCCTGGATCACGGTGGCCGGCTGGCCATTGCCGACCAGGCCGGTGACCTGGGCACCGGGGGTGAGCTCTTCCAGCTTCAACGCCATTTGCCCGCCCCTCGGTCCTCGTCGCATTTCCCGCTCACGCGCCGCCGGGCAGGCTCCGCGCCCGCTCGGCAAACGCCGGTTGATCACTTTAGCGACAATGACCCATAAAGTGCAGGTCATGGGAGTGGGTTGCGATAAATTGCGAATTAGGCGCCCGTGACGGTATTAGTTTTCGTGACGCCCGCCGACTCGCGCAACAGCATGTGACTTATGTCGCGTATGAGTACATATGAGTCCCATGCAGAGATGGCGCACAATTCTCGGCAACTGGGCACCGAGAGCTTGCCCCGTAAGATCCAGGTCACGAGGGTTATCCAGCAACATTTTCTGCCTCGTGCGCGCCTGCCTCGATTGTCAGTGCTAGGGGGAATACTTGCCGCGTGGCATCAGTGAGCGAAGACGAGGCCTTCCAGGCGGTTCGGGACCTGGTGGCGGCGGGCGAGTACCTGGATCAGATACCAGGGCTCCCCGTGCCCTCGACGGACGGGGGCGGCGCGTTCTTGGTGACCGCCGATGGCAGGTACCGGCGGATCTACCACCGGGGTCGCCGGAGTACCTGAAGGCGCGGGGCCAGGGTCTGGTGGAGCCACTGCCCGCCACCCTCGTTCCCGCCGCCCAGGAGGCGGTTGAGGAGGCAGAGCGTGCCGTCGGCTTGCCGGTTCCGCCGTTGCTGCGGCGGCTGTACCTGGAGCTGGGCAACGGCGGGTTCGGACCGGGATAAGGACACCGTGACCAAGTTCGTCATCACCGTGGCTGGCCATCCAGCGACAGTGATCATCGTCCCGATCTGATCGGGCGTCCCGAAGGCATTGGTAACGATCCGGGGAATGCCGCTCGGGCTGTGCGGCTCGCGCCGCAAGGCCTTGCCTGATTTGGTGGAATATGCGACATGTCCTTGATGGCCCGGCTGGGTCTCTCCGCCGCTGGGGTGTCGCTCGCCATGACAATGGCGGCATGCGGCACTGCCGGCAACTCCCAGACTGTCACCCACTCCCAGCTGAGCGGCAATCTCGCCATCCCCACGTTCAGCTTCCATGGCCAGTTGAACAGCGTCGCCGCGGCTTCGGCGACTGATGCCTGGGCGGTGGGATTCAGCGGGACGGGCCCGCAGCTAAGCACGCTGATGCTCCACTGGGATGGCCAGGCCTGGAGCCGGGTGACCAGCCCGGCCGTACTGGACGGGGTGCCCGGATTCCTGATAGGCGTGACAGCGGTCTCGGCGAGCGACGCGTGGGCCGTGGGCTTCACCGGGGCACTCCCCGGGCCTGCAGGGCCGGCCAGGTCCGATAGGGCCTTGCTCCTGCACTGGGACGGGGAGCGATGGAGCCAGGCCACGGGGCTGCCGGAAACCGCCGCCGCCCTGTCCGGTATCGCCATGTCCGGTGACGACGGCTGGGCCGTCGGCGAGTCCGCCATCGCCGGGCACCCGCAGGCGCTGATCCTGCGCTGGAACGGCGCCGGATGGCATCGGGTACCCGCCCCCGCCGGCGTTGCCGGCCTCACGAAGGTAGCCCTCACGCCTGCGGGCACCGCCTGGGCGATCGGGGCCGCCCCCGAGCGCGGGAGCCTGGCACCACGTGGCGTGCTCATTCGCTGGAACGGCAATTCATGGCAGCGGGCATCGTTCCCGATCGCCGGGCCCGCGAACTCGCTGCTGGGCATCGCCGCCCGCCCGCCCGGGACCGCCTGGGCGGTCGGCCAGCACGCGACCGTGAATTCCCAGCTCAAACTACGCGCCGCCCGCCCTCCGCTTAGCATGCGGTGGACCGGCGCAGCCTGGCAGGCGGTACCGGCCCCGGGCGCCAACGGCGGCTTCTACAGCGTGACCATCGCGCCTGGCCGGGCCGTATGGGCTGTCGGCGGCGGGGACGCCGGCCCGCTCGCCATGCGATGGACGGGTACCACCTGGGCCCAGGTCCCCGTCCCGATAGGCGACAACCCCCAGGCAACCGGCGGCCTCGCCGACGTCGCTTTCTCCGCACCGTCCGACGGCTGGGCAGTCGGCACTTACTGGATACCCAGCCAGGGCAGCCAGCAGAGTTGGCCCTTGATCGTCCACTGGAACGGCACCACCTGGAATTGACACGATCCCGCGTCCCCTAATGCGTGCCGACGGCCATCCGGATCTGCCCGCACTCACGCCCGCCCCGGCCGCAGAAGCCGCCCCGGCTGTCACCATCCCGGCAGCAGTCCCCGAGACCACCACCGAGTCTCCGGATGCCCAGCCGGAAGCCAGCGTCCAGGAGGTGATACCACCGCTCGGCATCCTCGCCCTTCCCGCCGAAGCAGCACACCGTCGAGATCGACCCGCCCGCCACGCACCTCCTGAAGGCACTGCCGCGACCCCGGCAGAGACGGTGACAACGAGTTCCCCGCCGGAGATCACAAGCCCGGCACCCGCTCCCGAGAGTGCCGCGATGGCGGGGTAGTACCAACTCGCTCCTCGCCCGCGGACGGCGTCGATCTGCTCAAGGTCGAGGCAGCGCAGGTCGGAAAGAGATGCAACGTCATGCCCGCGCTTTTGGGTCCCCGGCCTGCAATTCTAGGCTGCCTGCCCGACCCGCTCGTCCGCCGCTTTCTCCTCTTTCCAGGTCGGACTGGTCGCGTGTGCGGCATATGCGCATAAGGTCGTTCTTTACGTCCGTCGTTTGCGGGTGCCGAGTCCGAGGATGCGGGCGGGGATGTCGTTTTCCTGGCAGATGGAGATCAGCCCGGGGCCGTCGATGAGGTGGAGCGGCTTGCCGTTGGCGAACTCCACGCTGCCGGGGCCGTAGCCGGAAGTGGTGATCATGATGCCGAGAGTGGCTCCCTCGTGCTGCATTGTCCCGTACAGGTCGCGGACGTGTGTCGGCGAGACGGTCTTGGTGTAGAGCTTGGCCTGGACGGCGATCTTCATGGGGGCGACAGGGTCGCGCTTATAGGCCATGCAGTCGATGCCGCCGTCACGGCTGGAACGGTACCGGTCGGTCTCGTATCCCATCTTAGCGAACAGGTTCTGGACGAACGACTCGAATGCCTCGGGGCTGAGTTCCAGGAGGTTGGGCCGCTGGTCGAGGGTGGAGATCACATCAATGGCCTCGACGACGCGCGGGTCCGCCTGGCTGAACGGCATCACCGGATCGACCGGCTTCAGCTCCTCGGGATGCTGCGAGATGGCGGCGAAGAAGTGCCGTTTGATCGAGGCAACTGGGTCGAAGCGTGGCTCGGTGAGTACGAGCTCGTCGAACTTCTCCCTCGTGGCGCGCATTGAGATGAGCGGCGGCTGGATCTTCTGCCCGGTAGCCGTATCGACGGTATGGACGTGCCCGTTGAACACGACTGTGCTGACCATGTCCGGCGGGGTGACCATGAACACCTCGCGAACCGTGCGGACCGCGACCTGTGCGATCACCGCGTTGTAAAGCCGCTGCGCCTCGGCCGACGGCCTGGCGACGGGCTCGACGGCCTTGCGCGTCTTGACATGCCGGAACGCCTTGTGCACAGGGATGATGTCGAAAGTCGGAAGGAACCACTCCACCGCCAGCAACGAGGACTCGGGCACGTACCCGGCGTGCCTTTCGGCGGGGAACCCTTCCGGGTAGGGAGACTTGTCCAGGACCATCTGCACGTACTCGCTGACGGTGAACCTGTCATGTGCCCGGAAGCCCGCAGCGATCTCGGCGATATGGGCGTTGTGCGCTTGTGCCTGGCGCTTGGCCTCATCCGCTGCCTTGGCCCATTCCGCGCGGGCCGCCGTGATGCCGAGTTGCCTGGCGGCCTCCCGCCGCTGGTAGTCAGCCTGGGTGCTGGCGAACGCCCGCTCGGCTTCCTCATAGGCGGCCTGATAACGCTGCCCGCCGCCGAACATGCGTCCCAGCGCAGACGGCGGCACGGGTTCAAAGTCCGCCCATTGCGGCGCGGGAGCGGGGTTCGCCAGTGCCCCGAGGTCGAGGGGCGGAACGACAGCGGAGATTCTCAGCGAGTCGAGGCGAATGCGGGGATCTCGTCCTAGGGAGGACCGCAGCAGGCCTTCCAGCCCAGCGACCCGCTGCTCAACAGCCGCGGCCTGGCTTCGGCTTCCTCATCGCGTGCTGTCGCCTCCGCCATGAGGCGGTCCTTCTCAGCCTGCCTCTTTTTCTGCTCGCGTTCCCGCTGTGCGGCACGCTCAGCAGCAGCCCACTGCTTGTAGGAATAGGAACCGCCCGAAGAACCTGACCCGCGCGCCATCACACACCCGCTGACGGTTAGTAGCTACTTCCCTATAGAAAGTAACTTCCGTGAGCATCGACCGCAATGCGCCGCCGACAAGGCAGGCATGAACTCTTGCGCTGTCGTGCTCGGTCGGCCGAGCCACCTGGCCTTTGTGGCGGGTGCGTTATCTCCCGCCTGCGGTCGCAAGAAGGGACTTCCGCGTATCGCTGAACGCTTTCATTCCCACGCCTCGCAGGTAACGCATTTTGCGCCGGATCCTAACTTGTCACACGTCAGGTCAGAGTGCTAATCCAATCACTCCAGCCGGTCAGGTAAACCTCAGCCGATCGGTCATTGCCGTTGAACAGAACCCCCAAGCGCGGGTCAAGGGCGAACACGAAGGCCCGGTTCCCCGCTACTACCGACATGATGCTGAATCCATCGGCCTCCAGCAGCTCGCCGAGTTTCGTCGCCTTCGACTCGGCAGCTTCGTCCCAACGCCATGGGACAGGCTCTGGCGCAGCGATGTGGTCACGACCGGCATCGCCGTCCGTCCTGATCCCGTGGTTGCGCTGGTGGCCGCGCTGTGCGACGCGGCCGCCGCGCGACTGGCCGCGCTGGCAGGATCGGGCGGTCTCGTTAATGCCGGGTATCTCGCGCTCGCGGGCTGGGACGAACGGCCGCTGCCCTGGCGCGACCTGGTGGCCAGCACGATGGTGAGGCCACCCGGCGGGATTGCCGCCGAGGTGGCGGCCGTGACCCGGCTGGCGTGCGCCGCGACCGGGGCCGCGCCGCTCGTGGTCGACCTCGCTGGCGACGGAGGGATCGCGGTGGTCAATGTGGTGTGCCCCGACCCGGCACGGCGGGAGCGGCCATGAGACCCTTCCATGTGTTCGCCGGGCAGACGCTGGGGCGTGACGCGGCGGCCGGGCTGGTTCCGGGGGTGCTGTTGCATCCGCCTGTGCGCCGGGGAGGGCTGCTCGGGGTGGCGGAACCCGGCGACGTGGTCGTCATCATCGACGGCGACCCCCACGATCCGCCGCTGCATGACGAGATCCTCAGCCTGCTCGGCTCCGCTGTTTGCGGTGGCCGGCGCGGGAGGGCTGGGCGCGGTCCTGGCCGCCGACATGCACCCCTATGGCATGACCGGGATCGGCAATGTCTTCGCCGGCCTCCAGGATGGGAGCATCGCCGACGATGAAGCCACCTGCCGGTGGCCGGGCGGGCGAGGAGACCTACGGGCCTTCCTGACCCTCGCCGCAGCCCGGGGCGCGATCACCCACTCCGACGCCCGCCGGATCGCCGGGCAGACGAGCGCCAGCAGCGGCCGCTGGTCCTGGGCAGAGTTGTGCCGCACCGTCGACCTGAGCCTGCGGCCCTCGCTCCGCCAGTTCCATGCCTGGATGCAGCGGCGAGCCGCGATCAGGTACGCCGCCGGCGCGGACGCACGCAAGGCACTTGCCCTCGCCGTCGCCGGGCTGCTCGACGCCCCGTTCGTCCCGACCGTGGCGTGGCCGCGCCTGGCACCCGGGCTCGCGGCCCGGAATGACGGCCCGGTCCGCGGGAGGCTCCCCGCCCGGCTACTAACGCTCGCCCTGTACTGCGCGCAGTGGCCCGGCCGCTGGCACCGCTACGTCCTCAGCCGCGCAGGCTACGCCATCGGCGAGCTGCACCCCGGCGAGCTGCCCGCCGGGCGAGCCGGAAGGTGGCTAACCTCCGGGGAAGCTCTGCTGTCTCCCCGCGACCAGGCCCGGCGGGTACTCGTGCGCGCGGCGGTCCTAGACCCCTACTCCCCCGCCTGGCCAGTCACCAGGAGGAACGCCGACGCGCTCGCATCGGGACTAGCTGTTGCCGTCCCGCCCTTCCCGCCGCGCGATTGTCGGGGACTGGCGAGGGACTGGGAGGTTCCAGAGTCGGACTTGAGCGTGAGGGCGCTCGATCGCGGGTTCGACAGCCCGGCAAGCGCGCTGCGCTACGCAGGTTCCCGGGACGCATAACCAGGAGTTCATGACGCCCGTTAACCACCAAGACGGTTCCAGTAGAGATCCGGCGGGTGCGCGGCTACCGTGCGTTCGAGGAGGCAGGTGCCGCCGCGGCGACTGGCCCAGCTTTCCCGCTACGCCCGTGCTGGAGGAAACCCTGGGCCACCACGCGGGGGCTAACCCCCAGGAGAGCCTGTGGGATAGCCTCCCGGCGGAGTCGTGTGCTAGCCGCATTCCCTCGCTGACGCCGGGTTCGTAGCGTGATCTCCGTGAGGAGACGAACCCCTGACGGCCCTCGCCAGCCGAGAGCACGCCGGCCTCAAGCCCGGCGATGTCAGCGCTGCTGACGGCCTGATTGCCTGGCCAGGTGGCGTCGCTGCAGGACATCGTCAAGGACGCCGGCTAAGCCCGCTAGCATCCCGGCTGCCGCATTCAGGCCTGCGGCCGGGCAAGGGACCCGGTCCTCGGCCGTCGTCGCCCGGGCCGGGCACTGGCTTCCCGCAGTCTGAATACTGCCTGCCCTGACGGGCGCATCCGGTTGACCGCGATTCCGGCATGAGTGACCCCCTCCGGGGGCCGTGAGAAAGGAACGAGCTCCCTTGGGATCGATGAAGAACCACGGCCGCGCCCTGCGGGCGGTTGCCGTGGCGGTTGCGGCGGGGCTGGCCGCGGCATTGGCCGCCGGGATCGCGGACGCCGGCGCCGCGCAGGGCGCCGTGCGGCAGGCGGGGGCCACGACGACAGCCGCCGCACCGGTCCCGGTGCTGGACTGGAAGGCCTGCGATGGCGGCTTTCAGTGCGCGACGGCCCGGGTGCCGCTGGATTACCGGCACCCCGGCGGCGCGAAGGTCAGCATTGTGGTAGTCAGGCACCTGGCTACCGACCCCGCCCGGCGCCTGGGGTCGCTGTTCATCAACGGCGGCGGCCCTGCCGAGCAGATCGAGGGCCTGGTGGGCTTTTACCCGAGCCTTCCCGCCGTGATGCGGGAGCGCTTCGACATCGTCTTCTTCGACCCGCGGGGCTTCGGCTTCAGCACCGCGGCGCGCTGCTTCCCCGATGCCGCAGCGGAGCAGGCGTTCTTGTCCGGGCTGCCGCTGTTCCCCGTCGGCGCGAGGCAGGACGCGGCGTGGGTGCGGACATGGGGCAGGTTCGACGCCCGGTGCGGCAAGGCAAACGGCAGCCTGCTCGACCATGACACCAGCGCCGACGTGGCCCGGGACATGGACCTGCTGCGGGCGGCGGTCGGCGACCCGGTGCTGAACTACGTGGGCGTCTCCTACGGCACCGGGCTCGGCGCCGTCTACGCCAACCTGTACCCCTCCAGGGTCGGCCGGATGGTCCTGGACGCCAGCCTCGACCCGGTCGCCTGGACCACCCCGGACGCAAACCTGCCCTTCACGCTGCGCCTGGGTCAAGATGAGGCGAACGCGGCCGGGCTGACCGCCTTCTTGAACCTGTGCGGCCAGGCGACCACGGCCGCGTGCGCGTTCTCCGCGGGCACCCCGGCGGCGACCCGCGCCAAGTGGAGCACGCTGCTGCGCCGCCTGACCGCGCATCCCGTCACGGCCGGCAGCCCGCCGCAGACATTCACCTACGCCGACGCCTTCGCGGTGGCAGACCTGGGCGATGTCTCCGCCTGGCAGCAAGGGGCCGTCCAGCTGCAGCAGTTGTGGGCAGCTTCGGCCGCGACCCCGGCCGCCCCGGCCGCCTCCCGGCCACGCCGACCACCGCACCCCTCTACACCGGCGCCGAGCAGACATGGGCCGTGGTGTGCTCCGACAGCCCGAACCCGCGGAACCTGAGCGCCTACGCATCCAATGCCAGGCTGGCCTATGCCCGCTCGGGCGGGTTCGGGCTGGCTCAGACGTGGGGCAGCGAGACCTGCGCCCAGTGGCCCGGCAACGGCACCGGGGACCGGTACACCGGCCCGTGGAACCGCAAGACCGCCAACCCGATCCTCCTGCTCGGCATCACCGGCGACACTCAGGTGCCCTACCAGGGCGACCTGGCGATGGCACACGACCTCGCCCGCGCGCGCCTGCTCACCATCCGCGGATACGGGCACACCGAGATCGCCAACCCCAGCACCTGCGCCACCAACTACGAGCTCAGCTACCTGCAGACCGGCGCCCTGCCCCCAGCCGGCACCATCTGCCAGCAAGACATGACGCCATTCCCCGCGCCATAGGCCCAGCACCCCCGCCGACCGGGCTGTGGACCCGACCGTCGCCCCCGCAGGCGGGGCAGTTCCCGGAGCCAGTGACGTCGCGAGCCAGGCAGTGGTCGCCGTGGCGGCCGTCGCAACCGCTGGCCAGGCAGAGCAGGCAGACCGCCTCGTGGCTGGCGCTTCACGCTCAATCCTCATTGGGGGGCCGCTGTAATGAGCATTCTCGCTGCGTTTCGTCGCTAACGGATGAATCCTCATCCGGAGGTGTGCGGTCTGAAGATTGGGAAGAATCCCGCGGCGCGCTTGCCCGGCTGGCGCTCACCGCCGCCGGTGTGTCCCTTGCCACGGCAGTTAGTCGCGGTAGGGACCGCCATTGCTGGCGGCCCCGCGCAGATCCCAGCGAGCGGGATTACCGCACTGGGCTCCTGTCATGGGTACCTGGCGGCGAACCGCGCTTCGGGCCAGGGGTGCCTGATCCTGGTCGTGGGCAGGTGGCGTCTGGCCAGGCGGGACATCCGCTCCCAGGTGACCCGGTTCTTCTGGCTGCGGCGCGACAGCGCGAACCGCCAGTGCCGGGTGACGTGGTACCGGAATGCCTGTACCGCCTCCGCGTTGCCGGGGACGGCGTAGTACGCCTCGTGTCCCCTGATCACGCTGGCCAGCCATCGTCCCTGCTCGGGGACGGGCAGGCGGCGGCGCCTCATCAGCTCGGCTTTCACCGGGCTAGGACGCGCGCCCGCCCGGGACCCGCAACCCCGGGCGGAAACCGCGCCACAGAGCGGCAGCGACGCGCGCCAGCCGGCAGCCCGCAGCCCCGCTAAATTCTCAGGGGCAGCGCGACCGCCGACCTCGGCGAGAAGGCTATTTACATCCATTTACATCGCCGCGTGATGGTCAGGTCGATCGAAATTCGCGTGGAAAAAGATCATCCACCCAGCCCAGTGAGCAGGGCGAGCGCCTGGCGGGTGAGGTCATGCCCGCAGTGATCTCGCCAGCCGGCGGACTCTGCGGCATGCTGGCGTCAGCGTGGTTGTCAGGCCGGCCGCACGGTTCGGCGCTGCTGTCGGCAACCGCAGGCTGGAGGAGCTGTGATAACGGTCAGCCGCTGGTGGAGGGCCCTGGCTGCCATGGGCGGCGTGCTGGTGCTCAGCTCGGTCATCACCAGTCCCGGGTCGGCGCAGGCGCGGGACGCCCGAAGCGCAGGCGCGGGCGAGCTCGTCTATGTTGCCACCGCGGGCAATGGCCCGGTGACCGCCTACGCCGCCAGCAGCGACGGCAGCGTGACTCCCGCACGGACAGTCGATAATCCGAACACGCCCGGCACCGACTGGGATCCGTGGGGCGTCGCCTTTGATGCCACCGGGCACTTGTACGTGCAGTCGTTCGTGTCCGGCGCGGACACCTTCGTGTTCCCGCCTGGAGCCCGAGGCGCTACCCCGCCTTCGCGGATATTCGTATCCCAGATCCCGGATAACACGAGCGTGGCGGTCGACGCAAAGGGCTTTGAGTATGTCCTTGGCACCTATTCCGAATCAAGCGTGGCAGTGTCGCCGCCAGGCGCTAGCGGGACGCCGGACGGCGCGTCGCCATTCTTCGTGTCCCCGGCGCGGACCTTTGCGGTGGAGTTCAGTTTCGGCCCGTGGCCGGACCAGCTAAGCACGGACAGCGCAGGCGAGGTGCTGGTCGCCGTCTCCGGGCAGCCGCATAACTCGATCGCGGCCTTCGCGGGTGGCGCGAATGGCAGCGCGAGCCCGGCACGGGTCATTTCGGGTCCTGATACAGGGCTGGACTGCGCGGCGTCGTGCAAAATGTCAATCACGTTCTCACGGCTCACTGGCCGGATTTACGCTGCGGTCAGCGACGGCACGGCCACCCGCATCTGCGTCTTCGCCGGGAACGCCGCCGGAGACGCACGTCCCGTGCGCGTTATTGAAGGGCCGGCGACCGGACTGCCTGGCATGTTCATAACGGGCATCGCCGGCAGCCAGGTCGACGGGACGATCTACGCCATGGTGCAAACCTCCCAGTTCGGCGGCACGGGGCGCATCAGCGCCTACGGCCGCTTGGCGAACGGCAACGTCGCTCCGTTGCGATCGTTCACCGATAGCGGATCGCTCTTCGACAACGCGGAAGGGATCGCCATCGCAAGGGGGTGATGGTGGTCACGAGCTCGTGAGGATCGCCTCCGACTGCTGAATCGCGGGAAGTAGTTCTCGGCGGCCGGGAAGCGGTCGGCGAAGGTGATGGCGAAGGCGTTCAGGGCGAGCTTCCCGCGCACGGCCCACCGGTGCGGCCGGTCCCGGTCGGGTCCAGGGACCGGTGACCAGGTACGGGCTTCCTGACCGTGAGAATCAGCAACCAAATGGGGGCATGGTTAAGGACCCGGCGCACCTGGATGCCGCCCCGGGCGGTCTGGAAGACCCGCCCGTCGGGGGTCGTGCCGTACCGCTTGATGTGCGCGCGGAGCAGCCCGACCAGGACCGGGGGATGGGGATGGTGCGGGTCTCGTTGCCGGCGCGGTGCTTCAGGCCGCGTTCCTGGCGGGAGGTCCCCTCATCCGTCCAGGCCCGTCCGGCCCGCGATGCGGTGCTGGGCTGGCTGATTCATGCTCTCTCCTTCGTGGTCGAGGTCTGCCATTTGCCTAGGACGCCGCTGAACAACCCTGGGTTCCACGAATGAGGGCCGGACACGTCTGCGGGCCTGACCGCCCCGGCGGC
>JAICYD010000058.1 GCA_025934375.1 Streptosporangiaceae bacterium | reverse complement strand
GTCGAACCGGCATGGCTGGCGGCGCTCGCGGGAAGCGCGGTGGCCGCCAGCAGGGGGAGGCTCAGCAGGCTAAGAGTCGCCAATACGGATCGCTTCAATCTGTCGTCCTTTCGCCCGTCGGGGGAGAATGTTCGACGTGAACATACAGCCGTGACGAATTGCGGAAAACCCCAAAAATTAATCATCTTTACCAGCGCTTAACATCTTCTGCATCGCACCTGGACGAATTCTGCTGCCTTTCTCCGTCGCCGCTCCATCGATCTGCCTTCCGCCGGCGGCCATGGCCGCCTCCCCCTCGGGGGCCGGTGCACTAGCCTCGATGGCGTGCTGGTTACCGCTGCTGAGTCCGTGCTGCTGCTGATCGACCTGCAGGCGAAGCTGGTGCCCGCCCTGACGGACGGCGATGCCGTCGTCGCGCGGGCGGCCCGCCTCGCCGAGGCGGCCCGCCTGCTGGACGTGCCGATCCGCGCGACCGAGCAGTACCCGGCGGGCCTCGGGCCGACGGTGCCGGAACTGGCCGGTTACCCCTCGGCGACGCTCGCCAAGCGGGGCTTCTCGGCCGTGCGGGACCCGGGCTTTCCCGGGCTGCTCCCCGACGCCGCCCGCAAGGTCGTGATCGCCGGGTGCGAGGCGCACGTGTGCGTGCAGCAGACGGCGGCTGACCTGCTGGCCGCCGGACGCGAGGTGTTCCTGGTCACCGACGCGCTGGGGTCCCGCTTCGCCGAGGACAAGCGCGCCGCCCTGGATCGCGCCCGCCAGCACGGCGCGCAGGTCGTGACGTCGGAGATGGTGCTCTTCGAGTGGCTCGGCGACTCGCGCCATCCTCGGTTCCGCGACGTCCAGAAGCTGCTGAAGTAAGGCAGCAGAGGACACGAGAGGCATGCGCCAGCGCGGGAGGCCATTGGCCCCGGGCGCGCTGCCGCGACGAATTGGTCAGTAGTCGCCAGGCTGGTTTTCCAGCGCGGCGGCCATCGCGTCGGCGTCGCGGAGCATCGGTGGTGGCCGGGAACAGGTTGGCGTACGTGGCCCCCCCGTGCGCTGCCGTCCGACACGCCGAGGTAGTTCAGCGCCGGGGCGCCCACCGCCTGGCGGAGCAGGTTCATGTCCCGGGCCGTGTCGGCGCTGGTGACGTGCCCGAGCAGGCTGCCGTTGCGCCGGGCGCACAGCGCGTCGAACCGCGCCCAGGTTCGCTCCCACGCCGCGTCCTGCCGCGCGCCGACGGGGAACGGCGGCAGCGTGGCCAGGAAGTCGAACCGCTAGGGCACCACGACGAGCTTCCCGGCGGCCGCGTCGCCCTCCATGTACCGGTGGGCCGCGGCGATGTCGTCCAGGCCAAGGACACGGTCTACGTTGGGCCGGTAGACGCCGGCCTCGACCTGGCGGATGACCCGCCGCAACCCGGCCGTCCCCGCGCTGCCCTTGATGTCATCGCTGTGGAAGGCCGTGAGCTTGGTCCCGGACGGGATCATCGCGATCGGCTCGAAGCCCGGGATCACCCACCCGCTGAGTGAGCCCGCCACGCACACCGTCCCGCCCCGGCGGGCCAGGCGCAGCGATTCCGCCGCCGTGCTCGCCCCGACAAGGTCCAGGACATAGTCCGGGCCCTCAGGCCAGATCGCGTGCACGCGGGCCGCGAGCGAGCGGCCGTCGTCGACGAGCGCGTGGTCGGCGCCCACCGCGGTCAGCGCCTCGATCTTGGCTTCCCGCCGGGTCGTGGCCGCGGTGGTGACGCCATAGCCGGACGCGATCGACGCGGCCGCCATCCCCACCGACGAGGTCCCGCCCCGGATCAGCAACCGCCCGGGGACGCCCGGCGCGAGCCCGAGCGCGTCCAGTGAGCCCTGCGCCGTCAGGTACGTCTCCGGCAGCGCGGCCAGGACCTCCCAGGGCAATGTGGTAGTGAGCGGCATCAGCAGCGCGTTCGGCAGCAGCGCGTACTCCGCGTAGCCGCCGTCGAACGCCCGGCCCATCTCGCCCATCACCGCCGCGACGGTGGTCCCCCCCGGCAACCCGGGGTCGGTGGAGCCGGCCACGATTCCCACGCATTCGATCCCGAGCACGCGCGGGAACCTCACGTCCGGGGAATGCCCCTGGCGGGTCCTCAGCTCCGACCGGTTCAGGCCCGCGGCCTTCACCCGGACCAGGCTCCAGCCCTCCCGGACCGCTGGCACTGGCAGCTCACGGACCTCGAGCACCTCCGGGCCGCCCGGCCGGACGCAGACGGCCGCTCGCATTGTCGTGTTCGGCTGGGTCGCAGGCTGGGTCGCATTCAGCTGACCTGAGTGAGGATCGCGCATGCCTCCACTGTCGCCAGCCGGCGGCGCGGCTGGCCACCGGTAGGATGCCATGTTATGCCCATCGGCCGCCAACTTCCCCGGACCGGCCGGACGTCATACCTGTGGCCGTCGGGCGGGGTGCACCTGTGGCCGCCGGGGGGAGTCAGCGAAGCGCATTCTCATCCCCGCGGCCACCTCGTGTACGCGGCCCATGGCGCCCTGTCCGTGCACACCGAACGGGGCACGTCGATCGTTCCCGCCAACCGGGTGGCCTGGACCCCCGCCGGGTTCACGCACTACCACCGCGCGCACAGCCGCGCCGACATGCGGATCCTCTTCCTGCCGGCCTCCCTGGCCCGGCTCGCGCCGGGCCGTCCCGCTGTGTTCATGGTCTCGGACCTGGTCCGCGAGATCCTGCTGACGCTCACCGGCCCGCGCAACTACGGCCCCGCCGCGGGCGACTACGACCGCGCCGCCCGCGCCCGCCTTCGGCGAGTATTGGTCGATGAGCTCCATGAGGCCCGCGAGCAGCCGCTGCAGCTGCCCGAACCGCGCGATGACCGGTTGCGGGCGGTTGCCCGGATCCTGTACGCGCAGCCCGCCGACACCACCTCACTGGCCCGGCTCGGGCAGGCGACCGGGGCCAGCGCCCGCACCCTCAGCCGGCTGTTCCACGACGAGCTCGGCATGACCTTCTATCAGTGGCGCACGCAACTGCGCGTCTACCACGCGCTGGTCCTCCTCGCCGACGGCCACGACGCGACCCGCGTCGCCCACGCGTGCGGATGGGCGAACCCCAGCGGCTTCATCGCGGCCTTCACCAGCGTTGTCGGCACCACGCCGGGCCGTTACCGGGCCGGCCAGTGGCGCCCCGGGGCCGGACGACAGCTGGCTGCGGGTGACCGCGGAGGCGATGGCCGTCAGCGCCGCCAGGCCCAGCGCGCCGCCGCACTGGACGCTGGTGTTGAGCAGCCCGGCGGCGATGCCTGACTCGCGCGGCTCGACGCCGCGCATGCCGGTCGCCGTGCAGCCGACGAACGTCAGGCCGGTGCCGGTGCCGGTGCCGATGGCGAGCAGCCCGGGCATGGCTGGCAGGTCAGCCGAAACGACGGCTACGGCGCGATCACCGGGTAACGCGCCGCCGGCCATCCGTGGCGCCGCCGGGAAAATCACTCGCGGCGCGGGCGGCGGGCAGGCGACAATGCGTGGCGTAACCCGCCGCCAGGCTGGCGGGTGGCCAGCTACCGCCGAGGAAATGAAGGAGCCAGCGATGCGAGGAGCGTCCGTGTCCATCGAAATGCGTCTGTTCGCCTGTTCGGAGGATGTGGCACGTGCATCGCGGAATGCTGAACCTGGGAATCCTCGCCCATGTTGACGCCGGCAAGACGACGCTGACGGAGCGGGTGCTCTACTGCGCCGGGGTCATCGACCAGCCCGGCAGCGTCGATGAGGGCACCACGCAGACCGACTCCCTGGCGCTGGAGCGCCA
This sequence comes from Streptosporangiaceae bacterium, assembly GCA_025934375.1. Taxonomy (GTDB): domain Bacteria; phylum Actinomycetota; class Actinomycetes; order Streptosporangiales; family Streptosporangiaceae; genus Trebonia. The sequence goes on along the minus strand of JAICYD010000058.1, from coordinate 38,580 downwards.
GCGGGGAATCACGATCAAGTCGGCCGTCGCCTCGTTCGCGGTCGGCGGGATCATCGTCAACCTGATCGACACGCCGGGCCACCCGGACTTCATCGCCGAGGTAGAACGGGCGCTCAGCGTGCTCGACGGCGTCGTCCTGGTGGTCTCGGCGGTCGAGGGCGTCCAGCCGCAAACGCGCGTCCTGTGGCGCGCCCTGCAGCGGCTGCGCGTCCCCGCGCTGGTCTTCGTCAACAAGATCGATCGCCGCGGCGCCGGCTACGAGCGCCTGCTGGACGACATCGCCGGGCGGCTGACGTCCCGGATCATCCCCATGGGCGAGGTACGCGGGCCGGGCACTCCCGCCGCCGCGTTCCGGCGTACCGCAGCGCCGATCCAGTGCACCGCGCACGGCTCGCCGAGGCCCTCGCCGATCACGACGACGCGGTCCTGGCCGCCTACCTCGACCGCGCGGACGGCACTGACGGCACTGACGGCACGGGCGCCGGGAGCCGCCTGCCGTACCGCTGGCTGCGCGGGAGGCTGGCCGGGCAGGTCAAGGACGCCCGGGTGCACCCGGTGTACTTCGGGTCGGCCACGACCGGCGCGGGCGTCGAGGCGCTGATGCGCGGGCTGGCCGACCTGGTGCCGGCGGCCGGGCCGGATATCACCGGGCCGGTGGAGGGCCGCGTCTTCAAGGTCGAGCGCGGGGCCGCCGGGGAGAAGATCGCGTACGCCCGCCTGTTCCGGGGCACTGTCGCCGTCCGCGACCGCGTGGCGTTCGGGCCCGGGAAGGCGGGCAAGGTGACGGCGATCAGCGTGTTCGCCAACGGGACCGCCGTGCGGCGCCCGGCGGTGACCGCGGGCCAGATCGCCCGGCTCTGGGGGCTGGCCGAGGTCCAGGTCGGCGACGTGCTCGGGACGGCCGGCGGCGGGCCGGGGCAGCGCTTCTTCGCGCCGCCGACGCTGGAGACGGCCGTCGTGGCCCGGCACCCCGGCGGCAAGGCGCGGCTGCACGCCGCCTTGGCGCAGCTGGCTGAGCAGGACCCGCTCATCAACGTCCGCCAGGACGACGTCCGCCAGGAGATCTACCTCTCGCTGTACGGCGAGGTGCAAAAGCAGGTGATCGAGGCGACGCTGGCCAGCGAGTACGGGGTGCGGGCGGGCTTCCGGGAGACGACCCCGATCTGCGTGGAACGGCCCGTCCGCACGGGCACCGCCGAGGAGGTCCTGCACGCGCCGGGCAACCCGTTCCTGGCCACGCTGGGGATCCGCATCCAGCCCGCCCCGGCCGGGTCGGGCCTGAGTTTCCAGGTCGAGATCGGCCATCAGGGCGTTCCGCTGTACATCTACAAGAACATGGAAGGCTTCACCGCCGCCATGGAGGAGCACGTCACCGCGGCGCTGCGGCAGGGCCTGCACGGCTGGCAGGTCACCGACGCCACGGTGTCGCTGGTCCGGTCCGGCTACAGCGTCCCCGACGGCCCCCCGGCGACCCGCGGCCCGCTCAGCGGCCCGCAGGACTTCCGCAAGCTCACCCCGCTGGTGGTCATGGCGGCGCTGCGGGCGGCGGGCACGGTGACCTGCGAGCCGGTCCACCACTTCCGCGTGGAGTGCCCGGCCGACGCCCTCGCCGTCCTGCTGCCGGTGCTGGCCCGGCTGCACGCGGTCCCCGGGGTGTCGGCGACCAGGGGCGATGTCGTCACCCTGGAGGGCGACATCCCAGTCGCGGGGGTGCATGAGCTGCGCCAGCAGATCCCCCCGCTCACCCGGGGCGAGGGCGTGCTGGAGTCATCGTTCGACCGCTACGAGCCGGTTCGCGGCCCGGCTCCCACCCGGCCGCGGGCCGACGACAACCCCCTGGACCGCGAGGAGTACATCCGCCGCGTCACCCGGCGCGGCGCCCGGGAGATCGCCCGCCGCTAGCTGCCGCAGTTCCCGATCTCCAGGTCAAAGCGCACGTCACTGCAGCACTTCATCGAAGCTGGCGACTCCGCGGGCGCGGGCGGTCGCGATAGTCCGGTCGACCACGCCGACCGTGCGGGACAGCAAGCCGGCGGTCAGGTCCTCAACCCCGCACGCGAGGCGCCCATCGTGACCTCTGCTACATAGCGCGCGGCCCGGCTGGTAGCAACCGGGAGCCGCGCTGGCGGGCGCGGTACCGGCCGACGGCCGGTAGATTGGCGCACCGTGACCGATGCGTGGGACGCCTACCTGAGCGCTGAGATCCGGATCGACCTGCCGGGCGGTGCGATCCGCGTGTTCCCCGCCCCCGCGATGCAAGCCTCCGGCGCGTTCCCGGACCCGGCCGGGCGGCCCGTCACGGTGCTGACCGCGCATAACCCGGGCGGCGTGGTCGCCGACCCGGCCGCCAACACGCGGGCGCAGGCCCGCCTGGAAGGCGAGCTCGCGAGCCGGGGCCGCGCCTGGTGGCCGGCCGCCGGCGCGGACCCGTCGTGGTCGCACGTCGAGGACGGCGTCGCGATCCCCGGCATCGGCGAGGCTGAGGCGATGGAGCTGGGCGCGGCGTTCGGCCAGGAGGCCATCTTCGTGCTCACGCCGACCAGCCGCCGGCTCATCGACTGCGTGACCGGGCGGCGCTCGGTCACCGGCTGGGTGATCGTGCCCGAGGCCGACCTTGCCGATGACGACAGCGCCGATGACGATACTGCCGATGACGAGCTGGCCAACGCGGGTGACCGGGAGACCGAGGCCGCGCTGGAGCGCCTGGTCGGCGCGCTCGGCCCCGACCCGCGCGCGTGGGCTGCCTCAGGGGACGGCGCGGTGCTCGCGGAGTCCCGGTGGGAGGCCGTCGAGCCCGGCGGCCGGGGAGGGGCGGCGGCCGGGGAGGGGCCCGCCAGCGGCGATTTCCTGGTCCGGGTCGGCGGCACCTACGTGATCTACCAGACTGACGGCGCTGACTGGGAGTGGGGTGACCTGGACGCCGCCGACGACGCGACGGCCATCGCGCGGTTTCGAGACCACCAGGGCGAGTGAGCCGCCGCCAGCGCCCCTCACGGCGCGGTGGCCTCGACGGCCTGCTGCGGCACGCCGCCGGCCAGGTCGGTGACCCCGGGGGAAGCGAGCAGTTCCCGGGCCGGCGGCACCGCCAGGCCCTCGCGCAGCGCCTGCTGGTCGGCGTAGACGCCCGCCGCCAGCCAGCATTCCGCGGTGCCCATGCGCTCGGTGACGACCACGTGCCCGCCCGGTACCCAGAAGGCGTACCCGCCGCGGCGCGCGACCATCTTGGACACGTCGGCGAGCTGGCCCTGGCCGGAGTGATCCCACAGCTGGCGCTCGGTCAGCGGGCTGGGCGGCCATTTCCCCGGGTCGCTGCCGGCGAGGGGGAGCACGGTGAGGCCGGGGACGGCGAACGGGTCGTCCCAGGGCTCGGGCAGCCGGCCGTGCGCGGCGAGGATCGCGCGGACCTGGCCGCCCGCTACCCAGCCGAGCAGCGCTCCGTCGCGCGGGACGGGGACGCTCACCGCGATCAGGCGCGAGATCACGGGCGGGACCTCCTGGCCCGGCCGGATCTCGACCCGCGCCCAGTCCCGGCGGTCCCACGGGCGGATGACGAACAGGTCGTCGCGTTCCTTGATGAGGACGCTGAACGCGGGGGTGCCAGCCGATACGGTGCCAGCCGATACGGTGCCAGCCGATACGGTGCCAGCCGATACGGTGCCAGCCGATACGGTGCCAGCCGATACGGTGCCAGCCGAGCGGGCGGCGAGGACCATGGAGCCGTAGCGGAACTCCGCGTAGTGCCGCCGGACGGCTAGCGGGTAGTCCCGGAAGAGCCGCTGGCACGCGGCGAGCACGGAGTTACCGGGGTGGGGGTCAGTGGGCACAGTCCGCTCCTCGCGAAATGGTGAGCCTGCCCCGGCGCGCACATGCTGGTGTACGGCGCGCCCGGCAAACATCGGCCGACTGACCGATTTCCAGCGATTCGTGGTGATAAATCCGGTGCCTAGGGACGCGTCACTGGCTCCTGGGCGAACGCGTACACCCGGGCGGCCCGGGAGCCCCTGACCGCCGACGACGCAGATCACGCCGGGCGACGTGTTTCAGGCTCGCCCGTTTTGCCCGACAATGTAACTCTGGGCCAGGGGGTGGCCGTGGCGGAGTCGCGAGAAGGGGTCTCGCGGAGCTAGGGGGTGGCGAACGATGGCGATGAGGTTGGGACGCCCAGTCCGGGCGATGACGCCCAGGGTTGTCCAGGGGATCGTGGAGCACGACGGGGCCGTTCCCATCGAAGGGCCGGTGCCCGCCAGGAGGCGGACGCCGGCCAAGGGGCGGACGCCGGCCAACGGGTCGGCGCCAGTCGGCGCCGTGACCCAGGCGGACGCCAGCACCGTGGCCGCGGCGCACTCCGGGATCGCGCCTACGGCGCATCCCAGTGCCGCCGCCTCGGCGCTCTCACGAGCCGTCGCCGCGACGGCGGGGTTCACTCCGGCGATCCGGCACGGCGAGGCCATGCAGGCCCTCGGCCGTGCGCTGGCCGAGGAGGGCCGCCAGGCGGACGCCATTGCCGCGCTGCGGCGGGCCGTCTTGGCCTTCCGGGACTGCGGCGATCGCGCGCGGCTGGCCGGCGCGCTGACCGACTGGGGTGTCTGCCTGGCCGGCGCGGGGCAATGCAAGGCGGCGATCACGGCCCACGAGGCGGCCCTGGCGCTGATGCGGGAGCACGGCGACTGGCGCGGCGAGGGCATCGCGCTGGGCAACCTGGGCGTCGCGCTGTCTGGCGCTGGCCGCTACGCGTGGGCGCATGTCGCCTTTGACCAGGCCGCCGTGCTGCTGGCGGTGGCCGGCGACCGGGACCGCGAGGCCCGGGTGATAGCCGACCGGGAGCACGCGCGGGTACTGGCCAGGGAAGCCGCCGCCGCCCGGGTCGCCCCGTGACCCCGAAACCGTGGGCAAGCCAGGAAACTGGCTTACGCGCCGGCCGCGGTGACGATCGCGTCGGTGGCGAAGCCGGCGATCAGGCCGACCAGGAGGCCGATGGCCAGCAGGTCCGGGCGGCGGGCCTTGGCGGCGACGCTGAGCAGCTGGACCACGACGTAGAGGATGGACCCCGCGGCCAGCGTCAGGAAGATGACGCTCACCGGCTCGCTGGTGTAGGCGTGGCCGACCGCCGTGCCGACGAACGTCGGACCGCCGCCGATCAGGCCCAGCAGCAGCAGGAAGCCCCAGCTTGGCCTCCGCGTGTCCGATATCCTCCCCTCTCCATCGGACCCGCCCCGGGGGGCACGGATGATGCTCCGCGGGGTCGCCCCCCCGGGAGATGACTGCGCGGCGTCGGCGCCGTCCCGGCCGCCGGCCAGCGGCGCGACGATGCCGAAGCCCTCGGTGGCGTTGTGGAGGCCGAACCCGATGACGAGCAGCGTGGCCAGGGCCAGCTCGCCGGCCGCGGCCGACTGGCCGATCGCGAGGCCCTCGGCGAAGTTGTGCAGGCCGATCCCGGTGGCGATCATCAGCGCCAGCCGCCGCGGCGGGGACCATTCGGACACCCGCCAGGTCGCCGCCTCCGCCCTCGACAGCGTCCCCGGGCCGAAGCGGGCCGGGGCGGGCGGTGTCGCGCGGGCGGCTGAGCGCACCATCCACATCTCGTAGACCACCAGTGCCCCGAGCCCGACCGCCAGCCCGCCGGCGAACAGCGCCCCGTAGCCGAAGATCGGCGCCAGGCCGCCCGCGTGGTCGTGCACCTTGCCCAGCGCGGCGTCGATCGGCTCCCAGGCGGCCGAGAGGACGTCCCACACCAGGAACAGCAAGATTCCGATGGCCAGCGCGTTCAGCAACGTCCGCATCGTCGGCGCCGGGCGCCGCATCCTGCCCACGGGCAAGCCGAGCACGATCGTCGCTCCCGCGATAAGCCCCAGCAGCAACGTCTTGGACAGACTCACGACCGCACCGCCTCCGGTTTCCGATCTCGAAAATAGTTAGGCAAGCCTTACCTACTCAACCCTGGCAAGGGTGCCTCACAGGCAGCCCGAAGTCAAGGACTTCCTCCCCTACCCCAACGAGACCCGGGATCAGCTCGGCTGATTCATACTTTTTCGCATGTCACTTCCGGCTCGGCTCAAGCCCGCGCTGATCGCGGTCGCGATCCCCCTGGCGATCGCCAGTTGCACAAAGCCCGTCCCGGCCACCAGCCCGGCCACCAGCCCGGCGCCGCCGGGCTCGTCAGCGGCCGCGGTGCCGTCGGGGGCGCCCGGGTCCACGGGGGCAGCGGCTACGGGGCCGGCGACCGCGAGCGCCGGGGGCTGCTCGGCCGACTACTGCGCTCCGTCCGATTGGAATACCGCGAAGGCGTCCACTCCGTTGCCGCAGATCCCGCCGTTCTCCGAGCCGCTCAACGTGATCATCGGCGCGCGGTCGACGGTGCCGCTCACCGACATCCAGCAGGCCCTCAGTGACTGGAAGACGGTAACCACGACGACCACGGTCAGCGTCGCGGGCATCCACCTCAAGTGCATCTCCGCCGAGCAGGCCAACGTCACCGGGCGCGGGTACCAGGACATGCGGCAGGCGTGGCGGCTGGGCGGCTGCCTGCACGGAAACGAGCTGTCGCTGAGCGGGAACGAAGACCACGTGCGGTTCTGGAACCAGCCGGCGGCCGGCGGCGAGTACGGCGCGTGGTTCGTCGCCGCCAGCTACGAGACGATGTGCGTCGTCAAGGGCGGCCAGCTGACGATGGCCAGCGCGCACAAGACGTGGACGGCGCTGCACCCGGGGGCCGCCTATCACTGCGTGGACGGCGGCCCGGGCACGTTCCACGTGACCCACCCCAGCGGGTACGACGACGCGGCCAGGGACTTCGCCGCCGCGATCGCGGCCGCCGGGAAGGCGAAGGGCTGGCGGGTCACCCAGCGGGTCGTGAACGTCTCGCGCGCCGCGAGCACCGGCGAGGGCGGGGTGCCGTTCAGCGACGCCGTTTACGTCGTCACCGTCACCGCCTAAGCAACTGCTCACGTTCGGAAGCTGGACGGCGGGATCGGGTCCAGCGCGGTGACGGTCATCCCGGTCAGCTGGAACCGGACCCTGGTGGTCTTCCCGGTAAGGCAGCACCCGGCCGCGGGGGCGCTCCCGTCGTAGAGCCGGTAGACCAGGTCGATCTCGATGCTGCTGACGCGCACCGCGCGCACGCCGACGCTGGAGTCGTCCACGTCATTGCCGACGAAGGCACCGTTCGCGAAGAAGTAAGCGCGGTCGCCGTCGGCGAAGACAGGGCCCACCCGGCCGAGGATGACGTTCAGCCGCGCTGAGCGCTTCCAGGGCAGGCCCCCGCGCACGGGGGTGACGCCGGTCCCCACGAGGTATCCCACCGCCGCCGCGGCCCCGTCGGACCCCGACGCGAGCGGGAGCGGCACGCCGCCGCACCCTGCCTGGCAGGTCCCCTCCGGGATGGGGCCGGTGGTCCCGGGGGCCACGCTCACGGCGTAATCCGGCGACGGCGGCCAGGTTCCCGGATCCGCCCATGTCGTTGTGGCATTCGCACTCGGCGTGACGGTCGCCACCACCCCGGCCCGGGGCGCCTGCGCCGGCCCCCGCGCGCCTGCGATGGTCAGGGCCGCCCCGATCACGGCGAGGCCCAGCATCACCGCCGCCAGGGGCACCCGCGCCGGCCGGCGCCGCCGCCGCGCGCGCGTGACGGCGAGGCGCTGGCCGGCTGCGGGCGAGATCCAGGTGCGGGCCAGGACGCGCCGCGCGGCGGTGCTGGCCCCCGCGTCCGGTTCCCCGGACGCCGCGGCGAGCCGCCGCAGGAGGTCCGGCGCGGACGGGCGGTCGCCGGGGGTCTTCGCCAGCGCTTCCTCGATGAGCGGCCGCAGTTGGTCCGGGACCGCGCTGACATCCGGGTCGTCGTGCAGGACGCGGAAGAAGATCGTCTCCGCCGGCCCGGTGCCGAACGGTGGCTGCCCGCTGGCCGCGTACGCGACCGTCAGCGCCCACGAGAAGACGTCCGCCGCCGGGCCGGCCTGGCCCCGGATCTGCTCGGGGGCCATGAACCCGGGCGAGCCGATGCTCAGCCCGGCCCGGGTGACGGAGGTGAAGTCCAGGGCCTGGGCGATGCCGAAGTCGATGACCTTCGGGCCGCCGGAGGCGAGGAGCACGTTGCCCGGCTTGAGGTCGCGGTGCACGATCCCGGCCGCGTGGATCGCGGTCAGCGCCTCGGCCAGCCCGGTCGCCAGGCCGAGCAGCATCGGCGGCGCGAGCGGGCCGAAGTCGCCCACGTGCTCGGCGAGCGTCGGCCCGGCCGCGTACTCGGTGGTCAGGAACGGCTGGTCCGACTCGGTGTCGGCCTCGATCACGCGGACCGTGCAGATGCCGCTGACCCGGTCCAGGGCGGCGACCTCGCGCCGGAACCGGGCGCGGAACTCGGCGTCATCGGCGAGCTCGGCCCGCAGCACCTTGATGGCGGCCAGGGTGCCGTCCCGCGCGGTTCCCAGGTACACGACGCCCATGCCGCCCGCGCCGAGCCGGGCGCTCAGCCGGTACCGGCCGATCCGTGACGGATCGCCTTCCCTGAGGGGTGCAGGGGCCATGACGGGCCTCCCAATGCGCTCGCGCGGTCGCCTGCTATCACTGTGCCAACGCCATGGCCCCTGGCAAATGTCGAGCCGGACACGAATTCGCGGCGGTTACGGCTAGCCCGCGGGCGGATGGAAGCTGAAGGTCCCGTCGGGACCGGGCGGGAACGGCAGCGCCCGGATGACCGCGCCGGCGTTGAGCGGACCGTAGATGTGCGGGAACGGCTCGGCCGCGCCCGGGACCTCGTCATAGCGCACGGGCGCGGTCAGCCGGCGCGCGTCGATCACCAGCAGGAGGAGATCGGGCAGGCCGTGGTAGAACGCGTTCGCCACGCCGGCCACCTGCCCGGCCGTCGACGCGTGGATGAAGCCCTGCTCGGCCAGGGTGACGCCCCGGGTGGACATGGTGTACTGGCCATCGGCCAGCGCCCGCTCCCAGTCGGCGGCCATGGCGATGTGATAGATGACGGACACGGTTCAATCATGGTGCAGCCGCTCGCGCGCGGCGCGGCGGACCGCGTCGGTGAGCTGGCGCAGCCGCGGGGATTCCAGCCGCCAGCGCTGCCAGTACAGCGGGACGTCGATGACGTCGCCGGGCAGCCGCTCCAGCGTGCCCGAGGCCAGGCCGGGGCCGGCCTGCTGCTCCGGGAGCATGCCCCAGCCAAGGCCGGCCCGGACGGCCTCCAGGAAGTCAGCCGACGACGGCACCCAGTGGACCACGGGCGGTCGCCCGGTGACCCCGAGCTGGCGCAGCGCGTCGTCTTGCAGGCCGTCCTTCTCGTTGAACACCACCAGCGGCATCGCCGTCCAGTCGGGGCCGTCTGCGCGCCGCCACCGGGCGGCGAGGGCGGGAGCGGCGGCGGGCAGGTAACGCAGCGCCCCCAGCGGCTCGGCGGCGCATCCCTGGACCGCGACGGCCTCACTGGTCACCGCCGCGAGCGCCTCGCCGCGGCGCAGAAGTTCCTGGGAGTACGCCTGGTCCTCCACGTGCAGCTGAACCGAGGTCGCCGCCCAGCCCGCCACCTCGGTGAGCACCGCGCGAAACCACGTCGCCAGGGAGTCCGCGTTGACGGCCACCGGAAGCTCGACCGCCTGGAGGGTGCCCAGCTCCTGACGCGCCTCGTCGTACAGCAGCCGGGTCTGCCGGCCCAGCTGGACCAGCCGCTCCCCGTGCCCGGTCGGGCGGCACGGCGTCCCCCGGCTGACCAGGACCTGCCCGGCCGCGGCCTCCAGCGCCCGGATGCGCTGGCTGACCGCGCTCGGCGTGACGTGCAGCGCCCGCGCCGCCGCCTCGAAGCTGCCGGAGTCGGCGATCGCGACGAGCGCGTCCAGCTGCGCCTGGTTCAGGTCAACGCTCACGCTCCGCCTGCCTTCCGCCCGCCCCCGCCAGCCCGCCTCTCACCCGCCCCCGCCAGTTAAGCACATCTAATCTAGCCTGAGGAACATTCGCTGGACTTAATGTGCGGGCGCGCCTAGCCTCGTACTCGTGCTCAACGCCTCCCTCGCCGGCCTGTTCACCGGCCTGTCCCTGATCGTCGCGATCGGCGCCCAGAACGCCTACCTGCTGCGCCAGGGCCTGCGCCGCGTGCACGTCGGCCCGGTGGTAGCGGTGTGCCTGCTGTCAGACATCGTGCTGACCACTGCGGGGGTGTCCGGGGTCGGCGCGATCGTGCAGCACACGGGATGGATGCTGCTGGCGGTGCGCTGGCTCGGGGTCGCGTTCCTGACCTGGTACGGGCTGTCAACGGCGTGGCGCGCCCGTCGCCCCGCGCCCGCCGGCCTCGGCGGATCGCACGGCGACGCGTCCCTGGAAGACCCGGACGGCATCCCGGCCGGCCCGGTAGTGCGCCGGGCGCTCGCCCTGACCTGGCTGAACCCCCACGTCTACCTCGACACCGTCCTGCTCATCGGGTCGATCAGCGCGACGCACGGCCCGTCCGGCCGCTGGTGGTTCGCCGTCGGCGCGTGCGCGGCCAGCGCGCGGTGGTTCACCGGCCTTGGCTACGGCGCCCGCCTGCTCGCCCCGCTGCTGGCCCGCCCGCGCGCCTGGCAAGTACTGGACCTGCTCATCGCCGCGACCATGCTGTTCATAGCGTTCAAGCTGGCTGTGCCCTCTGGGGGGATATAAACCAATCCCGCAGGCCCCCTGCTAGTGCAGCCTCCCGCCCGGCTCGCCTGACCGCTCGAAGTTACGCTCGCGAGCTCGCTTCGCCTCGCGTGCCTCCCCCGGAGCGCGCGTGCCTCCCCGGAGACCGCGCGGTTCCCGGCCCGTTCTCGCCCGCGAGCTCACTGCGCAGCGCGGGAAACCGAGGCCTCTAGCGCTGAACCACGTTCCGTTCCGTGGCTCAATGGCCATCGCCCCGGAATCTTTCCGGGTCACGAGGGCCATCGACCCGCTCTACCCGCGTCTGAGGGGCCATCGACCGCAAGACGTTCCGTGGCTAAGGGGCCAGCGTCCCGGAACTATCCGTGCCCAGGGGGCCATCGCCCCGGTCCGGACGTGCCCGGAACCGGGGCGGGAGGGCCAGTGCCCCCGGCCTAGGACAGCGGGCGCATGCCCTCGGAGGTGAGCAGGAAGGCTCCGGCGCCGTCCCCGCCGATGAGCCCGGTGACCGACTTGCCGGCCTGCTCGGTGGTCAGCGCCGGCCCCTGCGAGGCGAGGTAGCTGGCCACGTCCATCCCGTAGTAGGCCGCATAGGCGGTGACGGCGTGCGAGCCCAGCTCGGTCGCCGGGGTGAGCCTGGGGAGCACCGAGACGAAGCGGATGCCCAGGCCCGCCCGGTCCGATTCCCCGGCGGCGTAGCTGGTGAGGAAGCGGATCGCGGCCTTGGCGCCCGCGTAGCCGCCCGACAGCGGCGAGCCCTGCAGCGAGGCCCCGCTGGACATGGCGACCACCGTGCTCCCGGGCTCCAGCGGCGCCAGCAGCGCCTCCCGCGTCCAGTGGAAGGCGTGCTTGACGTCCACGTCCCAGGCCTGGCTGAACGACTGCCAGGTGTGCTGGTGCAGTGGGCGCGGCAGCGGGGACGCGCCGGCGTTGAGGACGAGGATCCGCGGCCGGTGGGCGTCGATGAGGTGACCGGCCACGTTCGGGTCGGTGACGTCGGCGACTACGGGAGTGAACGCGTCGCCAAGCTCGGCCCGCAAGCCCGCGAGCGCGTCGCGGTCCCTGGCCACCCCCACCACGCGCGCTCCGGCCGCGCTGAGGGCCTCGGCGATCGCGCGGCCGAAGCCCCGGCTGGCCCCGGTGACCAACGCGGTCGCGCCTGTGATTTCCGTTCCTGCCATGACGATCCTCCATTGGGCGGCCGGACCGCCGCCCGTCGGCGGCCCCGCTTATACAGACCAGCCAGCCCGCCCGAAGTCGCCGGGTCAGCCGGATGGCAGCTCGGCGGGCAGGCCGAAGGGGCCCGCGAGCCGGTCGTCGAGGAACGTGACGATCCGGGAGATCCCGGCCGCGGTGACCGTGAGGATCGTGATCGCGTGGAAGGCGAGCACCCCAGTCGGCTGGCGCCGGTAGACGGCGAACGCCTGCTGCCCGTTGGCGTCCACCGGGACCATCGTGAAGGCGCCCGGCCCGGCGGCGAGCGGCTTGGCGGCGTAGAAGCGAAGCACCGCCTCCCGCCCGGCGAACCAGGTCGGCGTCGGCGGCATCTCCAGGGCGACGTCCTCGCGCAGGATCTCCGCGAGCGCGGCCAGGTCGGCGTTCTCGAAGGCGGCGGCGAAGCGGTCGATGAGCGCCTGCGCGGCCGCGTCGCCCGATGGCTCGGTGATCTCGTCCTCGGCGGGCAGCACCTGCGCGAGCTGGGCACGGGCCCGGCGCAGCCCGCTGTTGACCGCCGTCGTGGTGGTGCCCAGCAGCTCCGCGACCTCGGCGGCGGGCCAGTCCAGCACATCGCGCAAGATCAAGATCGCGCGCTGCCGGGCGTTGAGGTACTGCAGCGCGGCCACGAAGGCCAGCCGGATGCCAGCCCGGGACGCGGTGATCGAGGCCGGGTCTTGGGCGGCCACGGACGCGGCCCCGTGGAAGGGCTGCAGCCAGGGAATGTCGGTGCCCGCCAGGTCGGCGGGACCCTGGACGCCGTGGACGGAGAAGGACGGGCCGGACGGCGCGCCGATCCCCGATGGCAGCGGGCGGCGCCCCCGGCGCTCGATCGCCGTCAGGCAGGCGTTCGTCGCGATCCGGTACAGCCAGGTCCGCACCGACGCGCGCCCCTCGAACCCGGCATAGGACCGCCACGCGCGCAGGTAGGTCTCCTGGACGAGGTCCTCCGCTTCCTCGGCCGAGCCCAGCATGCGGTAGCAGTGCGCGAGGATCTCCGTGCGGAAGGCCGCCGTGACGCTCGTGAAGTCCTCGCCGCCGAGGTCCCCACTGGTGTAGTCCGTGCTATCTGTCATCGCTGCCCCGAAGCTCGCGTCGCCGTATCTGCCAACAATGTCCGTCAGCACTGCCTGCCAGCACTGCCCGCCAGACCTGCCCAGACCTGCCCGCCAGCCGTGCCGCTGGCGCCTCGCACGTACAGACTCGGCGACGGACGCGAACTCGTCGCCGCCCGCGTGACTGGCCCGACCTGATAGCGTCCCATCGGTTGTCCATGGCGTTACTGATAAGCGAGTAGGCGATCTGGGTGAGGACGGGGTAACGGTGGGACAGAGGGCCAATGGCAGGCGGCGCATCGCCGGCGGGCTGGCGCTGGCGGCATCGGCGGCAGCGCTGGTAATCACGCTCGGCGGCTGCGCGAGCGGGAACGGCACCAGCGGCGGCAACGGCAACGGCAACGCCACGAGCTCCGCGCCCGCGCCGGAAGGCAGTGCTGCCTCGGGCGGCGCTACCCAGGGCGGCGTCACGGGCAGCAAGAAGTGCAGCTACACCCCGGCTGGCGGCACGGTGCCGCTGCCGCCGCCGACGGCGAACCCGGCCGCGAACTACACCGCGACGCTGCGCACCAGCCAGGGCGATATCGTCATCAAGCTGCGCAACGCCCAGGCCCCGTGCACGGTCAACTCGTTCGTCCACCTGGCTCAGGCGAACTTCTGGAACGGGACCCAGTGCCATCGGATCTCCACCGACGGCGGGCTGTACATGCTGCAGTGCGGCGACCCCACGGCGAAGGCAAGCGAGACCCTTAGCTGCGACGGGTCGGCGGGCAGCGGCGGCCCCGGCTACCAGTTCGCCGATGAGAACCTGGCCGGCGCCACCTACCCGGCCGGCACCGTCGCGATGGCCAACGCGGGCCCGGACACCAACGGCAGCCAGTTCTTCCTGGTCTTCCAGGACACCTCGCTGCCCCCGTCGTACACGCCGTTCGGCACGATCACCGCCGGACTGGACGTCCTGCAGAAGGTCGCCAAGGCCGGCACCACCTGCACCTTCGCTGGCGCCGGCGGCGGCGTCCCCACAGACAAGGTCGCCATCACCGCCGTAACCATCACCAAGTCCTAGCCAAGGCGAAGGCGGCCCGCGCCCGGGCACGCGGAAGACGCCGGCTCCCCCGCAGGAGCGGTTTGCGCGACTCCGGGGCCAGGGGGGTGAAAGGGGACGCGGAGGACGCCGACTTCCCCGGGGAGCGGTTTATGCGACCCGGGGAAGGGGGTGAAAGAGGGACGGCATCCCCCTATGCCCGGGGGCCTGGGGGCTTGGTTCATAGCCCCCAGGCAAACAGAGCAGGCGCCCGCCCCGGGGACGGCGAGCCGACACGGGCGCCTGCGTCCTGTCACGGGCAGCCGGGGATTGGCCCGTGCCCGCGCTCGCGGCCCCCGTAGCCGCTCAACCCCGGCCTTCCCGGGGGGTTATCGACTGCCGGCCGCTAGCCGACGGGCCCCGGTGCCCCCTTCGCCCTCGCGGCGAAGCGGTCGAATTCTCCGTTGCGCACGCCCCCGATGAACGCGTGCCATTCATCGGGCGTGAACTTCAGGACCGGCCCGCTGGAGTCCCGGCTGTTCCGGACGCCGATGTGGCCGCCCGGCAGGCTGGCTACTTCCACGCAGGCTCCGTTCGAGTAGCTCAGGGTGCTCTTAATCCACTGAGGCCGCCTTGGCAGGTTCCAGAGCGTTGGAATTCCCACGATTCCCCTTGAAGTTGTCGGTTGATTTCCGGTTCGCTGGCCTGTTTTCCTGGCCGCACTGCGTTGTGCTGGCCAGACGGGCGCCAGCAGGCGGATCTGGTGGGGACGGCGGACCGCCGGGGGCTACGGCTCGCCGTCCCCACGCTTAGGTAACCCCGTCGGCGGCACGGAGTCCTCGGGAGGCAGGATTAGCGTGAAAAAGACCGCTTTGCCCACTGGAGTCCGGTAATAGCCCCACCTGGCGGCGAGGGCGGCCACTAGCATCAGTCCACGACCGGTTTCCGATTCCGCCGGGGCATTGTCCGGCGCGGGCGGTGGCATCTCGCCTGACCGGTCATGGACCTCGACGCGCAGTTCCCCTCGGTAGCACCGGATGGACAACATGATCGGGTCTGCACTAACGGGCCGCGCGGCGGCCGGCCCGCAGTCACCCGGTTCCCGGTGGCCGTTGACCGGCTGGCCGTGGGTGATCGCGTTGGTGACGAGCTCGCTGGCCAGCAGCACCGCGACGTCCATGTCGACCGGGATCCGCCAGGCGCTGATCGCGGCCCGGATGTGCTCGCGAGCCTCGCCCGCCGCGCGCCGGTTCGGCGTGAGCCGTATCCGCCAGTGCCGGGGCTGCCCGTCGAAGTTGGACATGGCCGGCGCTTCCGCCGACGGCACGGCCGGGAGGCGCGCCTGCTGGCTCGGCGCCGGTTGCGGGGGTGCCGCGGGGCGGCTGGGTCTTGAGGGGGCCATCGCGATCATCGGGTTCCTTCACTCACTGGAAGCTCGCGTGCCGGTTGCAAGACAAATGCTCATGCAATTTGCACTGCAAGACATCAGTCAGCTGACGTATATCGGATCGCACCTTCCCGAAACATGGCCACGACCTGCATGTTTGTCGTCGTAACAGAGAAGCCGACAAGGCTTAACCCGACCCGCGAGTAACGTCACGACCCATCAGCCCGCCGCGCACAAATGAGCGCATCAAGATCCGTGGCGAGACTGACCTCTCACGTGGGTCTGCGCAACGAGAGAACCAGGGATTCTGATCGTGACTGCGCGCTTCCGGCAGCTGCTGGCGCTACCCGGGTCGGGGTGGAGACCACGCATTGTGCGGGAATAAGGGCGCAGGTGCGCCGAAACGGCAGGGCCGGCCCGATGCCAGGTGCCAGCGCCTCAGGGCTGGAGGACGATCCGGCCGGGGACGCCGCCGGCGGCCTTGGCGCTGTAGGCCGTGACCGCCTGCGCGAGCGGGTACACAGCGCCGACCTGCGGGCGCAGGTGGCCCTGGTCGACCAGCCGGGCGAGCTCGGTCAGCTGAGCGCGGCTGGATTCCTGGATGAAGACGACCGTCGTGATGTCGCCCCGGATAGCCGCCAGCCGCGCGTCGGCCTTGATGGTGACCAGGGTTCCCCCGGGCTTGAGCAGGTCCGACGATCCGGCCAGCACCTCGCCGCCGATCGTGTCGAAGACCAGGTCAGCCTGGCCGGCCGCGCCCTGGAGGCCGTCGGCGTCCAGCGCGATGAAGCGGTCGGCGCCCAGCTCGGTGACCAGCGCCCGGGAGTGGCCGCGCCCGGTCCCGATCACCCGGGCGCCGGCCCAGCGGGCGAGCTGGACCGCAACGGAGCCGACGGCGCCGCCCGCGCCGTGGATGACCACCGTCTGCCCGTCGGCCAGCTTCCCGTGGTCGAACAGGCCCTGCCATGCGGTCAGGCCGGCCCGCGGCACCGCCGCCGCGTGGACGTGATCGACGGTCCGCGGCTTCGGGGCCAGGTTGCGGGCCTCGACGGCGACGTATTCGGCGGCCGCCCCGTCGCGCAGCTGGTCGGTCAGCCCGAACACCTCGTCGCCGACGGCGACCCCGGCCGTGCCGAAACCCAGCGCGGCGACGACTCCCGACACCTCGTGTCCGGGGATGATCGAGGTCCGCCGATGACCGGCCCGGCAGGTCCACACGGGCCAGTCCAGCTCGTTGTGCGTGATGCCGCACGCGGCCACCTTGACCAGCACCTCGCAGAACATGGGCCTGGGATCGGGCGCCTCCTCGAAGACGAGGCCGCTGATGCCGGTCGGCTCGTGGGTGCGGATTGCCTTCATCGTCAGTCCCCTTCGCGCGCGGATTCGGTTTCCCTTCCCGCGCCTATGACGAAATAGCCTGCCCGGATGTCACGTGGCGCGCCCGCCCCGGCCAGTGCCCCTAGGCCGTCGTCACCGTGTGGGTGCCGGAGCCGACGCTGACCACCGCGACAGACGCCCCGGAGGCCGTCGTCGCCCTCGTCGTGGCCTGCGCGGTCCCGTCGAGGAGGACCTGCTGGCCGAAGGAGACACCGGGCAGCGCCACCTGCGCCTCGGCGGTGGCCGGGAGGGTCACGGTCAGCGCGAACCGCCCGCCGGCGGGGTGAGTGAAGGACACTTTCACCGGGCCGCGCGCGGTCGGCATGGCCACCGAGCCGCTCGCCAGGTTCGCGACCTGCGGCTGGATGAGCAGGTGACCCCAGCCGGGCGTTGTGCCGGTGATGCCGAACAGGAACTCCGGTATGACGAAGTCCGGGCTGGTGGCCCAGGCGTGTGAGTAGCTGAGGTTGCCCTTGATCGCGGGATTCCAGGCCTCCATCGTCGAGCCCGCGCCCTGGGCCATCATGTACCGGTAGCTGGTGCGCGTGCTGGCGGTCAGCATGTTCAGCGCGGCCTGGCCCTGCCCGCCGTCGTAGAGCGCTTCCAGGTAGTAGGCGGCGCAGTAGACGCTGCAGGCGCCAGAGGTGATGCCGTGGCTGGCGATGAACCGCGCCGCCGTCTGGCTGGCCACCGGGCCGGCCGCCCCCAGCGCGACGGTGTACACGCTGGATTGCAGCGCCTCGTGCGAGGTGCCGGCCCCGTCATAGAACGCGCCCGAGGCCGGGTCGTAGAGCAGGGCGGCGATCGCGGACCTGATCGCGGCGGCCCTGGCGGCGTAGCCGGAGGCGTCGGCGGTCTTGCCGAGCTGCGCGGCGATCTGCGCCATCGCGTGGTAGGCCGCGTACGCGAACGCGTTGACGACGGTGTTCTGCGGCCGGAACACGAAGCCGTCGCGCTCGTTCGGCGGCCAGTCGACCAGCGCGGTGGGGACGCCCGCCCTGATGGTGGTCAGCGGGGACGCGAACCCGACGCCGGAGGCATGCGGGATGTCCGGCGCGGGCTGGCCGGGCTGGCCGGACCGCGCCATCCGCCGGATCAGCGCCGTGATGGGCTGCGAGACCAGGCCGTTGGACGCGACGGGCAGCAGCATCCGCTGCAGGTGCGAGTACATCCCGGCCAGCGCGGAGGGGTCACCCGTCCGCTGCCAGGAATCCAGCGCCGCGACCGGCGCGAGCTGGCGGTACTCGGTGATCGACTGCGGGTCGCCGTTCATGAAGGCCAGCGCGAGGAGCGTGGAGTACCGGGCCTCCGCGTAGTCGCCGCCGATCACGGCCTGCGACTGCTGGTGAATGTAGTTGTCGCCCTCGGTGTTCGTGGTCCGCTCGCGGGCCGGGTCAAGGTAGGCGTAGAGGTTGAGCGCCTCGACGGAGCTCTTGGTGAACGCCCACACCGCGTTGAGGGCCGGGTTGCTGGATGTCATCGACGACAGGCCCGGCTGGTCCGGGTAGACCAGCGCGGTGGCGGAGACCGTGTGCCCGGGGTCCCGCGTCATGTCCTGGGGCGAGCCCATGACCTCGACGTAGCGGAACACCCGGAACCCCCAGACCAGCAGGGTCTGCGGGCCGCCGCGCAGCGTGTAGACGTCCTGGAACACGTTGCCGGTGCTCAGGTGGTACCGCACGCTGGCCGGGGTGGCCAGGACCTCCCCGTAGCGGATGGTCACCTTCCGCCCGGCCGGGCCGGCCAGGTCCAGCCGCAGGCCGCCGACCTGGGTGGCGCCGAAGTCGATCAGGTAGTGGCCCGTCCCGAGCTTGGTGACGCTCCGCGCGAAGTGCTGCGCCAGCTGCACGTTCGCGGTGGGCAGCGGGGTCAGCCCGCCGATCTGCGCCTTGATGACCGGCGCGGACCAGCCCGCGGGGTTGAAGGAGGGAGTGTCAAAGCCCCACGGGTACCGGGCCGCGTTCAGGTCTTCCACCGGCGCGGAGTAATAGGCGGTACCGACGCTGCCGGCCGGCGGGTACACCGACCCGCCGTCCATGGCCCGCCAGCCCGGGCCGGTGCCCCAGGTCACCCGCGACCCGTCGAGGTACTGGATCACGACCTCAAGCACGAACTGCTGGTCCAGCTGGGTGTAGGCCAGCGCGCCGAACGCCGCCGCAGAGCCCGGGGACAGGAGGGAAGTAACGTCCCAGGAGTTGTACTCCGTGGTAGTCGACTGGTCCGGCGATGGGGTGGGGCCAACGCCGAGGACCTTGCCGTTGAGCGACAGCCGGTACACCCACTGGTGCGCGGGCGCGGTGGACGCGCCCGCCGCGTACACGGTAGCGGCCAGCACCGGCTTGCTGGCCACCGTGATCGCGCCGCGCAGGAACGCCCACCCGCTGTTCTTCCCGCCAGCCGGCGCCGACCAGATCGCCCGCGCCGACCACGAGGACAGCGCCGTCCCGAACTGCGCGGGAACGGCCCACGCGCCCGCGTCCCCCTCGGCGTCGAAGGTGCGGACCGTCCACCAGTAACGGCTCGCAGCAGCCAGGCCCGGCCCGTGGTAGGACCCGTAGGGCGCGCTCGCCGCCACCATGCCGGAATCCCAGTTGGCGCTGCCGGACATCGCGGCCGACGGGGTGCCGGCGACCCGGATCTCATAGCCGCCCTGCTGCTCGCCGGGGCGCGAATCGCGGGTCACCCACGAGAAGCTCACGCCCGACGGCGGGACGGCCATGGGGCTGGTCACCAGGTTGACCTGGAGGAGGCCGGGCGCGTCGGGTACCGCCGGGCCGCCCATCGCGGCGCCGGGGACGGCGACCGCGACGGCGGGCAGCGCGATCAGCACGGTGCTCGCGATGACAGTGCCCGCGACCGCCCACCGCCGCCGCGCCCCCGCGAGCGACCCCGGGCGGAAACGCGGCTGCTCCGCGCGGGGGATTTCTGGCGCCATGACCACGCCATAATGGTAGAGACTAATTACCACTCTGCCCAGGCTCACTGGCATTCCCGTGGCAAGTAAGTTTTCGCGACTAAGCATTCCTGACACCTTTAGCGCGCAATACGCTGCGCCATTACCGTCACGATCAGGTAACTATCGCCGGCCCGCCGGGCAGTGTTGGTTAGCACTGTTGGTTAGCACTGTGGCGAGCAGTGTTGGCGAAGCGCGGCCAGCGTGCCCGCGAGCTTGGACCACCTCGGCACGGGCGTCCTAGTATTCATCGTGATCACTATCCACCAGCGCAACACTGCCCTGCTGGTTGCCGGGTGCCTGTTCATGGACATGCTCGATGGCACGATCGTCACGACGGCGGCACCGCAGATCGGCCGGTCGCTGCACGCGGCCCCGGCTTCGGTGGGCCTGGTGGTCACCGCCTACCTGGTCACCAACGCCGCGGGAATCCCGCTGGCGGGATGGCTGACCCGCAGGTACGGCAACCGGGCGACCTTCACGGCCGCGATCGCGGTCTTCACCCTCGCCTCGGCGGGGTGCGCGGCGAGCACGTCCCTGGGGATGCTCACCGCGATGCGGATCCTGCAGGGCGCCGGCGGCGCGATGATGGTCCCCGTCGGGCGGGCCATGGTGGTCTCCGCCGCCGACCGGCGGGACCTGCTGAAGATCACGTCCTACGTAGTGTGGCCCGGCCTGATCGCGCCGGTCATCGCCCCGCTGGCCGGCGGGCTGATCACCACGTACGCCTCCTGGCACTGGATGTTCCTCATCAACGTGCCGCTCGGCGTGATCGCGTTCGCCGTCGCCCGGCGGCTGGTGCGGAACCTGCCCGGCACTGGGGTGCCCGCGCCGCTGGACTGGCTGGGAGTCCTGCTCACCTGCACCGGCCTGGGATGCCTCACCTACGCCGCGCACCTGCTATCGCTGAGTGACCCGCCAGCGGGCACCACCGGCGCGTTCGGGGCGGGGGCCGTGGCCTTGCTGGGCCTGGCCGTGTGGCACCTGCGGCGGGCGCCGCACCCGCTGCTGAACCTGCGCGCCCTGCGCGTGCACACCTTCCGCCTCACCGCCGCGGGCGGGTCGCTTTACTGGGTGGTGTGCGGGGCGATGCCGTTCCTGCTGCCGCTGGAGTTCCAGACGCAGTTTGGCTGGTCACCGGTCAAGTCGGGCGCGGTGACGCTGTTCATCTTCGCCGGCAACGTGGGCATCAAGCCGGCGACGACGCCGCTGATCAACCGCTTCGGGTTCCGCGCGTACCTGATCGCCTCAACGCTGGGCACGGTGGTGGTGGTCGCGCTGCTGGGCCTGGTGACCGGGGCGACGGCGCTGCCGGTGATCGCGCTCCTCGCGCTCATCAGCGGCGTCTTCCGGTCGACGGGGATGACCGCCTACTCGACGGTCGGCTTCACCGAGCTTCCCCCTGATGAGGTGCGGGACGCCAACGTGCTGCTGGCCGCGCTGACCGTGCTGTCGGCCGGGCTCGCCGTCGCGGTGGCGACGGTCGCGCTACGGGCCGGGGCCTTGCTTCCATCCGGCGGACCGCTGGGCGCCGGCGACAAGGCCGCGTTTACCGTGGCGTTCTGGATACTGGCGCTTATCGCCGTCGGCCCGGCCATCGAGGCGTTTCGCATGCGCCGCGGGGCCGGGGACGTGGCCAGGCGGACGCGCGCAGCGGGTGCTGGTCGGGGCACGCCCGTCCCTGCGCCCGGCGTTCCCGCTGCCGGCACGGCTCCGGCTGACGGTGCCGACACCGCTTGACCCGTGCGGGCTCCTGCCCCGCGAACGTGCTCGGGTCCGCGGCGCGCACCCGGACGACGTTGCGGCACCACCCGACCCGGTCACTGCCGTCCGAGCCGTTGCCGGCCGGCCAGCTGTCCGCGGAGCTCATCGCGTGCGATTCTCCCCTGTAGCGCCTGTAAGGTGGTGGGGACGGCGAGCCTGATGGGGCTTCACCCTAACTCGCCGTCCCCACTCGGGATCCCTGCGGTTCGCGTCCTGTGCCCTCGGCCAGGTGGGGCCGGAACGCGAGCGTGAAGAACCACGCCTTGCCCGCAGGGGTGCGGTAGGAGCCCCACTCGGTCGACAGGGTGCCAACCAAGGTGAGGATCCCTCCCGCCGTCGCGCCCGCGGCCGGGACATCCGCCGACCCCAGCCTCGCGCGCGACGAGTCATGAACTTCTATGCGCAGCCTGCTTTCAGAGCACCGGATCGCGACAGTGACCGACTCCCCCGCCTCCTGGCTGATAGCGTGGGTCACCAGGTCGCTGGCCAGCAGGACCGCGATATCCATGTCCACGGGAACGCCCCAGCCGATGATGGCTTCCCGGACCCGTTCGCGGGCCTGCCCGGGAGCGGTCAGGCCTGCGGCCAGCCGGACACGGCACTGGTGAAGTTCCGTCTCCGCCGGACGTCCGGGCGTACTCCGGGTCGCCTCCATGACTCGCATCAGGTTCCTTACCGCTCGTGGATGCCCTTGCTGCTTGCAGGACAAAGCTTCGTGCAACTTGCACTGCAAGACATCGGTCGACTGACGTATTCGGGACGAACGGGGCGCGCGCGGCCCGGCTCCCCCGCACGGGGGGCAGCGATTGGTGCTCCGTGTGGTGCTGGACGGACCGTTCGGATAGAAATGGAGTGGGGGATTCACCACGCCACAAGACTCGGACAGGTCCGGCACGCTGAACGGAGGCCGCTGATGCCCCGCTTGCGCAAGCTGACTCCTGGTGCGAGCCCGCTGCACTTCTTCGGCAGCGAGGTCCGCCGCGCCCGGACCGCCGCCGGCATGACGCTGGCCGACCTGGCCGTCATGGTGCCCTGCGATCAGTCGACCGTCTCCCGGATCGAATCCGGCCTGCTGGCCCCCGACCTGCGGTTCGCGCAGGCCTGCGATGAGGCGTTCCCGCAGGCGGCCGGGTGGTTCACCCGGTTCTACTGCGAGTCACAGGAATGGGGTGAGGCGTTCCCCCGGGAGTTCCGCTCGTTCGCCCAGGATGAGGCCGAGGCCACCGCGCTGTACGTGTTCGAGCACGCCTTCGTCCCCGGGCTGCTGCAAACCGAGGACTACGCACGGGCGGTGCTGTCCCGGCACTCGGTGACCAGCGATGACCAGATAGCCGAGCGGGTGAAGGCCCGGCTGGCGCGGCAGGCGGTGCTCGACCGCACCGAGCCGCCACTGCTGTGGTCGGTGATCGATGAGGCGGCGCTGCGCCGCATGGCGGGCCCGTCCGAGGTGATGCGCGGCCAGCTGACGCACCTGGCGCTGATGGCCCGGCGGCCCTCGATCACGGTCCAGGTACTCGCGGCCGGGGTGCACATCGGGCTCCAGGGCGCGTTCAACCTCGCGGAGATCGCCGGGTCCGGCTCGCCCGGCACCGCCTACCTGGAGGACGCGGCGGACGGCCGCATCATCGATGACCCGGCGACGGTGGGGCGGCTGGCCGTCCGGTTCCGCCACCTGCAGATCGAGGCGATGACCCCGGTGGCGTCGATCGAGCTCATCGAGCAGATCGCCCGCGAGCGCTGAAGCCCATCCGGCGCCGCGCTGGCCCTGTGCGCCCTCGGCCTGTCCGCCCTCCGCCGCCGTGACATCGGCTAACGCCCCCGGCGGGGGCGACTACCGGTCGGTTAGGGTTTTCTGGTGGGCGTTGGCGTCACCTTGGAGGAACTGGACCGGGATCCGCATCCCGTGCTGGCGCGGCTGCGGGCGCGAACGCCGGCCTGCTGGGTGCCCGAGGTGGGCGGGTGGCTGGTCACCGGGTACGCGGCCGCCACCGAGGTCTTGCTGGACGCGCTGAGCTTCACGGTCGACGACCCGCGGTTCACGACGGCGCGGGTGACCGGCGCGAGCATGCTGTCGCTGGACGGGGCGCGGCACTCGCGGCACCGGGCCGCGTTCGCGCGGGCGTTCCGGCCGGCCGACGCGCGGGCGTGGCTGGGCGATTTCATCGGCGCCGAGGCGGCCCGCCTGGTCAGCGCGATCCGGCCGCACGGGCAGGCCGAGTTGCGGACGGCGTTCGCGGGCCCGTTCGCGGCGGCGGTGATGGCGCAGGCGCTCGGGCTGACGTCGGTCGGGATACCGCCGGGCACCGTGCTGGCCTGGTACCGCGACATCGTCGCGGCCGTCGCAGGCCTCCCGGCGGGCGAGCTGGCGCCCGCCGGCCGGGCCACGCCCGCAGCCGCGGCGACGGTCCCGGTCGCGTCGTTCGCGGAGCTGGCGGCGGCCGTGCGGGCGGCGATGGCTTCGGGGCGCGCTCCGCTGCTGAGCGAGGCCGCCCAGCCGGGCGGGCTCAGCGCCGGCGAGGTGACCGCGAACGCGGCGGTCGTCTTGTTCGGCGGCATCGAGACCACCGAGGGCATGATATGCAGCGCGGTGCTGGACATGCTCAGCCAGCCAGGGGCTGAGCTCGGCTTGGGGTTGAGCCGAGCGGGAAGCGCAGCGTTGAGCCCCCGAGGACGGGATCTTGACCTGCTCCCCGGGCTTATCGAGGAATCGCTGCGGTTCGAGCCGGCCGCCGCGGTGGTCGACCGGTACGCCACGCGGGACGTGGCGCTCGGCGGGGCCCGCA
This sequence comes from Streptosporangiaceae bacterium, assembly GCA_025934375.1. Classification (GTDB taxonomy): domain Bacteria; phylum Actinomycetota; class Actinomycetes; order Streptosporangiales; family Streptosporangiaceae; genus Trebonia. Next base: position 14,417 of record JAICYD010000058.1, on the reverse strand, counting down.
TCCGCGCCGGCGACCTGGTGCGCGTGTCGCTGGCCGGGGCGAACCGGGACCCGGAGATCTTCGCCGACCCGGACCGCTTCGACCCGCGCCGCCCCGAGGCAGCCCGGCACCTGGCGTTCGCGCGCGGCCCGCACTTCTGCATCGACGCGCACCTGGCCCGGCTGGAGGCGGTGACGGCGCTCACCGCCCTGGTCGCCGGCCTGCCCGGCCTGCGCCTGGATCCTGGCCACCCCGCCGAGGTCCGCGGCCTGGTCTTCCGCAAGCCCGGCGAGCTCCGCGTCCGCTGGGACTAGCTGGCGCGGGCACGGCCACCTGGTGGCCTCCGGTAACAGGCGCGCCGCCAGGCGGGCGCGCGCGGTGACCAGCGACGGGCCGTACCAGGTGAGGTCGCGGCCGGAGACCAGGGCGACGCGGTGACCGGGGAACGCCTCCGGGCCGTCGGCCTCGGTGAACGCGTACGGCTCGTCGGGGAGCACGACCACCTCGGGGTCGCGGGCGAGGATGTCGGCCAGCTCGACCCGGGGATAGCGCTCGGGGTGGCCGGCGTAGGCGTTGTCCAGGCCGAGCCGGGCCGCCAGGTCGCCGGTGAAGGTGTCGGAGCCGACGACCATCCACGGGTCGCGCCACACGCAGATGACGGCGCGCGAGCGGCTCGCCGGGGCGGGCGCCGCCCACGCGCCGGCGGCCTGCTCCAGCCAGCCGGGCAGCGGCCAGCCGAGGCCGTCGGTGAACATCCGGCGCATCGACGCGAGGGATTCGGGTACCGAGCGGATCACGGTCACCCACACGTCCACCCCGGCCCGCCGGAGCCGGTCGACGTCCAGGCGGCGGTTCTCCTCCTGGTTGGCCAGCACGATGTCCGGCCCCAGGGCCACGATCGCGGCGACGTCGGGGTTCTTGGTGCCGCGGACCCGGGGCACGTCCAGGCCGGCCGGGTGGGTGCACCACTGGGTCGCCCCCGCCAGCGCCTCCCGCCGGGTAGCGGCGATCGCCTCGGTCAGCGACGGCACCAGCGACACCACCCGTTCCGCCGGGCGCGTGGCCCGGACCGGGAACCCGAGGTCGTCAAGGCGCTGCACGCCTCCAGGCTAGCGGCCGGGCTAGCGGCGGCCCGGCAGCAGCGTCCCGGGGCTGACCGCGTTGGCCATGACCTGGTATCCAGCGTCGTTGGGGTGCAGGTTGTCGCCGGAATTGTAGGCCGGGTTCAGGGCCAGCGGGTCGGCCGGGTCTCGCATCACCTTGTCGAAGTCGATGACGGCGTCCCACGCCCGGCCGGACCGGATCCACGCGTTCACCGCCTCCCGCTTGGCCTCCCCCGCCGCCGTGTAGTAGGCGGCGCCCTTGAAGGGCAGCAGGGTCACGCCGATGACCTTCACGCCGCGGGCGTGCGCCTGCGCGATCAGCTGCTGATACCCGGCGATGACCTGGGCCGCGCTGACATCGGTGACCGGGTTGTAGATCGGGTTCGGCGGCAGGGCGCTGAACCCGAAGTCATTGATCCCGATGAGCACGATGACGTCGCGAACGCCGGGCTGGTCCAGCGCGTCCCGCTCGAACCGGGCCACGGCGTTCACGCCGCAGCACAGCGAGTCGTTCAGCACCCGGTCGCCGCTGATGCCCTCATCGGCCACCGACAGCGCCGGTCCATGCCGGGCCTCCAGCCGCCGGGCGAGGTCATTGGGCCAGCGGGCGTTCGCGTTCACCGTGGACTGGAATCCGTCGGTGATCGAGTCGCCGAACGCCACCACGGTGCCCGCCGCCCCCGGTGACCGCACGATGACGTCGCTGACGTAGTACCAGGACTGGCTGTCAGTGGTGAACGCGCCCGCGCCCGCGTCGCCGGCGTGGTCCCCGGTCCCCGATACCCAGTTGTCCTGCTGCGCGTCCGAATGGATGGTCGCCGCCCCGGTCTGCCCGGGCAGGTAAACGCTGACGGCGAGGTCGGTCAGGGCAGGCACGCGCATAGTCACCGGGTCGCTCAGCGCCTGGGCGCCCGGTGGTATCTCGATGGAAGAGCTTCCGCCGAACGATACCCGGGCCACTGTGCCTGCCCGCACCGCCGCGCCGCTCCCGGCGATGGCGAGGGTCACGTGCCCCACCCGCAGCGGGCTGGTGCCGAAGACGTTCGTCAGCACGACGCGGGCGGCGTTCCCGCCGGCGGACGTGAACACGATGTCGCGCACGGTCTGGTTGTCGAACCCGGTCGCGGACAGCGTTCCGGGCACCGCGACCTGCGGGCTGGCACTCCACGTGGTCACCCACGGCCCCCCGCCCGGGTGCGCGGGAGCCGCAGCGGCCGGGGCCGCGACCGCCCGCTGCGCGCTGGCCGTCGCGGGAGCGCCGCTCGCCAGCGCCAGCGCGACGGCGGCGCCCGCCGCGGCGACGGCCAGGGCAGTGCCGGACCGGGCGGTGCCCCGGCGGCTCCTCAGATCTCTAATCATGTCGGCTCTCCTCGCTGGCCAGCCACTAGGCTAATCACCTCATTACTAACACCGTCGCGCGGTGCTGGCCAGCGCCAATCCCGTCAGGCGCCGATCGCGCGGAAGCCCTCGCGCCAGGTCGGGTAGCGAAGGCTCCAGCCGAGCTCCTTCTTCGCCCGCGCGTTGGACGCGCCCCGCGCCTCGGTCATCATGGACAGGCCCGCGCCCATGACGAGGCGGGCAGCCCATTCGGGAAAGCGGCGGGGAGGCTTCGCGCCGATCGCGGCGGCGAGCGCGGGCAGCCAGTCGCGCGCCGGGGCCGGCTCGTCGTCGGTGACGTTGTAGATGGCGGGCCCGCCGGCGCCCTCCAGCGCGAGCACCGTAGCGGCGGCCGCGTCGTGCAGGTGGATGAACGACATGATGCCGCGCCCGTCGCCGATCAGCGGGTACTGGCGCTTGCGGATGGCCGCCAGCATGGGATCGGGATGGCCGTAGAAGCCCCCGTAGCGCAACGCGACTCCGCCGGCGTCGGTCACCGCCGCATCCAGGTGGGCCATCGCCGCGAAGGTCTCCCGCGCGGTGGCGGGCGGGTCCGCGAGCAGCGGGTCGTCCTCCGTACAGGCGAGGGCGCCCGCGTGCGCGTAGCGGTAAGGCGCGAAGCTCTGCGCGACGAGCTTAGCCACCCCGGCCGCGCGGGCCGCGGCGATGACGTTGTCGGTGCCCTGCGCGCGCAACCGGTTAGTCGGGCCGAACGCCTTGTCGAGGCTGCGGCCGAACCGCATGCCGGCCAGTGCCGTCGCCTGGTAGACGACAGCGTCCGGGCGCGCGCCGGCGACGACCTCGCGCACGGCGGCGGCATCCAGCACGTCGAGCGCGACCGGCTCGCCCCCCAGGGCGCGCAGGGCGTCCGCCTTCGCGGCGGATCGTGACGTGCCGGTGACGGAATGGCCCCGCGCGGTCAGTTGCGGGATGAGCGCGGTGCCGATCGCGCCGGTGGCACCAATAACGAGGACTCGCATGACAGACGCTCCTTGCGTGTCGCGCCGCGGCTAGTTGCGCGCGCCGTGGCGGGCGGCTGGCGGCTGGCGGCCGTGGCGGGCGGCCGTGGCTGGCGGCTGGCGGCTGGCGCCGCATCTTGCTGTTATCAGGGGCCCAGGAGTCTTGTCACGACGGGCCGCCCCGGCGTGTCAGTGTTGGTGACACCCACTGGCGATGACACGGGCGCGAAGGAGAACGTGACAGGTGAGCGACGACGCGGCGCTGGCCGAGCGGTTCGAGGAGCACCGCGGGCACCTGCGGGCAGTCGCCTACCGGATCCTCGGCTCGCTGCCCGAGGCGGATGACGCCGTGCAGGAGACGTGGGTGCGGGTCGCCGCGGCGGGCGCCGACGGCGTGGACAACCTCAAGGGCTGGCTGACCACGATCGCCACCCGGGTGTGCCTGAACGCGCTGCGCGCCCGGGCCGCCCGGCCGGAGCAGCCCGCCGGCGTGCGCGTGCCCGACCCGGTGGTCTCGCTGCCCGGCGCCGCGCCCGACCCCGAGCGGGAGGCGCTGCTAGCCGACTCGGTGGGCCTCGCGCTGCTCGTCGTCCTGGACGCGCTCGCCCCCGCCGAGCGGGTCGCGTTCGTCATGCACGACGTCTTCGACGTGCCGTTCGCGGTGATCGGGGACATGGTGGGCCGGTCGGAGGCCGCTGCCCGCCAGCTCGCCAGCCGGGCGCGCCGGCAGGTCCGGGCGACCGGGCCGGTCGCGCCCGACGTGGACCTGCAAGCCCAGCAGGCGGTGGTGGCCGCCTTCTTCGCCGCCGCCCGGGCGGGCGACTTCGCCCGGCTCGTGGGGCTGCTCGACCCCGACGCCGTGGTCCGCGCCGACGGCGGCGCCGCCCGCCCCGGCGCATCAGTCGTCATGCGCGGCGCCACCGAGATCGCCCGGGCGACCATCGCGACGGCCAGCTCGCGGGCCGACTTCACCCCGGTTGTGGTCAACGGCGTCGCCGGGATGCTCATCACCGTCAAGGGCCGCCCGGTGTCCGTGATCGCGGTCACCGTCACCGGCGGCCGCGTCGCCGCGCTGGACGCCATCACCGACCTCGCCCGCCTGTCGGCGCTGGACCTGCCGCGGGTGCCGTAGCCCGGGATCGGGCTTGCCGCGGGCCAGGAATCGCGGTCAGGGCGTGAATCGCCTACACGTTTCGCCGGTACTGGCCGCCTACTTCGAAGAACGCCTCCGTCATCTGCTGGAGGGAGCAGACCCGCGCGGCGCGCATGAGCGAGTCGAACACGTTCCCGCCCGATCTCGCGGTTTCCTTCAACTCGGTCAGGGCTGCCTCCGCCTCGCCGCGGTGCTTTTCCTGGAAATCGCGGACCCGGGCCAGCTGCGAGTTCTTCTCCTCCTCGGTGCCGCGCGACAGCGGGATGACCGGGGCGGCGTCCTCCGGGTGCGGGCTGCGGAAGGTATTGACGCCGATGATCGGCAGCGTGCCATCGTGCTTGCGGTGCTCGTACAGCATCGACTCGTCCTGGATCCGGCCGCGCTGGTATCCGGTCTCCATCGCGCCCAGGACGCCGCCGCGCTGGCTGATCCGCTCGAACTCGGCCAGGACCGCCTCCTCGACCAGGTCAGTCAGCTCCTCGGCGATGAACGAGCCGGACAGCGGGTTCTCGTTCATCGCCAGCCCCCACTCGCGGCCGATGATCATCTGGATCGCCAGCGCCCGCCGCACCGACTCCTCGCTCGGCGTGGTGACCGCCTCGTCGTAGGCGTTGGTGTGCAGGCTGTTGGCGTTGTCGTAGATCGCGCACAGCGCCTGCAAGGTGGTGCGGATGTCGTTGAACGCCATCTCCTGGGCGTGCAGCGACCGGCCCGACGTCTGGACGTGGTACTTGAGCTTCTGGGACCGCTCGTTGGCGCCGTAGCGGTCCCGCATCGCCACCGCCCAGATCCGCCGGGCGACCCGGCCGATGACCGTGTACTCGGGGTCCATCCCGTTGGAGAAGAAGAACGACAGGTTCGGCGCGAAGTCATCGACCTTCATGCCGCGCGCCAGGTACGCCTCGACGTAGGTGAAGGCGTTCGACAAGGTGAACGCGAGCTGGCTGATCGGGTTGGCCCCGGCCTCGGCGATGTGGTAGCCCGAGATGGACACCGAGTAGAAGTTCCGCACGCCGTGCTCTATGAACCATTCCTGGATGTCGGCCATCACCCGCAGGGAGAAGTCGGTCGAGAAGATGCAGGTGTTCTGGCCCTGGTCCTCTTTCAGGATGTCAGCCTGCACCGTCCCGCGGACGGACTTCAGGACCTCTTCGGCCGAACGCCCCTGGGCCTGCCCTTGATCGATGGCCGTGTTCAGGAAGAACGCCAGGATCGCAGGGGCCGGGCCATTGATGGTCATCGACACCGACGTGCTCGGGGCGATCAGGTCGAACCCGTCGTAGAGCGCCCGCATGTCCTCAATCGTCGCGATCGACACCCCGGAGGTGCCGACCTTCCCGTAGACGTCGGGTGCCTCGGCCGGGTCCCGGCCGTACAAGGTGACCGAGTCGAACGCGGTCGACAGCCGCGTCGCGGGCGCGTCCTTGGACAGCAGCTTGAACCGGCGGTTGGTGCGGAACGCGTCGCCCTCCCCGGCGAACATCCGCGCCGGGTCCTCGCCGTCCCGCTTGAACGGGAACACCCCGGCGGTGAACGGGAACCGGCCGGGCAGGTTCTCCGACCGCAGGAAGCGCAGCAGTTCCCCGTGGTCGGCGTAGCGCGGCAGCGCGACCTTCGGGATCCGGCTGCCCGACAGGGACTCGCGGGTCAGCGGGGTCCGCACCTCGCGGAACCCCGAGCCGCCGTCCCGGACCCGCACGACCTGCTCTTCCCCCGAGAACGCCTCAGCGACGGCGGGCCACTGGTCGATGAGGGCCGCGTCATCGCCCGGCACCGCATTGCGCGCGTCCTCGAGCAGGGCGGACACGGCGCCGTCATCGGGCAGTTCCCCCGCGACGGCGGCGACCTGCTGGGCCCGCCGGGCCGCGGCCGCGCTGCGCGCCGTGACCTCGTGGTAGGTCCGCACGGTGGCGGCGATCTCCGCCAGGTACCCGGTGCGGGCGGGCGGGATGACCGGCGCGGCCTCGGTGGATATCTTGCCCTCGGCGCGCGGCAGGACCCCTTCGGGCAGCGGCATCCCCCGCTCGCGCAGCAGCCCGGCCAGGTGCTGGTACAGCGCGGTGACGCCGTTGTCGTTGAACGTCGCGGCGCTGGTGCCGAAGACCGGCATGTCCTGCGGCCGGGCGCCGAAGGCCTGCCGGTTGCGCAGCAGCTGGCGGGAGACGTCGCGGACGGCGTCCGCGCCGCCGCGCCGCTCGAACTTGTTGACCGCGACCACGTCGGCGAAGTCGAGCATGTCGATCTTCTCCAGCTGGGACGCGGCGCCGAACTCGGGGGTCATCACGTACAGCGACACGTCCGCGAGCGCGGTGATGCCCGCGTCCCCCTGGCCGATGCCGGGGGTCTCCACGATGACCAGGTCGTAGCCGGCCACCTGGCAGGCGGAGATCACCGCGGGCAGGTACGGCGGCAGCTCGTGGGAGCCGCGGGTGGCCAGGGAGCGGAAGAACACGTGCTGGGCGTCCAGGGAGTTCATCCGGATCCGGTCGCCGAGCAGGGCGCCGCCGCCGCGCCGCCGGGTCGGGTCGACGGCGAGCACCGCGATGCGCAGCTTGTCCTGCTGGTCGGTGCGGAACCGGCGGACCAGCTCATCGGTCAGCGACGATTTCCCGGAGCCACCGGTACCGGTGATGCCCAGCACCGGGACGGAGCGCTCCCCGCTCCCCCCACGCCGCGCGGGATTATCGCGCTCCCCAGTATTCCCGCGTTCCCCAGTATTCCCGCGCTCCGCGGCATTCCCGCGCTCCGCGGCATTCCCGCGCTCCGCGGCATTCCCGCGCTCCGCGCCTCTTGCTGTTATCAGGTCCTTGATGGCGGGCGGGAGCGTGCCCGCCTCCAGGCAGGTGATCGCCCGCGCCAGCGCGGGCCGCTCACCAGCCAGCAGCGCCTCAGCCGATGGCGGCGTGGCCGCCAGGTCGACGTCGCACTCGCGGATCAGCTCGTTGATCATGCCGGGCAGGCCCAGGCGCTGGCCGTCCTCAGGGGAGAAGATCCGCACGCCGGCCTGGGCGAGCCGCTGGATCTCGTCGCCGACGATGACTCCCCCGCCGCCGCCGAACACCTTCACGTGACCGGCGCCGCGCTCGGCGAGCAATCGTGCCAGGTACTCGAAGTACTCGACATGGCCGCCCTGGTAGGAGCTGACCGCGACGCCCTGGGCGTCCTCCTCGATGGCGGCGCTGACGACGTCGGCCACCGACCGGTCGTGGCCGAGGTGGACCACCTCCGCGCCCTGCGACTGCAGGATGCGCCGCATGATGTTGATCGCGGCGTCATGCCCGTCGAACAGCGCCGCCGCGGTCACGAACCGCACCGGATGCTCCGGAACGTGCAGTTCCTTCCCGGCGGCACGCCCATCCGTACTCCCCGCAGGGACTGGCAACTCAGCCATGACAACCTCCCCCGGAGTCACTCCCCCGGTCACTTCGTTCCCGGGCCTTCGCTAGCGCACTCCCGCGACACCCCGCAGTGAGCACCGCACCGCGACGAGCACCGCCGCCGCTGGAGGCCCGCCCAGCCAGCGGCTCGGCGCCCCGGACGGCTCGCGCCCCCGCCCGAGATTCTTGGACACTCAATATTTGGACATTAAAATTATAGATACTTGGACGTTAAAGGACCTGGACCGAGCTCGTCAAGCCGCGGGCCGGGGCGTAACGTTTGGCTGTGGTGGAGTTCGACCCGATCACCGAGGCGCACCGGCAATGGTCCGCCCGCTGGCCTGAGCATGCCGATCACATGACGGCCATCACGTCGGTCATGCGCGTCCAGCAGTTGCTGCTGGCCCGGGTCGAAGACGTTCTCAAGCCCCACAGCCTGACGTTCGCCGCCTTCGAGGCACTGCGCCTGCTGGCGTTCACCCGGCACGGCTCGCTGCCGATGGGCAAGATGGGCGAGCGGCTGATGGTCCACCCCGCGTCTGTGACCAACGCCATACGAAAGCTGGAGTCGCGCGGCCTGGTCGAGCGCCGCCTGTCCCCCGATGACCGGCGTGTCGTCTTGGCGACGATCACCGACGACGGCCGCGCCGTCGTGGCGGAGGCGACCGACGCCCTCAATCAGGCCGACTTCGGCCTGGCCGGCCTTACCCGCGAGCAGGCCGCCGAGGTCACCGTCACCCTGCGCCTGCTGCGCACCACCGCTGGCGACGCCTAGGCGGGCTTGCGCCAGACGGAGACATGCTTGCCGCTGTCGACGGTGAAGGGGGCACGGTCCCAGTCGGCCCAGCGCTCCCGCAGGCGCATTCCAGCGAGCCGGGCCATCAGGTCAAGCTCAGCCGGCCACACATAGCGAAACGGAACCGACAAGTTCCGCCATTGCCCGTCCTTCTCCCAGTAGTGGTGGGAGACCATGCCCTGGCTCACCAGGTCGTACTCATCGAACCCGAGGCGGCCGGGGTGGACGGTGAACGGCACGACCGCCTGCCCGGGCGGCAGCCGCCGCAGGTCCGGGACCCCGACCTCGATGACGAAGTGACCGCCCGGCTCTAGGTGCGCGGCCGCGTTTCGGAAGCACTCCACCTGGTCATCCTGGGAGGTCAAGTTGTTGATGGTGTTATAGACCAGGTACACGAGCCGGAACGCGCGGCCCGCCGTGGCGGTCGCGAAGTCCCCGAGGATCGCGGTGACCCGGTCGGCGCCCGGCTTGGCGCGCAGCCGCGCCACCATCGCCGCCGACAGGTCGATTCCGTGCACGAGCACGCCCCGCTCGCTCAGTGGGAGCGCTATCCGGCCGGTGCCGATGCCGAGCTCCAGCGCACTGGGGGCTTCTGCGGCACTGGAGATTTCTGCGGCACTGAAGATTTCTGCGGTACCGGGGGTTTCTGAGGCAGTGCCGGAGCCGGCCGCCCCCTCGGTGGCCAGCGCCGCGAGGAAGTCGACGGCCGGCGTGATCACCTCCGGCGCGAACATTCCGGGGTCATCTTCGTCATACCGGGCGGCGACGCCCTCGCCAAAGTAGTCAACGCGCACCCCGCCACTGTCACAGCCGTGCGCCCGCAACGCGAACCGTTTTCCCGGGAGGTTCCGCACTCATCCACAGGGCGAGAATGGCCCGCAAGACGAGAATGGCAACGCCGAACTCCCGGCGACGCCGTACCCCCGGTAACGCCGTACCCCCGGTAACACCGTGCCCGGTCAGCCCAGCGTCGCGATCGCCGCCGCGCGGACGCGGGCACGCAACTCGGTTTGCGCGGCGCGGTCGGTGCGGACCTCCACGAGGCGCAACCCGCTGCCGGGCTCGGTCTCGGCCACCGCCTTGGCCACGTCCTCGGGGGTCTGCGCGCGCGCGTAGGCAACGCCGAACGCCTCCGCCAGCTGGGCCACGCTCGTCCCGTGCGGGGTGCCGAAGACGCGCTCGAACGGGCCCGCGAAGCGGGCCTGCTCCAGGGTCGAGAAGATCGCGCCCCCGTCGTTGTTCACCACGATCAGGCACAGGTCCGGGCGCGGCTCCCCCGGGCCGATGGCCAGGCCCGGCGCGTCATGGACGACCGCCAGGTCGCCGATGAGCGCGAACGCCGGGCCACCGCCGCCGGACTGATGGGCCAGCGCCGCGCCGATGGCCGTGGACGTGGTCCCGTCGATGCCGCTGGCCCCCCGGCTGGCCAGCACCCGGATGTCGGCGCGGGGCCGCATGGTGGCGTCAACGTCCCGGATCGGCATGCTGGAGCCGATCCAGGCCAGCGCTCCCTCCGGGAGCGCGAGGAGGAAGTCCCGCGCCAGCCGGGGCTCGCTCAGCGACCCGTCGTCGTCGAGGACCGCGTCCGCCGCGGCGCGCGCGGCCGCGTCCGCGCGCCGCCACGCGGCCAGCCAGCCGGCCGCCGCCGGGGACGCGCCGGCGAGCCGGACCGAGGCCGCGACGTCGGTCGCCACGCGGGCCTGGTCGGCCCAGCGGCCCGGGCCCTGGGCGATGACGACGTGCCGGGCACCGGAGGCACGCAGCAGCGCCGACTGCGGCCGGGACAGGCCCGGCCGCCCGGCCGAGATGATCATGTCGGGACGGTGCGCCGCCACGAATTCCGGGCTGGCCAGCAAGTACTGGTAGGCGATCAGCGCGCTGGGGCCCCGGCGGGCGTTGGAGGACGGCTCAGCCAGCACCGGCCAGCCGGCCTGCTCGGCGATCGCCACCATCGGTCCCGGGTCATAGTCGCCATCGCCGCAGACGACGACCCCCCGCTCGGTCCAGGGCAAGGCCAACGGCGGGTCGCCCGCAACGGAAGGTGCCGCCTGGTATCGCGTCCACGCCTCCCCCCCGGGCCGGCCGGCCAGGGACTCGGGCCAGTCCGCCGGATCCGCCGCGGCGGCGCTGCCCGCCTTGTTTGGTGGCACTGCGGGCGGCACCGCGAGCGGGCCATAGGACACTGGGCCGTCGGGAACTGGGCCATCGGGAACAAGGGGCTCGCGGAAGGGCAGGTTCACGTGAACGGGGCCGGGGAAGGTGCCGGTGACGCCGGACGCCAGCGCGTACGCCTGGCAGGCCAGGGACCGCCAGGCGGCGGCCGCGCCCGCCCGGCGATCGGGAACACCGGGGTCGGCGTACCAGCGGACGGCGTCGCCGTACAGCTTGACCTGGTCGATCGTCTGGTTGGCGCCGGCGCCGCGCAGCTCCGGCGGCCGGTCGGCGGTGAGCACGAGCAGCGGGACGCCGGATTCGGACGCCTCGATGATCGCCGGGTGGAAGTTCGCCGCCGCCGTGCCGGACGTGCACACGATGGCGACGGGAGCGCGGCCGCCGGGCCCGGCCACGCCCGGCCCGGTACTGCCCGCCTTGGCCAGGCCGAGCGCGGTGAACGCGACGGAGCGCTCGTCGATCCGCACGTGCAGCCGCAGGCGCCCGGCCACGTCCAGCGCGTGGAACGCCATCGCCATCGGCGTGGAGCGCGATCCGGGCGCCAAGACGACCTCGCGGACCCCGCACCGGGCCAGCTCGTCGGCGAACACGGTCGCGAACGCGGTGGACGGGTTCACGTGCGGCTCGCGAGGCCGCCAACAGCGCCGCCCGCGGTGCCGCCAAACAAGGCGGGCAGGTGCTCCGCCGCCGCCCGGGCACGCCGCCGCCAGCCCTCGGGGTCGATCTCCCACTTAGCCAGCTCGGCCAGGTCCACTCCGGGCCGCCGGACGCCGAGCTCTCCCGCCGCCTCGGTCAGCGGCACGGCGGTGACGTCGCCGGACAGCAGCGCCATCGTCGCCAGCCCGCAGGCGTACGGCAGCTCCGGCAACGCGGCCGCCAGCGCCACCCAGGCGGCCAGGCCGACCGACGTGTCGACGGCGCTGGAGACGACCGCGGGCAGGCCGCAGGCCTGCGCGACCCGCAGCGCGTTGCGGACCCCACCCAGCGGAGCCACCTTGATCACCACGATGTCGGCGGCCTCGGCGGCCTTCACGGCCAGCGGGTCTTCGGCCTTGCGGATGGACTCATCGGCCGCGATCGGGATGTCGGCCGGCCCGTGGAGCAGAGTTTTCCGTAGCTCAGCCAGCTCGTCCAGGGTGGCGCACGGCTGCTCGGCGTACTCCAGGCCGAACCGCGACAGCACCCCCAGCACTCGCGCGGCCGTCTCCACGTCCCAGCCGCCGTTGGCGTCCACCCGGATCGCCCCGGCCGGCCCGAGCGCGTCGCGGACCGCCGTTACGCGCTCGATGTCATCCGCCTCGGACTGGCCCTTCTCCGCGACCTTCACCTTGGCGGTCCGGCAGCCGGAAGCCGAGACGATCGCGTGCGCCTGCTGCGGCCCGACGGCGGGAACCGTCACGTTGACCGGGACCCGGTCGCGGACCGGGGCGGGCCAGCCCGCCGTCGCCGCCTCGATCGCGCTGGCCAGCCAGCGGGCCGACTCCCGGGGGCCGTACTCAGCGAACGGGGAGAACTCGCCCCAGCCCGCCGGGCCTTCGATGAGCGCGCCCTCCCGGACGGTGATCCCCCGGAACCGCGTGCGCATCGGGATCGCGAACGCCCGGAGCGTGCCGAGCAGCTCGCTGACGTCATGCAGGCGGGACACTCCTACCTCCTTCAGGTACGGCATCTAAGGTTAATCACCGTGACCACGCGACCCGGTAGCAGGCGGCCCCTCCAGGCAATCATGCTCAGCGGGCCGGGTGACGCCGCCCGCCTCCTCGCTCCCCTCGAGGCGGCGCTGGCAGGCTCCGGGCCGGCGATACTGCCCGTTGACGCGGCCCTGCCGGCCGCCCGGATCGCCGCGATCCTCGACGCCTTCGCCCCCGGCGAGGTGGTGGACGACGGGCCGGCGCGAACCGCGCGTTCCGGCGAAAAGGGTCATGGGGTTGACTGCGACACCGCGGTGATCATCGCCACATCGGGGAGCACCGGGGCGCCGAAGGGCGTGGAGCTGAGCGCGGCGGCGCTGCTGGCCTCGGCGCGGGCGTCGCTGGCGCGCGTCGGCGCCCGCGACGGAGAGCGGTGGCTGGCCTGCCTGCCGGTGACGCACGTCGCCGGGCTGCAGGTGCTCGTGCGGTCACTGGCGGGCGGGGCCCCGCCAGCGGTGGCCGCGACGGCGGACGCGGACGCGCTGGCCCGCGCCGCGGACGCCGGGGCCACGCGCGTGTCGCTCGTGCCGACGCAACTGGTGCGGCTGATGGGATCCGCCGCCGGGCGGCAGGCTCTCGCGCGGTACGCCTCGGTCCTGGTCGGCGGGGCGGCGGCGGGCGCGGCGGTGCTCGATGAGGCACGCGCGGCCGGGGCGCGGGTGATTACCACCTACGGCATGTCGGAGACCTGTGGCGGGTGCGTGTACGACGGGAGGCCGCTGGACGGGGTTTCCGTGCGCTCCGGCGATGACGGGCGACTGCGGATCGCCGGGCCGGTGCTGATGAACCGCTATCACGGGCAGCCCGGCCTGACGGTCGCCGTCCTGGTGGAGGGGGAGTTCGTCACCTCCGACCTGGGCGCGGTCGACGACCGCGGGGTCGTGACGGTGCGCGGCCGGGCCGATGACGTGATCAACACCGGCGGGCACAAGGTCATCCCCGGCGAGGTAGCCGCCGCCTTGTCGTCGTGCCCCGCGGTCCGGGAGGTCGTGGTGGTCGGCCGGGCCGACCCGGAGTGGGGCGAGCGGGTGGTCGCGGTGGTCGTCCCGGCGGATGGAATAGAACCGCCCACCCTGGAATTGCTACGTACGCATGTACTGTCGGCGCTGCCGCGTTACGCTTGTCCCAGCGAGGTCGTGCTCGTTGACGCCCTTCCGGCGCTACCCAACGGCAAGCCCGACCTAGCGCTCCTTGCGGGCCATGACCGGTGGACAGGCCCCCGGTGCGGACCTAAATCAGCGCGAACGTTACGCTGACGGGAACAATCTCCGGCGCCAAGCGTTATTTAGTAGTGCCTGCGGGAAGTACCGGTCAACTGAAGCGGGCCTGTTGTAAGCCTTCTTGGGCCGTAGTTCTTTGGCACTGTAAGACGACCATGTTGGACGGCGCTGCACTGAACAGACCAGTGCCCGCGCACGTGTTACTGAAGGAGGGAGGTGTCTCATGCCGCGGATCGCTAACACCGCTCCTACCAAGGCCACTGTAGCCACCAATACGGGTGCTGCCAACAGTGCTGACCGGCAGGACGCGACTTCATCTCGTGTAGACGACCTGATCCAGCGCGGTCGCAGCCAGGGCCACCTGTCGCTTTCAGAGCTGCGGACGGCGTTCGCTGAGGCGGGGCTGACCCCCGCTGAGGCCGGGCCGATTCTTCGCGAGCTGACCGAGGCCGGCGTCCGGCTGGCCAACGAGGAGTCCAGCCTGCTTGCGCCGAAGACCGCGCGCAGGGCTGCCGCGCCGAAGAGCACTGTGTCTCACGGCACTGTGTCGAACGGCACTGTGTCGAACGGCACTGTGTCGAACGGCACTG
>JAICYD010000093.1 GCA_025934375.1 Streptosporangiaceae bacterium | reverse complement strand
CTTCCCGCTCTTGCTCGCTGGCCAGCGGCAGCGCGGCATGCGCCACTGCCCTCGCGTACGCGGGCGTCTGCAGGAGGCCGGGGCATATTCGCGGCTCCCAGTCGTGGATCTTGCTCGCCTCCGCCTCGTAGTTGGCGAGCAGTTCGGCGGTCGCGTAGCCGCCGCTGGTGGTGAAGCCCCACAACTCCAAGACGACGTCCCGGTGCCCGATGGCGTCGCCGATCGCGGCCAGCGTGTCGCCATGGGCGCTCTTCTGCCCGCTCTCCAGGTAGCTGACCAGAGACGTCGAGCAGTGCGCGTCCCTTGCTACGTCTGTCTGGGTTTTTCCCGATTCGTCACGGAGCATGCGGATTATCCGGCCTACTCGCTGCGCTGAGTTGATTTCCATCGCTGGCCACCACCGTTTCACTCGCCTGTCGCGTTCTTGACTGAGCTGCGCAGAACTTGACCCCACGCCGTGCCCTATTGACGACATGCGGAGCCGTTTTGACTGCGGGACCCATTGATTTGACCCTGGCAATACTGACTTGACCCTGGTAGTGCGAGCTTGACCGCGTCCGCCGGCGGATTGACCCAGGCCGGCATCGCTTTACGTTTCCCGCTGTCAATGCGGAGCTTCTCCCGATGTTAGGCGACTTGCGCCATGCTGTCGAGCATGAGAGAAAGCATGATGGAAACCCGGAGCTGGGATGACAGCGCGGCCCTGGTTCAGCCAGCCGTATGCTCCGTGCCACCGAATCGGCAGCAGCCGGATAACAGGTGGTTGCTTGCGTGGAATAGGCGCAGCTTCCTTGAGCTCGGCTCGTACAAGCAAGCCCCTGGGTGCGCCCGGGGACACCTTCGCAACGTACTGGCGGAATGGAAATTGGAGCAGCACGATGAAATCGCGCAGCTGATCATTTCCGAGCTGGTAACGAATTCCGTGCTCTCGGTGGGCGCGCGCCGCTGGCTCGCGCGGCCGCCGGTACGAGTGTGGATCCTGGGCGACGCGTCCCGGGTCAACCTGCTGGTGTGGGACGCACTGCCCGGGGCGCCGCAGCCCCGGGCGGCCGGCCCCGACGAGGAGAACGGGCGCGGCCTGTTCCTGGTCCGGGAACTCAGCGCCGCATGGGGTAGCTACCTGCCCCCGGAGGCCTACCACCCGGCCTACGCGGGCGGCAAGGTGACCTGGGCGATCATCGGAAGCGGGCCAGCGCGATGAGCGCGCGGCGCTGTGAGTGTGGATATGCGGCCGCCGACGCCCTCCACCTGCAAGATCATCTGCAGGAGTCGTTCACGCCGCCGGACGCGGTAGCCCCGGACGGCAGGGTTCACGACGAGGGCGCCGAGCCGGGCAGGTGCCTGTGCGGGTTCGGCGGCTCGTCGGCCGATGACCTCGACCAGCATTTCCTCGCGGTATTCACCCCACCTGACCACGTCGGCCGCGACGGGCGCCGCCACGCGGTCCCGGCCAGGCTGTAGTCCGCGAAGGCATGACGTGATCACCCGAGAACGCCCGATCCCAGGCCGACGTTCCGGGTCGCTGGCCATGGCACCCCGGAATCCGAGTGGCCCCGAGCGAGCGCTGGCCCTCAGCCCCGGTAAGTGCCGGGTCAATGGCCTCTCCGCCACGGAACATCCTGCGGTCGTTGGCCCCTGCGCACCGGATAGAGCCGGTCGCTGGCCCTCCCGCCCCGGAACGGGTCAGGGTCGGTGGCCCTCCCGCCACGGAACGGGTCAGGGTCGGTGGCCCTCCCGCCACGGAACGGATGCGCCGCGATGGCGCCATCTCCACGAAACCGGTCTGGGGGCCGGTGAACGTCTTCCTGGCGCAAGACGCTGATCCCCGCCGGCCAGCGGGACGGCGGGGATCAAGCGGGGTCGGGCGGCGGCGCGGCTACCAGCGGTGGCTGGTCGTGCTGTAGGAGAAGTCGGTGATCCGCTCGCATTCCTCGGCGGGCTCGTAGACCGACTGGACGGCTACCCGGCCGGGGCCGTTGAGCCGCAGCCAGATGTTGCGGTAGTCCAGGTTGTTGCTCCAGAAGGCGAACCCGAGGTTGCGCGGGTACTCCAGGTGCAGGTGCATCCGGACCGAGACGTCCCGGTAGAGCAACGAGCTGGGCTGGACGAGCAGCGACTCACCGTGCCCTAGGTCCCGGATGAACGTGTTCCCCGGCGAGTGGAGCATGAGCAGGCCCGGCCCGCCGGCGGCGGTGAAGGTGTCACCGTACTGCCCCATCGGGTAGTGCCACTCCTTGTCATCACCGGTGCCGGTGGTGTACCAGATGTGGTTCTGCTGCCAGTCGTAGGTGATGTTCCCGGTCGCGCACAGGAAGCGGTGCTCCCGCACCCACATCGACTGGCCGTGCTGTAGCGGCAGCGCGACGACCTCGCCGGCGTGGTTGTCCGAGAGCGCGATGTGGCCAGGCCCCGTCGCCTGCATCATCAGCAGCGGCATGCCGGCCATCATGCGCTTCCAGCCGCCCTTGAGCGACATGTTGTTGAGCCGGGTCTGCGGCTCGGTCCATAGCATCACGTGATGCGAGAAGTAGATCCAGTCCTGCGGCGCCAGCGTGAACTCGGCGATGGGGACCCGCAGGCCGGTGACCTGCAGGTGAGACTGGCCGAACTGGAGGCGGGCCATGTCCCGGATCGCCGGCTGCTCGATCCACCCCGAGTCGCTGACCACCGTCTTGATGTCGACCGGCGCGCCGCACAGCGGGCACGTCGGCTGGGAAGGGTCACTGGGCTGCCGGCAGTACCGGCAGATGTAGGTGTTCATGGTGGTACCCCGTCCGCCGGCCTAATCGCCCGCGTGGTGGTGGACGTACGCCGACTGGATGCCGACCCGGCCGGGGCCGGTCATCTCCGCCATGTAGATGTGCCGCATCAGGCCGATCTTGACCGGAAGCTGGACGGCCTGCATCTGGACGGTGGCGTCCTTGTAGAGGAAGCCCCCCGGCTCGACCATGATCTTCTCGCCGGGGCGCAGCGTGCGCTCGAGCACGTCCCCGTTGCCGTGCAGCATCAGCAGGCCCGGGTACTGGGCGGTGATGAACCGGTCCATGAACATGCCGCTGCCGCCGTGCAGCACGTTGGCCAGGCCCTTGATGCGCACGAAGGAGTACTGGATGCTGTGTGAGGCCAGCAGGAACGCGTGCTCGCGGACATCGAGCTCCATTCCCGGGTGCAGCGGCAGGACCACCAGCTCGCCGGGGTGGTTGTGCGAGAACGCCACGCGGCCGGGGCCGTTGGCCACCGTGACGATGTGCGGCATCCCGCCGAGGGTCCGCTTCATCCCGCCCTGGGTCTTCAGGGACGACAGCGGCACCCCGCCGTCCTTCCACAGCAGCACGTGGTGCTCGAAATAGACGCCATCTTGCGGGGCGAGGTTGAGCTCCGCGACCGGGACGAGCTCGCCCTCCACCTGGCAGGTGCTCATCGAGAACCGGAACTCGGTCATGTCCTTCAGGCGCGGTGCCTCGCGCCACCCCGAATCGCTCACCTTGTCGCGAACGTCGAGCGGGGCACCGCATGTCATGCAAGAGGTAAGTCCCGGCTGGTTCTGCGCTTGGCACCAGCCGCACTGGATAGCTTCCACGGCAGGAACATAGCAGTTCAGACACTTTGATGCCGACCATGTCGAAGGCAAGTTTTTTGCCGGTATCGTTTTCTCCATGGCACTGTTCAGCCGTGAGTTCATCGCCGTACCCGATGACCACAAGGGCCAGATTGTCTACAAGTGGCCCGACATCACCATCCGTAAGTTCACGCACGCGATCGTGAACGCCGACGAGGTCGCGTTCTTCGTCAACACGGGCCAGGTCGTGCAGACCATGGGCCCAGGGCGGCACCAGATCAGTGCTGACGAGCTCCCGGGCTTGGGCGCGCTCATCGACATGGCCACCGGGGGCAACGCCTACCGGGCCGAGCTGTACTTCGTCGGGACGCGCGAGTACACCGGGTTCCGGTTCGGCGGCCGGGTGGACAACGTCGAGGACCCGCGCAGCGGCCTCATCGTGACGTTGCGGGTGTTCGGCGAGTTCGCGCTGCGGGTGATCGACCCGGTGCGGGTGATGACGAACCTGACCGGCAGCGTGGACGTCACCGACAATGAGCGGATCTCCGGCTGGGTGGCGGAGCAGTTGCTGAAGGTGATGCGCACCAACGTCACCACGCAGATCGTCCGTGAGGGCTGGAACATCCTCGGCCTGTCGATGCACTCGGCCGACGTCGAGCAGTCCGCGATCGTCGCCGCCAACGGGCAGCTTGAACCGTATGGCGTGGCGATCACGCGAATGGGCAACTTCGACGTCAACCTGCCGCCCGAGGACGAGGCCGAGCTGAAGAAGCTCGCCCACGACGTGCGGTACTCCCAGCTGGCCGGCGGCTTCCAGCAGTACGCCGCGGGCGAGATGGCCCTCGGCGCGGGCCAGGGCATGGCGCAAGGCGGCGGCGCCAACCAGGGAGCGTTCCTCGCGGCCGGCCTCGGCCTCGGCGGCGCGCTTGCCGGGCTCGGGCAGCAGCCGCAGCAGGCACCCCCGCAGCAGCAGGCTCCCCCGCCTCCCCCGCCCGCGCCGGCCGCGCCCTCGCAGTCGGCCCCGACCGCGGTGGCCGGCACGACGTGCGCGAACTGCTCGACGAGCAACCCGGCGGGCGCGAAGTTCTGCATGGGCTGCGGCCAGACGATGGCCCCGGCCGTGCGGCACTGCACGAACTGCGGCACTGAGCTGCCGGGCGGCGCCCGGTTCTGCGCCGGCTGCGGCACCCCGACCGGGGCGTAGCCGCCCCGGGGGGTTGCCCCGCTAGATCCCGATAATCCCCGCTGTCCGATGGCCGGCGGGGATTTTCACTGCCCCGCGCGCGGGCGCGTGGTAGGCGCCGACCCAGCCGTTGGAGGCGAGGATCCAGTACCCGCCGGTGGCCGGGGAGACCGCCAGCCCAATCGCGGTGGCGCCGCCGGGCAGCTTGCCGGCGGCTTGCCCGTAGTACGCCGCGCCCAGCGCCACCGCCCGGCCCTTCGAGGTCAGGACCAGGTAGCCGCCTTGCGGGCTGGCCGCGATGGCGGTCGCCTGCTCGCCGGCGCCCAGCTTGGCGCTGCCCTTCGCCGGGGCCGCGAAGCCGGCCACCCAGCCGTCGCTGGCCAGGATCCAGTAGCCGCCGGTGGCGGCGTCGGCGGCGATCCCGGCCGCCTTGACTCCCTTCGGCAGCTGGCCGCGCACCGACCCGTGGTACGCCGCGCCCCCGAAGGCGTACACGCCCCCGTCGGAGGCGAGCACCAGGTAGCCGCCGTGGCTGGCGGCGATCGCGGTGGCGGTGACGCCGTTGGGGAGCTTCCCGGCGGCGGAGCCAAGCGGGGGCGCGTGATAGGCGGTGACCGCCCCGTCGCTCGATAGCAGCCAGTACCCGCCGGTTTCAGGGTCGGCCGCGATGCCGGCCGCGCTGACCCCGGGCGCGAGCTTGCCGCCCGCCGACCCGTAGCCGGCCGCGCCGAAGCCGTACACGTAGCCGCCTGTCGTGACGACTTGGTACCCGCTGCCCTGGCTGCCGGCCAGGTTGACGAACGTGTACCCGCGGGACTGGAAGTACCTGATGATCGTGGGGAGCGCGGCCACGGTCGCCGGGTCTCCGGACGGCGCGTTGTGCATGAGGATGACCGGGTGGGCCTGCGGCCCGCCCTCGGATTCGGCCAGCGAGATAATCCGGTTCACCCAGGAGGCGGCGGCCGAGCCGTTCGCCTTCCAGTCCTCGGTGTCCACCGACCAGTTGAACACGCGCATGTTCCGCTGCTGGGCCAGGCTCAGCAGGGTCGGGTTGTAATTGCCGTACGGCGGGCGGAAGACGCACGGCCCCCAGCCGATGAGGCTCTGCTGCTCGGCGGTCGCCATGTCCATCTCTTTGGCCTGGCTCACGGCGGACAGGGTGTTCATGTCCGGGTGGTCCCAGGTGTGGTTGCCGACCTGGTAGCCGAGCGCGGCCTCCTGCCGCACCAGGGACGGGAACCGCGCCGCGTTCGCGCCGATGTTGAGGAACGTGCCGGTGACGCCGGACTGCCGCAGCAACGCGATGATCTGCGCGGTGTTCGGCCCGGGACCGTCATCGAACGTCAGCGCCACCGACTTGGCGCCGCCCGGCACGGCGGGCGCGTAGAAGCTGGCGCCATTCGGTGCGGCCACGCAGCCGGCCGAGCCGTGCGCGGCGGAGCGTAGCGTCATCGACGCCAGCGGGCCAACCGTGGGCGGGGCCACGAGAGGACCGCCCGCCAAGACCGCCGCCGGGTCGGACGGCCCCTCGACCGGCGGCGGTCCCCCGGCGATCGCGTCCGGCCCGGCGACCGCGCCGGCGGCCATCGCGCCGAGGACGGTGACCGCGGTCAGCGCTGACACGACACACTTGTTGAACACCCGCATCAAGCCCCCTGGGCTAATTCATATGACATAGCAGTCATGTGCGCTTTAAGTATGATCCAGCCGGGTTCGCGGACCAAGTACCGCATCGCACCTAATGACGCCATTGCGGGGAAGGCGGGTTGCGCGTTTCCTTTACACGCGGGGTGAACAGGCCCGGGAACAGCGCAAACGACCGCGCGGGCCGCTCCCGGAAGGAGCGGCCCGCGCGGTCGTAATGGAAAACGGCTAGCGGTCAGCCCGCGTACTTCTGGACCAGCGCGCCGAGGTTGGGCAGCGCGGCTTGGATGTTCTTGGCGGCCCCGCCCCGCACCGCGTTGTAGGCCCTGACGACGGTGGCGCGCGAGGACTCCCGGCCCATCCGGTCGGTGACCGCCAGCAGCGCCTCGGAGACCTCGTCGCTCCGCTTGGCCAGGTAGTCGCCGAAGGAACCGCCGCCGGCGGCGACGAAGTCCGCCCAGAACCGCTCAAGCTGAGCGACCATGTCGGGCAGCATGTTCTCGATCACCGACTGGTAGTAGCCGGACGCGAACGACGTCACCGCCTTGTAGGCGACCTTGAGGCCAGCCCCGGACAGCCCCGACTTGGCGTCGACTTCGGCGTCGATCAGCGCCTGGCAGTCGGCGACGACATGCGGCTTGGTCCCCGGCGCGAGAAGCGCCTCCTGAAGCGTGGTGGCCATGTGGCTCGCTCACTCCCTATAACGTGTTAATACCGACGTATGCGCAGCTACCGTACCCATGGCCGGAGGGCTGCCGTCGATTGTTGACCCGAACGTTATGCGGCGTTTTGTTGCAGTTAATTTCGCGCCATACGCTGGTAACTCGCGGCTGTAGTGATTGGCAATAGCGGCCGGGCCGCCGTAATTGCATTGCGTAATGCTGGCCATGCCGGTCCGGCCGCCCCAACCGCTCGGCCATCGACCAGCGGTGCCCCACGATGAACGTCACCGGCGCGAGGAGCGCGGTCACCACGATGTTGGACACCGGGAAGTGCATCCCGAGCCGGTCCAGGCCCGCGTACAGCGCCATCGCCAGCGCGGCCGCCGCCAGCTGCTGCACGTTGAACCGCGCCAGCGCGCCGGCGAACGACACCGCCCGGTCCCGCCAGGTCAGCAGGCGCGACAGCGCGAAGTTGAGTTGCACGCTGAACATCGTTTGGATGATGTAGGAGACGACGTGACTCAGGTGCAGGAACTTGATGAGCGCGAACTGCAGCGCCAGGCCGGCGGCGAACACGATCACGCCGTTGACCGCGAAGGTCGCCAGCCGCCACCGTACGCCCCACAGCCCGGCCAGCGCCCCCCGCCCATCCACGCGGGACGGCGCGGACGCGGCGCTCAGCGCGGAGCGCTGGATGCCTGCGATGTACTCCAGGTGGCGCAGCGCCCGCATCTGCGCTGCGGTCGACTGCCCGGCGAACGGCCCGGAATCCGGCCCTGACGACACCACCACCGGGCGGGGTGACCGCTGGGGGGCGCCAGATGGCCCGGGCGGGCGAGACGCGGGCAGGATCGGCCGGGCCAGGTCGCCGAGCCCGCGCTGCCGATCCGGCCGGCGGTGCACGGCGCGACCGCGCTGATCGCCACGATCACGCTGGCTACCAGTGCCGCGCGGCTGCCGCGCGACCCCGGGCGGGCGGACGCCGAGGGCGGGAGCGACCAGCCGCCATCGCGGGTCCGGCGTCCAGCGCCGGGCGCTAGAGCCACCCAGCGTGCCATCGGGCATCGTCGGAGCGGTCACCAGGCTGCCATCCGCCCGCGGCCGGCGGCGCGTACTCGCAGAACCGTCTCCATGGGAGAGGATGGGCACCTTCCTGTGTTGACCAGTTCAGCTGCGCCCCCTGCAATCCCGCCGCGCGCCGTCCGATCTCGGCCAAATACGTGGAGCCTTGCAAAACGTTGAACCAGTTTACGAAGGGGCACAGAGGATCCGCAGCGGTTTGCGCAAGATCCAGCCGGGCGGAGACCCGCCAGAAAACCGGGCCGCGAGCACGGGCGCGCCTGCCCGCCGCGCGGGCGCCGTTATGACACACTTTCCGCGTGCTAGGCAGGGATCACGCGCTGAGCGGGGCGCTCGCGTTCGCCGCACTGGCGCCGGAAATGCACGTCAGCGCCGCGTACCTGGCGACGGGGATCGCGTTGTCGGCGGGAGCGGGGGTGCTCCCGGACATCGACCACCCGGACAGCTCCATCGCGCTGACCTTCGGCTTCCTCAGCAACAGCTTCTCCTGGCTGGTCCAGAAGATCTCGGGAGGCCACCGGCACCTCACGCACGCCATCCCCGGCATCCTGGTCTTCACGGCCGGCGCGCTTACCGCCGGGCGCTACCAGTTGTCGGGGCCGCACCCTCCGTATGCCGCACCTGGCTCCCCCGCCTGGCACCCGGCGCTGTTCTGGCACCTCGTCCCGGCCGGCATCTTCCTGACGCTGCTGTACGCGGCGGCGCTGCGGGCGCTGAAGATCGGCGGCCACCACGGCGACCTCATCGCGATGGCAGGCGCGGCGGCCACCATCTACTTCGGCGCCGACCTCGATGTCATCCAGTTTGGCCCCTGGCATGTCCCGCTCATCGGGCTGGCCACCGGCATCGGATGCGTAGCCCACATCGTCGGCGACGAGCTCACCCACGGCGGCTGCCCGCTGCTGTACCCGGTCAGCGATCACGAGTTCCACCTGCTACCCCGCCCCCTGCAGATCACCACCGCCAAAATCGCCGAGAGCTACGTGGTCTTCCCGCTGCTCGCCATCGGCCTCGCCTTCGCGGTGTGGAACGCGGTGCACCCAGGGCGATGACCCGGCCCCCGAAGGGTTAGCTGAACTTGGCGGCGGCGGTGGTGAAGGCGGCGAGGGCGATGGGGTCGTCTTCCAGGCGCCAGTCTTGGTGGTAGACGCCGTTGCTCTGGGCCTGGTCGTACCAGACGAGGCCAACGGCCTTGACGGACCGGGCGCCGGCGAACAGGCCGGCTATCTGCGCGGAGCGGTTCGCGGTGACGCCGACGGCGACCTGGGAGATGAGCACCGGGGCGGAGGAGAACTGACGGATCTCGGACAGCGTGGAGCCGATCACCGTGTCGAAGGTGTCGCTCGAGTGGTAGTAGTACCCGTCGACGCCCACCCAGTTGACATACGACGAGCCGGGCCACCACGGCGCAAGCGGCGCGGTGGCGGCGTTCTTGGAGTTGACCGTCCAGACCCAGGTGACTTTGGTGGCACCCTCTTCCCGGAAGACGTCGACGAGGTGACGCCAGGCGGCGACGAAGTCGGCCGGCGACTGGTGGCCGGAGCCCCAGGTGTACCAGCCGCCGTTCATCTCGTGCCCGAAGGAGATGATCACCGGGTGGCCGAAGGCCCGCACCGACTGCGCGAACGCGCGCAGGTAGCTGTCGGAGCCGCCCGCGGCGATCCCGGCGAGGCTGACCCCGTTGGGCTGCATCTGCACGTATGCGTAGGCGCCATGCTCGCGGGCCGCCCCGGCGAAGTCGCCGTGGAAGGACTCATGCCAGGACGAGTAGTACAGCGCGATGCGCGGCTGCACGCCCGTCGCGGTAGCGAACTGCGTCAGCCCCGCCCAGCTTGCGGGCGCGCCGGTCTCGTAGGCGCCGGTCAGCATGCCGTCGGAGACGATGGGCTGCCCGGACGGCAAGGCTCTGGGCATGGTTACCCGCGCCGCGGACCCGGCTGGCGCAGGCAGCATAGACCCGGTGGCCGGCTTCCAGGCCAGGGGACTGGCGCAGCCAGACAGGCCCCCGGCGGCGCACAGAGAGGCGGCCAGGGCCGCGGCCAGGGCTAGTCGCGTCGGCGTCATCAGGCGTTCTTCCCCGGGAAGATGATCCGGGCGACCACCACCACGTTGACGACCCCCATGAGCGCCACGATCGCGAAGCGGCTCTCGTCGGTCTGGATGATGCGGTAGACGGCGAGCATGACCCAAGCGAGGGCGAGGGTGCCGTTCCAGATGAAGACCGCCTTGCGGAACCGGCGGGTCGCGTCCTTGGGGCCCCGGGAGGCCTGCCAGGACATGACCTTTCCTCGCGAGTAATCCCACAGCGACAGGGCCTGTGCCCAGCCGACCGCGATGGCCAGCGGCCAGGTGCTGAGCGGCCAGCGGGTGTTGTGCCACAGCGGGTACAGCAGCGTGCCGGTGATGAGGGTGGGCAGGAGCAGCAGCGCGTTGCGCAGCTGGACCTCGTTCGGCAGCATGGTGAGCAGCACCACCGGGATCAGCGGCACGAGCACCGTCCGCATGGCGGTGGTCAGGTTCCACAGCCAGCCGGCCAGGTAGGGCAGCCGGGACATGAACGGCATCCGGACCCGCCACATGTGCTCGGTCCAGATGAGCGAGGTGGCGCCACAGCACCACCGGTACTGCTGGCGCATGAACAGGTCGATCGTGGCCGGGCAGACGCCCGCGGCCAGCGGCACCGGCAGGTAGTGCAGCTGGTACCCGTGGTAGCGCATGTCCAGCCCGGTGTGCGAGTCCTCGGCGTAGGGGATGAGCGTGTAGCCACCCGACGGGGCGAGCGCGGCCCGCCGGTAGACCGCGTTGGACCCGACGCACAGCGCGGAGCCGAACCGGTCCCGGGACTGCTGCACCGAGCGGTAGAACACCTCCAAGGTGGCGCCGGCGGCCCGTTCCACCCAGGTCTGGCCGGCCGTGACCCGGAAGAACTGCGGCGTCTGGACGATGCCGATCTGCGGGTCATCCAGGTAGGGCAGCGTCTCGTCGAGGAAGTCGCGGCGCGGCCGGAAGTCCGCGTCGAAGATGACGATGTGCTCCCCGTTCGTGCGGGCGAACGCGTAGTTGAGGTTGCCCGACTTCTTGTGCGTGTGGACCGGCCGGCGGATGTAGCCGAAGCCGAAGTACACCGCCAGCCGCCGCGCCTCGTCGCTGTCGCCGTCATCGAGCACGTACGGCCGCGCCTTGCCCTTGTAGGTGGCGCGCAGCTCGGCGACCCCGGTCCAGGTGTTGCGCAGCACCTCGATCGGCTCACCGCAGATGGGCAAGAAGATGTCCACGTCCGGGTAACGCCGCGGCTGCCAG
This sequence comes from Streptosporangiaceae bacterium, assembly GCA_025934375.1. Taxonomy (GTDB): domain Bacteria; phylum Actinomycetota; class Actinomycetes; order Streptosporangiales; family Streptosporangiaceae; genus Trebonia. The sequence continues at coordinate 16,636 of JAICYD010000093.1, read as the reverse complement.
GTCATCGCGCGCAGCTCGTGGGCGGTCAGGTCGAAGTTGCCGCCGGTGAAGTTCACCGGGATGGACACCGCCTGGTACAGGAAGTAGGTCACCGTGTAGATGGCGAACGGGATCGTGACCGGGTAGCTGATCTCCATCCAGGCCTGGGCGACGACGACGCACAGCGCGCTGAGCATCAGGCAGGTGGTCAGGAACGGCAGAGACCGCCACGCGTAGGATGCCTTCTCGTCGTCAGTGGGAGGCGCCGGGATGACCAGGCCAGGCTGAGGTTGATGACGCCCCGCCGAGAGCGCGCTAATGCCCGTTCCCCTGATCTTGCCCCGGGCCGGTCCGCGCCCAGGTGAGGAACCGGCCGTCATCGGTGGGCGTGTGATAGGGGATGGAGCTGACCAGCTGGTAGCCACCGTACAGGGCGATGTCCTTGATGATGCCAGGGTCGTAGACAGTCGGCGCGTTGCCGTCGGTCAGCGATATCACCGAGAAGTAGTGGTCCTTGATCGCGGCGGCGTAGGCGGCTGGCGGGTCGGTGAGGCGCTTGCCCGTCTGCGGGTCATCGTAGGCGAAGTACGAGCTGTTGCTGATCAAGGTGAAATTGGCGTGCCGCAGGTAGTACTCGGGGATCGGGGCGGTGTCGATGAGCACCTGCCCCTGGGCGGCGGCCAGCCACGGCTGCAACGCGCGCACGTACTGAGTGGAGTCCGGCCAGACCGCGAAGTGGGCCGCCGAGTACCAGAACCCGGTCACCGACGCCGTCACCATGGTGATGAAGGCAACCCTGATGGCCGCCGCTACCTTGGCTGAAGGCACCACGCGGGCCAGCGACGCCAGCGCGTAGCCGGCGACGACGCAGCCGAACCACGCCCCGTATCCGACGTGCTTGTACAGGCTGACGAGCGTGTGGATCCGGGCCTGCTCGACCGGGGCCAGGAAGACCGCCAGGGCCAGCAGGCAGCCGAGCAGGCGCCGCCGCCAGTCGGGGGACCACGCGATAGCCAGCGCGCCGCAGATCGCCAGGAACGCGACGGCGCCCACCCACTTGCCGGAGACGTAGAGCACGCCGGGCATTGGCTCAGACCCTGCCGCCCGGGACGTCGTGGTCATGGCGATTCCTGCCCAGTACGCCGGGCCGCCGGCCAGCAGGCCGGCTCCGGCCAGGACGGCGCCGGCTCCCAGCTGCGCCACAGTCCCCCAGACAGCCCGGCGGCCGGAGACCTTCCACAGCGCGAGCACGGTGATCCCGATCACGATCGGGTTGAACAAGACGGCCGCGTACTTCGTCGCGTCGGCCAGCGCCAGCGCGGCACCCGACAGCGCCAGGAACGCCGCGGCGCCCCGCGGCGTGCTCTGCGCGGCGCGCAGCCCGGCCCAGGCTGCCAGCGTGAGCAGGAACAGCGCCATCGCATCGTAGGTGGCGAAGGCGCCCAGGAACTGCGTCGATCCCACCCCGACGAACAAGGCCACCGCGAAGGCGGCGGCGGTGGCGTCGAACAGGCGGCGCGTGCAGGCGTAGAGCAGGCAGGTGGCGGCGAGCATGAAGGCCAGCGAGAGCAGCCGGGCGCCCGCCAGCCCGCCGAGGCTGTCGGCCAGCGCGCCCAGTGGCGGGTAGATGACCGGGGCGCCGGAGAAGTAGGTCGGCAGCGCCTCCTTCGAGATCTGCGCCGAGATCTTCGCGCCGTCTAGCCAGCTCGCCCAGTCCAGGTGCCCGGCCCACAGGTAGAGGGCCTCATCGGCGAACGCGGTGTTCGACCAGACCAGCCGCAGCGACGCCACCGCCTGCACGAGGAGGACCGCCGCCAGCGGGAGCGGGACGCTGCGCAGCAGCGGGATCCGCTGCCAGCGCTCGGCCGCGCGGGCAGGATGCCACCAGCGTCGGGTGGAACGGGTCGAGTGGTTCCCATGACGGCCAGCCTGGCGCTGTGCCTCGCGCTGCTCCTGGGCGATCTCGCCCAGGTGATCCAGGGCAGACAGTTGCATCGCGGTATCCGGGCCGGTGAAAACCTCGGCCCGGACAGCAGGCAGTGAGCTCGTCCGGGGGTCCACGAACTCCCCCGTCCCGTTCCGCGTCTGCGCGCGCACGCGGGGCCACCTCCGGAGGTTCTCGGCGATTCCGGACGATCAATACGTTGTCCTCCTAAGAAGGTTTACATGAGACGGGTGAGCTTCGCGGGCGATTCGGAAAACCGCAACTCATCTGGGGCAAAGCCTCTGGCCAGGGCAGACAGTGCGGTGTCGAGGTAGCCGGGCAGGTCGGCGTCGGCCCGCGCCGACCAGCGGTCGTACGCGGCGCGGCAGGTCGCCAGGACGGCCCGGCCGATGGCAAGCGGGTACAGCGAGTCGGCCGGCTGGCCGAGGCGGCGCGCGGCGAACTCGCCGACCGCCCGCTCCCACGCGTCGTAATGCTCGGCAGCGCTCGACCACAATGCGGGGACGGTGCCGATCAGGCCCATCCGCAGGCGCAGCTCGGGCAGGTCGGACGCCTGGTAGTGGTTGGCCGACACCACCGCGCGCCGGATTGCCTCCATCATCGGCACGTCCTCGGGGACCGCGGCCAGCGCCGCCCGAATGGCGTCCACCTCCGCCTCGAACTCGGTCCACAGCACGCTGGACTTGGAGGCGAAATAACGGAAGAAGGTCCGCTCGCTGACCCCCGCCTCGGCGGTGATCTGCTCGATCGTCGTGTTGTCGAACCCGTTCTCCACGAACAGCCGCAAGGCAATCTGCCGCAGCTCCCGGGAACTGGTAGCCGGCGGGCGGCCCCGCCGGGGCGAAGGGGCAGTCACTGAGGGTCACCCCGCTTGCTTATGTCATCCTATGTCATTAACATCCCTCATGCTAAGGCTAGACGGGGGGACATGGGGAGGAAACGGATGCCAGGACGCGTCGCGGGCAAGGTCGCCTTCATCACCGGCGTGGAGATGCGCGTCGACGCGGGGAACACGATCCGGTAATGGATGAAGTGGTAGCGATCCGCGATCGGGTCAGGGATCGCGTCGTCGGACGCGAGCGCGAGCTTGACCTGGTGCTGGCGGCCGTCGCGGCCGGGCGGGACATCCTGCTGGAGGGGCCGCCGGGCACCAGCAAGACCACCATCTTGAAGGCGATCACCGCCGAGTGGGGCATCCCGCTGGTCTTCGTCGAGGGCAACGCCGACCTCACCCCGGCCAAGCTGGTCGGCCACCACAACCCGGCCCGGGTGCTGCGCGAGGACTACTCCGCCGAGAACTTCACCGACGGCCCGCTGCTGGAGGCCATGAAGACGGGCGGGTTCCTTTACATCGAGGAGCTGAACCGCGCGCCCGACGACACGCTGAACACCCTGCTCACCGCGATGGCCGAGCGCCGCATCACGGTGCCGAGGGCGGGGACGGCGGTCGCCAAGGCGACGTTCCGGGTGATCGCGTCGATGAACCCGTACGACAATGTGGGCACCACCCGCCTGTCCACCTCCGTGCACGACCGGCTGTGCCGGCTGGCGATCACCTACCAGGACGCGGCGGCCGAGCGGGGGATCGTCGCGCTGCGGGCGCCGGTCACATCGCTGCCGTCCCAAGGGCTGCCCGCCCCGCTGCGCGAGCGGCTCATCGCGGACGCAGTCGCCCTCACCCGGGCCACCCGCGCGCACGAAGACATCAGGCAGGGCTCCAGCGTCCGCGGCGCGATCGACCTGACGCTGGTCGCCGGGCAACTGCTCGCCCTCCATCAGCAACGAGATGGGGGCACTCCGGAGTCGGCAACCGCCTACCAGGAGGCGATCTACGACGCGATGACCATCGCGCTGTCCGGGCGGATCTTCCTCGACGAGACCGTCGCGGCCACCCCGGAGCAGGTGCTGCGCGCGATCTGGGAGGACTACTACATCCTGCGCCCGGCGGCGGCGGAGCCCGGTTGAAGAGAGGTCGAGGCTGACTCCCCGGTGCGCCGGGAAGGCGGTCCTCGTCGCCGGGAGCCCGCCGTCACGCTGCGGCCGCTGCGCCGCAAGCCCAAGGTGCTCACCGAGGAACCGGCCCTGATCGACGTATCGCGAGGCAACGGCGGGGGGATGGTGCTCGCCGGAGACGGCACGTCGCGTTGGGCGCCTCCCAAGGGAAGGGCCGGCGGCGCGACGGCGATGACGGATGAGCGGGGGACGCTGACCGGGGTTGATGCCGAGGTTGCCCCGGATGCCGAGACGCTGCGGCGGGCACGGGAGATCGCCGCGCGGCTGGCGCTGCCCCGGCCGCGGCGGGACGTGCTGGCCCGGCGGGGCGCGGGGGCGCTGGCCACGCTGCCGTACCGGGGTGGCTCGGATGACATTGACCTGGACCGGACGCTGGAGCGGCTGGCGGAAAAGCCGGTGCCGGAAGACACCGACATCCTGGTGCGGGAGCGAGTGCGCACCCGGCGCTCGGTCGTGCTGCTGGTTGACGTCTCGGGGTCGATGCGCGGCGAGCGGGTGCGGACGGCGGCGGCCACGGTGGGCGCGCTGGCCAGCGAGTTGTCCGGCGATGACCTCTCGGTGGTGGCGTTCTGGTCGGACGCGGCGGTGCTGGCCCACCTCGGGCAGCGGGTATCCGCGCAGCGGATCGTCGAGTCAATGGTCACGATCCCAGCGCGGGGGCTGACTAACTTGGCGTTCCCCCTGCAGGTGGCGCGGCGGGAACTGGCCCGGGTTCCGGCGCGTGACGCACGGGTGCTGCTGCTGTCAGACTGCGTGCATAACGCCGGCCCGGACCCCCGTCCGCTCGCGGCGCGGCTCCCCCGGCTGGAGGTGCTGCTCGATGTCACCGGTGAGCAGGACCCCGAGCTGGCCCGTGACCTCGCGCGGCTCGGCCGCGGCCGGCTACGGCACATCCGTACCTACCGTGACGTGGCCCCCGCCCTGAGTGAGATCTTCGCGCGCTGATGTCCTAAGGAGACCCATGAGCATCGTCATTGTCGCCACCGCGTTCCCCGCCGCCGAGCACCGCGCCGAGGTCATCGGCGCCTTCGAGAAGGCGATCGCCGCGGTCCACGAGTCCGAGGTGGGGTGCCTGCTGTACGCGCTGCACGAGGGGCCGGACGGGCGGCTGGTCATGATCGAGAAGTACGCCGACCAGGACGCGGTCACCGCGCACGTGTCGGGGGCGGGCCTGGCGGCCTTGCGGGCCGACCTGGACGGCAAGCTGTCCGGCCAGCTCGACGTGCAGGTGCTCAGCCCGCACCCGGCCGGGAGCCCCGCAAAGGGCGCACTGTAGTTGCAGGCGCCGTATTTGCAGGCGCACCGTAGTCATAGTTGCGGGCAAGAGAAAGGCGCCGCTCATGGCGAGCAAGTGGTTCGAGACGGTCGCGGTCGCGCAGCGGCGCGCCAAGCGGCGGCTGCCCAAGTCGGTGTACGGCGCGCTGGTAGCCGGGGCCGAGAAGGGGCTGACCGCCCGCGACAACGTCGAGGCGTTCTCCGAGCTTGGCTTCGCGCCGCACGTCGCGGGGCTGTCGGCCACCCGGGAGATGGCCACCACGGTCATGGGACAGCCGGTCTCCATGCCCGTGCTCATCTCGCCGACCGGGGTGCAGGCGGTCCACCCGGACGGGGAGGTGGCGGTCGCCCGCGCCGCCGCCGCCCGGGGCGTCGCGATGGGGTTGTCCTCGTTCGCCTCCAAGCCGGTGGAGGAGGTCGTGGCGGCCAACCCGCAGACGTTCTTCCAGATGTACTGGGTCGGCTCGCGCGATGACATGGCCGCCCGGATGGAGCGCGCCCGCGCCGCCGGGGCGGTGGGCCTGATCGCCACCTTGGACTGGTCATTCTCGTTCGGGCGGGACTGGGGCAGCCCGCATATCCCGGAGAAGATGACGCTGCGCGAGATGATCCGGATGGCCCCGGAGGCGGCCGCCCGGCCGGCGTGGCTGCTGGAGTGGGGGCGCACGGGCCGCATCCCGGACCTGACGGTGCCCAACCTGCCGGTGGGGGGCGCGCCCGCGCCGACGTTCTTCGGGGCTTACGGGCAGTGGATGCAGACGCCGCCGCCGTCGTGGGAAGACGTCGCCTGGCTGCGCTCGGCGTGGGGCGGGGCGTTCATGCTGAAGGGCGTGACGCGGATCGACGACGCCAAGCGCGCCGTGGACGCCGGCGTCACCGCGATCTCGGTGTCCAACCACGGCGGCAACAACCTCGACGGCACCCCGGCCTCGATCCGGCTGCTGCCCGACATCGCGCGGGCGGTCGGCGATCAGGTCGAGGTGCTGCTCGACGGCGGTATCCGGCGCGGCGGCGACGTCGCCAAGGCCCTGGCGCTCGGGGCGCGCGCGGTCATGATCGGGCGGGCGTACCTATGGGGCCTGGGGGCGGCCGGCCAGGCGGGCGTGGAGAACGTGCTGGACCTGCTCCGCTCGGGCCTCGACGCGTGCCTGCTGGGCCTCGGGCACTCCTCGATCGCGGAATTGTCGGCCGGTGACCTGGTGATCCCGGAGGGGTTCACGCGCCGGCTCGGGGGCTAGCAGCTGGGCGTGCGCCCCCGGGCAACCCCGTTAAGATGCCCGAATCGTCTGTCCAAGGCAGTCCCGAATGCTAAGTTGGCACCGATTGTGTCGGATGTCGCGGGAAAGCTGAGGAAGGCATGATGTCGGCCCGGCATCGTTTCGCCGTCGCGACGCTCGCCGCGACGGTCTCACTGGCGCTCGCCGGCTGCGGCGGCCCGGCCAGGAGCTCCAGCTCGCCGGCCGCGGGCACGCAGAGCCAGCCAGCGGCGGCTTCGGCCGCGACCCCGGCCCAGGCCCCGCCGGTGAACATCCCGGTGACCCAGCTCTTCACGGGCAAGGGGATGCCGATCGGCATCTACGAGAAGGGCTTCCCGGGCACGACCGAGGCGGCCACCTCATTCACCTCCGCCACCGGCGTCCAACCGCGCATGCTCTCTTACTACTCCGGATGGGGACAGGGCTTCGCGACCACCTTCGCGGAGGCCGCGCACGCGAGCGGCGCGGTGCCAGTTGTCCAGTTGGAGCCGACTGACATCCCGCTGGGGACCATCGTGACGGGGCAGTCCGACGATTACCTGCGGGAGTTCGCGCAAGCCGTGCGCGCTTTCCGGTACCCGGTGATCTTGAGCTTCGGCCATGAGATGAACGGCAACTGGTACTCCTGGGGGGACACGCGCGCGCAGCCAGCCGATTTCGTCGCGGCGTGGCAGCACGTGGTCTCGGTGTTCCGCACGGCGGGCGCGGTCAACGCCAAGTGGCTGTGGACCGTCAACGGCATCACCGACCCGTCCTTCAACCTGCGACCATGGTGGCCGGGCCAGGAGTGGGTGGACCTCGTCGGCATCGACGCCTACTACTACACCGCGAATGACACGTTCCACCACGTGTTCGGCCCGACGCTCGCCGCGGTCCAGCAGTTCTCCACCGCGCCGGTGCTGATCGCCGAGACCGCCATCGGCGGAAACCCCAACCGGGAGAGCCAGATCCACGGGCTGCTGGCCGGGGCCACGACGAACCACATCTTCGGCATCATCTGGTTCGATGTCGCTCAAAATGATGGCCTCTACCATCAGAACTGGCACCTGGAGACCGACCCCGCCGCGGTAACGGCCTTCAAGGAAGCCGTCAAGGGCAGCTGACCCTGGTGACCGCGCGAGCCGGCCCGCGGATTGGCTCGATCGGCCGGGGACGCTTGGCCGCTTCCTGGTGCGGGAAGATAGGGGCATGCGCTTCGTTCATGACAGCCTCCCCCAGCGGGTCTGCTTCGGCACCGGCGAGGCCGGGCCCAATGTCCAACGGGAGGTGGGGCGGCTAGGCGCGTCCCGCGTCATGGTGATCTCCTCGCTTCGGGAGGCTCCGCGCGCGGACAAGATCACCGCCGATGTGCCGGTCGCGCTGCGCCACCACGACGTGGCGATGCACGTCCCGGTAGACGTGGCCGACCGTGCCCGCGAGGCGGCCGCCAAGGAAGACGTCGACGTGGTGGTCGCCATCGGCGGCGGGTCCACGACGGGACTGGCCAAGGCGATCGCGCTGACCAGCGGGGTGCCCGTCATCGCGGTGCCCACCACCTACGCCGGGTCGGAGGCGACGGCCGTGTGGGGCCTGACGTCGGGGGACGTCAAGACGACCGGCACGGACGCGAAGGTGCTGCCGCGCGTGGTGGTCTATGACGCGGCGCTCACGGTGTCGCTGCCGGCCGAGATGAGCGTGGCCTCGGGGCTGAACGCGCTGGCGCACTGCGTCGACTCGCTGTGGGCGCCGAACGCCGACCCGATCAACGCGGCCTTCGCTGCCGAGGGCATCCGGGCACTGGCGGCCGGCCTTCCCGCCGTGGTCGCCGAGCCGTCCGGCATCCCGGGACGCGAGCACGTCCTGTACGCGGCGTACGTGTCGGCGGTCGCGTTCGCCTCGGCCGGCTCGGCGCTGCACCACAAGATCTGCCACGTCCTGGGCGGCAAGTACAACCTGCCGCACGCGCAGACGCACGCCACGGTGCTGCCGTACGTGCTGGCGTTCAACGGGCCGTCCGCGCCCGAGGCGCAGGCGCGGATCGCGTCCGCGTTCGCGGCGGCCTCCCTGGGGGCTGGCTCGGCGCTGGAAGGCCTGCAGGTGTTGCGGGCGGCCCTGCCCGTGCCGCGGGCGCTGCGGGACTACGGGCTGACCGAGGCTGACATCCCGGCGGCGGCGGAGGCGATCCTCCCGGCGGTGCCGCCGAGCAACCCGCGCCCGGTGACGGCGGCCGACCTGGAACGGCTGCTGCAGGCGGCGTGGGCGGGCGACGACCCGCGCGAATTCGCCTGAGTCACTGGCCCGATGGCACGCCGGCCCGCCGGGGCGGGGAGGAGGCATGCTGGAGCCAGCGACCGGGGTGCGCTGATCCCCGGTCGCGGACGGTTACGCTGCCCGTTTCCGTGGCGAACCGTGATCACCGGGTGGCCCGGTGCCCGGTGGCCCGCTGCCGCCGGGGGGTCCGTGGCTGTGCTGGACTTGTCCTCGGGGGCCGTACGCCGTGGTGGTGCCGTCGGGATGCAGGACGAGCCGCCAGCCCCACCGGTGGATACAGATGTCGTGGTGGAAGTTGCACAGCAGCACGCAGTTGCCCAGTGATGTCCCGCCGCCATCGGCCTCGTGGCGCAGATGATGGACATCACAGAACGCCGGGGGCTTGCCGCAGCCGGGCCACTCGCAGTGCCGGGCGCGCAACCGGATGGCGCGGCGCAGGTAGCCCGGGATGCTGGCGGAGACGCCGACGTCGAGGACCACGGGCTTGCTGTTATAAGGGGAATCCAGCAGCCCCTGGCGCAAGATGGAGGCGAGCCGGTCCGGCCCGGCGACCAGGTCGACGGCCAGGCGGGCGATGGCGTACCGCAGCGCCTGCCGTGCCTGCAGGGACAGCGCTTCCGGTGACGGCGCCCTGGCATGCTCGCCGGCACCGCCGGTGGCCGCGCCAGAGGCGCCCGCTCCATCTCCCTCGGCCCCGGCGCTGGCTCCCAGGTGGCCCACGATGATGTCGATCATCTGGTCGACCACCGTAAGGTCGGGGTGGCCGGTGACCACGGGGGTGATGATCGCGTCGCACGCGGCGACCTCGGCATCCATGCCGTCCAGGTAGCCATGCTCGCCGGCCAGCGCCGCCAGCCACGCCTCCTGCAACTCGCTGGCGCCGGGCAGGCCGAGCAGCCGGGCCAGGTCGATCACCGCGTCCACGCGGGTATCGGCCCCGGCCCGGTCGGGGACGAGTTGCGCGCGCAGCAGCAGCTCACACGCCAGCTGCAGCGCGTCGTGGTAGCGCTGGGCCTCGCTCCGCTCGTCTTCCGGGCCGGCCTTCTTCCCCAGGGAGTCCAGGACGGCCTGCAGGGCGGCGGTGCACTCAGGGGTGAGGCTCCCGTTGACCCGGCCCGCGTTGTCCAAGGTCGTGCCGAGCTTGAGGTAGCGGTCGTCGAAGCCGTCGCCGGAGTCGTCGGGGTCGGGGCCGGACTGCTGCCGCCATTTTTCGTAGGCGGCACGGGCGATGATCGCGAGGTCTTCGAGGTTGGCGCCTGCCGAGGCGGTGTCGGCCAGGAGCTTGTCGACGTCGTGGCGCCAGTCCGGCGGGAGCGCGCGGGTCCATTCAGCTAGTTCCCCGGCCCAGGACGGCGATACCTCGCCGGTGGCGACGGCGTTCTCGATGACCGGGTGATCGCGGAACTGGCGCATCTGCCGGACCTGCGCGCCGGCCGCCTTCCCGGTGATCCGCCCCCGGGCCTTCAGCCACGCGGTGGCCGACCCGTGCCCGTCGCTGGTATAGGCGCGCTCGGCGTCGAACCGGGCCAGGACCGCCGCCCGGGCGGCGGCGAGCTTGCCGCTCAGGACGCCCACGGACTCCAGGACTCCGCCCAGCTCGGCAGGCAGGAGGCACGCCGCGCCCGGATCCCGGAGATAGCTCAGGGCGGCATCCGCCATGCGCAGCGCGTCAGCGACGGTCGCCGGTACCGTATCGCCTTCAGTGCACATCCGGATCACCTCCCCCGAGGCCCGTTCCGTGGCATTCTGATTAGATTGTTTCATCGATCGCGAGTGTAGTCAATTAGGTAGCACTAGAAGTTCGACCTAGGGCCGGGAACGGGCGACCTGCTGCGCGCTGTCGGCCGCGACGCCCGACACCGCCCCGGGCTTGCGCGACCGGGGCGGCAACTCGTACCTGAGTGAGCGACAAACGCGCACGGAGTTACCGCCTCCCCGGTAAAGGGGCAAGGGGCGAAACCATGGCAGGCGGATGGGACTCGTTAGGGAGGATGCTGGTCAGGCGGTTGGCTGGGGGGTCGCGGTCGGCGTTGGCAGCGGCGTCGGACTGGTCGGCTGGGGCGTGGGGCACGGGCCACCGGTTGGCAGCAGCGTGCCGGCTGGGCCGGCTTGCAGTGCCGCGTGCCCAGTGGGCGGTGCCGTGGTGGGCGGTGCCGTGGTGGGCGGTGCCGTGGTGGGCGGTGCCGTGGTGGGCGGTGCCGTGGTGGGCGGTGCCGTGGTGGGCGGCGGGGTCACCGTCGGGCAGGTCGGCATCGGAGTGGGGCACCCCACAGCGGCCACCGCACTGGTAGGGGGCGCGGTGGTAGGAGGCGCGGTGGTAGGAGGCGTCGCCGTCGGGCAGGTCGGCACCGGCGAGGGGCAGCGCACAGCGGCCACCCCACTGGTGGGGGGTGCCGTCGTGGGCGCCGGGGTGGTGGTGGGGGGTGGCGTGGTGGGCGGTCCCGTGGTGGGCGGCGGCGTTAGGCAGGTCGGGATTGGTATTGGGGTCCCGGTTGGCAGGGGGGACACCGCCGTCGCGCGGGCGGGGGCGCCAAGGACCGCCAGGGCGAGCAGGCCGGTGACCAGCGCGGTCATCAGCGCACTGATCGCGGCGATGCCCGCCGGACGCGCCCTCCGCAACGCAGGCCGTCGCCGGATCTGACTCAGCGCGGTGAGCAGGTTCCTCATTGCCTTCCCTTCGTCCTCGCAACGGAGTGGGTACGCCGCCTCCGCCCAGATTGGCCGGAATGCCTGAAATAGCGCTGAAGCCGCGCTGAAAGCCCTGGCTAGAGGGTTACTGAGCGTGTTCAAAGTAACGTGTATAGAACAAATCCCATGAAGATATGCCCTATTCAGGGAAGGCATGATAAACATTCTCTTACCGCCTAATACGACAGATCACTCACGGCTGCCTAAAAGCTGCCGGGCCAGCGAAGGCTAAGGGAAGGATCGGGCCGGCGCCTCCGGCTCCGTGATGGCGGGATCGGGGTCGGTCGAGGAGTCTCAGGAGGTTACGCAGGTGCTAGGGTTCCCCCTGGTTCACGGCGGCGTGGGCAGGCGCCGCATGCTTAGGCGGCGCGGGGTCGCGGTGGCCGTGGCCTTGGCGGTCGGCGCGGGGGCGCTGGGCGCGGTGAACACAGGGTTGCTATCGCCGGCGAACGCGGCGGCGGCGGTGACCCAGTCGAGCGGCATGCTGAACCCGGTGCTGCCACAGCGCCTCCTCGACACCCGCACGACTACTGGCGGCCATCACGCGGTGCTCGGCAGCGCCGCGACCATGAAGCTGACGGTGCTCGGGATGGGCGGCGTACCTGGCGCCGGCGTCTCCGCGGTGCTCCTCAACGTCACCGCGGTGAACCCGACCGGGCATGGCGGCTTCCTCACCCTGTACCAGACCGGCATCACGCGGCCCGCGGCATCGACCCTGGATTACCGGGGCGGAGTGACGGTCGCCAACCAGGCGCTGGTGCGGGTCGGCGCCGATGGCACGATCAGCATCTTCAATTCCGCGGGCCAGGTCAACGTGATCGCTGACGTGGAGGGATGGGTGGGGACCGACGCGGCCGCGGCCAGCGGCCAGACCACGACGGCGACGCCAGCGCGCCTCCTGGACACCCGGTCCACGACCGGCGGCCACCAGGGGACGCTGTCGCTGGGTCAGTCGGTGACGCTGCCGATCGAAGGCGCGGGCCCGATCCCGGCGACTGGTGTCGCGGCGGTCTGGGCCGACGTCGTCGCCGTGCCGGCCGGCAACGTCGCCGGCTTCCTGACGGCCTATCCCAGCGACGCCAGCTCGGTGCCCGTGTCGTCAACGGTCAGCTTCATGGCCGGCGTGGTGACCTCAAACCTGACGCTGGTGCCGGTCAGCGCGGACGGCTCGATCACGATCACCAACCGTTCGCCGGGCGCCAACGTGATCCTGGACGTGGTGGGCTGGGTCTCCGGCGGGGACGTGACGACTGACGCGGGGACGCAAGCCCTGCCGGTCACCCGCGTTCTCGACACCCGCACCACGCTTGGTGGCCACCATGCACCGGTCGCCGCGGGAGGCTCCCTCACCTTGTCGCTCCTCGGCGTCGGCGGCGTGCCGACCACTGGCGTCGCGGGCGTGATCCTGCACGTGACTGGGGTGAGCCCGAGCCCGACGGGGACCAACCTCACGGCCCTCGGCACCGGGCTCCCCCGGCCGGTGAGCACGATGCTGAACCTGCCCGCGCACGCCACCGTGTCGAATACCACGGTCGTCCCGGTCGGGCCGGCCGGCGCCATCACCATCATTAACTCGGGTGCCAGCTTGAACCTGGTGATCGACGTGCAGGGCTGGATCGCCGCGCCAGTGCTAACGGTCACCCCGCCGGCGGCCGCCGCGCTCGGGGCCGGCGCCCTGACCACAACCGACGGCAAGCGCTCGCTGGCCATCTTGACCAACGCCAACCGCTACGCGATGACCACGTGGTGGAACACCGTATATCCCCACCTGATCGCCGCCCCCATGACGAGCGCGGCGATGCCGTCGATCGATGACGTCTCCGCGCTGACGTTCAGCGCGCAAACCGTCGATACGACCGACTCGGTGCGGCGACTGGTCATGGAGGCCTACAGCCTGGCGACGTCGATATCGACGGGTGCCTACAACCCGGCGGCGGCCCCCGAGGGGACGGGCGTCACCAAGGCGGTCGCCACCTCCCGCACGATCGAGATCATCACCAAGGTCGTGGCCGGTCACATCACCATCAAGCAGCACGGCTGGGGCGCGACCTCGCAAAGCCCGTTCCTGGCCGCCTACCTCGGCACGGCGGCCTGGCTGCTGTGGCCGCAGCTGACTGCCGGGCTGCAGTCCGAGATCGCGCACATGGTGTACTTCGAGGCCGAATGGGGCATGGAGCGTCCGCTGCAGTTCTACGCGAACAAGGCCGGGACCGTCTTGCAGCCCGGCGACACCGGCGCCGACCAAGACAGCTGGTACCCGATGGCCGACCAGCTCGCCGTCGCGATGATGCCGGGCGACGCCCACGTCCCGCTGTGGCAGAACACCGTCGTCAGGGACGCGGTGGCGGCCTGGTCGCGGCCGTCGGATGACACCAGCGCGACGGTGGTCAACGGCGCTTCAGTGGCCAGCTGGATCGGCAACCGCGGGTCCAACGTGCTGGCCGGCGGCAACCTTTACAACCACCACCGCTACGCACCGGACTACAGCTCGCTGATCTACCAGAACATGCAGGACGTCCTGGTGTCCGCGCTGGCTGGCCAGGCCGCGCCGAGCGCGGTCACCGCACTGGTCAAGCCGGTGTACGCGTCCTACGCGTCGACGAAGTACGCTGCCCCGCCCAACGCCAGCCCGGGTGGCACCGTCTACCGGTCCGGCTCTCCGGCGATCTACTACCCGCAAGGCTGCGACTGGGGTACAGGCCAGCAGGTCCCGTACGCGCTGGTTGATGCCGAGACCGCCGCGTTCGGGGTAGGTACCTCTACCAGCGCCGCGTACGAGGGCCTGCACGCAGACCGGCAACTGGCGATGCAGAGGGCGCACGCCGACGGCCACACCTATGACACCGACGCCCAGTACGTGTACGTCGGCCGGGAGGAGCACACGGCCCAGCTGGCCGCCCAGCTGTACCTCACGAAGTACGTCCGCGACCACCACCTGTTCAGCCTGAGCACCGCCAATTACTGGCTGGCCGCGTAGCGGAACCGTTAGCGTGAAAGGCCCGTTCCGGAGCTTCCGGAACGGGCCTTTCACGTGGGGAGCGGGCACGGTTCGCCTATGAAGCCACGCATATTATCGGCGGCATGGGGCTGCTGCTTTACGAGGTGAATTTCAAGGCTCGCGATGACTCGGCGCTCGGCCGGTTCTGGGCGGCGGCGCTCGGCTGGGGGGTTTCCAGCCAGGAACCAGGCGTGACCGACGTCAAGCCCGCGGGCTTCGCCTGGCCGGACCCGGCCACCGTCTGCGTCGATGTCGTCGCCGTCCCGGATCCCGGAACGGTCCGGTACCGCGTGCACCTCGATCTCGCCACCACCTCGGCGGTCCATCAGGCGGACCTGGTCGCGCGCCTGAAGGAGCTCGGCGCGACGCCCGCCGACATTGGCCAGGGCGACGTCCCGTGGACAGTCCTGGCCGACCCCGAGGGCAACGTGCTCTGCGTGCTGGAGCCTCGGGAGGTCTACCGGGACACCGGGCCGATCGCGGCGGTGGTGGTCGACTGCGCGGATCCGCGGGCCATGGCCGGGTTCTGGGGCGCGGCGCTGGGCTGGACCCCGCACGAGGTAACCGACGATTATGCGCGGCTGCGCTCGGCCAAGGGGGCCGGCCCGTATCTGGAGTTCCTGCGCAGCACCCCTGGCCCGAAGACCGCGCGGAACCGCGTCCATCTCGACGTGGCGCCGTACCCCGGTGACGATCAGGTGGCGGAGGTGGCCCGCCTGCGGGCACTGGGCGCCACCGACGCCGATATCGGCCAGGGCGACGTTCCGTGGACGGTCCTGGCCGACCCCGAGGGCAACGAGTTCTGCGTCCTCGCCCCGCGCTGACTGCCCCGTCGCACACGTCAACGCGGAGAATTCCGTGGCAAGAGGGCCATCGACCCGAGTGCATTCCAGGGCTAAAGGGCCATTGACCTGCTCTATCCGTGTCGCAAGGGCCAACGACCGCCAGGCGTTCCGTGGCGGAATGGCCACGGCCCGGCACTTACCGGGGCTGAGGGGCAAGTGCCCCGACCGGAACAGCCCAGATTCCGGGGCACGATCGCCATCGCCCCGAGAAGGGCTGCAGGGGATGTGGTGTTGCCTGGCGTCCTATGCCACGCGGAAGGCCGCGGCTTGCATGACCCAACTCGCAGAGCTGGCGGCGTTGTTCGCCGTCGCCGCGTAGGTACCCTGGGTGCCCACGAACTCGTCGCCGGCAATGTCCTCGTCCATGGGGGTGATGATCCGCGATATGAAACCATTGGTACCGCCCACGAACTGATTCGACGTGTATCCGGCGCCAAAAATAAGCTCGCTCGCTGCGGACGTCGCGAGGTTGCCGCTGCTCACGGTGACCCCACTCCCGGAAGCCGACGCGCTCGTGTCGAGCGGGTTGACCGGATCGAGGCCGCTGTATTCCCCGACGCGCACATCAGCAAACGGAACTGCAGCCGAGAACTGTACCGTGACGGCGTTGCTGCCCGCAGTGGCTGCCTTGACGTTCTTGGCGTAGTAGATCGCCTGGCTCCCCCGAACCCCTGGTCAGCGGCGCTGCGAGTTGGTACACGTTCCCAGCGGTGTCGGTCACGGAGGTGATCGTTGAAGTGGAATCGTCGAAGCCGATAGCGACAACGTTGAGGTCGCCCGCGTCCTGGCGGAAGGGCACGCTAACGGCGCTCTGCTTAGTCTGCGGCGTCGCGGAGTTGACCTGTACGAACCTTAGTGGCGCGGTCTGGTTCGCCGTCGTAAGCGCGTAGAGGTGACCTGCCATGTCGCCTTCGTACAGCGTGCTGCCGACGATGGAGGGAGGACCCCAGAACGGGCCGGTGCCGGTGAAGGTGAACAGGGATGCTCCGTTCGTGGCTGAGAGGACCGCGACATGGCTGCCTTCGCCCACGGCGACGACGCCGCCCGAAGTGCCGGTCACTCCACCCATCACGAAGCCGTCTGTGAAGCAGTGCTGCCAAATGAGGGCGCCGGTCGACGGATTGAAGGCGTTCACGGTACCAGCGCACGTGGCAGTTTCATCACCGCCCACGTACAACGTCGTACCGTCGAACGCCGCGGACGCGATATCGCCGCTTCCAATCGTCGGATCGGAGCCGCCAATCGCGATGCGGGTACTCCAGACGTAAGTGTTCGGAAGTCCTGTGAAAGGGCATGCCGGTGGTCGGCGTGGCGGTGGCCATGCCGGCGATTGTGTTATCGGTGCTGGTGTTATCCGCTGGGTGGGGGCTGTGCCCAGGTCGCGAGG
>JAICYD010000033.1 GCA_025934375.1 Streptosporangiaceae bacterium | reverse complement strand
TGCTCGCCAACTACGAGGCGGAGGCGAGCAAGATCCACGACTGGGAGCCGCGAATATGCCCCGGCCTCCTGCAGACGCCCGCGTACGCGAGGGCAGTGGCGCATGCCGCGCTGCCGCTGGCCAGCGAGCAAGAGCGGGAAGACGTGATATCGAAGCGCATCGAGCGGCAGGCAATCTGGACTCGGGAAACCCAGCCTCTATCGTGGTTCGTGATAGACGAGGCCGTCCTCTACCGCGCGCATGGTGGCAAGGAAGTGATGCGCGAGCAACTGCTCAGCCTCGAAGCGCAAGCGGATGCGCCCAACGTTTTCATTCAAATAATGCCGTTCTCCGCTGTGCGCCACCCCGGTTTGGAGGGGTCATTGCGCATAATGGAATTTCCTGACAAACCCGCCCAATGGTATACTGAGTCCTGGTCATCGGGAAAAATGACCGACGTCAAGGATGAAGTATCGGCAGCTCAGACCAAGTTCGATCTAATCCGCGCTTCGGCACTTTCACCCGAGCAATCGGCAGGGCTGATAGCAAGCACGAGGAGCGCGCGATATGAATAACTTCGATTGGGTTAAGTCTTCCTATTCCGGAGGTGAGTCCGCCAACTGCGTCCAGATCGCGGCGCTGCCCGGTGGCGGCCGCGCGGTCCGGGACAGCAAGGACCCCGCTGGCGTGGTCCTCCTGTTGTCGCCCGCCCAGTGGCTGGGCCTAGTCGAGCAAGGCCTAGTCAAGCAAGGCCTAGTCAAGCAAGGCCTAGTCGAGAGCGCGGCCGGGTAGGGACCAGGAATGGACAAGCTGGCGGACTACCGGGGCAAACGGGATGCCTCCCGCACCCCGGAGCCGGTCCCGCCAGCCCCGGCCCCTGACGATGACGCCCCCGAAGGCGCTCCCGCGAGCGGCGAGGCCGGCGAGGCGCGCCCGGGCGGGATCTTCGTCATCCAGGAGCACCACGCCCGCCGGCTGCACTGGGACTTCCGGCTGGAGCGCGACGGCGTCCTCGTCTCCTGGGCGCTGCCCAAGGGCGTCCCCGACGACCCCGCCGTTAACCACCTGGCCGTGCACACCGAGGATCACCCGCTTGAGTACGCCCAGTTCCACGGGGAGATCCCGCGCGGCGAGTACGGCGGCGGCAGCGTCACCATCTGGGATCACGGCACATATGAGCTCGTGAAGTGGGCGGACCGCGAGGTCAAGGTGATCCTCCACGGCACGCGGGTCTTCGGCGGGTACGCGCTGTTCAGCGTCGACCGGTCCGGAGGAAAGGACTGGATCATCCACCGCGAGCGGCTCGCCCTGCCCGCCGCGATGCGCCCGATGCTCGCCGTCACCGGAACCTTCCCCGCCCGCCGCCCAGGCGACTGGGCGGTGGAGATGAAGTGGGACGGCGTCCGCGCGCTGGCGTTCATCGAGGCCGGCCGGCTCACGCTGCGCTCGCGCACCGGCAAGGACATCACCCCCACCTACCCAGAACTGGCCGGCCTGGGTAACGCCGTCGGCCGCCGCCAAGCGCTCCTCGACGGCGAGATCGTCGCCTTCAACTCCGCCGGCCAGCCCGACTTCGAGGCGCTGCAGCCGCGCATGCACGTCACCGATCCCGGCCAGGCGGTCCGCCTGGCCGGGATCACCCCGGTCACCTACCTCGCCTTCGACCTGCTCCAGCTGGACGGGCGCCCGCTTACTGACCGGCCCTACCACGAGCGGCGGCCGCTGCTGGACCCGCTCATCCCCAACGGAAATCGGTTCATGTGCCCGCCCTCCTTCCCCGGGGAGGACTTCGAGGCGGTGCTGGCGGCGTCGGCGGCCAACGGGCTCGAAGGCGTGGTCGCCAAGCGACTGGACTCCCGGTACGAGCCGGGTATCCGGTCCGCGGAGTGGGTGAAGATCAAGAACTTCCTGCGGCAGGAGGTCGTGGTCGCGGGCTGGAAGCCAGGCAAGGGCAATCGCGAAGGGCTCGTCGGTTCCCTGCTCATCGGCGTGCACTCCGACGAGGGCTTCGTGTACTGCGGGCACGTGGGCACCGGGTTCACGACCGAGACGCTGCGCATGCTCGGCGCGCGGCTGGAGCCGCTGCGCCGCGCCACCTCCCCCTTCGACGGGCCGGTCCCGCCTGAGTACGCCCGCCCGGCCGTGTGGGCAGAGCCGCACCTGGTGATAGAAGTGGCCTTCGAGCGGTGGACCCGCTCGGGCCGGATGCGCGCCCCCGCCTACAAGGGCCTGCGCGAGGACAAGGACCCTGGACAGGTGGTGCGGGAAACATGAGCGGTACCTCAAGCGCGGCGGACAAGGTAGCGGTCGTCGTTGACGGCCGCGCGCTCACGCTGACGAACCTGGCCAAGGTGCTCTACCCGGAAGAGGGCTTTACCAAGGCCGAGGTGCTCGACTACTACCAGCGGATCTCGCCGGTGCTGCTGCCGCACGTCGCCGGCCGCCCGATGACCCTCAAGCGGTACCCGGAAGGAGTCGACGGGCAGTCGTTCTTCCAGAAGCACGCGCCCGCCGGGACCCCGGACTGGGTCGCTACCGCGGACGTGGCCTCGCGCGGCTCGCGTCCGGCTGCCTCGCAGCTGGGTGACGGGACCGTTACCCACGTGATCATGGACGACCTGCCCACGCTCATGTGGGCCGCCAACCTGGCCAGCCTGGAGTTGCACGTCCCCATGTGGCGGGTGGCGCAGCGGCGAGGGCCGGCGACCAGCGGCCGCGAGGTGGTCTCCGGTCATGGCCAGGCGCGCCCCGACCTGCTCGTGTTCGACCTCGACCCCGGGGCGCCGGCCACGATCGTGGAGTGCTGCCGGGTCGCCGAGGCGCTACGGCCGGCGCTGGCCGACGCGGGCCTGAGACCGCTGGCCAAGACCTCCGGCGGCAAGGGGCTGCAACTGTATGCCAAGGTCTCCGGGATCACCGCCGAGCAAGCCAGCGACCAGGCTAAGGGCTTCGCCCAGGAACTTGAGCGCGCGCGGCCGGACCTCGTCACGTCCCGGATGACCAAGTCGCTGCGCCCGGGCAAGGTGCTCATTGACTGGAGCCAGAACAACGGCTCCAAGACCACCGTCGCTCCTTACTCGCTGCGGGCCCGGCAGCGTCCCACGGTGTCCACCCCAGTCTCCTGGGAGGAGGTCGAAGCCTGCGCGTCCCCGGAAGACCTGCTCTTCACCGCCCACGAGGTCCCCGGCCGCGTGGCCGCGGCCGGGGACCTGTTCGCCGGCCTGCTGTTACAGCCGCACCTCGCCCCGGCGCTCGGCCACCAGCAGGAGCGCGTAGGCGGCGAGGGTGGAGTCATCCACGATGCGGCCGTCCCGGGTCATCTGCTCGAATTCCGCCCTCTCCACCCAACCATGCCGCAGGTCCTGCTCCTCGACCTCCAGGTCGGGGTCACCGGCCGTCAGGCCGGTGGCCAGGAAGTAGTGGCCGTACTGCGACGACATGCCATGCGCGGTGCTCAGGCGGCCGAGCGGGGTCAGCGTGCTCGCGCGGAAACCCGTCTCCTGGGCGAGCTCCAGCGCGGCGAGCTCCTCCGGTGTCCCCGACGCCTGGGCCGGGAAGCCGCCCTGCGGGAAGGACCAGCTGCGCCGTCCGATCGGGTACCGGTACTCCTCCACGAGGTGGAAGCCGCCGCCCTCGGCCGGGATGACCAGGGCGAAGTCCGGCTTGTCGACGAACGCGTAGCTGCCCCGCGACCCGTCTCGGCGCTCGATCTCGTCCTTGCGCAGCCGGATCCAGGAGTCTGAGTAGACGACCCCGCTAGTCAGCGTGCGAACATCCGGGATCCCGGGGTCGGCGGGCACCCCGCCGGGGGTCACTGCGTTGCCGGAAGGCACTGTGTCGCCGGAGGGCACTGTGTCGCCGGAGGGCACTGTGTCGCCGGAGGGCACTGAGTTGTCGGAAGGCACCGTGTTGTCAGAAAGCACCGTGCCATTACATCAGCGCGCGGCGGTCGCCAGGCGGTAGCCGCGCTTCACCACGGTCTGCACGATGCCCGGTGACCCCAGGCCCGACCGCAGCCGGGCGACCGCCGCCTCCACCGCGTGCTCGTCCGCCCCGCCGCCGGGCAACTCGGTCAGCAGGTCGGCGCGCGGCACCACCCAGCCCGGACGGCGGGCCAGGGCGCGCAGCACCGCCATCGGGCCGGGTGGCACCGGGCGCAGCCGCCCGTCCACGATGACGGCCGAGCCACGCACCTCTAGGCGGTGACCGCCCGACATGAGCACCGGAACCGAGTCGGCCAGCTTCTCGGTGACGTGCCGGACCAGCGCGCCCACCCGGTAGCGCTCGGGCCAGGTCGCCGGGATGCCCTGCTCCAGGAGCGGGGCCGCCGTCACCGGTCCCACGCAGGCCGGGACCACCCGGTCGCACAGCGCCCCGGCCAGCTCCGTCGTCCGGCCCGCCTGGGCCGCCCGGCGTAGCAACCCGATCGCCGCCAGCGCGCTGGTGAACGTCACCGCGTCCACGGTCCCGGCCGCGATGGCATCCAGCAGCCGGTCCAGCGGCGTCAGGTCGGCCGGGGCGGTCCAGCGGTAGACGGCGATCGGCACCACCGTCGCCCCCGCGTGGCGCAGCGCGTTCGTGAAGTCGTGCAGCGGCTCCCCGTGCAGCTGAACCGCGATCCGGCGGCCTTCCAGGCTGCCCTCCGACAGCAGCCGCTGCAGCACCTCGGCGGAGGACTCCGAGGCTGGTGACCACCGCTCGCGCAGCCCGGCGGCCCTGATCGCGCCGGTCGCCTTCGGCCCCCGCGCCAGGAGCGCCGCGCCGCTCAGCGCGTCCCGCAGCCGCTCACCCGCGCCCCAGCCCTCGGCGGCCTCCATCCAGCCTCGAAAGCCGATGCCCGTGGTCGCCACGACCGTGTCCGGCGGGGTCGCGATCAGGTCCAGCGTGGCCTTGTGGAGGTCGCTGTCGTCGGCCAGCGGGATGATCCGCAGCGCCGGAGCGTGCAGCACCGCCGCGCCGCGCCGCTCCAGCAGCCCGCCGATCTCATCGGCGCGCCGCGCGGCGGTCACGGCAACGGTAAACCCGGCCAGTGGTGCTAGCTGCTCCGGCGACATGTGCTTCATGATGTCAGGGCATCTGTTTCGGCCTCGTGAACGGGGATGGACAGGTGGATCATGTCGTCGTCCGCGGCGACCGGGAACACGGGCAGCGATACCGTCCCATCATCCAGGCATGCCCCCGTGCGCAGGCAGAACACCTGCTTGCCGAGCGGGCTGGCCACCGTCGGGGCCCCCGACCGGTCACCGACGATCCCGTGGCAGATGACCGGCGCGCCATAGAACGGGTCCAGGTTGCCAACCGCGTGCACCGACCCGTCATGCAGCATGAACACCGCCGCCGACTTCCCCGAGGGCAGCAGCACCGCCGCCCCCTGCTCGGGGACCAGCGCCGATCGGGGCACCCGCACAACGGTCGCTTCGATGGCCTGAATACTCACAGCACCTCCAGTGGGAGCAGCGGACGGTTGGGGATCTTCTGGCCGCGCTCGACGGTGAACGAGATCGCGGGGTCGGGGGCGGCGGGCGCGTTGACGAACGAGGCGAACCGGGCCAGCCGCTGCGGGTCGGCGAGCACCGCCTTCCACTCGTCGCGGTAGTCGGCGACGTGCCGGGCCATCGCCGCGTCCAGGTCGGCGCAGATGCCGAGACGGTCAGCGACGATGACGTCGCGCAGGTGCTCCAGCCCGCCGTCCATCGACTCGATCCAGGCGGCGGTGCGCTGCAGCCGGTCCGCGGTGCGGATGTAGAACATCAAGAACCGGTCGATGATCGTGATGAGCTCGTCCGTCGGCACGTCGGCGACGAGTAGCTCGGCGTGCCGCGGCCGGAACCCGCCGTTCCCGCCGACGTACAGGTTCCACCCGTTCTCCGTGGCGATGACGCCGAAGTCCTTCGACCGCGCCTCCGCGCACTCACGCGCGCAGCCGGAGACGCCGCCCTTGAGCTTGTGCGGGGACCGCAGTCCCCGGTAGCGCAGCTCAAGCTCGATGGCTAGGCCCACCGAGTCCTGGACGCCATACCGGCACCAGGCCGAGCCGACGCATGACTTGACCGTGCGCAGCGCCTTGCCGTAGGCGTGCCCTGATTCAAAGCCGGCGTCGGTCAGCCGCTTCCAGATCAGCGGCAGCTGCTCAAGCCGCGCGCCCAGCAGGTCGATCCGCTGCCCGCCGGTGATCTTGGTGTACAGCCCGAAGTCCTCGGCGACCCGCGCGATCACCATCAGCTTGGCCGGGGTGATTTCCCCGCCGGGGATCCGCGGCACCACCGAGTAGGTTCCGTTGCGCTGCATGTTGGCCAGGTGGCGGTCGTTGGTGTCTTGCAGCGCGCCGCGCTCGCCATCCAGGATGTGGTCGCCGGTGTGCAGCGAGGCGAGGATCGAGGCGACGGCGGGCTTGCAGATGTCGCAGCCGCGCCCCCGTCCGTACCTGGTGATCAGCTCGGTGAACGTGCGGATGCCGGCGCCGCCGATGATCTCGTACAGCTCGGCGCGGGAGGCGCGCAAGTGCTCGCAGATCGCCGTGGACTGCGCCACGCCGGCCACGCCGAGCAACTGCTTCAGGGCCGGAACGCAGGACCCGCAGCCGGTGCCCGCGCGGGTGCACGCCGCCAGGCCGGCCACGTCGCGCGCCGCGCCCGAGGTGATCGCGGTGAGCAGGTCGCCCTTGGTGACGGCGTTGCACGAGCAGACTTGCGCGGAGTCGGGCAGCCCGGCCAGCCCCGCCCCGCCGTCCCCGCTCGCGCCCGCTCCCTCCGGCGCCAGCAGCGCCGACGGGTCGGCCGGAAGCGGTGACCCGACGAGCGCCCGCAGCATCGGGTAGCGGCCCGCGTCGCCGACCAGGATGCCGCCGAGCAGCGTGGCGGCGTCATCAGAGATCACGAGCTTGCCGTAGGCGCGGCGCACCGGGTCGTTGAGGGTGACGCACAGCGCGCCCGGGGTGCGGCCGTGCGCGTCGCCGAACGAGGCCACGTCCACCCCGAGCAGCTTCAGCTTGGCCGACAGGTCGGCGCCGGAGAAGGCGGCGGCACCGCCGGCCAGCCGGTCGGCGACCGTCTCGGCCATCGCGTATCCCGGCGCGACCAGCCCGTACACCACCCCGTCGGCGCACGCGACCTCACCAATCGCCCAGACGCGCTCATCGGATACCGACCGGCAGGCCTCGTTGACCACGACGCCGCCGCGCGGCCCGATGGCCACGCCCATGTCGCGGGCCAGCTGGTCCCGGGGCCGTACCCCGGTCGCGAACACCACGACAGAGGCGCTGATGACGGTCCCGTCCGTGAGCTCGACGCCGCTCGCCTGGCCGCTGGCCGGGTCGGTCAGAACCCGCGCGGTCCCGATGCCGCAGTGCACAGTGACGCCCAGGTCGGTGACCAGCCTGCCCAGCAGCGCGCCGCCGCCCGCGTCGACCTGCACCGCCATCAGGTGCGGGGCCATCTCGACGACGTGCGGGTCCAGCCCCAGCAGCCGTAGCGCGTTCGCCGCCTCCAGTCCGAGCAGGCCGCCGCCGATGACCACCCCCGCCCCGGAGGAGCACAGCTTCTTGATCGCGGCCAGGTCATCCAGGGTCCGGTATACGAAGCACCCGGGCGCGTCGTGGCCGGGCACGGGCGGGACAAAGGGATAGGAGCCCGTCGCCAGGACTAGCTCGTCATACCCGATGCGCTCGCCATCGCCGGTCCGCACGACCCGCGCCGCCCGGTCCACCGACTCGGCCCGCACGCCCAGCCGCAGGTCGACCCGGGCCGCGTCCAGGGCCGGCAGCCGCAGCGACATCTCATCCGCCCCGTCGAACACCGACGAGAGGGCGACCCGGTCGTAGGCCGGGCGCGGTTCCTCCGACAGCACGGTGATCCCCCACGCGCCGGCCGTGTCCCGGGCCAGCAGCGCCTCCACGAAGCGGTGCCCGACCATCCCGTGGCCAACCACGACCACCCTTTTCGGCACTGTCTTTCCCGGCACGGTCTTTCCCGGCAGAGTCCTTTCCGGTACCGTCATCGCAAGATCGCCTCCTTAGCGGGCTTCACCGGATCCGTGTTCGAGAGCCAGTCGGCGAAGGCGTCGACGTCGCCGCCGCAGCCGCCGCAGCCGGTGGCCGCCCGGGTCGCGGCGCACAGGGCGGGACGGCTCGTGGCCCCCTCGTGCCAGGCGTCCCGGAGCTGGGCCTTGGTGACCATGTTGCAGCGGCACACGATCGCGTGATCGGGCAGCGCCGCCGGGGCCCTGGTGCCGCCTGCCTCCGCCGGGAGCGCCCGGCCGAGCAGCAGCGCGAGCCGGTCCGACGGTACCGGGACGTCTCGGTCATAGAGCTGGACGATCCCGGCCGCGGCGTCCGGGAAGCCGAGCATGGTCGCCCCGGCCACCCGGTCGTCTTGCAGCACGAGCTTGGCGTAGCGGCCCGCGTCCTCGAAGCGCAGCACCTCGAAGTCCGGGTCGGCGACATCCGGGAACGCGTCGCCGACGCAGGTCAAGTCGATCCCGGCCGCCTTGAGCCGGGTGACCCGCGCCGATCCGCGATAGCGCGCCCGGGGCTCGGCGCCAGTGAGCCGGCTGGCGAGCACCGCGGCTTGCTCCCAGCCGGGCTGCACCAGCCCGCCGGCCGCCCCCGGATGGCCGGCGCAGTCCCCGATCGCGTACACGTCCGGGTCGGAGGTGGTCAGCGCGTCCTCGATGGCGATCGCGGCCGACGGCGCCAGCCGCAGCCCCGCCGCGGCCGCCAGCCCCGTCTCCGGGATCGTGCCCGCCGAGACAAGCAGCCCATCGGCGCGCACCAGCTCCGCGCCGGGTTCTGCGCCCGGCTCCGCTCCCGGGCTCCCGGCCGGCCGGACCCACAGGCCCCGGCCGGGTTCCCAGCGGACCGCCTCGACCGCGAGGCGCAAGTCGATTCCAGTCGCGCGGATCGCGGTGGCCAGCGCCCGCCCGGCGGGCGCGTCAAGCTGGCGGGCCATCGGGTGCCCGCCCCGGTGCAGCACCGTCACCGCCGTACCGCGCGCGGTCAGCGCCCGCGCGGCCTCGATGCCGAGGACACCGCCGCCGAGCACCGCGATCCGCCCGTGCTTGCGGCGCGCGGTCACGGCGAGGTTCGCCAGCCGGCGGGCGTCGCCGATCGTCCGCAGTGCGGTGACGCCGGCCGCTGCCTCCGGGACCACGGCCGCGATCCCCGGAATCGCCGGCACTCGCGCCCGGGCCCCGGTGGCCAGGACTAGGTGGTCGTAGCCGATCGCGTCCCCGGTGCCGGTCCAGACGGCGTGCGCGGCCACGTCAACGCGGATGGCCGGCGTTCCGGTCCGCAGCCGGACGTGGTGGCTGGCGTACCAGCCGGGGTCGCCCAGGATCAGGTCCTCGTCGCGCATCGCACCCGAAAGCAAGTTGGGCAGCAGGACGCGGTTGTACGCCGGACGGTGCTCGGCGCCCACGATGGTGATGTCGAGGGCTCGCGCGGCGGGGTCATGGCGGCGGGCCTCCTGCGCGAACCGCGCGCCCACCATCCCGTTTCCGATGATCACGCAGTGCCGCCTGGTCACGCGGGCTCCAGCCGCACCGCGCACACCTTGAACTCCGGCATGCGGCTGACCGGGTCGAGCGCCGGGTTGGTGAGTGCGTTGGCCGAGCCGTCGCCCGGGAAGTGGAACGGCAGGAAGACCGTGTCGCAGCGCATCGTGGCGACGCACCGGACCCGGGCCGCCACGGTGCCGCGCCGCGAGATCACCGTTGCCCGGCCGCCATCGGCCAGCCCTGCCCGGCGGGCGGTATCCGGGTGAACCTCGACGAACGCCTCCGGCTGGGCCCGGTGCAGCTCGGGCACCCGGCGGGTCTGCGCGCCGCTTTGGTAGTGCTGCAGCACCCGCCCGGTGGTGGCGAAGAGCGGGAACTCCCGGTCTGGCAGCTCTGCCGCGTCCCGGTGATCGACCGCGACGAACCGCGCCCGCCCGTCGGGGTGCGCGAACCGCCGGCCGAAGAGCCGGGGGGTGCCGTCCGAGCCGGCCGGGACCGGCCAGTAGAGGGGGACCTCGTCGTCAAGGCGGGCAGTGTCGGCGCCCGAGTAATCGGCCAGCCCGCCCCGAGAGGCTGCGCGCAGCTCGGCGAGCACGGCATCGGGATCGGCGGGGAACTCCGCGCGATCGCGGCCCAGGCGCGTCGCCAGCGCGCTGAGCACCTCCAGGTCGGTCCAGACGCCATCGGGCGGGCTCAGCGCGCGGCGGCGGCGCAGGATCCGGCCCTCCAGGCTGGTCATCGTCCCGGACTCCTCCGCCCACTGGGCGACCGGCAAGGCCACGTCCGCGAGCCGGGCGGTTTCCGACGGGACGGAATCGGCCACCACCAGCAGCTCCAGCTGGCGAAGCTTCCCGGTAACGTGCCGCGCCCGGGGGGCGGACACGGCGAGGTTGGCCCCGAAGACCAGCAGGGCCTTCGGGCCGCCCTCGGTGCCGATCGCCTCCAGTAGCTCGGTCGCGCTGCGCCCCGGGCCGGGGATGTCGGCCTCGGGGATGCCCCAGGCGCGCGCGATGTGCGCCCGGGCCGCCGGGTCGGCGATGGAACGATAGCCGGGCAGCTGATCGGCCTTCTGCCCGTGCTCCCGGCCGCCCTGCCCGTTGCCCTGGCCGGTCAGGCAGCCATAGCCGTGGCCGGCGGTGCCGGGCAGGCCGAAGGCCAGCGCCAGGTTTATCCACGCGCTGGCCGTGTCGGTGCCCTTGGTGTGCTGCTCGGCGCCGCGCCCGGTGAGGATGTAGGCACCGGGCGCCGCGTGCAGCAGCTGGACGGCCGCCCGCATGTCGGCGACCGCGACCCCGGTGACCCGCTCGGCTCGCTCCGGCCACCAGGCGGCGGCCCGCTGCCAGGCTTGCTCCCAGCCGGCGGTGCGCTGCCGCCGGTACGTCGCGCGGGCCGGAGTGTCCAGGTAGCCGCTGGTCCGGGCGACGTGCAGCAGGCCGAGGGCGAGGGCCAGGTCGGTGCCGGGGGCTGGCTGCAGGTGCAGGCCGCCGCCGCTGAGCGCGGCCACCGCGGTGGGGGTGCGGCGCGGGTCGATCACGATGAGCCGGGTGCCGGGCCCGGTGAGGTGGCCCATGAGCGGCGGCATCGTCTCCGCCGGGTTCGCGCCCGCCAGCACCACTAGGCCGGCCCGGCCAAGGTCGGTGACCGGGAACGGCAGGCCCCGGTCGATGCCGAACGCGCGGTTCCCGGCGGCGGCCGCCGAGGACATGCAGAACCGGCCGTTGTAGTCGACCTGGCTGGTGCGCAGGGCGACCCGGGCGAACTTGCCCAGCAGGTACGCCTTCTCGTTGGTCAGCGCCCCGCTGCCGAAGACGGCCACCGA
The DNA here is from genome assembly GCA_025934375.1 of Streptosporangiaceae bacterium. Taxonomy (GTDB): domain Bacteria; phylum Actinomycetota; class Actinomycetes; order Streptosporangiales; family Streptosporangiaceae; genus Trebonia. The sequence continues at coordinate 43,459 of JAICYD010000033.1, read as the reverse complement.
GTCGGGACCATGCTCGCGCCGCAGCCGGGTGATCGTGGCGACGACGCGGCCGAGCGCCTCATCCCACGTCGCCGGGCGCGTTCCGGTTTCCTCCCGCAGGAGTGGGGTGGTAAGCCGGTCCGGTGCCCGCAGCAGTTCCGCGCTCGTCCAGCCCTTCTGGCAAAGCCCGCCCCGGTTAACCGGGAAGTCGCGGGGCGCGATCAGCGGCTCGCCCGCAGGCGTTGCGGGGAGGGAGATGGTTATCGCGCACTGGAGCGCGCAGTAGGGGCAATGCGTGGGCGTGCCCCTCGCCGCGCTCACGCTGTGTTCCTGGCTAACACCGTGTTCCTGGCTAGCACCGTGTTCCTGGCTCACGCTGCCGCCCGTGCGGGGACCGTCGTCGCGACCGCTTGCCGCCGCCCGGCCAGGACCGTGATCGCGGCGCAGGCCGCGTAGTAGGCGAGGAAGCCGGCCAGGGCCGGCCGGGCGTTGTGCGCGTGCAGGTAGGACTGGCGGAAGGCCAGGTTGATGGCGACCCCGCCGAGACCGCCGACAGTCCCCGCGAAGGCGATGACGGCCCCCGCCTGGCGGCGGGCGCGCAGCCGGGCCGCCGTCGGGTCGGCGCCGCCGGCGATGGCCCGCTCGGCGCCCGCCGCGTAAGGGGCGCCGATCATCGCGTAGGTGGACCCGTTGCCCAGGCCGCTGAGCGCGAACAGCGCGACGAACGCCACGGTGAACAGCGGCAGCGAGTGCGCGACGGAGGCGCCGATGGCGACCGCGGTGCCCGCGGCCAGCCCGGTGAAGGCGGTCATCGTGATGCGGGCCGCGCCGAACCGGTCCGCGAGCGCGCCGCCGGCTGGCCGGGTCAGCGAGCCGAGCAGCGGGCCGATGAACGTCAGGCCGGCCGCCTGCAGCGGGCTGCGGCCGAAGTCGTTCTGCAAGACCAGGCCGAAGGCGAAGCTGTACCCGATGAACGAGCCGAACGTGCCGATGTACAGCAGCGAGATGGTCCAGCAATGCCGGTCGCGCAGGGCGCGGGTGTAGGTGGCGCCGCCGGTGCGCATTCCGGGCAGGTTGTCCATCAGCGCGTACCCGCAAATCGCGGCCGCCGCCAGCAGCGGGAGGTAGATAACGGTGAGCGCCCGCGGGTGGCTCGTCCCCGCGACGGCGATCACCGCCAGTCCGAGCAACTGTACGGTGGCGACGCCGAGGTTCCCGCCGCCGGCGTTGATGCCCAGCGCCCGGCCCTTGGCCCGGTCCGGGAAGAAGAAGTTGATGTTGGTGGTGGACGCGGCGAAACTCCCGCCGCCCAGGCCGCTGACGGCCGCGCACGCCATGAACGCGCCCAGTGGCGCGTGCGGGTCACCCATCATGGCGGTCGCGAGGATCACCGGGACGAGCAGCGCCAGCGCCGACGCGGTGGTCCAGGTGCGCCCGCCGAACCGGGTCACCGCGTAGGCGTAGGCCGGCCGGACCAGCGCGCCGACCAGCGTGACCAGGCTGACGAGCAGGAACTTATCCCCCTGGCTGAGCGCGAAGCCGGCCTTGGGGGTCATGAACAGCACCAGGACCGACCACAGGCTCCACACGGAGAAGCCGACGTGCTCGGCGAATACCGACGTCCACATGTTGCGGGTGGCGACCCGCCGCCCGGTCGCCGCCCAGAAGGCGGCGTCTTCAGGTTCCCAGGCGGTGAGGCTGGCGGATCGGGTCACGGCAGGCCCTTCTCTTACTCGATGCCTTGTCTGGCTCGGCACCTGTCTTGGTCGACGCACCGCCTCATTGCGATCTTCGCCCGACGCTATGAGCCGGGTGTTACCTGCCCAGTAGCCGTGCGTAACGCGGCCGCAATGAAATCCTCAATTCACCCCGATGCGCGTTGTGAGATCTCCCGGCAAGGTCTCGTACGCTAGAGCCCATGGCAGGAGTGATAGCGGTGGCTAAGCGGCCCGAGACGCGCACCGCGCTGGTGCGCCGGGCACGCAAGATAAACCGGGTGCTCGCCGAGACTTACCCGGACGCCCATTGCGAACTGGACTTCACCAGCCCGTTCGAGCTCCTGGTGGCCACCGTCTTGTCGGCTCAGACGACCGACAAGCGGGTGAACATGACGACGCCCGCGCTGTTCGCCAAGTACCCCGGCGCCGACGAGCTCGCGGCCGCCAATCCCGATGACGTCGAGGAGATCCTGAAGCCGACCGGGTTCTTCCGGGCCAAGACCAAGTCGGTGATGGGCCTGGCGGCCGCGCTGCGCGACCGGTTCGACAGCGAGGTCCCGGCCAGGCTGGAAGACCTGGTGACTCTCCCCGGAGTGGGCCGCAAGACCGCCAACGTGGTGCTGGGCAACGCGTTCGGGATTCCCGGCATCACCGTGGACACGCACTTCGGCAGGCTCTCGCGGCGGTTCGGCTGGACCGACAGCGATGACCCGGTCAAGGTAGAGCACGAAGTGGGGTCGCTCATCCCCAAGTCGGACTGGGTCCTGCTGTCGCACCGGCTGATCTGGCACGGCCGCCGGATCTGCCATGCCCGCAAGCCAGCCTGCGGCGCGTGCCCGGTCGCGGACTGGTGCCCGTCGTTCGGCCTCGGGCCCACCGACGCCGCCACCGCGGTCAAGCTCGTGAAGGCCGGTCCGTTCTCGTGACAGTGTCTCCGGGCAGCGCGGGGTCTCCGGGCAGCACGGTGTCTCCGGGCAGCACGGGGCCGCCCGGGTGGCTGACCGACCTCGCCGCCGCGGCCTCGGCGATGCGGGTGATGCCAGTCGCCCGGCCGCCGGCCACCGGCGGCCGCAAGTCGGCCGTGCTCATCTTGTTCGGCGATGGGCCGGCCGGCCCTGACCTGCTCTTCATCCAGCGCGGCGCGGGCTTGCGGCGGCATGCCGGCCAGCCCGCCTTCCCCGGCGGCGCGCTGGAGGAAGACGAGCTCGCCGATCCGGACGGCGGCCCAGTGGCGGCGGCGCTGCGCGAGGCACAGGAGGAAGTCGGCCTTGACCCGGCCGGGGTGGACGTCCTCGCCGTCCTGCCGGAGATGTTCATCGCGCGCAGCGGCTTCCGGGTTGTCCCGGTCCTGGCCTGGTGGCGCTCGCCGGTCGCGGTCTACCCGGTTGACCTCGGCGAGGTCGCGGCGGTGGAGCGGATCGCGGTCGCGGACCTGGCCGACCCGACCCACCGGCTCATGCTCCGGGTGCCGAGCGGCCGGCTGTCGCCGGCGTTCCGGATCGGGCCGATGCTGATCTGGGGATTCACCGCCGGCCTGGTCGACCGGCTGCTCGCCCTGGCCGGCTGGGAGCGCCCCTGGGATGCCGGGGTCGTGCGCGAACTGCCCGAAGGCGCAGCGTAATACTTGCCGCGCGCTATCACGCTCCGGCACTTGGCGGCACCGGATACGGTTGACGCGTGGGCGGTGATTTGCTTGACCTCGCGCTGATCGTCGTAGCCGCCGCGTTCGCGGTTTCCGGGTACCGGCAGGGCTTCATCGTCGGCTCGCTGAGCTTCATCGGCTTCGTCGGCGGCGCGGTGCTTGGCGCGCAGTTCGGTCCCGCCCTCTCGCGTACTCTCGTCGGCGGCCAGACCCAGCAGGACGTGGTGGCCGTGGTGCTGCTGGTCGTCGGGGCGATCATCGGGCAGTTCGTCGCGTCCTCGATCGGGACGGCGGTGCGCTCGACGATGACCGGGCGGTCATCCACCACGGTGGACGCCATCGGCGGGTCGGCTGTCAGCGTGCTGTCCATGCTCTTGATCGCGTGGGCGATCGGATCGGTGCTCACCGCCTCCCCGTTCCCCGGGGTGGTGCAGCAGGTCAACAACTCAGCCGTCCTGCACACGATGGACCGGATCATGCCGCCGCCGGCCCGCACCATGTTCTCCGACTTCCGCCGGATGCTGGCCAGCGGGCCGTTCCCCCAGGTGTTCAGCGGGATCGGCGCCACTCACCTGCTCTCCGTGCCTGCCCCGGATCCCGCGGTCGTCAACTCCGCGGGGATCAGTCGCGCGCGCGGCCGGGTCCTGAAGATCCAGGGGACCGCGCCCAGTTGTGACCGCAGCATCGAGGGCACCGGGTTCGTCTACGCGCCGCACCACGTGCTGACCAACGCCCACGTGGTCGCGGGCGTCCAGCCGGGGCCGCGGGTGAGCACCCCGGACGGGGCCAGCTATCCGGCTCAGGTGGTGTACTACGACCCTCAGGTCGACATCGCGGTGCTGTACGTGCCGGGGCTCAACCTTTCCCCGCTGCGGTTCGCCGGGCCCGCCAACCCCGGCGCCGACGCCGTGGTGGCCGGGTACCCGCTCAACCACGCCTTCACCGCCGACGCGGCCCGAATCGGCCAGGTCCAGCAGGCGGAAGGCCCCGACATCTACCAGACGGGCACCGTCGACCGGCAGATCTACGAGATCCGGGCCGATGTGCGGCCCGGCAACTCCGGCGGGCCGCTGCTGTCGTCGGCCGGCGACGTCTACGGCGTCGTCTTCGCCGCCGCCGTAGGCGCCCCCGATACCGGCTTCGCCCTTACCAGCGCCGAAGTACAGGCCGACGCCAGGATCGGAGCCAACTCCACCACCCCCGTCTCCACCCAGGGCTGCGACTAGCCGACCGGAGGCCGGCTTCCTCCCTGGGAGAGCGGTGTGTGCTCGCCCGGGGCCAGGGGGGTGATAGGGGGGACGGCGTCTCCCCTATGTCCGGGGGCCTGGGGGGTTGGTGTTCACCCCCCAGACAAGCACAGCAGAAGGGCTCCTGCCGGGAGGGCGGCTAGCCCGTCGCGCTCGACCCGGGCGGCCAGTTCCTCGGCCCGGGTGACCACGAACGCCACGTCGATGCCGTAGGCCAGCGGGGTCCCGGAGTGCGGCGGAGCCTCAGCCCGCGCCGCATAGTCCCGCAGCCGGCCGGCGCCCCTGGTGAGCAGGGCAACCGCGCCGCGCTCGTTTCCCCGCCGGGCGTGGGTCAGGCCAACGGCGACCTGGGCCAGGCCCTGCCACAAGTCGCGCTCCGGGCCAGTGGCACCCTTCCAGGCATCCTCGAAGATCTCGTGCGCCTGGAACGGGTCGCCTTCCAGCAGCAGGCTCCCGCCGATCCCGGCCGACTCGCTGGGGGTGAGGTCAGCAGGTACCCCCGCGGTCACCGGCTGGGATGCGCTGCGGGGGAGCGGACGGCCAAGCTCGTCTCGCGGCCGGGCGTTGCGCGGCCGCCCGGCCCGGTCCCGGTCCCGGTCGGTCACCGGTCCGGCTCGGGGTCGCTCAGCCATCCGGTGAGCTCGGCGTTGAACGCCTCAGGCCGCTCCTCGTGCGGGAAGTGCCCGAGGCCGTCCAATACCTTCCACCGGTACGGTGCCTCAACGTAGCGGCCCGCGCCCCGGGCCAGCGCGGCGGGCAGGCACGGGTCAGCCGCGCCGTGCAGGTGCAGGGTCGGTACCTGGACCGGTGCCCGCATGTGGCGCGCGTACTGCAGCCCGTCGGTGCGAAAGGTGCTGCGCACGAACCAGCGGTGATACTCCAGGGCGGTGTGCGCGACCGGCGGGACGCGCATGGCGCGCCGGTAGGTCCGCTCGGTCTCCGGATCCGGCCAGCCGGGGCTGGACCAGGCCGACAAGTACTCGCCCACTCGCGCCGCGCCGTCGCGGACCAGCTGCCGTTCCGGAAGCATCGGGACCTGGAAGGCCAGCGGGTAGCCGGTGCGCGCGCTGAGCCGAAGCGGGCCGCCGACGACGGTCGCCCGCAGTTGCAGGGGATGGGCCATGGAAATGACGGCCAGCCGCCGGGCGGCCTTGGGGAAGTAGCTCGCCAGGGTCCACGCCACCAGGCCGCCCCAGTCGTGTCCCACGACGACCGCGTTGGCCTCGCCCAGCGACCGGATCAGGCCAGCCGCGTCCGCCGCCGCGGTGATCAGGTCATAGCCGCGGGGCGGCTTGTCGCTGCCCCCGTAGCCGCGCAGGTCGGCGGCGACCGCCCGGAAGCCGGCCGCCGACAGCGCGGTCAGCTGATTTCGCCACGTCCACCAGAACTCAGGAAAGCCGTGCAGCAGGAGCACCAGCGGGCCGTCGCCGCAGGTGGCCACGTGAAACCGCGTCCCGTTGGCGGTCACCGAGCGGTGCGTCCACGGTCCGTCGATCTGGATGGCTGATTCGGCATGCGGGGCCATGGAGCTCACCCATCTTTGCTGGCCAGCGCGGCGGCGGCTCCGTCGGCGACGGCGGGGATCGCTCCGTCGCGGCGGCGCAGCATGTCCAGGTCGGCGCCCACGGTCTTGCGAGTGTTCTTCATCTTGGTGAACTTCTTCAAGACGAATCTGGCCACCACGACCATGAGCGCGGCCACCAGGACGCAGATGATCGCCGCGTAGAGGAAGGCCCACTGCAGCCCGTCGGTTCCCCAGAACCTGAACGCGTGCAGCGCGTAGGTCAGCGCGAAGGTGAGCAGCACCAGGACGAGGCAGCCGACGAACGCCGCGAAGCCGAACAGCGCCCCCGACACCGCAGCCCGCTTCATGTCCGCCTGGAACTCGGACTTGGCCAGGTCAATCTCGTATCGGACGAGCTGCGAGACGTCCTTGGCCGCGAGGGCCACGAGCTCACCGAGCGACTGCTCGTCGCCGGCTCTGGCCGGATCGGATCCGTCACCCTGCGTACGGACCCCTGCGCTACGGACCATGGAGTTCTCTCCCCTCGTGCGGACGCCCACGTGGCACAAGGCTATCGCCGGCGATTGACGAGGCTGCAGATATCCCCGTATAGCTGCGAACGGCGCCCCCGTGATGGGGGCGCCGCCGCCTAAAGCACGTCAAGCCCGGCTACCAAAGCGTGCACCTGATCACTGTCAGGTCAGGGGCGAGCCTCGCCATTGTGCCAGCACAAGCGTGCTGGCCCTTCGATGGCCGCCTACCTGCCTGACACGCCTCCCGCGGCTGGTCGCGCGTGGGTACCAGGCTGCCGTGCCCGGACGTTCCGTCGGTCCGTGACACCTTTCTACGACGAAACGCCGCCCGGTGGAAGCCCCAGGCGAGACCGATTCGTTATCTCGATCGGTAACGCCCGTCTCATGTACCTGATAACTGAGCCGGTCAGGCCATGTCCGCACATTTTCGTGATCTCGCGCTGTTTCACTGCCTGCTACGCGAGATCGTGAAAAGTTCGGCGGTGACCGGGGAGGCCATGCCCGGGCTGGTGGTCAGCGGCCATGGGCTCCCGGGTAGGCCGGCCGGATGGCGGGGTCAATTGGTAGTCATGGAGTCGCAATGCGTTATTGAATGAGCGAGGAGGGTCGCCGGCCTGGAAGCGGGGACCCCGGGTCTGCCGTGGTGCTGTTCAACTGATCCTTGAGCACTTTCTGTCGTCGGTCAGATGCGAATCGTGAACACTTTGGGGCGGGGATCCGGCTGACCTGGGCATAAGATCCCTTGACGCCCCCGTGATATTGGGACTTCGCTGTGAATCGGGTTCCGCGTCTGTTCAGGAAGGGCACCCATATGATTCAATTCGAAGACAACGGGTACCTGCTTGCCATCCGTGGACTTGCTGGCAAAGTGGCTCCGGCCATCAGTTGGCACTAGAAAGTCCCGGCGGATAAGCTTCCCCTATACGGGACCGGCCTACCCCCCCAGGGCCGGACCGTGCGCGCCCTCCGCTCTCCCCCCCGGCGGAGGGCGCGCCTATTTACCGCACGTTCGCGACACGGCGGCGACCAGCGCGGCCGCTCCTGACTTCGATAGCGGCGAGTTCCCGCTGCCGCACCGAGCCGACTGCACGCACGCGGGGCACCCAGCCTCGCAGGGGCACGCTCCCATCGCGTCCCCGGTGGCCCGCAGCAAATCGGCCGCCACCTGGTAGCCGCGCTCGGCGAAGCCCGCGCCGCCGGCGCACGAGTCATAAATGAACACGCTGGACGCCCCGGCGTCCCCGAGAGCCCCCGCCGGACGCGCCGTGCCGCACGCGCCCGCGATGTCCCGCTGGTCGCAGGCCGCGAATAGCGGGAGCAGGCTGATGGCCGCATGCTCGGCCGCGTGGGTGGCCCCCGCGATATCCGTAACCCCGTGACGTAGCAGGAGCTCGTCAGGGATTGTCCACCAGAATGCCCGTGTCGTGAGTTCCCGGGGCGGTAGGCTCAGCGGCGTTTGGGCAGCTCGGAACGTGCTGAATGCGACTTCCGGGCGCATGGTGGCATAGGACACCACCTGGTTGACCACTCGCACATCGCCGAACGTTACGCGAGCTTCGCCCCACGAAACATTTCGAAGCTCATTTATCACCTTGATATCTGTGATATTACGCGCTCTGGTGACATATCCAGGGTCGTGGCATTCGACGAGCGCGGCCCGGGCCGGCAGGTCCAGCAGGCGAACCAGGTAGGTCTCGCCCTGATGCAGGTACACCGCACCATCGTGGGCCAGGCGGTGCGCCGACGGCTCGTCGATGAGCCCGACGAGCCGGCCCGTCGACTCCTCCACCACCCGGATGGGCGCGGCCGCATCGCCGCGCAGGTTAATTCGCCGGGCCGGGTGCCCGCGGCGCGCCCAGTGCCATCCTGATTCTCGCCGCCGCAAGTCCCCCGCCTCGACCAGGCCAGCCACGGTCGCGGTGACCTTGTCAGCCGAGCCCGCGAAAAGGTCCAGGTCGGCGTCCGTCAGCGGCAACTCGGCGGCGGCCGACGCCAGGTGCGGCCCGAGCACGTACGGGTTGACCGGGTCGAGCACCGCGGGCTCCACCGAGCGGCGCAGCAGCGCGTCCGGGTGCCGCACCAGGTAGGTGTCCAGCGGGTCGTCCCCCGCGATGAACACCGCCGTCGCCGCGCGCCCGGCCCGGCCCGCGCGCCCGGCCTGCTGCCACAGCGACGCCCAGGTACCTGGCCAGCCGGCGATGAGCACGGCGTCCAGGCCGGGAACGCTGACGCCGACCTCCAGCGCGGTCGTGGTGGCCATCCCCGTGATGCCCCCGTCGCGCAGGCCGTCCTCGAGGGCGCGCCGGTCATCGGCCAGGTACCCAGAGCGATAGGCGGCTATCTCGCCGGTGCTCGCGGGCACCTTGCCGCGGGCGCTCAGCGCGACGGCCTCCGCGCCCCGCCGCGAGCGGACGAACGCCAGCGAGGGCACGTCCGCGGCCACCAGGCCCGCCAGCAGGTCGGCCGCCTCCGACGTCACCGGCCGCCTTCTGCGCGCCCGCCCCGTAGCTGGCTGCGGCTCCCACAGCACGAAGGCGAGCGGCGCGCGCGGGGATCCGTCGTCGGTCACCTGCGCGCAGTCCAGCCCGGTCAGCAGCCGGGCGCTGCGGACCGGGTCGGCGATGGTGGCCGAGGCCAGGACGAAGACCGGCGGGCTGGCCCCGGCGGCGTGGTGGCTGACGATCCGGCGCAGGCGGCGCAGCACCTGCGCGACGTGCGAGCCGAAGACGCCCCGGTACCCGTGGCACTCATCGATGATCACCACCCGCAGCCGCCGGAAGAACCCGCGCCACCGGGCATGGCTGGGCAGCATCGAGCCGTGCAGCATGTCCGGGTTGGTCAGCAGGTAGTTGGCGTGCGCCTGGGCCCACGTGCGCTCGGCGGGCGTCGAGTCGCCGTCGTAGCGGACCGCGCGCACCCCGGGGACCCCGAGCTCGCGCACCACCCGCAACTGGTCGGCGGCCAGGGCCTTCGTCGGCGAGATGTACAGCGCGGCGCCGCCGTCGATGACCGCTGACAGCGCGGCGGCCAGGTACCCCGCCGACTTGCCGGAGGCCGCCCGGGTGGCGATGATCACGTTCCGCCCCGCCGTGGCCAGCGTCGCCGCCTGGGCCTGATGCGTCCACGGCTGCTGGACGCCGCTGGCCGCCAGCGCCGCGGTTACTTCCGGGCGCACGGAATCTGGCCAGGTCGCAGTACTTCCGGCCTGACCGGGTATGTGCTCTATGTGGACCACTTCCCCAGCTCGGGCGAGCGCGCGCAGCACCGTCAACGCGGTGCTGTCTTGCCGGGGACCAGCCGGGGCCGGGAAGACAGGGGTTTCAACAGGCATCAGGATCTCAGTGTGTCATCCGCGAGGCGGGTGCCTGATGCGAAGTTTTCGTATAGACATGACACCGGAGCGTGGTTGAATGCCGCAGTGGGGTCACCCCCGCTCCGGAGCGTCCGTCAGCCCGCGCGCGGGGCGGGACGCAACCTATGACGCCGTCAGGGCGCAGGAGGATTTGTGGATCTGAAGCTGGGGCACTACGACAAGGACGGCATCGAGGTTGTCGACGTTGAGGGCGAGATCGACGTCTACACCGCGCCGCGCCTTCGCGAGCTGCTCATCGACCTGGTGAACAAGAAGAACTACCAGCTCGTCGTGAACATGGAGAAGGTCGAGTTCCTCGACTCCACGGGCCTGGGCGTCCTGGTGGGCGGGCTCAAGCGAGTCCGTGCCCACGACGGGTCGCTGGACCTGGTGTGCACGCAGGAGCGCATTCTGAAGATTTTCCGCATTACCGGCCTCACGAAGGTCTTCGGCATCCACAACTCCGTGGATGAGGCGATCGCCGAGCGGAAGGCGGACAAGTAGTCCTGACGTCTGACATGGCCACCGTCGAAGTTGCCTTCACGCCGCTGCCCGCGCACGTGCGGACCGCCAGGCTAATCGCCACCGCAGTCGCGCGCCGCAGCGGCGTGGACGAGTCCGTCCTGGACGAGGTGCGCCTCGCGGTCGGGGAGGCGTGCTCGCGCGCGGTCGAGGCGCACCGCGTCTATTGCCCGCAGCAGCCGATCCGCGTGGCGCTTACCGGGGACGGGGAGCGGTTCGAGGTTGTCGTGACCGATGCGGCCCCGGCAGTGGAACCGGTGCCGGCCGGCGCCGCCGGGTCCGGCAGCGACACTGTGATTGACGGCCTCGCGGTGATCGCGGGGCTTGCCGATGACGTCCGGATCGGAGCGGCCGGCCCAGGCACCAGCATCGCAATGAGCTGGAAGCAACGGATCCCGCCCGCCTGACAATTTGACGGAGCCTCCATCCGGAGGATCCGTCCCGGAGCGTTCATCGCGGTGCGAATCCAGGGGGCGACCCCTGGAACCCCGCGCGCCCATGCCCCGGCCGGGCCGCGCACGGTCACGAGTGTCGCCGTAGCTCAAGCGGCCGGGAGGGCCCGCGGTCCCCTGTATCCGCTTGACCGGCTCGTTTACCCGCCGCTGCCATCTGCCGCGCGGCCCCCTGGGAGCGCCCCTCGCCCCCCCTTGCCCCCTTGCCAAACTCGTGGTGGCGGGCGAGCTGTCAGCGCCGAGAGAAATCACTGCTGTAACCTCGGTCACATAAACCTGACATAGGCCAATATTTGGCGTCCATGTAATATCGTTTTAGTAACGAAGATGTTATGAAGTTGGCGGTACTAGAGATCGGGGAACGGTGTGCGTAGACTCCCGCACGCCCCTGCCTACGACCCTCGCGACGCAGGAGCTGTGCTTTCTCCGGCGAATCCGGCGAATACGACTGCCATAAGCGGTTTTTGACAGACGTCCAAAGGAGATCGAATGTCTGAGTTCGACCCCGCCCTGGCGGCGGGTGGACCGGGAGGCCCGGTCAGTGTGACCGGAGGCAACCTGACGTGGGTTGTGATTGTGGCGGTTGTCGCCCTGCTGGCGCTCGTGGTCGCCTACGGCCTTGTCCGCGAGGTGCTGGCGGCCAGCAAGGGAACCCAGAAGATGCAGGAGATCGCCACCGCCGTCCAGGAGGGCGCGGCGGCTTATCTCCGTCGGCAGTTCAAGACCCTTGCCATCTTCGTCGTCGTCATCCCCATCATCTTGCTCGTGCTGCCCGCCGACGGTACGAGCGTCCGGATCGGGCGCAGCGTGTTCTTCCTGGTCGGCGCGCTGTTCTCCGGACTTACCGGGTTCACCGGCATGTCGCTGTGCGTCCGCGGCAACCTGCGGGTGGCGGCCGCCGCCCGGGACGGCGGCGAGAACCGGGCGATGCGGATCGCGTTCCGCACTGGCGGCGTCGCGGGCATGTTCACCGTCGGGCTGGGCCTGTTCGGCGCGGCCCTCGTGGTCTTGATCTACAAGGCGAACGCGCCGCAGGTCCTGGAGGGCTTCGGGTTCGGCGCCGCGCTGCTGGCGATGTTCATGCGTGTCGGCGGCGGTATCTACACCAAGGCGGCCGACGTCGGCGCCGACCTGGTCGGCAAGGTCGAGCAGGGCATCCCCGAGGACGACCCGCGCAACGCCGCCACCATCGCCGACAACGTCGGGGACAACGTCGGGGACTGCGCGGGCATGGCGGCCGACTTGTTCGAGTCTTACTCGGTGATGCTGGTCGCCGCGCTGATCCTGGGCAAGGTGGCGTTCGGCAACTACGGCCTGATCTTCCCGCTCATCGTCCCGATGATCGGCGTGATCACCGCGGTGATCGGCATCTTCGTCGTCCGGCCGCGAGCCGGTGACCGCAGCGGCATGTCCGCGATCAACCGCGGCTTCTTCATCTCCGCGGTGATCTCCGCGATCCTGGTGGCCGTCGCCACCTTCACTTACCTGCCGTCCAGCTACAGCAAGCTCACCGGCGTCTCCGACACGGGCATCCTCGGCCATGCGGGCAACCCGCGCTGGCTGGCGATCGGCGCCGTGCTCATCGGCCTGGTGCTGGCCAGCGCGATCCAGCTGCTGACCGGGTACTTCACCGAGACCAACCGGCGGCCGGTCAGGGACATCGGCGAGAGCTCGCGGACCGGCCCGGCGACCGTCATCTTGTCCGGCATCTCCTCGGGCATGGAGTCGGGCGTGTACTCGGCGCTGCTGATCGCCGCGGCCGTCTACGGCGCGTTCCTGCTCGGCACCGGCAACGCGACGCTGGCGCTGTTCGCGGTGGCGATGGCCGGCACCGGCCTGCTGACCACGGTCGGCGTGATCGTGTCGATGGACTCATTCGGCCCGGTGACCGACAACGCCCAGGGGATCGCCGAGATGTCCGGCGACGTCGAGGGCGAGGGCGCGCTGGCGCTGACCCACCTGGACGCCGTCGGCAACACCACCAAGGCGATCACCAAGGGCATCGCGATCGCGACCGCCGTCCTGGCCGCCACGGCGCTGTTCGGCTCGTTCCGCACCACGGTGGAGGACGCGCTGGGCAGCGCGGCGAGCTCGTTCACCTTGTCCGTTGACAAGCCGAACGTCCTGGTCGGCGTCATCGTCGGCGCGTCGGTCGTGTTCTTGTTCTCCTCCTTGCTGATCATGGCCGTCGGCCGGGCGGCGCAGCGGGTCGTCCTTGAGGTCCGCAACCAGTTCCGCAACCACCCGGGCATCATGAACTTCACCGAGAAGCCCGACTACTCGCGGGTCGTGGACATCGTCACCTCGGACTCGCTGCGCGAGCTGGTCACGCCGGGCGTCCTGGCGGTGCTGACCCCGATCGCGGTCGGGTTCGCGTTCGGTTACGGGCCGCTCGGCTCGTTCCTGGCCGGCGCGATCGCGGCGGGCGTGCTGATGGCGGTCTTCCTGTCCAACTCCGGCGGTGCCTGGGACAACGCCAAGAAGCTGGTCGAGGACGGCCATCACGGCGGCAAGGGCTCGGAGGCGCACGCGGCGACCGTCATCGGCGACACCGTGGGCGACCCGTTCAAGGACACCGCCGGCCCGGCGATCAACCCGCTGATCAAGGTCATGAACCTGGTCTCGCTGCTGATCGCCACGTCCGTGGTGAAGTACGCCTCCAACACCGGCCTGCGCACCGGCGTCGCGATCGGCGCGGTGATCATCATCGTCGGCGTCATCGTGTACTCCAAGCGCCGCACGTCCGGCATGGGCGACGAGGCGCCCGCCAGCGCGCAGACGCCTGCGGCGACCGCGGAAGTCCCCGCCGTCACCGACGCCGAGGCGCCGACCGCGAAGATGCCCGTGGTGAACGCCGGGTCGGCCGATGCGCCGGCGGCGGGCGCCAACGGCCATCACCACGCCGGCCCCGGGGCCGGCGCGAGCGAGCAGACAGCCGGCAAGCCCGCCGACTAAGCCCGCGAGGCCTGATCGGATGCGGCCGCGGAATCCAGCAGTGGATTCCGCGGCCGTACTCGTTCGCGCCCGGGTCAGCGCCTCAGGCGAGCTCTTCGGCGCGGACCGCGTCGCGTGAGATGCCCAGCAGGTAGAGGATCGCGTCCAGGTAGGGGACGTTCAGCGCCGTGTCGGCGGCGTCCCGGACAATCGGCTTGGCGTTGAACGCCACCCCCAGGCCCGCCGCCCCGATCATGCCCAGGTCGTTGGCGCCGTCCCCGACCGCGACGGTCTGCGACAGCGGGACGCCGGCCAGCTCCGCGAACCGGCGCAGCGCCTCGGTCTTGCCGTCCTTGTCGATGACCGGGTCGAGCACCCGCCCGGTCAGCTTCGCGTCCGCGATCTCCAGGGTGTTGGCCGCGATGAAGTCGATGCCGAGCGTGGCCGCCAGCGGTTCGATCACCGCGGTGAAGCCCCCGCTGACCAGCCCGCACTTGTAGCCGAGGCGCTTCAGCGTCCGGATCAGCGTCCGCGCGCCCGGCGTCAGCCGAAGGTCGGCCCGCACCGAGGAGAGCACCGACTCATCGAGCCCGGCCAGCAGCGCCACCCGCTCGCGCAAGGAGGCGCTGAAGTCCAGCTCGCCGCGCATCGTCGCCGCGGTGACCTTGGCCACCTCGTCCGCGCAGCCCGCGCGCGCCGCCAGCAGGTCAATCACCTCGCCGGTGATCAGCGTGGAGTCGACGTCCATGACCAGCAGCCGCATCGCCCGCCGGTGCAGCCCGCCGCGCTGGACGGCGACGTCCACGCCGCGCTGGGCCGCCTCGCGGGCCAGGTCCTCGCGCAACGCCGACGGCGAGGCCCCCGAGACGTCTAGCTCGATGCAGGTCACCGGGTCGGCGGCGAGCCGGGAGATCTTGTCGATGTTGGCGCCGTTGGCCGCGATCCGACCGGTGATGGCCGCCAGGGCCTCCGGCCGCAGCGGGCTTCCGATAACGGTGACGTGCAGCCCCGGCGAGGCCGGGGAGTCCGCCGCGGACGCCGACCCGGTCGTGATCTCCGCGTCAAGGCCCAGGTCGGCCGCCAGCGTGGTGACGCAGCGATGGATGGCGGTCAGGTCCGGCGTGGCGTCGCTGTCCCAGGAGCTGAGCACCCCGAGCACCAGCCGCCCGCGCAGCACCACCTGCTCGATGTCGATCACCGTGAGCGGGAACCGCCCCAGCTCGTTGAAGAGCCGGGACGTCACCCCGGGCCGGTCCCGGCCCGTGAGGGTGATGAGAAGCGTGGTCCGTGGATGATTCATCGCGTGCAACACGCTACCCGCTACCCGGCTGCCGCCGCGCACCGGAACCCCGCCGCTGGCTTGGTGTGCACCCCCCCAGGAAGGTAGCGTGAGGCGGGTCTGTGCGGCGGAGTGTGGCCGAGCGTGGCGTATCCAGGGGCGGGGCCCCAGAAAGGGGCAGCAGGTGTCTGACGAGGTGCTCAAGCTTCGTGGCGTATCCGTGCGCCGCGACGCGTCCTTGTTGCTGCGCAACATCGACTGGGAAGCGCACGAGGACGAGCGGTGGATCGTGATCGGCCCCAACGGCGCCGGGAAGACCACGCTGCTGCAGGTGGCGGCCACCATGATGTTCCCCACCGAGGGCACCGTGGACGTGCTCGGCGGGCGGCTCGGCGAGGTGGACGTGTTCGACCTGCGCCCCCGCATCGGGCTGGCGAGCGCCGCCCTGGCCGAGCGGGTGCCCGCCGGCGAGAAGGTCATCGACCTGGTGCTGACCGCCTCCTACGCCATCCTCGGCCGGTGGAAGGAGGAGTACGACTCCGCCGACGTGACCCGCGCCGTGGAGCTCCTGGACGCGCTCGGCTGCGCCCACCTGATCCGCCGCCGGTTCTCCACGCTGTCCGAAGGGGAGCGCAAGCGCGTGCAGATCGCCCGCGCGATGATGCCGGACCCCGAGATGCTGCTGCTGGACGAGCCCGCCGCGGGCCTGGACCTCGGCGGCCGCGAGGACCTGCTGCGCCGCCTGTCCATGCTGGCCCGTGACCCCAAGGCGCCCATGATGGTCCTGGTCACCCACCACGTGGAGGAAGTCCCCGACGGGTTCACGCACGCCATGCTGCTGCGCCGCGGTTCGGTGCTGGCCGCCGGGCCGGTCGGCGAGGTGTTCACCGCGCGGAATCTCTCCCGCTGCTTCGGCATCCCGCTGGAGATCGAGTACCGCCAGAACCGCTGGACCGCCTGGGCCGTCCGCTGACCCAGGGGCATCGCACGCACTGCGACCGATCTGGCACTTTCCGGCAATACCGGGGTACCGTGGCGATATAGGCGGCTTTTTAGGGTCATCCGAGCGGAGATGACGTCATGGGTACCGTAGTCGCGGTCATCATCCTCGTCCTCATCGTCGTCCTCGTCGTCGCAGCCGTCGTCAGGTCAGTCCGGATCATCCCGCAGGCGCGGGCCGGGATCGTGGAGCGCTTCGGGCGCTACAACCGGACGCTGCACGCCGGGCTGAACATCGTGATCCCGTTCATCGAGTACCTGCGCCCCCTCATGGACCTGCGCGAGCAGGTGGTGAGCTTCCCGCCGCAGCCGGTCATCACCCGGGACAACCTCACGGTCAACATCGACACGGTCATCTACTTCCAGGTCACCGACCCCAAGGCGGCCACCTACGAGATCGCCAGCTACGAGGCCGGCGTCGAGCAGCTTGTCGTCACGACGCTGCGCAACGTGGTCGGCGGCATGGACCTCGACCACACCCTGACCTCCCGCGACAAGATCAACGCCGAGCTGCGCAAGGAGCTCGACGACGCCACCGGCAAGTGGGGACTGCGGGTCAGCCGGGTGGAGCTGAAGGCCATCGAGCCGCCGCCGTCGGTCCAGGAGGCGATGCAAAAGCAGATGCGGGCCGACCGGGAGAAGCGGGCGGTGATCCTCCAGTCCGAGGGCGCCAAGCAGTCCGCGATCCTCAACGCCGAAGGCGAAAAGCAGGCCGCGGTCCTGCGCGCCCGCGGCGAGGCCGAGGCCACCGTGGTCCGCGCCGAGGCGGACGCCACCGCGCAAGCCAAGCGCGCCCAGGGCGAGGCGCAGGCCATCTCCACGGTCTTCCGCGCGATCCACGACGGCAACCCGGACCAGTCACTGCTGGCCTACCGGTACCTGCAGACCCTGCCGCAGATCGCCCAGGGCGACGCGAACAAGGTCTGGATCGTGCCGAGCGAGATCGGCCGGGCCCTGGACGGGATCGGCAACTACTTCAGCGCCGGCGCGAGCGCCAGCGCCGCCGCCGTCGAGCCGCCGGCCTCGAGCCCGCCCGCCGAAGTCGAAGCCGACCCCGCGAGCGCGATCCGCGGCCTGCGGGACCTGCTCGGCCTCGGGCCCCTCCCGCCCCTTCCGGCCGCCGGGGCCCGCGATGCCAATGGCAACGGCATCGCGGGCCGCGGTACGGTTCCGCAACTGCCCCCCGTCGGCAACGACGACCCTTAAGCCCGCTTGCCCAGGGTCCGCGGGCGGACCTGGACCCAGCCCGAGTCGGTCACCTGGCACTCGAATGACGGCTGGCGCGCGGTGGCCGGCCCGTGCATGACGGCGCCATCGCTGAGGCGGAACACCGATCCGTGCCACGGGCAGGAGATGCAGGCCGCGTCCCGCGCGGTGACCACGCGGCCCTGGTGCAGTGGCCCGCCCAGGTGCGCGCAGTGGTCGGACAGCACGTGGACCTCGCTGCCCTGGCGCAGCGCCAGCAAGCTGAGGTAGCCCAGCTGGCGGCGGGTCGGCCGCCCGTCCGGCAGGTCGTTCACGGGGCACAGGTCGTGCCAGCCAAGCGGGCTCAGGTGCTCGATCGACTCCGCGTGGCTGGCCCCCGCCCCCAGGCGCAGCGCCAGGTGGCCGCCCAGGTAGGCCCCCGCCGAGGCGGCCGCCAGGCCCGCCAGGGACAGCGCCTTCCCCGTCTTGTGCCGGCCGATGAGCCGTGCCAGCAGCGACGCGCCGAACAAGGTGGTGGCGCCGCCCTGGGCGACCGCGTGCACCAGTCCGACCCGCTGCTGGTAGCGGTGCAGCGCCGACCAGTCGGCCAGGCCCGTCGCCGCCGACGGCAGCGCCGCGGTCAGCCCCGCCGCCAGCAGCGCCGTCGAGGCCTGCTGCGCCCCCGGAAAGCGCTGCACGCCCGGCCAGCGCGCGATCCCGCCCTCCGGGACCAGGTGCGCCCCCGGCAGGAAGTCCAGCAGCACCGCCGAGGTCCAGCAGCCCAGCGGCAGCCGCACCAGGGCCGGGTGCGCGGGCTGCCCGAAGGGCACCCCGTGCAGCACGTCGTCTAGCCGCGTCCCCGACGGCAGCGCGCGGACCAGCGCATCCGACAGCGCGCGGACCGGCCCGTCCAGGGCCGGAGTACGCTCGACCCGCTCCGCGAACGCCGCCAGGCGGGGGAGGGGCAACGTGCGCCGCGGCGACTCGTGCCTGCCAAGCCTGCGCACGCGGGGGGTACTACGGGGGGTCCGTCCCCCGGAAGATAGCTGCCACACCACGAAGGCGTACCCGCCCCGGCCCCCGGGTACCCCCTACTCGCCGCGCAGTTCGATCAGGCGGTCCCGCATGATCTGCTCCACTTGGTGCTGGAAGCCCAGGATCGTCTCCAGTTGCTCGTCGGTGTACTGGGCGGCGACCACGCGCCAGGCCGCGACGACCGGCGCGAACACGGGGGCGATGTCGTGCAGGCCGCGCTGGGGATCCAGCCGGACGACCACCCGCCGGCGGTCCTTCAGGTCGCGCTCGCGCTGGACGAACCCCGCCTCCTCCAGCCGGTCGAGCACGCCGGTGATGGACGCCGTGGTCAGCCCGGTGGCCCTGGCCAGCTCTCCGGCCGTCATCAGCCCGCGCAGGGCCAGGATGTTCAGGCAGTTCAAGTCGGTGACATTGATGCCGATCTGCTCCGCCGCCGCCGCTCCCAGCAGTTGCATCACCGACCCGGCGCGGCGCATGGCGAGCATGAACTCGCCCTCCAGGCGACGGCGCGGCGTCACGCCAGCGTCCGCCTTGAGCTCCGGAATCTCGCCCATGATCGTTCGGCTCCTTATTATCTAGGAAGGCTAGACATTAGGTTTCCTAGAGGGTAGCGTGCCTAGTGTTCGGATTCAGGTCAAGGTCTAGCACGCTCACGGTGCTGGTGAGAACAGGGGAACGAGACAATGACCGAGACACAAGCCACCCCATCGGCGAGCAAGCCCCCGCTAGCGGAGATCGGCCAGGTGGTCGGCCAGGCCGAGGCGGTGCTCAGCAAGCTGCTGGCGCGGGTGCTGGCCGAGGCGGGCACCAGTCGCCAGGATTACCTCGCCCTGCAGCGGCTGGCCGCCCTCGGCGGGTCCGCCCCGCGCGAGGATTACCTCGCCGACCTCAGCGGCTGGCTTGACATCGACCTATGGGCGGCCGGGGAACTGGCCGACAGGCTCTCCGGCTCAGGCCTGCTGGCCCACGATGGCCCGATCGTGCGGTTCGCCCCGGCCGGGGCGCGGCTGCGCGAGCGAATCGCGAGTGCGGCCGGCGTCGCGTCCCGGCCGCTGGTGGCCCCGATCGACCCCGCCGACCTGGAGGTCACCATCCGTACCCTGCGCGATCTCACGGCCCGCGCTGGGGCGGTCCTGCGCGCCGAGGCGGGTGCGGTGGCATGACCACGGGGCTGGGGGGCCGGGGCGGGTAGCGCCGCGTCCCGTCAGGGGTTGCGGCGCTCCTGGATCGCGGAGTGCTCGGCGGGCTCGTCATTCTCGTCGGCGTCCGCGTCGCCGTCGTGCCCTGTCTCGCGCGGGTGACGCTCAGCGTAGTCGTAAGCCTGCTGGGCATCATTGTCATCGTCCTCGGTGACCTCGAGCTCGCCCTCGGGCGGGTCCTCGATGTACTTCTCCCACTCCAAGACTTCGGTTTCCTGCTCGTCGTCGCCCATGTCGTCTGGGCCGTATCCACGGTCATCACTCGTCATGGCCACCAGTTTCCCCGCTCCGCCAGCGGCTACGCAGGCGAGCCTTGCGTTCCGGCTTCGTCCTAGCTGGCGGATCCGGCCGCGATCGCCGAGTCCACCTCTACCTTGCGGGCCGCCAGTTCCGTCGCGTGCTCGCGCTCCATCCGGTCGGCGACGTCCTCATCGGCGGCCATCAGCGCGTCCAGGTCGCTGTCGGCGGCGTCCATCACCCCGAGGTCGACGTAGGCGTGCTGGACCTTCGCCCCCCACAGGCCGATGTCCTTCACGCAGGGCACGATCCGGCTGAAGAGCAGGTTGCGGAAGAACTGCTGGGTCGGGGACTTGTCGGTGAACTCGACGCACTCGGCCACGTCGAAGCCCATATGCTCCCAGACCTCGCGCATGATGAACCGGTTGCGCATCAGGTAGCAGCCCTCGACCACGAACTCCTCGCGGTCGGCGAGCTCGGCTGAGGTCAGGCCGGCGTAGTAGTCCCGCAGCGCGATCCGGCCGAACGCCACGTGCCGCGCCTCGTCCTGCATGACGTACGCCAGCAACTGCTTGACCAGCGGGGTCGTGGCGAGCTCGCGGTGCACCCCGAACGCCGCGAGCGCCAGGCCCTCGATCAGGACCTGCATCCCGAGGTAGGGCATGTCCCATCGGGAGTCGCTGAGCGCGTCGGCCAGCAGCTTGGCCAGGTCGGGGTTGATCGGGTAGAACAGGCCGATCTTCTCCCGGGTGAAGCGGTTGAACAGCTCCACGTGCCGGGCCTCGTCCATCGTCTGGGTCGCCGCGTAGAACTTGGAGTCCATGTCGGGCACCGACTCCACGATCCGCGCCGCCACCGTCAGCGCGCCCTGCTCGCCGTGCAGGAACTGGCTGAACAGCCACGAGGAGAGGTTCATCTGGAGCTCGTCGCGCTCTTGCTCGTTGAGCTTCTCATACTGCCGCGACCCGTAGATCGGGTTCATGTCCGGCGTCATCCCCATGACGTTGCAGGGGTCGACCGGCTGATTCCAGTCGATGCGCTCGGTGGCGTCCCACTGCTTATCCTTGCCACGCTGGTACAAGTCGAGCAGACGCTGCCGACCGTCGTCGTACTCCCACGAGAACCGCGCCGCCCCGGCCGCGGGCACATCCCAGGTGCCCTTGTCCACAGGGGTGGTGTAAAGGTCGTGGCTGCTCACTTCTGCCCTCCGCTGCTACATTGATCCCCCGCCTCCATGATTACTAGCCAGTAATCAAGGACCGCGCAAGACCCTAATGGAGCACCACGGAGAATCCGCCACCGCCGGGCCCGTAGACGAGTGAGTCGGCGGTCCCGGTCGCCTGGTCAGTGGTCACGCTGGTCATGGTGATCGGGACGTTGCTCGTCAGCAGGTTCGCGACCGTTAGCAGGACGCTGCTGACCGTATCCGGGGTGAAGGTCAGCGGGACGCCGGCCAGCTTGCCGGACAAGCGCGTCGCGTAGAGCACCACGTGGCCGTTGAAGGCCATGACCGGGCTGCTCGTCACGGCGGTGGTGCCGGCCTCGGTCACCGCGTCGGCCACGTGGCCCGAGAGGGTCAGCGACGAGGCGGTGAACTTCATCATCGTCACCGTTCCGCCCCTCGCCAGGGGCAGCTTGACGTTGCCCTGGTAGGTGAAGTGGGTCATCGACACCGAGTCGGCGGTGATCACTGAGGTGGCCGCGGGCGCGACCAGCCCGGCGCCGGCCGTGGAGTCCTTCGCCTTCGCCTTCGCGGCCGGCTTGCCCGTCCCCGCCGACGGGCTCGTCCCCGGCACTCCGGCGCCAGCCGGCACCGGGAGCGAGGGCGTCGGCAGCGACGTCGGCAGTGCTCCTGAGGGCAGGGCCGTCGGCAGGCACGTCGGCAGCGCGGGCAGCGACGTCGGCAGCGCGGTCGGCAGTGCCGTCGGGAGGAGGGCCGTCGGGAGGGGGGCGGGCCGGCAGGTGGGCGCGGGCGAGGACGGCGCTGGCGTGGGCGTCGGCGTCGGGCTCGAGCCCACGCAGATCAGGCCGAGGATGCAGGTCTGCGCCGGCTGCGATCGCGCCGCCGGGGCGGCCGCCGCGCCCGGGTGCCCGACGGCCATCCCCGACGCCGCCACCAGCGGCAAGGCCAGCGCCTGCCACCACAGCCGGGGCGGCGGGGGCGGCTCTTCCCTGGCGGCTGGCTCCGGCAGTGTCGCGTCCGGCGGTGTCGGGTCCGGCGGGCTTGCGTCCGACACCGCCGGGTAAGGCGCCGGTGCCGCGGCCGGTTCCGCGGGCGTCCACGCGAACGCGAGTGACCCGCCGATGATGGCCAGCAGCATGCACAGGAAGAAGCCCCCGAGGTTCGAGGCCGGGAACGAGAGGATCCCCAGGACCACCCCCGCGACTCCGTAGAACACCCGGTGCCCGGGGTTCACCCACACGGCGATCCCCGCGGTGATCAGCAGCATGCCGATCAGCACGCCGAAGACGCCGCCGATCCCGATGTAGACCACCAGCTTGATCGCGCCGTGCGACAGGACGCCAGACAGCGGGATCGCCAGGAGCTCGATCCCGGCCAGCGCCAGCAGCAGGCCGCCCGAGAACGGGCGGCCGTGCCGCCATGCTCGAAATGCCGACCGCCCCGGGACCAGGCGGCCGGCGCTCCAGGCCGGCCGCCAGTTTCCCGGCAACGAGGGGCGGCGGGTGGCGTGCTTCGCCGAGTCACCCGTCGTCATGACCGCTAGCAGCTCCCGCCGAAGCCCAGGCTCAGGTCGGGCAGCGTGAAGGTGCCGGCCGTGGTTAGCCAGGTGTGCTGGACCAGGTTGTTGATCGTGACGGAGGACGCCTCCTGGCCGAAGCCCCCGGCCGGGCCGTTCGCGCCGGGGTCCTGGGTGAGGGACCCGGAGTCCTGCCCGATGGTGATGTTGTGGAAGATCGCCTCGCTGCCGGTCTGGCCGCTCGCGTCCACGATCAGGTTGCTCGCCGATACCGGCGTTCCGTGGCCGCCGGCCGTCAGCTTCAAGGTGACGCCGCCGACGGTCACGGTCTGGCACAGGTGCGACAAGGTGGCGTTGTGGATGGCCGAGACGACGACCGGCTTGGTCCCCGCGGGGCCGGTGACTTGGCCGCCGAACTGCTCGAAGCCCGAGCCGTTGAGCTGGCTGGCGGTGACCAGGAACTCCTGGCCGGATACGGACATGCTGGCGGCGATCGCCCCGTTGGCGGTCAGCCCGACCAGGGTCGCCATGATCACGGTGGCGGGGATAAGGATCAGGGCGAGGCGGCGCCACTTGATCCGGCCGTGCGGGAGAGGCTGGGAGGTTCTATCGGTCGACATGGCAACTCCATACCGGCGGCATTGACGGGGACCTCGTTGTGAGCGCGGGCACACCGGGCATGGCCGGTAAGTTACCGGCGAGTAGGACATTCCGTCAAGGACAACCACTTTATTCGTTGATCCAACAGGCTTCGCACAAACTGGGACGCAGACGCCTCCACTACCCCAAGCGCTCAGCCTCCCGGAAATGTCACACCCGAGACGGTCACGCGCCCGGGGCTTTTACGGGTGGATGCTCAGCAAGGACACCCGTCATTGCCCCCAGGCCGTCTCGCGGTTCCCGGGTTAGTGCTCCGTTTCGCTGGAATTCCAGTTGAATCTGTAGCCCATGCCCGGTTCGGTCAGCAGGTAACGGGGCCGGGCCGGCTCTGGCTCCAGCTTGCGGCGCAGCTGCGCGATGTAGACGCGCAGGTAGTTGCTTTCCGACTCATACTGCGGCCCCCAGACCTCCTGCAGGAGTTGGCGCTGGGTGACGAGCCGCCCGGCGTTGCGGACGAGGATCTCCAGGAGCTGCCATTCCGTGGGGGTGAGCCGGACATCGGCTGTGTTGTCGGCGGCACTGTCGCCAGCGGCACCGTTGCCGACAGGCCCGCCCCCGGCCCGCCGCGTCACCCGCTTGGACGCCAGGTCCACGGTGAAGTCCGGGGTGGTGACCACCGGCTCATCGGGTGCGGGCGCGGCCCGCCGGACGGCCGCCCGCAGCCGGGCCAGCAGTTCGTCCATGCCGAACGGCTTGGTCACGTAGTCGTCGGCGCCCGCGTCAAGGGCGGCGACCTTCTGGTTCTCCGCGCCCCAGAACGACAGCACGATGATCGGGGTGCTGGACCAGCCGCGTACCCCGTGGATGACCTCCGTGCCGTCCATGTCCGGCAGGCCCATGTCGAGGATCAGCACGTCGGGCCGGTCCCGCGCGACCGCCGCCAGCCCCGACGCGCCGTCGCTGGCCGTGGTCACCTCATAGTTGCGCGCGGTGAGGTTGATGCGCAGCGCGCGCAAGATGGACGGCTCATCATCGATGACCAGGACGCGGGTCACAGAGCCGCTCCGAGCGTCGCGGGCACGTCGCTCGCTGCCGCCAGCAGCGTCAGCCGCATGGTCAGGCCGCCGTGCGGGGTATCGACCGCCTCTATCGTGCCGCCCATCGCCTCGGTGAACCCCTTGGCGACCGCAAGCCCCAGCCCAACCCCCGGGGCCCGGTCATCCAGCCGCTGGAACGGCTCGAAGATCCGCTCCCTCGCCTCGCGCGGCACCCCGGGTCCATGGTCGACGACCTCGATGAGGACCCGCCCCGGCGCGCCCGGCGCCTCCCGGGCGACGAGCGCGGGATACTCCGCCGGGTCATCGGGCGGGGAGTGCCACAGCGCGTTGGAGAACAGGTTGGCCAGCACCCGCTCCAGCAGGCCGGGGTCGGCTTTCACCAGCGGCAGCCCCTCGGGCACCACGATGTGCATACGGTCGGCGTCATCCAGGCCGCGCAGCGCGATCGGCGCCACTTCCTCGACCGCCGTCGGCCGCAGGAACGGGGCCAGCGACCCGGTCTGCAGCCTGCTCATGTCGAGCAGGTTCCCGATCAGCGCGTCCAGCCGGTCGGCGTTCTCCTCCACCGTTGCCAGCAGGTCGGCCTCGTCCTCGGCCGTCCACGCGACGTCGGTCTGCCGCAGGCTGCTGACGCTCGCCTTAATGGAAGCCAGCGGCGTGCGCAGGTCATGGCTGACCGCGGCGAGCAGCGCGGTGCGCATCCGGTTGCCCTCGGCGAGGGCCTCCGCCTGCGCCGCCTGGGTGCGCAGCCGCGCCCGGTCTAGCGCCGCGACGGCCTGCGCGGTGAACCCGGCCAGCAGTGAGGTGGTCGCCGACGATCGCTGCCCGCTGACCTGGAGGGCGAGGTCCGGGCGGACCTCAAATCGGATCCGGGTGGCCGCCGGGTCGGCGGTGCCGCTTTCGGCCACCGTGATCCAGCGCCCTCCCGAGCGCTCGAGCAGCTCCGCGTGGCCGCCGTGCGTGCCGGTGAGGTGGTCAAGGACGTCCCCGGGGGTGTCGGCGCCGCCGAGCACCGTCTGCGCGAGGGCGAGCAGGGACGCGGTCTCCTTGGCGCTGCGCGCGGCCTGCGCCTGCCGGCGCGCGGACAGGTGGACGAAGCTGCTCACCGCGACGGCCACGGTGACGAACAGCACCAGGGCGAGCAGGTTCTTGGGCTCGCCGATGGTGAAGGTGTGCAGTGGCTCGGTGAAGTACCAGTTGAGCAGCAGGCACGCGGCCACCGCGGCGAGCACCGCCGGCCAGAAGCCGCCCACGATGGTGATCGCGACCACGGCGACCAGGTAGAGCAGCAGGTCGTCGGAGAGGTTCAGGTGCGGGCGCTGGGCGGTGAGCAGGGCGGTCAGCGCCGGCAGCCCGGCGGCCGCCAGCGCCACGCCTGCCAGCTGCCGGCGCCGGCTGATGCCGTCCGGCGGCGCCGGCCTCGACTCCTCCACGGCTTCCAGTGTGAACCGTGCGCAGGAGTAGCGGAATACCAGCCCCGCGCACCCGGCCCCGAGAGCGGCCGCCGCCAGCACGATCGCGGCCTGCCCGGCGACGGCCCCGGTCGGCCGCAGGTGCGCGTAGGGCGGCCGGGAGAACCCGGTGACCGTCAGCCACCCGATGACTCCCAGCGGGACCATCGCCAGGATCTCAGACGTCGCCGACGTGGCCGCGACGATGACCGCGCACGCGGTCAGCACGCCCATCGCCGGGAAGCGCCCGTGGAGCCCGGCTGCCGCCGTGCCGACCGCGAACAGCGCGGCGAACGCCACCGGCAGCGCGTACGGTGCCGGGAACCCGCTCCGCGCTAGGTCCTTAGTCATCGTGACTGCTATTCCAGCGCCCGTTCGGGCCTGTTTTGGCGATCTTGACACTTCCCTAACGCCCAGGTCAGAAGGCTTAACGCGGCGCTTGCAGACCCCGTGAGACAAGCGCTCTAGCGTGAATTCCGCGATGAAGAACCAACTCGCGGTGACTGATCAGGGCGTGCCGGAAACGTTCGGCTACACGCTTAAGCGGAAACTCCTCGGGCCGCCGCTGGTCAACGACCAGATCCACACTGAGCGGCTGAGCCGGCCGCTGGCCCTGGGCGTCCTGTCCTGCGACGGCATTTCCTCGGCCGCCTACGGCACGGAAGAGATGCTCATCGAGATGATCCAGGTCGTCGGGCTCGCGGCGTTCACGCTGATCCTGCCGATGACGCTGGTCATTCTGGCCGGCGTCGCGCTGGTCGTCCTGTCCTACCGGGAGGTCGTCTCGGTCTACACCCGGGCCGGCGGCTCTTACGTCGTCGCGCGCGAGAACTTCGGCCCCCGGGTCGCCCAGGTAGCCGCCGTCGCCCTGCTCATCGACTACACGGTGACCGTCGCGGTGCAGACCGCGGCCGGCAGTGCCGCCATCGTCTCCGCTTTCCCGCAACTGGCGAACCTCCCGGTGATCGGGCCGCAAGTCCTGCTGTGGATCTCCGTCGTCGCCGTCATCGTCATGTGCTTCGGCAACCTGCGCGGCATCCGGGAGGCGGGCCGCGCGTTCGCGCTGCCGACCTACCTGTTCTCCGGCGCGGTCGCGACGATGATCATCGTCGGCCTGTTTCGCGAGGTGACCACCGGGCTCGGCCACGTGCACGCCTACGCCGGGCCGACGTTCCCGGTCGGGCACAGCACCGAGGGCATCCTTAGCGTCGGCATGATGTACATGCTGCTGCGGTCGTTCGCCAACGGCGGGTCCTCGCTGACCGGCATCGAGGCGGTCTCGAACGCGGTCAGCGCGCTGCTCCCCCCGGAGGGGGGCAACGCCCGGCAGATCCTCGTCACCCAGGGAGCGGTCGTCGCGTTCCTGATCGCCGGGATCTCCTGGCTGGCGCACGTCACGCACGCGATCCCGTACGAGGCGGGCTTCCCGACGGTGCTGGCGCAGGAGGCCGACGTCGTCTTCGGGAGCGGCGCGCACTTCATGTACTTCGTGGTGCAGGCGGCGACCGCGCTGATCTTGTTCACCGGCGGGAACACCAGCTTCAGCGGGTTCCCGTTCCTGGCCAGCTTCGTCGCCGCCGACTCGTTCCTGCCGCGCTGGCTGACCAAGCGCGGGCACCGGCTGGCCCTGTCAAACGGCATCATCGTGCTCACAGTGATCTCGCTGATCCTTCTGGTCGCCACGCGCGCCCAGGTCAACGGGCTGATCCCGTTTTACGCGATCGGCGTGTTCACCGGCTTCTCGATGGCCGGCTTCGGCATGGCCCGGTTCCACAAGCGGGTCAAGGAGCGCGGCTGGAAGCGCCGCCGGATCATTAACGGGACCGCAGCCGTCTACACCGCGATCGTCGTGGCGATCTTCGCGATCGTGAAGTTCACCGAGGGCGCCTGGGTGATCGTCATCATCTTCCCGGTCCTGGTCTTCCTGCTCATCCGGCTTAACCGGGAGTACCGGATGGAATCGGAGGTCCTGGAGAACCTGCAAGAGCGCCGCAAGCTCGCGGTCGTGGGCAAGGCGCCCAACTACAGCCGCCGGGTCGTCCTTGTCTTCGTCGACAGCGTCGACCTCGCGACGTTCGCTGCCCTCCGGTACGCGCGCGGGCTGCGCCCGACGGGCATGCGAGCCGTGCATTTCGTGGTGGACGCCGCGCACGCCGAGAAGCTGCGACAGGAGTGGGTCCTCTACGGCCAGGAAGTCCCGCTGGAGATGATCGACACCCCCGACCGGCGGATCCTGCGGGCATCCAGCGAACTGGTCATCCGCGAGGTCGAGCAGCCGGGCACCAGCGTGACCGTCGTGCTGCCCCGGCGATCCTTCTCGCCCCTGCTGGGACGGCTGCTGCACGACCGGACCGCTGACAAGATCGCGGCAGTGGTCAGCAGGCTGCCCAACTGCGTCGCCACCATCGTCCCGTTCGACGTGGAGTCCCGCGTCGCGGAACTGCACGCCCATGCCCCGGTCGCCGGCGACGGCGCCATGCCCGCGGCCGGCACCGCCCCCGGGAACGGCACGGCGCACAAAGACGGCACTGTGCCCGCAAGCGCCACTGGGCCCGGGCCGGCCACGACAGGACAGGTCGCGCCGGGCAACGGCAACGGGACCCGGCCGGCTGCGAAGGCCACCGTGCTGCCGCCCGGGATTACCGACATCAGTGCGCTCGGCACCGCCCGCAAGGCGGCCGTGGAGGGCCGGGTCCGGGCGGTGGAGATCCGGCCGGTCGAGCACAGCTGCGTGTTCGAGTGCGTCGTCGATGACGGCACCGGCACGCTCGCCGCCATGTTCTACGGGCGCACCGGTATCCCTGGCGTGTCGCCGGGGGCCCGGCTGCGGCTCGAAGGCAAGGTCAGCATGCGAGCCGACGGGCCCGCCATGGTCAACCCGGCCTACGAGCTAGTCGGCCGCCCCGAGGGGTAACTGCCCCTGTCCCGCAGAGATGAGCTCGTACGCGGGGTTGATCATCACCGGATGGCCGTGCTGAATGCCAGCGGAGCCGGAGAACCGGACGCGGGCACCGCAGATCAGGCCGGGAATGTGCGACCGCCCGTAGAACATGGCCGTCAGGCTGCCGGTCTGGTCGCTGATCTCGATGGCCAGCACCGAGTTGCGCTCCACGGGGCGGATCTCCACGACCCGCACCTTGCCTTCCACGGCGACCTTTCCGGGCTTGGTGACCGAGCCGATCCGCGTGACGCCCCGAGGGCGGCCCTGCCCGTTGCGCGAAGCGGGCTTGGCCCCGTTGCCCGCCTCGGCGTCGGCCGGGACGTGCTCGCTGACAACCTCCGCTTCGGCGGCCAGCCGCTGGACGACCGCGGCGGTGGGCTCCGCGGGTACCGGCCCGACGTCGGCCTTGGGCTCGCCCGCGTCACCGGGCTTGCCGTTGCCGGCCTTCGCCGTGCCGCCCGACTCGGCCTTCCCGGCGGCCTTCGCGGCCGCCTGCCGCGCCTGGAGCACCGATACCCGGCCGGGGACGTCGTAGGGGATGATGGTGGCCGCGGACCGGGGGAGCCTGCTCACCACGGCGGCGATCTTGTCCGCCGTGCGGTCGTGCAGCAGCCGGCCGAGCAGCGGCGAGTAGGTGCGGCGGGGCAAGATGACGGTCACGTGCGTGCCAGGATCCTCGATCTCCCGCTCCACGAGGTCGGAGGCGGCCTTGGCGAGCCGCCGGTCCGGGCAGTCGATGAAGTCGAGCGCGACCCCCCGGTCGGCCCGGGTCCACTTGTCCCGCAGCTTGTCGGCCCGCAGGCTGTCGATGACGAAATGCACGGCGCGGATCGACGTGGGCCGCTGCGACCGGGCGTAGCGCAGGGCGGCCAGCGTGGCCAGGTCGAAGCTGTCAACGAAGACGTAGACGGTGCGCCGCGTGTAGTGCGCCGCTGGCGGCGGCTGCTCGCCGCCGACCGTCTCCAGCACCTCCGCCTCGGCCGTGTACTCGCGGTTGAGCCGGATCAGCGCGGGGACGAAGATCGCGAACAGGACGAGGACGACCCACGCGCCCTCGGTGAACTTCACCACGGCGAAGATCCCCACCACGATGGTGGTCATCACGCCGGCCGAGAAGTTGATGAGGAACTTGTACCGCCAGCCCTGCTCCCGGCGCTTGTAGTGGTACTTGGCCATGCCGAAGCCGGCCATCGCGAACGCGGTGAACACGCCGATCGCGTACAGCGGGACCAGGTTGTTGACGTCGGCGTCCTTCACGATCAGCAGCGCCACCGACGTGATCGTCAGCACGATGATCGCGTTGGAGAAGACCAGCCGGTGCCCGCGCTTGAGCAGCCAGCGCGGCAGGAACGAGTCGCCCGCGACGTAGCTGGTCAGGAACGGGAAGCCGTTGAAGCTGGTATTGCCTCCGGTGTAAAGGATCAGCATGGTCGCCAGCTGCACCAGGTAAAACAGCGCCTGGCCGATGAACGTGTGCCCGAAGATGATCTGCGCCTCTTGGGCCAGGACCGTCGGGTAGCCACTCACGTACGGGGTCGCGTGCGTGGCATGCGCCAGCCAGGAGATGCCGGCCACGAGGACGCCAAGGATGAGGCCCTCGGTGACGAGCACCTGACGGGCGTTGCGGCCCTCCGGCGGGTGGAACGCGCCGACCGCGTCGGACACCGCCTCGATGCCGGTCAGCGACGCGCCGCCATTGGCGAACGCGCGCAGCAACGTGAAGATCATCGCGAAGGTGATGATGCCCTCAGCGCCCGCACCGAGCGTGTAAGTGCCATGCAGCGCGTGCGGGTCAACCGGCTGCAGGTTTCCCATGACCTGCCGGATCAGGCCGACGATGATCATGAGAATGACCGATCCGGCGAACAGGTACGTGGGGATGGCGAAGGCCTTGCCGGCCTCCTTGAGGCCGCGCAAGTTGCCGTAGCACATCACCAGCACGACGACGACGCAGATCTCCAGCTTGTAGGGGCCGATCGCCGGGATCGCGGACGCCACTGCCGCCGTGCCCGCCGCGATCTGGACGGCCACGGTCACGACGTAGTCGATGAGCAGGGCCACCGCGCAGATCTGCGCGATCTTCGGCCCGAAGTTCTCCCGCGCCACCACGTACGAGCCGCCTGGCCTGATGTAGACCATGACGATCTCGCGGTAGGACAAGAGCACCAAGACCATGACGAACAGGACGACCAGCGTCATGGGCAGCAGAAGGGCGAATGCCGCCATGCCCGCGGCGGGCAGGAGGGCAATCAGGATTTCTTCAGTTCCATAGGCGGATGAGGAGATCCCGTCGGGGGACAGGACGCCGAGGGCGAGGGGCTTGGATAGTCGCTGCTCGCCGAGCTGCTCGTTGACCAGCGGCGGCCCGAGCAGCCGTCGCTTCGCGGCGTACCAGAAGGAGTCGTTCTGGCCGCCGTTGCCGAGCGGGCCCGCCGCCTTTGGCCCCCCAGCCGGGGCGGACTTTACGTCCGTTTGGGGACCTGCTGGCTTGGGCATTACTTTATGCGCCTTTCATCCGCTGAAACGTGCCGGTGACTTCATACCACCATCAACTGACTGGATGATCCTTGTGTCCGGTTCAGCGGCAGGAGGTGTTGAAGAGGGACCCGCTGAGGGATACCCAGCAGGCCCTCGGTTCATCCATGCCCGTGCACGTTCTGAGGCCCTCTGCGGTGACTCGTCACACTCCGTGACGCAGTCGCCCTGATGGGATGCGGCTAGCCGCCCGCTCTGGAGGCACGTGACCTTCGCCACGCTGTCCACCTCAGCCCGGGTTCCCGGTGGTCAGCGGAACCGATCCCCATGATTTACCGGATTGACGCGGACCCTAGGTTTCCTCCTTTCCCCCTCGCCGACAGTGACGAAATGAGGGAAGCGCGGTTCTGCGCCGGGAAGGATACCGATGCCGCCTCGTACGAGCGGGCTCATCTATCCGTTCGTGAATGCTTAATGAACACCGATCCGGCCATCCAGCGAGTTGCCAGTCGCGGGCGGCGGCAGGGCCGCCGTTGCGGCGCCTCGACCGGCCCGGCGGCCGGGGCCAGTTGACCGCTGCCCGGCACGCCACCTTGACCACCGGCCGCATCTAGCGTCCCGTAACTGAAGTTCACGCCCTTTTTCTTTAGCGGAAGTAAATTCTGGGCAACGATCTGGTTGGGCAGTCGACGCGCGCCCGGCGTGCCCTGATATATTCCCGGACCGGGAATGGCTGCCAATGGCTGGAGCGGGACGGGGACTAGCATGCGGGACAGCGCCGAATATGATGCGCTAGCGGCCAGGCTGGAAGAGGTGGCGCGGACGTGCGCTCAGCTAGCCGAGGAAAACGCGGGGCTGCGCGCGGAGGTGTCCCGGCTGTCGGCCTCGCTGCCTGCCGTGGTCCCCGGATCCGGTCCCGGCCAGGCCGGGCCGGGGGGTAAGCACGCGGGAGGGCGCCGGATACGGGTAAGCCGCCGGGGCTTTGGCGTCGCGCTGGCCGGGGCGGGCATGGCGGCGTTCGGCACGACGCTGTTCGAGCGGGGCGCCCGGCACCCTGCCCTGGCCGACGTGACGTCGCCGGGCGCGGCTGGCGCCGATGCCGCGGTCAGCGGGCAGGTGGCCCCGGCTGCGGTCACGGCGGCGGGCTCCTTCCTCAGCGCGACGCTGTCAGGCAGCCCGGCGGTGATCGCCGCGGCCAACAATGGCACCGGCCCGGCGATCCAGGGGCTGGCCGGCGGCACGGGACCCGGTGTTTACGGCACTACCACGAGCAGTGGGTCAGGGGTGCTGGCGCTGAGTACCGGGACGGGGCCAGCGGTCTCGGCCAACAGCGCCAGGACCGCGGCTGGTATCCGGGCGGCCAGCGTCCAGGGCCGGGGCGGAATCTTCAGCGGCAATGCGGCGGCGCAAGTTCAGCTCACCCCAGGCAATGCCGCCCCCCCGAGGAGTGGGCAGATGGGCGACCTGTATGCGGACTCGGCCGGCCGCCTCTGGTTCTGCAAGCGGTCCGGGTTGTCCGCCACCTGGAAGCAAATCGCCTAAAAGCCCCGCGTTAGGTCTCTCTCCGAAGGGGATTCATTGCGATGAGTCACACTGTGATTACGGCCGGTTATGTAGCGCCGGCGGTGGTCGCCCTGGCCGACGGCTCGACCATCAGCGTGGACGCCTCGGCTGGCAACGACTTCCGCGTGACGATCGGTGGGAACCGCTCCCTGGCCAATCCCCGCAACGCCGTGGACGGGCAGCGGATCACGTTCCAGGTCAGGCAGGGCGGTGCCGGGGGATTCCGGATCGCCTGGGGCAGCCAGTACAACTTCGGCAACGCGGGCGCGCCCGTCTTGTCGACGGCAGTCGGCGCGACCGACGTGGTCGGCTTCATCTACAACGCCGCCTTGGCCTCGTGGCTCTGCGCGGGCGCGGCACTGGGCTTCTGAGCGGCGCACTGGGCTTCTGGGCGGCGCAGGGCTTCTGAGGCGGGCAATGACCGCTAGAAGAGCCCCGCGGCCATGAGGAGGCCGGTGTTCCCGGGCGCGGGTGGCGCGACGGGCGTGCCCTGGAGCACCAGCACCCAATCTGGGCCTGCGGCCGAGTTCGGCCCTGGGCTGGTGTAGGAGCTGCCGGTCGTCGCGGAGGTTTTCGCGCCGGTCGCGGGGTCCATCCAGTAGGCACCGTACCCCGGCACCATCTTCGCCTCGTTGATGCCGATGGTCGAAGCGTGCGACAGGTAGATCACGGCCAGGCTGGACCTTGACCCGCTGTCCAGGGTGCGGGAAGCGGTCACGTAGGAGTCTGTCGACCCGGTGTACTCTCCGCCGTTCCCGCCGTCGGCGTACGAGGTGGCGTGCGTGCCGCGCCCGCTGGTGACCAGCTCGGAGGAGATGTCGGGGACAAGCTCGTTCCAGCCGGGCAGCGCCTCGTACGCGGCCCGGATCGGCCCGGCGACGGACGTGAACCAGTGCTCCGCCGACGACGCGGCCAGCGCCCCGGAATCCCACCGCCAGATCGCCTCGGAGCCGGTGATGATGCCCCGCGCCCCGGACGACAGCGCCCACCACGCTAGGGAGCGCATCAGCAGTTCCTCAGCGGCCGTGCCCTGATTCTCGTAGAAGTAGCCGTCGCCCCAGATCACCGGGATCGGCGAGTCCTCCTGGTAGGCGAGCTCGGTGCCGAGATACGTGACGTTGTAT
Organism: Streptosporangiaceae bacterium; assembly: GCA_025934375.1. Classification (GTDB taxonomy): domain Bacteria; phylum Actinomycetota; class Actinomycetes; order Streptosporangiales; family Streptosporangiaceae; genus Trebonia. The sequence goes on along the minus strand of JAICYD010000033.1, from coordinate 9,731 downwards.
GAGTAGACCCAGTTGAAAGTCGCGCTCTCGGCGCCGAGGGTTAGCACGTCGTTGGTGTCCAGCGTGCGCCGGCTCGTTGACTCGGCCATGTTCTCGATCGCCAGCGGCTGCGCCGCCCCCGCCCGCCGCAGGCTGTTGATCAGCGTGTCGACCTGTGGATTGAAGGTGCCGAAGTAGTCGTCGCAGTTCATCCACACGACGTTGGCGGCGCCGCCGTATCGCTGGCCGACGAGCGTGCCGTAGTCCTCGTACTGGGCGTTCGACCATCCAGCGAGTGGCCCGCTGGTCATGTCGTAGTTGTGCCCGACGACGTTGAGGAACATCGTGATGCCCTGGCTCAGCGCGCTGGCGATCAGGTAGTCGATGCGTTCCCAGTACGCGTCGTTCATCCCGCTGCCCGGGTCAGCGGTCGTGGTGAACGGGTTCACGCCGTCCCAGGTCGACCCGTTGTCGAATGCGCCGCCGTCCTGCGTGCTCGACAGCAGCTTCGTGTAGATGACGGTGAAGCCCTGGCTGGCCCGGTTCGCCAGATAGGTGTCGTAGTCGGACTTCCAGTCGCCGCCATTCCACCGGCCCGCGTTGCCGGTGATCGCCCACGCCGCGTCGCCGAGGACCATCCGCGGACTGCCGAACTGGTCGTGGAAGTAGCCGAGGCCGCCGTGACCAGTGGTCAGGCCAGTGATGGGCCCACTACCCGAGCTGAGCGCGCCCAGCCCCTGGGATCCAGATGCGAATTCCATTTGGGATACTCGATCTTCCTCAGGCTCAGGCAAGCCGACGCCCGAACCGACGGGCATGCCAACGGCGGGAGCTGACTCTGGCGGAGGATGAGGGATTTGAACCCTCGGTGAGTTTCCCCACACACGACTTCCAAGACTGCGAACCCATGTTCAAGCCAAGTCAACCCCGTACATGATGCTGGTTACAGGGTAGCGTGGTGCATCTCGGACGCCGCCGGATGCTGGCGAATGAGACGGAAACTGAGACTGAGAGTTGGCCCGGTCCTCCGGCCACCACCTCCAACTCGGCCCGCACTCCTCGATGCCAAGCTGGACCGACCGCAGGGCGTTCTGTGCCCGAGGATCGGACCGGCGCGGCAGCAGCTCGACCTTGAGCCGTGCGGACGGAACACCGGGCGACCGTCTGCTTTTCAGGTGTGGCGGTCCCCCACCTCAGCCCGTATCCAGCCTAGCTGGACGGTGCCCGGAGCGCGCTGGCGTAAGTGCCCGGTTGTCGTCGTTGCCGTCAGCGTTGCCGTCACATCCACCCACTCTTCACCAGGGTTAATGGCACGCTAATGGCATGGCTCAGGTCGCTGACCTGCACTAACGCAACCACCCTCAGCCACCGCTGACACGAAAGCGGGTCTCGCCCGGGCAGGCGGCAGCATCCGGCGGCGGAGCCGTCGGATGAGGGCTAGCGGATGGATGCGGGCGGCTCCTGGGGTGGCCGGGGTCGGGACGGGGTGGAGCGTTAGACGGCCTCGGGTATGTGGCCGGGTGGCGGGGTGCCCGTGGGCGCTGTGGCGGTGCCGGGGGGCGGGGTGATGGTAATGGTGATGGTGCAGCCGGGATGGAGGTTGCGGATCTGCCGCTCGTGGTAGGCCTGGCGCTGGGCGGGGGCGTCGCGGCGGGCGTAGAAGTCGGCGCCTGGCTCGTGGTAGGGCTGGCCGGATTTCAGGACGGCGTAGGCGATCTTGAGGAGGGCGTGGGCGATCGCGACGATGGCCTTCTTGCGGGCGGCGGGGTTTTTCTCGCCGCCCATCCGGCGGACCATCCTGGTGTAGCGGGCCTGGAGGCGGCCCCGGACGCGGATCGCGGCCCAGGCGGCCTGCACCAGCGCGGGCTTGATCCAGGTGCCGGCGTCGCCGGTGCGGCCGTAGCCGCGCTTGCCGGCGGAGACGTTGTTGCCGGGGGCCAGGCCTGCCCAGGAGGCGAGCTTGTCGTGGCCGTCGAACCACTGGTGGGGAGCGGGGCCGATCTCGGCGATCCAGGCCCAGGCGATGGCGTCGCCGAACCCGGGGATGGTCTTGAGGAGGGCGATCTCCCGCTCCCAGGCGGCGGCCTTGTCCGCGACCTGGGCCTCGACCCCGGCGATCGCTTCGTCCAGGGCCCTGGCCTGGTCGATGATCAGGCGGCACATCGCGGCGTGGTGGCCGGTGAACCGGGCCTCCAGCGCCCGGGCGAAGGACGCCATCTTCTCCCGCGTGCGGGCGACGCCCCTGGCCCGCTGGGCCATGACGGCGCCGTCGCGCTCGCCGGCGATGAGGGCCTCGATCATCTCCATCGGGCCGACGCCGGTAATCTCGGAGGCGACCGAGCCGAGCTTGATCCCGGCGGTCTCCAGCGTCTTGCCGAGCCGCTGGACTTCCGAGGTGCGGGCCTGGACCTTCCTTTGCCGGTACCGGACCAGGTCCCGCATCTCCCGCTGCTGCGGCGGCGGCATCCACGACCCCAGCAGCAGCCCGCATTCCAGCAGCTCCGCGAGCCGCGCGCAGTCCCGCGCATCGGTCTTGTGGCCCTTGACGGCCTTCACGTGCGCCGGGTTGACGACCAGGACCTCGGTGAACCAGCCCTCCTCCAGCAGCGCGTAGTACACCGGGTCGGAGTACACGCCCGACGCCTCCATCGCCACGTGCGTCACCCCCAGCCGGCGCAGCTGGCCCGCCAGCGCGCGCAGCTCGTCCCAGAACGTCCCGGACGTCAGGACGTCGGTCTTCCTCGTCCACGGCCGCGCGCCCGGGGACCGGACGGCGACCTTCACCATCTTCTTGTGCACGTCGATCCCGGCGACGCGCTCGTGCATCACTTTCACCCGCAGCCACCTCCTGCAGCAGCACCAAGGGATATGGAACAGCGCGCCGCCCGCCAGGGCTCCGGTCAGTACAGGACGCTGACACTCGCGCACACGGCAGCAACGGTGGTTGCCCACCAGGGGAGCCCCCGCACCCAGGCTCTAACACGGCCACGAACGGTCCATTCGGGGACGGTGACGACAGGCGGCGCGCAACCACCATGCCCCTTCCGCCCCAGCCCCGCAGCCAGAACCCCGGCAAAAGCCCGGCCACCCGCCAGCCCGCACCCACCCGGCAACCTGAGACCCGCTTTCGTGCCCACGGCAGCAGCGCGAAGCGATGCATGACCTCTCTAACCATGCAAGTTGAGCTGCCCCGCAGGGCGCGCAGCGTCGCAGGACGCCAACGTTGCCGCATGGGATGTCAGCCGCACAGGCCGGTGTGACAGCTTCATCGGAGATGAGTTCACCGACTTGACCCTGCACTACAGGCGTTTTGGGCTGCTCGGCGAGGCGGATGCTGAAAAGCGACTGGTCCCTCGACGGACAGCATCGCCGTGCTGGCGTCGCCTGAGCCGCTGCCACGCTGGGCACTCGACGGCTGAAATGATTGTCCGGGCCATCCGCAACTACCGGCCCGGCGGGGTGGAGCGACCCAGGCCGCACGCCCGCCACGACGCGTCTGGGTGCGGTGTCCCCTTGATCTATAAGTACGGGTCAACTCGACAACAGGCACAGGGGTTCGCGCGCTGGCCCGCCGGGCTTCACCAGGTGAGGTGCGTCCGTCTTGTTTCCGATCAGAACCGCAACAGATTTGATAACTAGCCAATGGGCGCAACCGGCCTCCAACCTGTATGATTACGCCGTGAAGGCGACGGCGGTGACTGGCACCCAAAACTGGTCGGAGGATACCCTTCGGCTAAATGCTATTTGCCCCTATTACACGATGTTCCCGCTAGACTTTCCCCTTCAGCAGCTAGCCGCGAAGCCGGAAACCACGCGGACCCTGGACCCATTTTGCGGAAGAGGAACCACTCTCTACGCCGCGCGGCTTGCAGGTCTGCCGTCGGTAGGGATTGACATTAACCCCGTCGCGGTCGCGATCGCGCAAGCAAAGCTTGCTCAGGCCACTTCTACGTCGGTAGTACGACTGGCCCGGGAGATTCTCAGCAACGGTTCGCAGCACGAGGTCCCAGATGGCGAGTTTTGGCAGTGGTGCTACGAGGGTGAGACGCTACGTGAAGTCGTTACACTGCGTGAGAATCTTATAGGGCTGAATACCCCAACGGCCGCAACGCTACGTGCCATTATATTGGGCATTCTACACGGCCCGCGCAACAAAGGGCTTCCATCGTACCTATCAAATCAGATGCCGCGAACCTATGCATCCAAGCCAGCGTACGCGGTAAAATTCTGGAAGGCGCGAGAGTTGGAGCCAACACGCATCTCCGCGCTAGACGTTATCGGGCGGCGGGTTGATCGAATGCTGAAATCATCACCGCTTTCCCAAGGTGGCCACGTGTACCTTGGCGACGCAGTTGAAACCCTTCAAAGGATTAGCCAGAAATTTGACCTGGTAGTGACCTCACCTCCTTACTATGGCATGCGCACATACGTATCCGATCAGTGGTTGCGCTCGTGGTTCCTCGGCGGCCCCCCAGAGGTTCCTTATAATAGCTCTGGGCAGATTGCCCGCCAGCCGAATCAAGAGGCATTTACTAGAGCCCTAGCCGACGTTTGGGCCGCAACCGCGCGCCGCTGTTATCGAGGTGCCCGCCTGGCAGTTCGCTTTGGCGCTCTGCCTTCTGCTCGCACGGACCCAGAGCAACTGATGTTGAACTCTCTACGGCAGGCGAACGCCGGATGGGTTGTTAAGGAAGTCCGACCGGCCGGTACTTCACCCAAGCAAGCACGCCAAGCCGAGCAGTTCGGTAAGGCTGGCTCTGCTGTGGATGAGGTCGACGTAATTGCCGAGCTAATCGGATCGGCAATGACCACTTAAAATGACGGCGTCAGCATACGGACACTAATGGGCGGCGATAATGGCGAGCTCTCGGGATAGTCACACACAGCTACAAGTCTCCCTGTTTCCGGGAGAGACCATCAGCGAGCTTCGCCCAAAGGAAACGCCCCCCCTTACCGACGCGGAGCTAAACCAGCGGTACGTCAAGGAAGGTGTTCGCATTGTCATCGAGCAGGCTCGGTACCCCCTGAACCAGATTCTGACCATGTTCACGGATACCTTTGTAACAGAGTCGGGGAAAAAAGAGGCCAAGTATAAGAGGGATCCCGAGTATCAGCGCCGTCACCGATGGGACCAGGGCCGGAAGTCCCGACTGATCGAATCATTCTTGATGAATGTTCCGGTTCCCCCAATTTTTCTCTACGAGTACGACCTAGCTCGTTACGAGGTGATGGACGGCCGTCAGCGACTGACGGCGTTGATGGATTTCTACAGCGACTCCCTTGAGTTGAAGGAACTTCAGTACTGGCCAGAGCTTAATGGTCGGAAATATTCGACACTACCGACTTCAATTCGGGACGGAATCGACCGCAGATACCTGTCGTCGTTCATCTTGTTGAACGAGACGGCTGCAACTGAAGAACAGGCGGCGAATCTTAAAAAATTGGTGTTCGAAAGGCTGAACTCTGGGGGCGTGCGACTTACCGGCCAGGAGACCCGCAACGCGGTCTACAATGGTCCGCTGAATGATCTATGCCTTGAACTGTCACGAACGACGGAACTACGTGCGATGCTCGGAACTCCCTCAGGTGACGAGCCAACCGTCAATGCAGGCGACACTGAAGAGTCAGATGATTACGATGATGAGGCGCCTGCACCTGAGCGCGACTCCGAGGGCGTGGATGTCACAAAGTCGGGCAAAAAGGTCTTCGAATCAATGGAGGATGTCGAAATCGTCCTTCGGTTCTACGCCTATCGCCATCTTGCCAAGTTCCCGCAGGGACTGAATCGCATATCCGATTTTCTGGATGAATTTTTGATGAGAGGAAATAAATTTGATTCGACAACTCTCGAATATTATAAGCGGCTTTTCCTCGAAAATATCAAGTTCTGGTATGCGATCGGCGGAGCGACGGCCTTCCAGGTAAAGGGAAGTACCCGACACTTTAGCAAGATCGCTTTCGACGCCCTCATGTACGCGAGTTCATCTCTGAGTCAGAAGCAGATGGCGCTGCTACTGAGTAATCGAGCAGTCGTTCAATCGGCAATTGAAGCAATGTACAACAATCATGGTGCGGTCTTCGGCGGACGCAAGACAAACACGACTGACGCAAATCGGCGCAACGAATACGCTATTAATATGTTGAGCGCGGCATTGGACGCTATCCCAAGGTAGATCGGTCGACCTCACATGATTCTGCAATACAGTGCGTTGGCGGCCGACCTTGAGCGGATTCGCCGGTTCCTCGAAAGCGCCTCAAAGCAACAGCAGACACCTGACCAGCGGAGGTTTGCTTATATTGCATGTATCTCCGCCCTCTACTCGTCCTTCGAAAACTACGCCGAACGAGTAGCCTTCCGGTTTGGGGAGATGTTGTTGGCTCAGTCTAGCAACGTGACTCCTGAACAGCTGTCTAATCTGCGTCGTCGATATGTTCGCAATGCCTCTGTTCTACTGAATCAGAGTCTAGGCGCTGGTAGATATCGAGAGGTTACCGAGTTCGACGTAGCAAAGAGTCTCGCATCATGTTTGGACAATTCAACGCCGTCCTTCGACCTGCGGCTTGAACTGATAGCCCTCCACAGCTCTAACCTTCGCCTAGATGCATTGTGCGAACTTTACCAGTGGGCAGTCTCGGATCTCCAAGACAAGATTGCACGTTCAGATGCAGTCGATAGTTGGGGCTCTCGTGCTGAAAATGCGAACGCCCGCACCCTCAAAGACGTCCTTAGGAACGAACTAGATGATCTAGTAGAGCGCCGAAACGAGGTCGCCCACCGGGCGATCCCCGACGAGATTCTTTCATATGAGCGGCTCCTAGCAATGATCGACTTTATCGAAGCTATTTCGTTGGGCCTTATAGCCACTCTGGCCACCCCGCTTTTGGAGGCATCTATCAAGGATGGCGGAACCGCCTCTCTTGGAATTCCTAATGAATGTTTCCAGAAAAATAGAGTCGCGATAATTCCGTCGCTGGAATCGGCGGTTTCGACTGGGGACTACATCATCCAACCCGGTGTTACTTCAACACGCTGGGGACGCGTTCTTGGAATCCAAATGAATGACAAGCCGGTTCCACGGGCAGACGCGGGCACAGAAGTTGGACTCCTCTTCGACTTCCAGGTGCGGAAAAAGACAAAAATTCTTCTATGGCACACACCGAACCCAGAACTCACTGCTCCTCCCGATAACATCTTCGGCAGCCACGGCCCTCTAGAGGCAGCTGATTGATTGCTACGGAGAAATGGTTCATTTGGCTCGTGACGGCCCTTGGGTTCGCAATCGGCGCCATGGCTGTCATCGTGCTACCCATCAGAACGGCCGTCAAAAAACGCGACAGTTAATCGATTAAATCGTGATTGGCTCGCATTGATTGGCGCGAAGCCTCGCACCACACTGCCGGGCGCGCTGCGGCGGGGCCGGCCGCCAGGCCGCACGCCAGCCGTGAGCGAATCTAGGCGCTACGGCGTGCAGCGCCGTCGCCTTGATCCAAGTACGGCCTAACCCGGCAACGAATCGACTCACCGAGATGTCTCGCCGACGAGCGACGCATTACGAGTCAAACGAGCGTTGTCCATGGCGGTCCACACCAGTACGTGGCCCCAGCCCAGCGGCGGTCCTGACCGTCGCTGGTTCCACTACCATCCAAGCTCGTCCAAACCTGTTGTTAGCATCCGCGTTAGCAGGCTCAAGTACTCTTCGTCCACCTTGCACGTACGTTCGATGGCAAGCCGGGCCGACCGCAGGGCGCACCGCGCCCGAGGATCGGGGTGGCGCGGCAGTAGCTCGACCCTGGTCCCGTGTGACCTTCGCTTTTCGAGTCCACAGCGCTGAGCGTCGAGAGCGTCACATGTCGGCCGGGGTTTAAAGTTCCGTGATTCGCTAGATCTTCTCGGCCCGAACCGCAGGAAGCTCTGCTAGGTGTGCTCCAACCTCATGCCAGACACGGCCGAGCGCGATACCGAAGACGCCTTGGCCGCCCGCAAGAAGGTCGACGACTTCGTCGGGTGAGGTGCACTCATAGACGCTAACCCCGTCGCTCATCAGGGTTACCTGGGCCAAGTCATCAGAGCCACGGTCGCGGAGGTGGTCTACGGCGGCGCGGATCTGCTGCAGCGGGATACCCGTGTCAAGCAGGCGCTTGACGACTTTAAGCACTAGGACGTCGCGGAAGCTGTATAGGCGGTGCGAGCCGGAGTCATGGCCGCTGGAGACACTCGCCTGTATCAAGCCAGTTTTCGTCCAGTCGTCGAGCTGCCTGAGGGTAATACCGGCAGCAGCGCAGACAGTTGGTTCACGATAGCCAGCCTCTTCGGCAGGCACTGGCTCGGTAAGCCGATCTATTGTGGTGCCAAGGATCTCTGCGAGGGCCTTCGCCTCCCCGACGCTGACCTTGCGCTGACTGTCCTCGATTCGCCGCACGGTCTGCTGGTAGAAGGGAAACCCTCGGGCGGACATCTGCCGCGCCAGCTCCCCCTGTGACATCTTCAGCCGCTCACGGGTCTCACGAACCTGGATCGCGAACAGCCTATCCACCACACCGGCAGGATCAGCGCCAGGTCCTTCCTCTTGCGCCCTGAACAGCACCTCAGACGGGTGCAGCCTTGGATCTGCCATATCAATGACTCTACATCATTCTATCAGGACTTGCTACTAACAACCTGGCCAGCTAACATCTACATCACAGTACCGCAACCTACCAAACTGATGTTGGCGCAACATCCGTGAGCCCCCTGGTCGAAGGGATCATCGTGCCCGATGCCGTTCCGGCCCCGGCCTCGGCCCGTTGGAGCGACCCGTCCTCCGCGGCATCTCCGTGTACTGACGCGGCACAGGAGCACCGGTGTCGTACCTACTAAACGAGACGCCGGGCAGCATCGTCGCAGTTCTCATTGCCCTGGCCTTCGCCACCGTGGTCAAGGCACTCGCATCAGTGCTGCGAACATGGATCGAGCAAGCTTCCCGTACACGTCGGCTCGCCACGTCCCTCGAAGGCACCAAGCCGCATCAGCGGCCGGGAATCATCATGGCTTGCAGCCACCTGGAAGGCAGCTCGACTGACGGGCAAGGCATCCAAAAAGCGGACAGTCCGGTCTTGGCGGGAGAACATCACCAGACAGACCCGCTTCCCCGAGACAAGAGTGACCTCCACGGGCACTAACCAAACTCAAGATCATGTTTCCACATGGGCGCGTATCTGCTGTTCAGAGGCTAGAAGGCGTTGTTAGAACGCCGCCCCACCCTAGTTTTCCCAGGTGAGACGGGAAGTACAAGCTGCCCTACATACGTTCGAAAATCGCTCTGTGGGGTGCGTGCTGACGGTACCGGAGATGGCTCAAGTTAGAGGAGGTTGCTGTACGCCGCTGCTTTACAGCTGGCGCTTGATCCAAGCCCGTGCGCAGCGCACCTGTGCCCTGCCGGTTCATCCCGTCACCGTCGGCCCACCCTCCAGGGAGCGGGGCGAGCGTCACGGGTCAAGGTGGAGCGCCCTACTGGACGAACGACCTTGACCCGTGACGCTTGTTCTGCTCGGCTTGCCTGGGCCGATGGCGAGGGGATGAACCGGAACCCTCCCCCAGCCATCACCTGGCTTGCGCCTCCCCTCGTCCATCCTTGAGGCTTATTCAAAACATCGACAATTCGCCGATTCTCGTGCCATCTGCTGAGGGATTAGGAAAGTTTGCGACACGCCGGGCGATGTAATAGGCAACGGCTTCCCCGGCCGATAGAAAGGAGGTTCCTTACGCCAAATTC
>JAICYD010000232.1 GCA_025934375.1 Streptosporangiaceae bacterium | reverse complement strand
CGCGGGCGAGGAAGCGGCTGCCCGCGCCGAGTTTCCTGACCCCCGGCGCGGACAGCGCCCACAGCAGGCCGTTTTCGAGCATGGGCACGATGAACGCCAGGGCGCCGACCGCCAGCAGCGCGCTGACGACCGTGTAGACCAGCTCGGCCCAGGCACGCCGCGTGAACGGAGCACCGAGGACGCGCCGCAGCGGCACGCTGGGCGGCCGGTTCATAGAGAGATTGTCGCTGATAATGCCATCTGCAGTAATCATGCTTCGATCGTGCTGCGACGGAGCCGCCGAAACGATCGTGGCCTCACCCGGCTTTTAGTACGGCTAGCACGAGCCTGCCTAACCGACCGGAACCCGGTACTTTCGCACGTATGCCTCCGGCGACTGCCTGAGCTCGCCCCGCCAGCTCATGATGCACTTATCGGCAAAGGTCTCCCCGTCCTCGGCCACCTGCTCGAGCGGCTCAAGGAAGGACAGGGCGCCAGCCGGGTCGGCGCCCGCCGCGATCCTGCTTTCCAGGCCCCGCCTGGCCAGCCGCAAGAGCTCGTGCCCGAGCTCCGCGACCTGGTGCGGTCCGATGGACGCGGCCAGGCCCTTGGTGGCGATGTCGTCGACCGAGCACTCGAGCTGAGCCGCGGTCACCTCGGCCAGGAGCGCGCTCGCCTCGGCGCGGACGGCCGGGTCGTAGGTCAGGCCGACCCACATGGCGGGCACGGCCGGGAAATGCGGCCAGGGCAAGCCGTCGGCCGCCCGCAGCTCGAGCGTGTGACGTGGCCTCAGCTGCGGCCACAGCTGGCACAGATGCAGGTCCCAGTCGTCGCGGGTGGGCCAGGTGCCGTCGCCGAAGCCGTCGCGCATGAGATCGGCGAAGGGGCGGTCGGGGGCGGCGACGTGCGTGCCGGCGACGTCCCGGTAGATCATGGGCAGCCGGATCGCCCAGTCGACGAAATCCATCGGGCTGGCATTGGCGTTCAGCGCGAAATCGAGGACTCCGCATCGCCGCGGATCGAATTTCTGCCAGTACTGCATGCGCCGGGACAGGACCCCGCAAAGCTCTCCGTCCGCGATCGGCGAATTTACCGACAACGCCGCGACCACCGGTGACGCCAGGACGTGCAGCCGCGCTTTCTCGATGAAATCCTCGGCCGAATCGTAATCGAGTGATACCTGGGTCGAGAGGGTGAGGCCCATGACGGCGTCCGCGTGCTCGCCTGAATCGCCGAGCCGGCGGAAATATCGCCGCATGACCCCGACCCGGGGTTTAGGCAGCCACGGAATCCGGGTTTCTGGCGTGAACGGCAGGCAGGCCCCCGAGAGCAGGGCGATGCCGATCCGGTCGGCGATCGCGGCTGCATGCAGCAGGTCGGACCGGGCTCCGCTGACGGCGAGCGCCAGCCCGCCCGACGGGACCGATGAATACTCAAGAGCACCACCAGTCTCAAGAGTAAAACTAGCTCCATTAGGAAGCTGGACTCCCACGGCGTACGCCCCGTCGAACAGCGGCACCCCGTTCATTTTGCGGACAATGCCGTCCAGCAGGGCTTGCGCGCCGCCCTCGCCGCCGTAAGGAACACTGCAGCCGGTGACCGGATCGACGAGGCCATTCTCGACCTCGATACCCACCAGCTCGGCTCGCCCGGCTCCCGCGGAGAACGTGCCTGCCAAATCATCGCGGACGAGTCGCTGCTGCATGCTCACCGGTGGATTCTATAAAGCACAATGTCCGGCCCCGGATCGCACCCGACAGGATCGTCAGGAGCTACCTGGACAGCGGCCGCGGGACGTGTCCCGCCGGTTGTTATCGTCGACTAGGCAGCGTCGTCTGGCAGCGTCGTCTGGGCAGCACGGACAGGAAGGATGCGATCGTGGCGATCCTCGAAGGGCGGACCGCCGTCATCACCGGCGGCGCACAGGGCATCGGCTTCGCCATCGCGGAGGTGTTCGTCTCCGAAGGGGCGCGGGTCGTGCTCGGCGACCTCGATCTCGAGGCGACCCAGGCCGCGGCGGCCAAGCTCGGCGGCCCCGACGTGGCGGCCGTAGCGCGCTGCGACGTGACCAGCGCGGCCGAGATGGAAGCCCTCCTGGCGCAGACGGTGGATACGTTCGGGTCGCTGGACGTGATGGTCAACAACGCGGGGATCACCCGGGACGCCACCATGCGGACCATGACCGAGGAGCAGTTCGACCAGGTGATCAACGTGCACCTCAAGGGCACCTGGAACGGCACCCGGCTGGCCGCCGCGATCATGCGCGAGCGCCAGGCCGGCGCGATCGTCAACATCTCCTCGCTGTCCGGCAAGGTCGGCATGGTCGGCCAGACCAACTACTCGGCGGCCAAGGCCGGGATCGTCGGGCTGACCAAGGCCGCGGCCAAGGAGATGGCTCACCACGGCGTCCGGGTCAACGCGATCCAGCCGGGACTCATCCGCTCGGCCATGACCGAGGCCATGCCGCAGAAGGCCTGGGACCAGAAGATGGCCGAGATCCCGATGGGCCGGGCCGGCGAGCCGTCCGAGGTCGCCACGGTAGCGCTGTTCCTCGCCTCCGACCTGTCCTCCTACATGACCGGCACCGTCATGGAGGTAACCGGCGGCCGCTTCATGTGATGCAGGCTCCAGTGACCTGCCCCGGGTGTCTCATCCGGTGCACCGGTCTCACGAGCCACGCCGCCCCCGCGGCAGGCGCTGCACCCAACCACATCGATGCCACATCGACGTGGTTCTGACCACCTCGCTGCCACATCGATGTGGTTAAACCGGGCCCAACCGGGCGCGGAGTTCGCGCTTGAGGATTTTGCCGCTGGCGTTCAGCGGCATCTCGGCGATGACGGTGACCACGGCGGGCACCTTGTAGGACGCGAGCCGCTCCCGGCAGAACCCCCGCAGCGCCTCCTGTGAAATCACCGCCCCGGAAGCAGCAGTCACGAAGGCGACGACGATTTCGCCCCAGTGCTCGTCCGGCTGGCCCACGACCGCCACCGCGGTCACCCCCGGGTAGTCCGCGATCACCGTCTCGATCTCGACCGGGTAGATGTTCTCCCCACCGCGGATGATCATGTCCTTGCTGCGCCCCGCCAGGTACAGGTAGCCGTCGGCGTCCATCCGGGCCAGGTCGCCGCCCCAGAACCAGCCGTCCCGCAGCGCCTGGGCGCTCTCCGCGGGCATCGCCAGGTAGCCGGACATGACCGCCCGGCTCCGCGTGATGATCTCGCCCACCTCGCCCTGGGCCACGTCCTTGCCCGACTCGTCGACCAGGCGCAGGTCGACCGCGAACGCGGGCTTGCCGATCGAGCCGAGCAGGTGCTCGGCGCCGGCCGCGGCCCGCCGGTGGTCGGCAGGGGACAGCGACGTCTGCAGGCCGCCCTCGGTCGCCGCGCCGAACGCGTTGATGAAGTCGCACCCGAACACGCTCATCGCCCGGCGCAGCAGGGCCGGTGACATCGGTGACGCCCCGTAGATGACCGAGCGCAGGCGATCGTAGCTGCCCTGGTGCACCCGCGGGTCATCCAGCAGCCGGGTGATCATCGTCGGCACCAGGAAGACCCCGGTCAGCCGGCCGCCCTGCATCCAGCGCAGCACCGCCCCCTCCTCGAACTGCGGCAGGATCAGGGTCGGGAACCCGCGCTGGACGTGCATGAAGATCATCGCCTGGCCCGCGATGTGGAAGG
>JAICYD010000048.1 GCA_025934375.1 Streptosporangiaceae bacterium | reverse complement strand
GCAGGCCGGAAGCGCTGTGCAGGCCGGAAGCGCTGTGCAGGCCGGAAGCGCTGTGCAGGCCGGAAGCGCGGGACAGGCGGAAGACGACGGCGTGCACGGGCTGCGCGCCGAGTTCTGCGTCAAGGTGACCGGCGAGGTGCGGGCCCGCCCGGCCGGTAACGAGAACCCCGAGCTGGCGACCGGTGCCATCGAGGTCATCGCCAGCGAGCTGGAGGTGCTCAGCGAGGCCGACCCGCTGCCCTTCCCCGTCGAGGGTGACGCGGAGATCAACGAGGACGTCCGGATCAAGTACCGCTACCTCGACATCCGCCGGGAGGAGACCGCTCGCGCGCTCCGGATCCGGTCACAGGCCTCCTACCTGCTCAACCAGGTGATGCAGCAGCACCGGTTCGTCAACGTCGAGACGCCGTACCTCACCAGGTCCACGCCCGAGGGGGCGCGGGACTTCCTGGTGCCGGTGCGCCTGAAGCCGGGTAACTGGTACGCCCTCCCGCAGTCCCCGCAGCTGTTCAAGCAGCTGCTGATGGTCGGCGGCCTGGAGCGGTACTACCAGCTCGCCCGCTGCTTCCGCGACGAGGACTTCCGCAAGGACCGGCAGCCGGAGTTCACCCAGATCGACCTGGAGATGTCGTTCGTCACCCGCGAGGATGTCATCGCCGTCGGCGAGGACATCATCGCGACGCTGTGGCGCGACATCATCGGCCAGGAGATCGCCCGGCCAATGCCCCGGATGACCTACGCCGACGCGATGGCCAGGTACGGCTCGGACAAGCCGGACCTGCGATTCGGGCAGGAGATCACCGACCTGACGGCGTACTTCGCGGGCACGGAGTTCCGCGTCTTCCAGGCGCCCTACGTGGGCGCCGTGGTCATGCCCGGCGGCGCGTCACAGACCCGCCGCGAGCTGGATGCCTGGCAGGACTGGGCCAAATCGCGGGGCGCGCGGGGCCTGGCCTACGTCCTGCTGGGCGCCGACGGGGAAATCGGCGGCCCGGTGGCCAAGAACATCTCCGAATCCGAGCGCGGCGGGCTCGCCGCGGCGACTAGCGCCCAGCCGGGCGACGCGATCTTCTTCGCCGCCGGCGCGGCGCACGCCTCCCAGGAGATCCTCGGCGCGGCGCGGCTGGAGATCGGGCGGCGCTGCGAGCTGATCGACGAGTCGGCGTGGTCGTTCCTGTGGGTCGTCGACGCCCCGATGTTCGAGGCGACCGACGAGGGCGGCTGGACGGCGGTGCACCACCCGTTCACATCGCCGCTGCCGGAGTGGGCCGACAAGTTCGCCACCGAGCCCGCGGGCGCGATCGCCGACGCCTACGACATGGTCTGCAACGGGTACGAGATCGGCGGCGGGTCGATCCGTATCCACCGGCAGGCGATGCAGCAGCAGGTGTTCGACGTGCTCGGGCTGTCGCCGGAGGAGGCCCGGTCGCAGTTCGGCTTCCTGCTCGACGCGTTCAAGTACGGGCCGCCGCCGCACGGCGGCATGGCATTCGGCTGGGACCGGATCAACATGCTGCTGGCGGGCGCGCCGACGATCCGCGACGTGATCGCCTTCCCCAAGGCCGCCTCCGGCGCCGACCCGCTGACCGGTGCCCCCACGCCGATCACCGTGGCCCAGCGCAAGGAAGCCGGCATCGACGCCAAGCCAGAAGCGAAGGGCGAGGCACGGCCGGCCGTCAAGCCCACCCCGTAATTCGCTCGCCTCCGGTCGCCGTGGGCGGCTAGCGTGCGGCTATCCCAACGCCGCCCACGCGATCGGAGAGTGCGTCCGCATGCCCAGGACGCTAGTGCGAGACCTCAGCAGCCATCTTGGACAGACCGTCACGGTGCGCGGCTGGGTCAATGCCCTGCGGCTGCAGCGGGCGATCCAGTTCGTGATCGTGCGGGACGCCTCCGGCCTGGTCCAGGTCACCCACAAGCGCGGTGGCGACGGCGATGAGATCGAGCGGGTGATCGGGTCGCTGACCGAGGAATCGGCGGTGGCCGTCACCGGCACGGTGACGGGGAACCCGATCGTGAACCTGGGCGGGCTGGAGATCATCCCCGAGCGGGTGGAGGTCCTCGGCCGGGCCGAGGCGCCGCTGCCGATCGACGAGAGCTCCGGGCCCGAGCACCGCCTGGACTGGCGCTTCCTGGACGTCCGCAGGCGACCGCGGGCGCGGCACGCCTTCACCGTGCAGGCCACTCTCGAGCAGGGGATGCGCGAGTACGCCCGCGCGGAGGGCTTCACCGAGATGCACACCCCCAAGCTGATGGGGACCGCCTCGGAGTCCGGCGCCGAGGTGTTCAAGGTCGGCTATTTCGACACCACCGCCTACCTGGCGCAGTCGCCGCAGTTCTACAAGCAGATGGCGATCTCGGCGGGCATCGAGCGCGTCTTCGAGGTGGGCCCGGTGTTCCGCGCGGAGCCGTCGTTCACCTCCCGGCACTCCACGGAGTTCAGCGGCGTCGACGCCGAGATGGCCTGGATCGACGACGTCGAGGACGTCATGGCCTTCGAGGAGCGGATGATCGCCCACGCGCTGGCCTGCGTGGCCGACCGGCACAAGGCGATGATCGCGGAGGTCTACGGGGCCAGGGTCACCGTCCCGGAAGTCCCCTTCCCCCGGGTCACCATGGCGGCGGCGCTGGAGATCATGCGCGCCCAGGGCTGGGACCCGGCCGGTGACCGCGATGACCTCGACCCGGAGGGGGAGCGCGGGATCGCCGCCCACTTCGCCCGGCAGGCCGGCCACGAGTTCGTGTTCGTGACCCACTTCCCGTCCGCGGTGCGGCCGTTCTACCACATGCGCCCGGCCGGCCGGGCGGACCTGACGCTCAGCTTCGACCTGCTGTGGAAGGGCCTGGAGGTCACCACCGGGGCGCAACGCGAGCACCGCTATGAGGTGCTCACCGCCCAGGCCGCCGAGAAGGGCATGAACCTGGAGCCGATGGCGTACTACATCAACGCGTTCCGGTACGGCTGCCCGCCGCACGGCGGCTTCGGGATGGGCCTGAACCGCATGCTCATGGCGGCGCTCGGCCTGGACTCCATCCGCGAGGCGACGTTCTTGTTCCGGGGGCCGAACCGCCTCACCCCGTGAACCGGGCGGCGGTGACCGCGATTGCGTCGTCGCGTGCTTGTGCGGGCATCGTGGGCCCGTTCGCCTCCGGTATCTCGAAGGCTTATTTCATCCAGTAAAGTTTTCATCGCATGCGATGAAAAGCCTTCGAGGACAAAAAACTATTCGAGATATTCCCGGCGGAACGGATGCTGCGGGCGGTGGGGAGCGCATGGGGACTGTGGCAGTGGCTTGGGGGTAATTGGTGTGGACCGTTGCTGGTGTGATCCTTGGGGGTGGTGGGGCGTTGGCGGGCATCCACGCTATGCCGCGCGCGGCAGTAGCCTTTGCAGGTGGACAGTTTGTTCGATGAGGCGGGGGAGCGCGCGGCCGCGCAGTCGGCTCCGCTCGCCGTCCGGATGCGGCCCCGCTCGCTGGATGAGGTGATCGGGCAGCGGCACCTGACTGCCCCGGGCACGCCGTTCCGCAAGCTCATCGACAACGACGCGCCGATGTCGCTGGTGCTGTGGGGGCCGCCCGGCACCGGCAAGACGACCCTCGCCTACGTGGTCAGCCAAGTCACCAAGCGGCGGTTCACCGAGCTTTCCGCGGTCACGGCCGGGGTCAAGGACGTCCGCGCCGCCGTGGACGCCGCCCGCCAGCACCTGGGCATGTCCGGCCGGCAGACCGTGCTGTTCATCGACGAGGTGCACCGCTTCTCCAAGACCCAGCAGGACGCGCTGCTCCCGGCGGTGGAGAACCGGTGGGTGTCGTTCATCGGGGCGACGACGGAGAACCCGTCGTTCTCGGTCGTCTCGCCGTTGCTGTCCCGCTCGCTGCTGCTGACGCTGAAGTCCCTCGATGACGAGGACATCCGCTCGCTCGTCACGCGGGCCCTGGCCGACGGCGAGCGCGGCCTCGGCGGCCAGGCGAGCATGGACGACGACGCCCTCGAGCAGCTGATCAGGCTGGCCGGCGGCGATGGCCGGCGGGCGCTGACTTACCTGGAGGCAGCCGCCCTGGGCACGCCACGCATCACCGTCGACGTGCTGGAGAAGGCCGTCGACCGCGCGGCGGTCCGCTACGACCGCGACGGCGACCAGCACTACGACGTCATCAGCGCGTTCATCAAGTCGCTGCGCGGCAGCGACGCCGACGCCGCGCTGCACTACCTGGCCCGGATGATCGAGGCCGGCGAGGACGCGCGGTTCATCGCGCGGCGGCTGATCGTGCACGCCAGCGAGGACGTCGGCATGGCCGACCCGACGGCGCTGCAGACGGCGGTGGCCGCCGCCCAGGCGGTGGAGCTCGTCGGGCTTCCGGAGGCGCGGATCCACCTCGCGCAGGCGGTCATCCACATCGCGCTGGCGCCGAAGTCCAACGCCGTCGTGATGGCCATCGGCGGCGCCCAGGCCGACGTCAAGGCGGGCCTGATCGGGGCGGTGCCCGCGCACCTGCGCGATGCCCACTACCCTGGTGCCAAGCGCATCGGCCACGGGGCGGGCTACGTGTACCCGCACGACCTGCCCCAGGGGATCGTCGCGCAGCAGTACGCGCCGGACGCGGTGGCCGGGCGCGCGTACTACAACCCCACCACGCACGGCATGGAGGCCCGCTTCGGCGAGCGCTACGGCCGCATCCGGGCCATCCTGCACGGGCAGGAGGCGCGGGACGGGGACACGGCCACCCAGGAGGCGGCCCCGCCGGACGAGATCGCCCCGCGGGGGGCGGCAAGCGACGAAGGGAAAGACGGCCAGTGAGCGCTACCGGGATCGCCGCGCTGATCGCGGCGGCAAGCTTCGCCGTGCTCGCCCTGACCGGCGTGTACCTGGCGGTGAGGATCACCAGGGTGCTCGGCGACGCCGCCACGCTAGTGCGCGAGGCCAGGGCCGGGCAGGAGGCACTGCTCGTCCGGGCCAACGCGGCCGTGGACCGGGCCAACGACCAGCTTGACCGGGCCGCGGTGGTGAACGCCAGCATGGACGAGCTCGGCGCGGGCCTGGCCGACCTGGCCGGCCAGGCCACCGCGCTGGCCGCCTTCGGCAAGACCATGGCCGGGGCCGTCGTCGGCGGCCCGGTCGGCAAGGCCGCCGCCGTCGCCTTCGGCGTCCGGCACGCGGTGGCGCTGCGCCGCGGCGCCGAGCGCCGCCGCGCGCTGCCCGGCCAGGTCGTGAAATGATCCGCCGCGGATTCTGGCTCACGGTGGGCGCGGCGGGCGGCATCATGGGGTACCGGCGCGCCGCCGCGCTGGGGCGCCGGGTCTCGGGGAGCCTCGGCGCGCAGCGCGCGACCGGGGCGGGACGGCGCCCGGCGAGCAGGAGCCTGGTACGGGACGCGATCCGGGCCACCCGCGGGGCGCGGAGCTTCTCGCGTGACGTCCGCGAGGGCATGGAGCTTTATATGGCTCGCCGCCCGCGGCCGATACCGCCTACCCTTCCTGCAAGCACGCGCGGTCCCGGCGACCAGCGCAGTGTCATCTCGCAACCCAACGAGGCCACCTCACAACCCAACGACGTAACCGCAAAGGATGACCGCTGATGCAGTCGGCTGAGATCGCCCGCCGTTTCCTGGCGTACTTCGAGGGGCAAGGCCACGCCATCGTGCCGTCGGCCAGCCTCGTCGCCGACGATCCGACGCTGCTGTTCGTGGTGGCCGGCATGCAGCCGTTCAAGCCCTACCTGCTCGGCCAGCAGACCCCGCCGTACCGCCGGGTCGCCGACGTGCAAAAGTGCGTGCGGACGCTGGACATCGAGGAGGTCGGCAAGACCACCCGGCACGGCACCTTCTTCCAGATGCTGGGGAACTGGTCGTTCGGCGATTACTTCAAGGAAGGCGCGATCCAGTTCGCCTGGGAGCTGCTGACCCGGTCACCGGCTGACGGCGGCTTCGGCTTCCCCGAGTCACGGCTGTGGGTCACGGCCCTGCACGGCGACGATGAGACCGTCGACATCTGGCACCACAAGATCGGCGTCCCGCCGGAGCGGATCCAGCGCCGCGGCCTGAAGGACAACTACTGGCACATGGGCGTGCCCGGCCCCGGCGGGCCGTGCTCGGAGATCTACTACGACCGCGGCCCCGACCATGGCGTCGAGGGCGGCCCGGAGGTCGACGAGGAACGCTACCTGGAGGTCTGGAACCTCGTCTTCATGCAGGACACGCTCGGGGAGGTGCGGGCCAAGGACGACTTCGACGTCACCGGCGCCCTGCCGTTCAAGAACGTGGACACCGGCATGGGCCTGGAGCGGATGGCGTTCCTGCTGCAGGGCCTGAACAACATGTACGAGATCGACACCACGGGCAAGATCCTGGCGGCGGCGGCCGACCTCACCGAGCAGGACTACGGCCGCGACCACCGCGCCGACGTCGCCCTGCGGGTCGTCGCCGACCACGTGCGCAGCGCGGTCATGCTGATCGAGGACGGCGTGCTGCCCGGCAACGAGGGCGGCGGCTACATCCTGCGCCGCCTGCTGCGCCGCAGCATCCGCAACCTGCGGCTGCTGTCGGGCGCCCAGCGCGGGGGCGGGGTGAGCGGGACCACCGGCTTCATGCACGAGCTGACCTCGGTGACGATCGAGGCGATGGGCGAGCAGTTCCCCGAGCTGCGCCGCGACGCCGCCAACATCCACACCGTGATCGACGCCGAGGAGGCCGCGTTCTCGGGGACGCTGCGCACCGGCACCGCCATCTTCGACGTCGCGGTGGAGGAGACCAAGCGCAAGCACGCGACCGTGCTGTCCGGCGCGCAGGCGTTCCAGCTGCACGACACCTACGGCTTCCCCATTGACCTGACGCTGGAGATGGCCACCGAGCAGGGCCTGAGCGTCGATGAGGAGGGCTTCCGCCGCCTCATGGAGGAGCAGCGCCAGCGTGCCCGCAAGGACGCCCGGGAGAAGAAGACCGGCAACGCCGACATCTCGGTCTACGCGCAGCTGCTCGAGCAGGCCGGCAAGGTCACCTTCACCGGCTATGACATGGCGGTTGGCGAGGCTACCATCGTCGGGCTGCTGTCGGGCGGCGTCCCGGTCAAGTCCGCGACGCCGGGCCGGGAGGTCAGCATCGTCTTGGACCGGACCCCGTTCTACGCCGAGGGCGGCGGCCAGCTCCCGGACCACGGCGTCATCCGCAGCGACGGGCCGTCGGGGCCGGCCGAGATCGCGGTGACCGACGTCCAGACCCCGCTGCCCGGCCTGGTCGTGCACCGGGGGACGGTCCGGTCCGGTGAGGTCGTGGTGGGCTCGCCCGCCCACGCCGAGATCGACGTCGAGCGCCGGCGGGCCACCTCCCGGTCGCACACGGCAACGCACCTGGTGCACCGCGCGCTGCGCCACGCGCTGGGCGAGTCCGCTGCCCAGGCGGGCTCGGAGAACGCGCCCGGGCGGCTGCGGTTCGACTTCACCGCGTCCGGCGCGGTGCCGACGACGGTGCTGCGGGACGTGGAGGACGAGGTCAACCGGGTGCTGATCAACGACCTGGGGGTGCGCGCCTTCCACACGTCGGTGGACGAGGCCCGGGCCATGGGCGCGCTGGCGCTGTTCGGCGAGAAGTACGGTAGCGAGGTCCGCGTCGTGGAGGTCGGGGACTACTCCCGCGAGCTGTGCGGCGGCACCCACGTGACCCGCTCCGGGCAGCTCGGGCTGGTGAAGCTGCTCGGCGAGGCGTCGATCGGCTCTGGGGTGCGGCGCGTGGAGGCACTCGTCGGCATCGACGCGTTCCGGTTCCTGGCCCGCGAGAGCGTCCTCGTCAGCCAGCTGTCGGAGCAGCTCAAGGCGCGCCCGGAGGAGCTCCCCGAGCGCATCTCCGGCGTCGTGACCCGGCTGCGGGACGCTGAGCGGGAGCTGGCCCGGCTGCGCGCGGCGGAGCTGCTGTCGTCTTCGGGCGAGCTCGCGCGCGGCGCGGAGAACATCGGCGGCACCGCGCTGGTGACGCACCGCGTGCCGGACGGCACCGACGCCGACAGCATGCGCAAGCTCGCGCTGGACATCCGCTCCCGCATCCCGGCCCAGCAGCCGGGGGTGGTCACGCTGATCGGCGTGCCCGCCGACAAGCCCGTGGTGATCATCGCGGTCAACGAAGCAGGGCGCGGAGCTGGGCTTTCGGCAGGTACGCTGGTCAGCGGCGCGGCGAAGGCGCTGGGCGGCGGCGGCGGTGGCAAGCCGGACATCGCCCAGGGCGGCGGCGCGCCCAACGCGGGGGCAGGTGCGGTCGATGCGGCTTTCGGCGCTGTCCGTAGCGCATTGCAGGACAGCGGGCGGTCTGGTAGGTAACGTGTTGCCATGTTGTTGCGAACCGGTGATCCGGTGAGAGACGGCGTACGGCTAGCAGTCGATCCGGGCACGGTTCGCATTGGCGTGGCACGCAGTGACCGCAGTGGCCTCATCGCCAGCCCGTTGACCGTCGTACGGCGAGGCAAGGGCGACTTGGACGCGCTTGCGTCGCTGGCCGCAGCCGAGGAGGCGATTGAGATTCTGGTAGGCCTGCCCAGGTCCCTGTCGGGACGTGAGGGACCCGCCGCCGCTACCGCGCGGCAGTTCGCCGTTGGCCTCGCGGCCCGCGTCGCGCCGCTCCCGGTGCGCTTGGTCGACGAGCGGTTCACCACCTCAACCGCGCATGCGGCGCTGCGCGCCGGCGGCAAGGACTCCCGTGCCCGCCGCCAGACGGTCGACTCCGCCGCCGCCGCCGTCCTCCTGGAGGCGGCGCTGGAGTCCGAGCGCCGCACTGGGCGCGTTCCTGGCGAGCTCGTGCAGGTCACGGCCCGGCGGGCGGGCGCGTGAGCGGCCCTTACCGCGGCGACCGGGACGACGACCGCCGGCGAGACGGCGGTGGTCAGGGCTCGGGTGGCTACCCGCAGCAGCAGGGGTACCCGGGACAGGGGTTTCGCGAGCAGGACAACCAGGGGCAGGACTACCAGGGGCAAGGGTACGGCGAGCCGCCTTACGGCGAGCAGGGCTACCACCAGCAGGATTACCGCCAGCAGGAGCGCGGCGGGCGCGGCGGCTGGGACGCGCAGGCCCCCGCGCACGGCGACCCCTACGATCGCGGCGACGGCCGGCACAGCGTCGGTGCTGGCCAGGGCGGTGCCGGCCAGGGGCGGTCTCCGGCGCAGGCGGGTAACTATCGGCCGGGCTGGGATGACCCGCCGGCCGGCTACGGCACCGGGCCGCATCGCGAGCAAGCGGGTGGCGGCCACTCGCGCAGTGGCGGTTACCCGCAGCAGGGCAGTGGCGGTTACCCGCAGCAGGCGGGCGCCGGCGGTTACGCGCAGCAGCCGGGCAGCGGCGGTTACCCGCAGCCGGGCAGCGGCGGTTACCCGCAGCAGGCGGGCGGCGGTTCCTTCCGTGAAGACCCGGCTCGTGGCGGGCCGGTCCCGACCGGGCCGCAGCGTGGCACCGGCCCGTCGCCCTGGGCCGGGCGTGACCCGCAGGAGCGACGGGACGGCCGCCCGCGGTGGGAGGACCACGACGACTTCGTCCCCGGCTTTGACGAGACCGACGGCCAGCGGGACTACGCCCGCGACGATCGCCGTCCCCCGCGCGCCCAGGCGCCGGGCGTCGGCCGCGACGAGCGCTACGGCGATGACTACCGCGACGGCTCCTACGGCGACGGCGCCTACGGCCACAGCTCTTACGGCGACAGTCAGTATGACAATGGCCAGTATGACAATGGCCAGTTTGACGAGGGCCGTTACGGCGATGACTATGCGCATCGGGGCGGGCGCGGGGGCCGCGGAGGCCGCGACGATGGCCCCGGTGAGCGGCCGCGCAAGCGCAAGCGCGGCCCCATCCGGCGGATCGCGCCGTGGGTCGCGGTGCTGGTGATCGTCGTGCCCCTGGTCTTCGCCGGCCTTTACGGCTACCACTTCATCCAGAACAAGGAGCATCCCGCCGACTACGTCGGGGCGGGCGCCGGGCCGGCCGTCCTGGTCCAGGTCAAGAGCGGCGACACGGCGACCAGCCTGGGCCCGGCGCTGCTGGCTGACGGGGTCATCAAGTCAACGCGCGCGTTCATCCTGGCCGCCGAGCACAGCAGCAGTACCGCCGGCCTGGAGGCCGGGTTCTTCAGCATGAACCGGCGGATGCAGGCCTCGCTGGCGTACGCGTACCTGCTGGACCCGAAGCACCGGGTGCAGGGCACGGTGACCATCCCCGAGGGCAAGCGGCTGTCGCAGATCCTCGCGCTCCTGGTCAAGGCGCACCCGAAGATCACCATGGCTGACTACCAGGCGGTCCTGAAGAAGCCCGCGCAGCTCGGCCTGCCGGCGTACGCGGGCGGCAAGCCCGAGGGGTACCTGTTCCCGTCCACCTACATCATCCAGCCTAACGACACCGCGCTGACTGTGCTGCAGGCCATGGTGGCGCAGTACAACCGGCACGCGAGCGTGTTCAACCTGCCCAAGACAGCGCCCGCCGTCGGCATGACGCCGGCCAAGATCATCATCGTGGCGAGCCTGATCCAGGCGGAGGCCGGGCGCAACCAGGACATGGGGAAGATCGCCGAGGTCTTGTACAACCGGCTGAACCAGGGCATGCCGCTGCAGTTCGACAGCACGGTCTTGTACGGGCTGGGCAAGTACGGCACCACCGCCACCATCGCCGAGACCCAGAAGCCGGGCCCGTACAACAGCTACGCGAACAAGGGGCTGACCCCTGGCCCGATCGACAGCCCTGGTGACCTGGCGATCCAGGCGGCGCTGCACCCCGAGCACGGGAACCTGCTGTACTTCCGGGGCTGCCCGGACAAGGTCACCCTGTTCTCGTCCATCGCCGTGCCCGGCCTGACCATGTGCTCGGCCCATTAGGCGTGCTAGCTTCGCCCGCCATGAAGGCCGCCGTCCTCGGGTCGCCGATCGCCCACTCCCTGTCACCGGTGCTGCACCGCGCGGCGTACGCGGCGCTCGGCCTCGATGACTGGTCGTACGCGGCGATCGAGTGCGCCGAAGACGGGCTGGCGGCGCTCGTGGCCAGGCTCGGCCCGGAGTGGGCAGGCCTGTCGCTGACGATGCCGCTGAAGCGCACGGTGCTGCCGTTGCTGCGCCACGTCGACCCGGTGGCCGCCGCGACCGGGGGGGCGAACACGGTGGTGTTCCGCCCGGACGGGCGGTACGGGTACAACACCGACGTGCGGGGCATCGTCGACGCGCTGGGCGAGGCCGGCGCGACGGCCGGCGGCGTCCCCCTCCGTAACGTCACCATCGTGGGCGGCGGCGCGACCGCGTGCTCGGCGCTGGCGGCCGTGCGGGAGCTCGGGGTCTCGACAGCTCACGTCGTGGTCCGCGACCCCAACCGAGCCTTGGGCTTGCTGGACGCGGCTGGTCGCCTGGGGGTGCGCGTTCAGTTCCGGGCCTTCGGTCAGCTGGAAGACCGTGATCGTGATGCTGACGCGCCGGCGGACCTGCTGATCTCGACGGTGCCGGCCGGGGCGGCTGATGCCTACGCGGCCCGCGTGCGCGCTACCGGGCACGCCCCGGCCGCCATCCTCGATGTCGTCTACAGCCCGTGGCCAACCGAGCTGGCGGTCGCGTGCGCGGAGGCGGGGTCGATCGTGGTGAGCGGCTTCGCGATGCTCTTGCACCAGGCGGCCGCCCAAGTGGAGCTGATGACCGGCAAGCCCGCCCCGCTGGAGGCGATGCGCGCCGCCGGCGAGGCCGAGCTGGCCCGCCGGATGGCCGGCTGACGGTGCTATCTAGCTGACGGTGCTGGCTAGCTGAAGGTGACTGGCTAGCGGCGGTCGGCGTTCGCTTGCTCGACGGCGCCGGCGCTGGGCTCGTCGCCGCGCTCGCGCAGGCCCGCGATGACGCCCTCGACGTCGGCGGGCGGGCGGTTCTGGCTCAGCTTCGCCTTGGCCTCGATCCGGCTGATCACCAGCTCGACGCCGACGATGGCGCGCAGCTGGCCCGCGATGAACGCGGCCGGCGCGTCGTCGACCGCCCACGGGCGGGGGCTGCCCGCCTCGTGCTTGGCGGTCAGGCGGCGGACCACGCTCTCGGTCCATGCGGGATCGTCGTGCGCGACCAGCTCGCCGTACACATGCGCGGTCACGTAGTTCCAGGTGGGGACGACCCGGCCGTGCGCGGGCTTGGACTCGGCGTAGAACGACGGCGAGATGTAGGCATCCGGCCCGCGCACGATCGCGAGCGCCTCCCCGCGCGCGGGGAGCTTCCACTGGGGGTTGTTCCTGGCCAGGTGCCCGTGCAGCGCGCCCGGCCCATCCGGGGAGGCGGGCACGTAGATGAACGGCAGCATCGTGGCCACCAGCCCGTCCGCCGTCAGCGTGACAAGGTCAGCCGCGCCATGGCGTTGCAGCAAATCGTGGACAGCCGCGTCATCGGCCGCGAAATGCGCGGGAACATACATGCCTCCACATCCCTTCCCCCGTCATGCTAGCCCGGCGGCGCGGTCGCCTCCCGGCGGCCCGGACCGGCCGGGCCGGCGGGGCCGGGGTCGTGGATCCCGCTCGACCCGGCCAGCGGCGCGAACGTCGCCGAGCGGCGCCAGGTCGCCGCCCGGGGCCGCCACTACACCGACGCCCGCCGGCGTCGCCCAGGGAGCGCGATGTTTGCGCAAACTACACGTTTTGTGCGAAGTGATTGCGCAATCGGGGAGCGGGCCGGGACGCGCTGAGGCCGTCGCGATCCGCCTCCTGGCATGCGAGGATGTGCCCGTCAGGCGCGGCGCGGGCATGGCGCGGGCATGGCCGCGGCAAAGCGCCGTTGGTTCGTCGCCCGGGTTTTCATGAAAGTTTCATGACTTCGGCCGCCGTCGGCGCAGGTCGAGGCCGGCCCGGCGGCCCCGTAACTTGACCGGTTTAGCTGGCGGAACCTAGCGTGATCGGCATCTGGCATCCGGCGCGGCTCACCTGGGAGGTACCGCGCCGGCCCGGCCGGGTAGCCGTCGGGCGGTTTCTAGCGGCTGATACGGCGGGATCCGCGGAGTCAGCGGCGGCTCCGCGGATTCCGCGCAGTTTCACTCACCTTCGCGCGGGTAGACGTTGAATCCGCTCTGATCGTGAAATTTTCAGTCGCTTTTACCTCTGAGGCCAGAGTGGCGCGACCTGCGATTGCCGCCTGTGATGCTCCGGGCACTTCACGAGTTCCTTTCCGTACCTCTGGCAGCGCTCTGCGGGCCCTATGAGGCGAATCTAAAAACGGATTTTCGCCGCCGTCCAAAAGGCGTTTGCACGGCATCTGTCACAGCATTGCCAGAGCCTACGATCAGCGCAGCCTCAGCCTTACCCAAGGAGGGACGCGCTCATGGATTCACCAATGATCAGCCGGCGCATCGCGCTGAAAGGCGCGGGCGCCCTTGCCCTAGCCCTCGGCACGGTAGAACTGGCGGGCCGGCACGCCATCGCCCCGCAGCGGATGGTGCTCGAAGCCTCCTCGCTGCCCGATATCCAATTCGACATCGGAGCGCTTATCGCCGCGCCGCGCACTTTTAACGACGGTGGCGGGACCATAACCGCCCAGCTGCCGCCAGTGCACACGATCTTCATCACCGCGGCGCTTAACCGCGCGCCGACAAGGGCAGACCGGACCAACCTCATCAACGCCCTGGCGACCATCGAGGCGACCTACCCGTTCCGCGCGGACGGGATCTTCACCTTCCTCGCCTACGGGATCCCGTACTTCAACAAGCTGCCCGGCGGGCTGAACGGGACGCTGGTCGCCTCGCACATGCCCCGGCTGGCCTCCAATACCAGCCGGTACATGCTGGAGGAGGCCGTGCCATCGCCGACCGACGTCAGCTCGGCCAACCCGGGGATCACCAAGGAGACCTTCAACGTCCCGGTCCGGATCGAGGGTAACGACCTGCTCATCACGCTCCGCAGCGACAACTCCACCATCATCAGCGATGTGATGGCCTGGCTGGGCGGCAGCAACCGGCTCAAGAACACGGCGGTCCCCTCACCCGCCCTGTTCCAGGGCCTGGCGACCGTCACCTCTAGCCGCGCGATGTTCGTCGGGATATCGCTGCCGCGCAACATGGCCGAGACGCACGGGTTCTCGTACTCGCAGTCGATCAACGCCGACTCGCCCATGTGGATGGGCTTCCTGGACCAGCACACCAACGGCGCCGGGCCGGCCCCGATCTGCACGGCCGTCGGCAACGCGTCCGCCAAACTGACCAACGCGAACGCCGGCGACTACTTCGACAACGCCTCCGTCCAGCACCTCTCGCACGTCATCCAGGACCTGGCCCAGTTCTACGCGCCGCCGGCGGCCGAGCCGCCGGACGGCGAGACCTACCAAGAGCGGGTGCAGTACATGTTCCGCTCTAACCCGATCCCCTCGCTGGGCAACAGCAATCAGTTCAACAACGGCGGCGGCCCGGCCTACCTGCCCAACAACTTCCAGGGGGCCGGCGACGCGGCCGCCAACGCCCAGGCGGTCAACACCTTCAACGGCGAGCACCGGATGGGGCACCTGTCCGCGCTGCAGCGCTCCTCGCGGGCCGCCGACGGCACGCCCATCCACGCCCGGATGGACGGGCCCGGCCTGGACAGCCTGGACGTCCCGAACGGCTCGGCGCAGCCGAAGCTGCAGTTCAGCATCTTCACCCCGACCGCGGAGTTCTTCCGGGTGATGCGCGTCAACCAGGCGTCGCTGGACCTGGTGAACCAGTTCGGCGTCGCTCCCGAGGACAACGGGCTGGAGCGCTTCCTGACCGCCACGCGCCGGCAGAACTTCCTCATCCCGCCGCGCCGGAACCGGGCGTTCCCGCTGATCGAGCTCTCCTAGCTACTGGGCCGCCGGCGCCGCGCGCTCGCGGCGCCGGCGGCGCCAGTACAGAACCACCGGCAGCAGGACGGCGAGGGCCAGCACCCCGCTTAGCCCCGCCGCGCCTGCCTTCAGCGCGGCCACCCCTCCGCGCACTGGACGCCCTCGCGGCGCCGCCCCTCACCCTTACTACGTCACCGGGCCACCGCGCGGATCACTCCCGGCGGGCGGCGGCGGCGTTGCCCCGAATATCGCGGGCCGCTGCAGGCCAGCGCTCCGAAACACGTCGTGCTATCGCTGGGGAAGCCGTTCCAGGAGCTTGAGGACCTCGTCATCGGTTGTCTGGGAGAAATCCTCGTACCATTCCCCGACGGCGAAGAAATAGGAGGGCGCGCGCACGCACACGACGTCGTCGGCGACGTCGGCGAGATGGGCAACCGCCTGGCGGGCACCGACCGGCACGGCCAGCACCAGCCGGCGGGGGCACCGCTCCCGCAGCGCGCGCAGGGCCGCCTCGGCGGTGACGCCGGTCGCCAGGCCATCGTCAACGAGCACGACGTCCGCCTCGCGCGTCTCCGGCAGGTCCCGGCCAGCCCGGTAGAGCTCCACCCGGCGCGCGACCTCTGCCCGCGCGCGCCGCACGAGCGCGTCCAGTTCAACGTGGCCGAGGCCGAGGGCGGCGGTGCGGGTCATCACCGGCTCGTCGCGGCCCTCGGCGACCGCCCCGATGCCGAGCTCCTCCTGGCCGGGGGCGCCGACCTTGCGGGCCACGAGCACGTCGAACGGCACGTCCAGTCCGGTCGCGACCTCGGCCGCCACGGGAACCCCGCCGCGCGGCAACCCC
Organism: Streptosporangiaceae bacterium; assembly: GCA_025934375.1. Taxonomy (GTDB): domain Bacteria; phylum Actinomycetota; class Actinomycetes; order Streptosporangiales; family Streptosporangiaceae; genus Trebonia. Next base: position 31,044 of record JAICYD010000048.1, on the reverse strand, counting down.
AGCACCACCGGCGACTGGAGGCGAAGGTCATCCAGTCGCCCGGCCAGTACCCGGCCAGCGTGCGCCCGGTCGGCGAAGCGAGTCATGCGATCACCTCCGGCCCCGCCCCAGCAGCACTTAGGTCCCTACCGCCTTCAGCGGGCGCGAAACCATTCCGGCGGCAAGCCGGCCGCTAGCGCCGGGAGGGGAGTGGGGCGCCGAGATCGCCCGGCGGCTGGGCAAGCCGGCGACCGCGTGGCCTAGTCGGCGGGGCGGCGGATGGCGGCCAGGATGCGGTTCAGGCCGAAGTCCCAGGCGTTCTCGACGTCGCCGCCGAGCCGGAACGCCCCGGCGAGCTCCATCGTGATGAAACCGTGCGCCCAGGCCACGATCGTGCGGGCCGCCGGCAGCGCGTGCATCGGGCCGGCCAGCCGCGCGACCGTGTTCAAGAACGTGGCTGAGGAGCGCACGGATCGCGCCGTCGCGCCCGGGATGGCCTGCGGTGCCATCATCAGCGTGTAGGTGACCGGGTTCGCGTGGGCGAACCGGCGGTAGGCGGCCGCCATCGCGCCCAGGTCCGCGACCGGGTCACCGGTCATGGCCGCCGCGTCGAGCACGGAGGTCAGCTCGTCGGCCACGTCCTCCAGGACGAGCCGGAACAGGTCCGAGCGGCTACGGACCCGCTTGTACAGCGACGGCGCCCGCACCCCGACGGCGTCGGCCACCTCGCGCATGGTGAGCGCGTCCACGCCGCGCTCCTCCAGGAGGCGCCGCCCGGCGGCCACGACGGCGGCGGTCGAGGTCTGTGGGTGCGCGGGCATCCCGGCCTCCTGTCCCTGAGAAGCCGCAATCGTATTGCGGCCGCCGTGAAGGCTAAATATATTAGCCTTACCAAGGCTAATGACCGTAGCCTTACGATACGTAGCCTTACGACATGCCTAGGAGGCAGCTCTATGGAGGCCGTGCCATGCAGATAGCCAAGGGCCTGCACCGGATCGGTTCCGACATGGTCAACAGCTACCTGGTCGTCAGCGGGGACGGCGTGACGATCATCGACGCGGGGCTGCCCCGTTACTGGGGGCCGCTGAACGGCGAGCTCGCCCAGCTGGGCCTGACGCTAGACGACGTGCGGGCGCTCATCCTCACGCACGGCGACACCGACCACATTGGCTTCGCCGCCCGGCTGCACCGCGAGAAGGGCATCCCCGCCTACCTTCACCCCGCCGACGACGGCCGTGCCCGGCTGCAGGTGAAAAAGCCCAACAGCGGCTGGGGGCCGGTCAAGGCGGGGCCGCTGGCCGGCTTCTTGTGGTACTCCGCGCGCCAGGGCGGGCTGCGGATCCGCCCGGCCGGCGAGCTGCGGCCGGTCGATGATGGCCAGGTGCTCGACGTCCCCGGCGCGCCCCGGATCATCCACGTGCCCGGCCATACGCCCGGGAGCATCGCGGTTCACGTCCCGGCGGTTGACGCGCTGTTCATCGGGGACACCATGACGACCCGCAACGTGCTCACCGGCGCGACCGGGCCCAAGCCGGCGCCGTTCACGCTCGAGCCTGGACAGGCCCTGGCCTCCCTGGGCCACCTCAGCGCCGTCGACGCGACCTGGGTCCTGCCAGGTCACGGCCCGGCCTGGGACGGCGGCGTGGCCGAGGCCGTGCGGCTCACCCGCGAGTCGGCGGCGTGATACCCAACGCCTAGTATTAAGTGCTTCGATGCCGTGCTGAGCGGAGGATCAGCGCATGAATATGCCCGGCTACGTCGCCGCGGTCATGGCCAAGGCCGAGGCCGGCGGCGTGCACGGGGCCGGGCTGGCCGCCCTGCGCAGGCGCCTGCGGCAGCTGAGCGGGCAGCAGGCCGGCCTGCTGCCCAGCGAGGCCCTGGAGCCGATCGCGGAACTGCCACGCCTGGACGAGCTGCCCGAGCCGTCAGCGGGCCAGGTCCGCGAGGTGCTCGATGGCCTCGTGATCGTCAAGCTCAACGGCGGCCTGGGCACGAGCATGGGCTTGTCCGGCCCGAAGTCGTTGCTGGAGGTCAAGCCGCGCGCGAGCTTCCTCGATGTCCTGGCGACGCAGGTACTGGCGTTGCGGGAGCGGTACGGCGCCCGGGTGCCGCTCGTGCTGATGAATTCCGAGGTGACCCGCGATCCCTCGTTGAAGGTGCTGAGCCGCTACGAGGGCCTGGGCGTGCCGGGCGTGCCACTGGACTTCCTGCAGGGCCACGAGCCCAAGATCCGGGCCGACGACTTCGCGCCAGTGTCGTGGCCGGCCTGCCTCGAGCTGGAGTGGTGCCCGCCCGGGCACGGTGACATCTACCCGTCGCTGGCGGCGTCAGGGATGCTGGACGCCCTGCTCGGCGCGGGCCTTCGCTATGCCTTCGTCTCCAACTCCGACAACCTGGGCGCGCTGGCCGACGCGCGGCTCGCCGCCTGGCTGGCCGCTGAGCAGGCGCCGTTCGCGCTGGAGGCGGTGCGCGGCACGCCGGCCGACCGCAAGGGCGGCCATCTCGCCACCTACCAGGGGCAGCTGGTGCTGCGGGAGACGGCGCAGGTGCCCGACGGCGACGCCTCGTTCACCGACGTCGAACGCTGGCGCTGGTACAACACGAACAACATCTGGATCGACCTGCGCGCGCTCAAGGACCTGCAAGCCGCCGACCCGGCGGCGCCAAGCCTGCCGCTGATCCTCAACCGCAAGACCGTCGACCCGCGCGACCCGGACAGCACCCCGGTGATCCAGCTGGAGTCCGCGATGGGCGCGGCGATCAGCTCCATCCCCGGCGCCCGGGCGATCTGCGTTCCGCGCTCGCGGTTCGCCCCCGTCAAGACCACCAACGACCTGCTCGTGGTCCGCTCCGACGCCTACGAGCTGACCAGCGACGGGCAGATGAGGGCCACCTTCGACGGCCAGGGGCCCGTGGCCACGCTGGACCCGGAGTACTACAAGCTGCTGCCCGACTTCGACCAGCGGTTCCCGGCCGGGCCGCCCTCGCTGCGCCGCTGCCGCCAGCTCCAGGTTACAGGGGACGTCACCTTCGGCGCGGACGTCGTGGCGGTCGGCGTGGCGCGGGTAAGCGGCCCGCGCCACGTTCCGGACGGGGAAGTTCTCGGCGCCTGAACATGCCGCCTTGCCCGCGATGCCCGCCTTGCCCGCGATGCCCGCCGTGTCCAATCACCTCAGCAGCCGGCCCGGGTACATCGCGAGCAGCGCCCAGTGGCTGACCGTCATCCACGTGCGGACCTGGGGCGCGGCGACCGGCTAACCTAACGGGCGATGATCATTGAGCTGACCCTGTTGTCGCGGGCTTGCTACGGCAGCCAGGAGATCACCGGGTCCCGGCTGCAAGGCCTGTTCGCGCTCCTGGCGGAGGACCCGCACGCCGGGGGCAGCGCCTCCCGGCTGGTGGACGCGCTGTGGCCCGACGAGCAGCCCGAGCACCCGCTCAAGGCCCTTCAGGTCCTCGTGGCCCGGGCCCGGGCCCGGTTCGGCCCTGAGGCCATCGTCAGCACGCCCGGCGGATACCGCCTGTCGCTGCGCGAGGACCAGATCGATGCCGCCGTGGTCGTGCTCAGCGCGTCCGAGATGCAGCAGCGATCCCGGGCTGGTGACCATCTCGCGGCGCTCGGGCACGCCGAGGCCGGGCTCGCGCTGTGCGACGGCGCGGAGGGCTGGGACACCGGGATGACCACCCGCTGTCGGCGCTGCGGGCGGCACGGGTTCCGGCCTACCGGTCGTTGCTGCGGGGCCGGGCGCTGGCCCTGTCGCGGCTCGGGCGGCGAGCCGAGGCGGCCGGACCGCTCGGCGAGCTGATCGGGCGGTTCCCCCGGGACGAGGAGGTCCTGGCCGAACTGCTGCGATGCGAGGCGGCCACCGCGGGGCCGGCGGCGGCCCTGGCCAGGTACGCCGATTACCAGCGGCAACTGCGTGACGAACTCGGCAGCGACCCGGGTCCCGCGCTGCGGCGCCTGCACCAGGAACTGCTGCAGGCCGACGCCCCGGTGATCCGCCGGGGCGTCCGGCACGAGCCCAACCCGCTGCTCGGCCGCGAGCGCGACATCGAGGCGGTGGCCGGGCTGCTGCGCACGTCCCGGGTCACGTCGATCGTGGGCACCGGCGGCCTGGGCAAGACCCGCCTCGCGCACGCGGTCGCCATGGTGGCCGAGCAGCGCGTCGTGCACGTCGTCGAGCTCGCGGGCGTCGCCGCCGACGGCGACGTCACCGCCGAGGTCGCGTCGGCCCTCGGCGTCGGCGAGGAAGGCGGCAACCCGGGCGGCCGCCGCCACGTCCCGGCGCAGCGGCTGGCCGGGATCGTGGCCGCCCTGGGCCCCGGCCCGGCGCTGCTGGTGCTGGACAACTGCGAGCACGTCGTGCGCGGCGCCGCCGACCTCGTGCACGCCCTGGTGTCGCTGAGCAAGGACCTGCGCGTTCTCACCACCAGCCGCGCCCCGCTGGGCCTGTCGTCGGAATCGGTGTACCTGCTGCCCGAGCTGGACCTGTCCACCACGGCGGAGCTGTTCGAGCAACGGGTGCGGGCGGCCAGGCCCGATGCCGACCTGCCCGCGGAGGCCGTGTGGGAACTGTGCGGCCACCTGGACGGGCTACCCCTCGCCGCGGAACTGGCCGCCGCGCGGGTCCGGATCATGTCAGTGGCCGAGATCGCCCGCCGCCTTGACGACAGGTTCGCGGTGCTGCGGGGCGGCGCCAGGGACGCGCCGCAGCGGCACCGCACGCTGCACGCCGTCATCGACTGGAGCTGGAACCTCCTCGACCCGGCCGGGCAGGCGGCGATGCGCGCCCTGGCGGTGTTTCCCGGCGGGTTCACCGCCGACGCCGCCCGGCACCTGCTCGGCGGCAACAGCTTGCTGGTCCTGGAGCAGCTCGCCGACCAGTCACTGCTCAAGGTGGCGGACACCGCGCCGGGTGCCCGCTACCGGATGCTGGAGACCGTCCGGGAGTTCGCCGCGGCGCACTCGCGGGACGCGGGCGAGACCGGGCGGGTGACTGGCCGGTTCCTCGCCTGGGCCCGTGACTTCGGCGTCGCCCACCACGACTGGATGCAGGCCGGTGACGACCTCGCGGCCATCGAGCTGGTCAGGGCCGAGCAGGACAACCTGGTCCTGGCGCTGCGGCTCGGGCTGGACCGCGAGGATGCCGCCACGGTCGCGGCGGTGTCGGCCGTGCTGGGCGGGCTGTGGCTGGTCGAGTCAAGTTTCGCCCGGCTCGCCGCGCTGACCCGGGACACGGCGCGGATCCTGCCGCCGTTCCGGCCGGAGCCCGCGCTCGTCGAGGCCAGCCGGACCAGCCAGGTTCTCGGCGCGGTGAGCGGGCTGCTGCTGCGCGGGCCGAACCCGGCCCGGTTCCTGGCAGGCCTGCGGCGGCTGCCACCGGCCCCGCCGGACACCTTCGCCAGGGCCGCCCAGGCCGTGCTGAACGCGCTGGACGAGTCGCCCGAGGCGTTCATGGCGCGCCTGGACACGCTCGGCCGCGGTGACCAGCCGCTGCTCGCGGGCATGGCCGACATGATGGCCAGCTACGCCTGGGACGGGGCGGGCGACCTGGACGGCGCGCTGGCGGCGGCGCGGCGAGCGCTCGCCGCGTTCGAGCGCCGAGGCGGTGCCTGGCTCCGGGCGGGCGCGCATTCCCAGATCGGCGAACTGTGCCTGCGAGCTGACGAGGCCGGCTCGGGCGACGAGGCGGTGCGTCACCTGAGCGCGGCGCTGGCGGTGGCCGAGGCGTTCGGGGCGCGGTCCACGGTAGACCGGCTGCGCGCGTCTATCGTGGCAGCCCACCTGCAGCGCGGCGCCCTCGATGAGGCGGAGCGCGAGCTGGGGCTGACCACGGCGGCTGGCTGGGAATCGGGCGACCTGCCGATGTTCCACGAGGCGGTGCGCGCCGAGGTCGCGCTCGCCCGTGGTGACGTCGATGCCGGCCTTCGCCGGTGGCGCACGGCGGCGGCCGCGCTACGGGACCCGCGGCGCGAAGAACCCGGCGGCGGCCTGGCTGGCCTGGAGCCGTGGGCACAGGAGGTCCAGGCGATCGCGGTGCTCGCCCACGCGCGGTACGGCCAGCTCAGCCAGGTCGCGGAGATCACCGGTGCGCTGCCGGCCTTGCTGGCGACGCTGACCGCGGACGCGGGGCGGCCGGCGGACGCGACCGCCGAGTCCTATCCGGGCCTTACCATCTGGGGCTTGCTGCTGCTGGCCTTGGCGATGACGGACCTCGACCGGGCGCGGCGGGACGGGGACGAGCGCGCGGCGAGGCTGGCAGCACAGATGATCGCGCTGGCCGAGCGCTTCGGCATCGGCTACGGGTTCCGGTCAGCCACGTCGCCCGCGACCGCCAGGCAGGCCGCGCAAGACGCCGCCGGGCCGGCCTACGGCGACGCGGTGTCGTCGTATGCCGGCCTCGGCCCGAAGGCCCTGCGCGCCGCCCTGCGGGCCGCGCTCGCGGCGCGGGCCGGGGCGGCCGCTAGCTGATCTTGCGGCGGTAGGTGACCACGGCCAGGGCGTAGGCGACGATGCCGATGCCGAGGCACCAGGCCAGGGCGGTCCAGATGCTGGCGCTGACCGGCTGCCGCGCGAACAGGTCGCGGATCGTGTTGACGATGGAGGTGACGGGCTGATTGTCGGCGAAGGCCCGCACCGGGCCGGGCATGGTGCCGGTGGCGACGAACGCCGAGCTGATGAACGGCAGGAAGATGATCGGGTAGGAGAACGCGCCGGCGCCGTCGGTGGACTTGGCCGACAGCCCCGCGATGACGGCCAGCCAGGTCACCGCCAGCGTGAACAGCACCACGATCCCGAGGACGGCGAGCCAGGCCAGGGGGCCGGCGCTGGTGCGGAACCCCATGGCCAGGGCGACCAGCACAACGATGACCAGCGAGATCAGGTTGGAGACAACCGAGGTCAGCACGTGGGCCCATAGCACGGCGGAACGGGCGATGGGCATGGACTGGAAGCGCTCGAAGATGCCGCTTTGCATGTCGGTGAACAGCCGGTAGGCGGTGTAGGAGATGCCCATCGCGATGGTGATGAGCAAGATGCCGGGCAGCAGGTAGGTGACGTAGCGGCCGGGACCGCCGCCGGGGGAGATGGCGCCGCCGAAGACGTAGACGAACAGCAGCATGAGGGCGATCGGCATGACCGAGACGGTGATGATGGTGTCCAGGCTGCGGGTGATGTGGCGCATCGACCGGCCCAGCAAGACGATGGTGTCGCCGAGGAAGTGCGTGGTCATCATGATTCCTTCGCGGTCGTTGCGGTGATGGCCAGGAAGATGTCTTCCAGGGAGGGCTGCTTTTCGACGTACTCGACGATGGCGGGTGGGAACAGCTGCTTCAGCTCGGCCAGGGTGCCGGTGGCGATGATCGTCCCCTGGTGCAAGATGGCGATCTGGCCGGCGAGCTGCTCGGCCTCGTCCAGGTACTGGGTGGTCAGCAGCACGGTGGCGCCGCGCCCGGCGAGCTGCCGGACGCTGTTCCACACCTCGATCCGCGCCTGCGGGTCCAGGCCAGTGGTGGGCTCGTCCAGGAAAATCACCGGCGGGTCCCCGATCAGGCTCATCGCGATGTCCAAGCGGCGGCGCATGCCCCCCGAGTACGTCGCCACCTTCCGGGCGGCGGCGTCGGTGAGCTGGAAACGCTCCAGCAGGTCATCGGCGATCTTCCCCGGGCCCTTCTGGTGCCGTAGCCGGGCGACCAGCACCAGGTTCTCCCGCCCGGTGAGAATCTCATCGACGGCGGCGAACTGGCCGGTGAGGCTGATGGACTCCCGCACGTTCGCGGGCTGGGCGGCGACGTCGAAGCCGTTGACGACGGCGGTGCCAGCGTCGGCCTTCAGCAGCGTCGACAGGATCTTCACCACGGTCGTCTTGCCGGCGCCGTTGGAGCCCAGCAGCGCGAAGATGGTGCCCGGCGCCACGTCGAAGTCGACGCCGCGCAGGACGTGCAGGTCCTTGTAGGACTTGTGCAGGCCCTGCACCCGGATCACTTGCGTTGTCATCACGATGCCGTCCTTTCGCTGACGGTGCCTTCTCCGGCGGCGCGGGTGATGGCGGCGGTCAGCCGTCGCCGTTCCCGGGTGATCCACTGGGCCTGGGGGTAGTCGCGCAGCAGCGCCTCGGCGAACTCCACCGGGTCGTCCCCGGTCAGCTCCCGCACCGGGACCCCGCCGGCCGCGCCCTGCTCAAAACGGGCGGCTAGCTCCTCCAGCATCGCCAGCACGTCATCGCTCGCCCCCGGGCCGAAGAACTGCGTGTACCGCTCCAGCGCGTCAATCGCCGCGCGATAGCTCGCCGGCAGCCGCTCGGTGCGCGCCTTGTAGGCCCGGTAGCGCCTCTTCTGCTCCATCCAGCCTGCGGCCATCTCAGCCATCTCCCTCAGGTCTGCCTCGCGGCCCTGGTAGCCGCGGACACTCCTGACGATGCCCCCACCCGGATCCACCACGGTTTCACCGCGGTTTCACCAGCACCTGGCGCCGGTGCCACCAATGGCCGCGCGGCTCGACGCCCGCCTGACCGGGCCGGGGCGGGGATGGGCACGGCAAACGGGACCGGGCAGCGTAACGGGCGCAGGCGCGAGTTCCGGGGGCATCCGCCGGATTCAGGGGGCAACGCGCGTGACGGTGGCGGCAAAACGAGACTGCCGTTACGCGGGCCGCTGACCAGTGATCAGCGAGGCCGGAACGGTGATCGCGCGGAGCTCATCTCCGGCGTGGGCAGCGGTCAGTACTCGCCTTTGATCACGAAGAAAGAGCCGCGGATCACGCCGGCCAGCTTTGACTTCTGGCGCGCGAACTTGAAGCTTGACGCCAGTTCCCCGGGGACTTCCATGCCTTCTGAGAGCTTGAATCCGACGGCGCGCTTATCCCCGTCCTTGATGCCGTACATCACGTTGACGACCAGGCCGGACTCGTAGAACACGTAAGCCATCCGGAAACCGCCCGCCTCGAAGGAAGTCACCTCGAGCGGGCGGGCGGAGATGACGAGGCCGCGCTCGTCGGACAGGACGCGGTTCACCCAGTCGAGGGTCTGCGGTGCCTCGCTGGCGGGGGTCACCGTGAAGACGTGATCGTACTTGTTCTTGTAGTAGCGCGCCTCGTTGGCGCGCAGTCCGGCCAGGGCCTCCGCGACGGGGGATGATTCCAAGCCGGTGGTGGATACGTTCTCGAAGTCGACGATGTACGGCATGTGCCCTCCCCATGACGATCTGCCAAGGGTAGCGGACGGGTGACCCGGCACCCGCGCGCCCCCGCGGGCGACAGCCCTGTGGCTTAGCGGTTTGCCCCAGTATCGTTGGCGAGAAGGCGCCGCCCGTGACCGGCGGCGGGGGAGGCGGGATCCGCATGGCTGATCAGGGTGGGATAACACTTTCGGTTGCGGGCGGGCCGGGCGTCGACGCGCCCCGGGCCGCGACATCGCTGTCACGCGAGCTGGTCCGCGAAGGCGTCCCGGTTACCACGGGGGGCGGGCCCGCGCCGGAGGGCAGTAAGAGCGGGATCGCGATCACGGCGGGCTCGCTGGTCATCAGCGGGGCGGTCTCGGCCCAGGTCATCCGCTCCATAACGCAGATCGTGCTGGCGGCAATGCGACGCGGCCTGGCCGGGCAGATAAAGCTTGAAGACGGCGATCGCAAGTTCGAGGTGGAGAACGCCTCCCGGGAAACCGAGCGGGCCCTCGTCGCCTGGCTCACCGAGTCGCGCAGCGATCGCCCGAACGGCGAATAGGCACGTGGGCCGGCACGCGCTTTTGATCGCCGCGGGCGAGTACCAGGATCAAACGCTCGCGAGGCTTCGCGCGCCCGCTCAGGACGTCGGGCGCCTGGCGGCGATCCTGGAGGACCCTGAGGTCGGCGGATTCACCTCGGTCACTGTCTTGCAGGACGTCCCCGACCATCGGCTGAGGATGGCGATAGAGGAAATACTCACCGACCGCCTGGGTGACGATCTCGCGCTGGTCTATTTCTCCTGCCACGGCATCGTGGACAGGCAGCACCGGCTTTACTTCGCCACGACCAACACGCGTCAGGCGCGCCCGGCCAGTACCGCGGTTTCCGGCACGTTCGTGAACGAGCAGCTGGAAGCCTGCGGGGCCAGCGCCAAGGTGCTCATCCTGGATTGCTGCTACAGCGGCGCCTTCGCCGAGGGCTTCAAGTCCGCGCCCCGGTCGGCCCTGGAGGGCCAGGTGGGCCGGGGCTACGTGGTGCTCGCCGCGTCAGACGCGTATGAGTACGCCTACGAGGCCGACAGCGTCACCGACGCGGCCCCCCGCGCCTCAGTGTTCACCGACGTCCTGATAGGGGGACTCAGCAGCGGCGAAGCGGATCTCGACGGTGACGGCCGGGTCGGCGCCGAAGAACTGTTCCGGTACATCCAGGAGGGGGTGCGGCGCCGGTCCCCTAATCAGAAGCCGCGGTTCTGGGCCAATGACGCCGAGCTCAACATCTACCTCGCGAAGGCGGGGCAGTCCCGGCTGGCGGCCACCCCGGTCAGCGCCGTCCGGGCGGCGCGGGCCACCGGCCCGGATAGCGCGGACGCTCCCGCGCGCCCGAGCAGCTACAACCGAAACCAGGTCATCGTCGCCCGTGGCCTGCGGTCCGCCTCCAGCCAGGTCAGGCACATGCTCGGGCCGATGGGGCGGCACGTTGTCGTGGAAGACGAGAACGGCTACCTGACCGAGGTGGCCGACGCGCGAACGTTCACCGCCGCGTACCGCCCGGAGGATCCGCGAGACCGGCTCGGGGCCAGCTACGCGGCGGAGATCGTCAGGCACGTGCACGGCCAGGCCGGGGACGGAGCGGCGACGGCGGTCGTCCTCGCCCAGGCGATGGTGGAAGGGGCCGCCGCCGCCCTCCGGGCCGGCGCGAACCCGATGGCGCTGGCGGGCGGGGTTGAGGCCGCAGTGACCCTGGCCGTCGAGGCCCTGGCCGGGCAGGCTCGCGACGTAGAGACCAAGGAGCAGCTGGCCGCGTTCGCCTCGGTAGCGTCCCGCGACGTACACACCGGCGAGATCATCGCCGAGGCCATGGACAAGGTCGGCAAGGAAGGCGTCATCACCGTCGAGGAGTCCAACACCTTCGGCGTGGAACTTGAGCTCACCGAGGGCATGCGCTTCGAGAAGGGCTACATCGCGCCGTACTTCGTCACCGACCCGGAGCGGCTCGAGGCCGTCCTCGACGACCCCTACATCCTGATGGTCAACGCCAAGATCTCGGCCAACAAGGACCTGCTCCCGGTCCTGGAGAAGGTCATGCCCTCGGGCAGGCCGCTGGTCATCATCGCCGAGGACGTCGAGGGCGAGGCGCTGGCCACCCTGATCGTCAACAAGACGCGAGAGGTGCTGAAGTCCGTCGCGGTGAAGGCCCCCGGCTTCGGCGACCGGCGCCGGGCCCGGCTCGCTGACATGGCCATCCTGACGGGCGCGCAGGTCATCAGCGAGGGGGGCCGCCCGACGCTGGACGGCGCTGACCTGGACGTGCTCGGCCGGGCGCGCAAGGTCGTCGTCACCAAGGACGAGACCACGATCATCGACGGCGCCGGCGACGCGGACCAGATCATGGGCCGGGTCAACCAGATCCGCGCCGAGATCGGCAACACCGACTCGGACTACGACCGCGAGAAGCTGCAGGAGCGGCTGGCCAAGCTGGCCGGCGGCGTGGCCGTCATCAAGGTCGGCGCGGCGACCGGGGCCGAGCTGGAAGCGGTCAAGGCGCGTTACGAAAGGGCGATACGAGCCACCCGCGCGGCCGTCAATGAAGGCGGCCTCCTACCCGGCGGTGGTACATCCCTGTGCGCGGTCGGCGAGATCATCGCCGCGAGCGCAGGAAGCGGCGACCGGGGCATGGGCATCAAGGTCGTCGCCGAATCGCTGCGTGAACCGTACGCGCAAGTCCTCGCTAACGCGGGAATCCCCGTCCCGATACCGGCCGGGTCAGGGATCGACGTGCTCAGCGGCGGCCCCGCTGACCTTTTCTCCGCGGGCATCTTCGACTCGTGCCGCGCACTGGGCTCCGCGCTGGAAGCCGCCAAGCAGGCGACCATCCGGTTCCTCAAGGTAGCCTGACCCCGCCCCAGCGGAGCGGGGCCGCCGGTGCCGTGCCCCTGACGCGGAGCCGGGTGCTGGCTGGCGGGCGGGGGGCGAGATGATGTGCGGGGAGGCAACGAGGATGCGGGTTTTGATGATCGCGCCGCCGGGGGCGGGCAAGGGGACTCAGGGCGCGCTGATCGCCGCGCACTTCGGCATCGCGCACATCGCGACCGGGGAGCTGCTGCGCGATCACGTGGCCCGGCGGACCAGCCTGGGCCTGGCCGTACGGGAATACCTCGACCGCGGTGAGCTGGTCCCCGACCATGTCGTGCTGGACATGGTGCGGGAGGCGCTGGTGGCGGCGAAGGCCGCGGGGGGCGGGTACGTCCTGGACGGGATCCCGCGGAACATGGAGCAGGCCCGCGCGGCCTACCGGATCGGCCGTGAGCTCGGCATGACCGCGGATGTCGCCATGCACCTGGAGGCCGACGATGCCGAGGTCACCCGCCGCCTGCTGGCCCGGGCCGCGCTGGAGCACCGCTCGGATGACACGGCGGAGGTCATCGGGCAGCGGCTGACCCTCTACCATCAGGTCACCGCCCCGATCATCGACTGGTACCGCGAGCGCGGGATCCTGGTCTCGGTGGACGCGATGCGCCCGAAACAGCAGGTCGGCCGCGAGATCCTCGCCGCCCTGGAAGCCATGCGCCCGCGTCTGGACGACGAGACCGGGCAGGCACGGCACCCGGTTGACCTGGCCACCCTGGGGGAGGCGTTCGGCGCGGCCGAGCCCCACCCCGCCAGCGGCTGAGCCGCGCCCCCGGCCGGGCTGGCGGTCACAACCCGGGCGGGCGACGCGCCACTGCGCCCGGGGCCGCGCGAGCCACAGCACGCCCGAAGTGGGCGCCACCTTAGGTCGGGGAAGTTATACTTCCGTGACAGAGGCTGGTCCCGCCGGGCCGCGCTGGCGCGCCGGCGATCGCCATCCTCGAACCCATTTCCGCTCCGGCCGGCCGGGATGACCGCCGTCCCGGCGAGGACGACGGCATGCGCGTAAGGAGACGGAATGGAGCGAGCTGACTGGCTGGACGGGCGCGTTGACCCGGCCGACGCCCGGTTCCTGATGGTCACCGCGATCACCCACCACAAGTTCAGTGCGCCGATCTGGGGGGCGCGCGAGGTTCGCAAGCTCCATGCGGAGATCACCGAGATCGCGCGGCGCGCGACAGAGGTCCTCCACGAGCACCAGGCGGCCGGCAAGAAGAAGGGGAAGGAGCCCCGTTCGGCGCCGCGGTTCCGCGGCGTGTTCGGGGCGCCCGCCTGAAGAGCGGGCCGACGCCATGGAATAGCGCCGGCGGGGCATGCGTTCCTACTCTGCGTCGGTGCGTTTGTGTCCCCCGGGCTCAAATCACTGCCTTCATGGAATACCGTCCGGCTGGAGCCATGTCGCGCCTTTCGCCGTGAGGCGACCTGCGCGCCGGCCAGGGCACGCCCTCGTGAGCACAGGCTCCCGGGGGCGCTGTCATGTCCGGCTCAGGTGGCCGGCCGGAGGAGGCGCTGGATGCGCGCGGCGATGAGCCGCGGCTGCTCGGCCTGGATGAGGTGCCCGGACTCGGAGCAGGCGCCGCAGGTCGCGGGCGAACAGCAGGGCCAGGGGACGCAAGCGGCTAAGCCCCTGCGTCACGGCCAACATGCGGTCGATCTTGCCGCTGACCCGATCCCAGGTGTCGTACACCGGGGAGGTCTCCGGCAAGGTGTCGGCCAGCAGCAGCCCGCGCAGCCGGGATCCCAGGTGCCCGGCGGCGCGGCGGGCGACCAGCCCGCCCATGCTGTGCGCCGGCCTCGAAGACCGCCCACCCCGGCCCGTGGCCGGACTCCTCGACATAGACGGTCCGGCCGTTCACGGGCACCCGCCGTCCGGGGACGTCTCGCATCGCTCCTCCGTGGCCTGCACGCATCCAGTTGCTATTTCAGATCCTGCCGGGCCCGGCGGCGGGCGCGGGACGCGGGCGGCGGGGCAGGAGCAGCGGGGTGGCGAGGATGAGCAGCCCCGCCACCGTGATGGCGGTGCGGGGACTGGTGAAGCCGGCGAGCAGCCCGCCGAGCGCGGTGAAGATGGCGATGGACGCCTGCTGGCCGATCGACCAGGCCGACAGGGTGCGGGCGACGCGGTGCCGGGGGGTGTGCTCCAGCCGGTAGGTGGCGAGTACGGGGCTGTAGAGGCTCATGCTGATGATGATCGCCAGCTCGACCGCTATCACGGTGAGGAGCCCGGCGAGGCCGGGGCGGACGAAGGCCAGGCCGATCAGCCAGATGGCGCGCAGGGTGCCGACGGTCCGGAAGATCCGGTGCTGGCCGTAGCGGGCCACGACCCGGCGGGCGAGCCGGGAGCCGAGGAGGCCGCCGGCGCAGGGGGCGGCGAAGGCGAGGCCGTACTGCCAGGGCGGGAAGCCGAACTGGCGCAGCAGGAGCACGGCCAGCAGCGGCTCGGTGGCCATGATCAGGCCCGCGACGAGCATGTTGTTGAGCCAGAGGGACCGCAGGCCAGGATGGCCCAGGATGTGCCGCCAGCCGTCGAGCAGCGCGCCCGCCCTGACCGCGCTTTGCCCGGCTGGGCGCGGCGCGTCTTCCTGGCTTCGGATGGCGGTGATGCCCAGCGCGGACAGCAGGTAGCTGAGCGCGTCGGCGACGACGCTGGTGACCGGTCCGAACAGGCCGACCGCGGCCCCGCCGAGCGGCGGCCCGACCGCGATGGAGCTCCAGTTGGTGGACTCGAACCGGGCGTTGGCGACGAGCAGGTCCCCGGGCCGGACGATGGCCTTGAGGTAGGCGCCGCTGGCCGCGCTGAAGGCGATCTTGGCCCCCGCGACGACGGCCGAGACGAGCAGCAGCTGGGGGAAGGTGAGCCGGCCGAAAGCGTAGGCGACCGCGAGGGACGCCATGACCGCGAACCGGGTCAGGTCCATCGCGATCATGATCGGCCGCTTGCGGCGGAACTCCACCCACGGCGCCAGCGGCACCGCGATCAGCGCCCCGACCGCGGGTCCCACCGCGGACAGCGCGGACACCTCGGCGGGGCCGGCGTGCAGCGCCAGCACGGCGATCAGCGGGAACGCGCCGAACCCGAACCCGGACCCGTAGGCGCTGACCGCGTAGGCCGCCCACAGCCAGCCGAACTGCCGCCCCAGGGATCGTCTGGCCACCAAGCCCGGCACCTTTCCGCGCGTGACACAACTCGCCGTTGGATCGCTGCGAATCACATCAGGGCGCGGGAGTGGGAGCAAACAACCGGCCCGGCGGCGAGCCACAACCACCTGTTGTCCGGGTAGAGTCTCGCGGATGGACCTCGACGCCGTGCGCACGTTCGCCGCCGCCGCCGACGCAGGGCAGTTCCAGGAGGCCGCCGCGGAGCTGTCGATCACCCAGCAGGCTGTCTCCAAGCGCATCGCCGCGCTGGAGAAGGACCTGGGCGTGCGCCTGTTCACCCGTACCGCCCGCGGCGCCCAGCTCACGATCGACGGCCAGGCGTTCTTGCCCCACGCCCGGGAGCTCCTGCGGGTAGCGGAGCGGGCGGACGCGTCGGTCCGTCCCGGCCGGCGCGCCCTGCGCGTCGATGTCGTCAACCGGCGCGTCGTCTCGGCGGTGCTCCTCCAGGACTTCTACCGCACCCACCCCGAGATCGAGCTGGACATCGTGACCCTGGACGCCAACGTCGACGCGGCGATCGCCGCCGTCGAGGCGGGGACGATCGACGCCACCTTCCACGGCGTTCCCGCGCGCCTGCGCCTGCCCGAGGCGATCAAGGCCGCCGGCGTGATCCACGAGCCGCACGAGCTGCTCGTCGGGCCCCGCCACCCGCTCGCCGGCGCCCGCGCCGTCGCGCCCGCGCAGCTCGCCGGGCACCGGATCTGGATGCCCGGCCTGGCCGCCCGCGGGGAGGTGGCCGACTACTACGCCGAGCTGGCCGCCACGTTCGGCCTCACCATCGACATGCTGGGCCCCGTCTTCGGGAACGAGGCGCTGCTGGATGAGATCGCCGATTCTGCCGACCTGGCGACCCTGGTCGGCGAACGCTCGCGCTACCTATGGCCGGACAGCTACGACCTGCGGCGCGTACCCGTCCGCGACCCGGCGCCGGTCTACCCGATGTCACTGATCTGGCGCCAGGGCAACCCGCATCCCGCGCTCGCCGCGCTTCGCGACTACCTCGAGGCCCGGCGCACCGCCGCGCCCGGCGACAACGTCTGGACACCGACGTGGGAACAGCGGGCGGGCCGCCCGAGCGGCGACGAGATCACGGACACGGTTCCTCAGGTCGCCCACCCCGGCACCTCTGCGATCCCGCGTTCCGGTTCAGTTGACCCAGGGCCGGGGGCTGGCTCATGATGAAGGCGGCGCGGTTCGACGCCAAGGCCGGCAGCCCTTCCCCAGCGGGGCGGTGTCAGGCCGAAGGGGGGCGTACTCCCGGACCGGTATGTGCAGCACGCCGGACTTCCGTCTGGCCGGCTCCGGGCGCGGAGCGCTGGGGCGGCCCGCCACGACGGAGGTTGTTTTACCGTGCCGCAGCACAAGGATCTCAAGCGACTGGTCCGCGCCCGCATGGCCGAGACCGGGGAGAACTACACTCAGGCGCTGACCGCGCTGCTCGGCGAGGCCGCGCTGGACCCGCTGCCGGGCGGGTGGTTCATGGCCGGGAGCCATCCGGGGGAGTACGACGCGGGGCTGCTGCCGCGGGCCAGTGCCTACGACGGCAAGCGCGTGATACAGCTGCGCTTCCGGATCGCCGGGTCGCCGGGCGGCTTCGGCACCGTCATGCAGAGCATCGACGCGACGCGCTACCGGGGGAAGCGGGTCCGCTTCAGCGCCATGATCCGGGGCCAGGAGATCGGGCACTGGGCTGGCATCTGGCTGCGAGTCGACCGGGCTGACGGCGAAAGGGCGTTCGACAACATGCAGGACCGGGCGCTGCGCGGGAGCACCGCCTGGGTGGAGGCGGCCAACGTGCTCGACGTGAGCGAGGACGCGCAGTCCGTCCATTTCGGCGTCCTGCTGAGCGGAGCCGGGGCGGTGGACCTGGCCAGGCCGCGCTTCGAGACGGTCGGTGCCGACGTGCCGGTTACCGGGGTCGAGGGGAAGCCGCTGGCCGCCGAGCCGCGGGGCTTCGACTTCGGCGCTGCCTGACCGGCCCCGCGTGAGCGCTACCGCCACAGTGCGGTGAAGTCCGCGGTGACGGGGGCGGCGTTGCCCGCGCTGAGCGTCACCACGCCGTGGTAGGTGCCCGGGTGCGCGTAGGCATGGTCGCCGGAGATCGCGTACAGGCTGTTGACGCGGGTATCGGTCGCGTTCGCGCCGGCCACGTCACCGGTCGCGGAGGTGCCGTCGCCCCAGTTGATGGTGCAGCCGATGCCGAGCGAGGAATCGCACATCGTCAGCGCGCTGGCCGACAAGCCCGGCGCGGACAGCGTGGCGACGGTCCCGTGGACGTGCCCGTCGCGGGTGGCGCGCAGCGTGGCCCCCTGGGCCGCGAGTGGCCAGGCAACCTGCGCGGACGGGTAGAAGTTCACCCTCGCGGCCTGGAGCCGGGCGCCCTGCGTGGCCAGGCGCCGCAGGAAGTCGCGGTAGGCGGCGCCGGAGGCGGTCCGCTGGGCCGATGGCGACCAGGCGACCTCCGCCAGCGCCAGCAGCCGGGGGAACACCATGTAGTCGGCGTCGCTGATGTTCGCGACGGTTTCGCCCCACATGTCGCCTTCCACGCCGATCACGTTCCGGTCGGTGACCCCGGTGACGAGCGAGCCGGGATCCCAGTTGTAGGCACTGGACACGTCGCAGCCCGCCGCGCAGGCCCAGTTCATCCCGAGTGACGCCGGGACGCTGCCGTGGCTGTTGACGACGTACTTCTGGTCCAGGTAGGCGTGGTCGGCCGGGGCCATCACCACCTTCATGCCCTTGGCGACCGCCTCCCGGCCGGTCTCCGTGCCCGGGGAATCGCCCGCGGCGGGCTGCCAGTACTCCGCTACCGAGCCGGGCGGCGGCGTGGTGCCCGGGCCGGCGATGTCCGCCCAGCCCATGACCGTCTTGCCGTGCTGGCCGACGATGCCCGCCTCGGTGTTGACGAACCGCGCGTATCGCGCCGGGCTCAGCAGCGAGGCGGGCACCTCGTCACCGCCGAGGTCGTAGTAGGGGCCGGGAGTCAAGGCGGTGAGCTGGCCGATGATCGCCGTCATGATCGCCCACGTGTCCGGGCTCGCCGGGCACAGGGCGCTGTACCCGACGTCTTCGGTGTAGTCCCAGCGGGGCGGGTCGGACTGCCCGCAGTTGATGCCGTGCGGGCTGGCGGGCAGCGCGTGATTGCCGGCGTCGCCGTACTCCGACATGATGATCGCGTTGTCGTGGCCGGGTGAGTCGACTTCCGGCACGAGGGTGATGAAGTGGGCGGCGGCATCGGCGACGACCGCCCGGTACTGCGCCTGGGTCCAGAATCCGCCCGGGTCCTTCGTCCGGCCGCCGGTTCCCACCGACCCGGCGGCGCCGATGCTGGTCAGCCGGGGGAAGCCGGCGATGGCCAGGCGGAAGCCCTGGTCGTCGCTGAGGTGCAGGTGGAAGACATTGACCTTGTACGCGGCGACCTGGGCGATCAGCTGCTCGGCGGCGGCGGGCGACTCGTAGTGCCGGCCGATGTCGAGCATGATCCCGCGGTAGGGGTAGCGCGGGTAATCGGTGATCGTCACGGCCGGCATCGTCCAGGGGCCTGCCGCGACGGTGGCGCTGTTGATCCACGGAGGCAGCAGTTGCCGCAACGTCTGGACGCCGTTGTACAGTCCGTGCGCGGTAGGCGCCACGATGGTGGCGTTGCTGGCCGTGGTGACGAGCTGGTACCCCTCGGCCCGGCCGGCGGGCGTCAGCGCCGCGGGGGCGCCGATCTTCAGCACGATGTCCCCGGCCGCGGGCGCGCCGGCCACGGCGGGCAGGGGGTAACCGGTCGCCGGGCGCAAGTAGGCGGCCAGGTCGCGGGCGACGGGCCTCTCGGCCGCGGCCCCGGCTCCCGGCGCGGCGACGATCCGGGCCGACCGGCCCAGGGTGAAGCGGCCAGGGCCGGCCGTCGCCGACACCGGCCTGGGCACGATGGCGGGGACCGCTGCCCCGCTGGCGGCCGCCAGCGGGGCAGCGGGGCTCGCGGCCAGCGCGACGGCTATCGCGGGAACGCCGATGGCCATCGCCGCCGACGCGGCCAGCCAGCCGCCGAGCCTGGCTGGCAGGAGGAGCTTCCGGTTCACATCGCCGCCCTGGGAAACGCCGTCGGGGGCCGTCGCGTTTACTGCCCGCGACCCCATTATTAGAAAAGTTTCCTAACAGTCAGGAACCTACGCTTGCGCGCAAGGCAGGTCAAGTGCCAACAGCCCCGCCGCGGGGGCGGCGCCGGGCCGCGGGCAACCAGGAATGGTTCGATGGAGGCGTGATAGATACCGCGAGGGCACGCCGGGTCACTGAGGCATTCGGCGCCTTCCTCTCCGATGCTCAGCATGGCGGCGACGCGGCCGACGGTGCCTTCCCCGACGGTGCCTTGCCCGACGGTGCCTTCCCGTACCGCGAGATGCTCGCCCTGTGCGCCCGGCACGGATTCGACCCGGTCGCCGCGTCGGGCAGCACCGGCGGCGGGCTGCCGTTCGTGTTCGTCTTCGGCCGCTCGCTGTTCACCGTGTCGTTCTACGGGGCCAACGTCTACCCGGAGAATGTCGCCGTCGGCCTGGAACAGCCGGGGATCAGTGAATTCGTTACGGGGAAATTCGTCCTGGAAGTGACCGAGGATGCCGATGGGGACCACCGGCTGCGGGTCACCGTCGAGCTGGCCCCCGGGCGGGACGGGGACGCCGGCCAGCTGGCGGTGTCCATCCGCGACCAGCTCCTGCGGCTGAACAGCGAGTACGCGCACTACGTGCCCGCCGACCGCCAGCTACCGCAGGTCCACGTGCGGCCCTTCGAGGACCGCGAGTTCTTCCCGGCGGGGTGAAGCACCGCTACACCCGCGGATGATGACTTAACTTTTCCTGAACCTTCTGCGCCGCGCCCCGCGTACCTGATGGTGACCGGCTGCGGGGGCAGCCGGCGGGTTCACCAGGAGAAGCAATGCCTATCAGCACATCTCGATGCCGAACGATGTTCGGAACAATGATCACCGCCGGGGCGGCGATCGCGGCGGCGGTGGCGCTGGCGTCGCCCGCCGGGGCGTACCAGCCGCAGACCACCACCAGCTGCAGCTCGCTCAAGTTCATGGCGCCCTGGGTTCACGTCGTGGTGCACACCACGGAGTCCAAGGCGTCCGGCAGCCAGCTCACCGCGCTGGTGGACGCGCTCGACGACATCAACGCCACCATCGCGAAGGTCGGCGGCAGCGCCGCGACGGCCTACTCGGTGACGACGACCACGACGGCGTTCACGCAAGGGAAGTTCGTGGGCGACTTCGCCCCGACGATCCACGTCGGGTTCTCCGGGTCCCTGGCGGACGGCGTCGGGGGCAGCACCGTCCACGGGCCGGTGGGCGCCAACTGCACCTATAACGAGGCGCAGATCACCTTGCCCGACTTTGACTCCACCGTGAAGAGCGTTGACTCCAATGGCACCGTGCTCGCGACCTGGAATCTGTGGAACCTGGGCACGCCAGGCACCGGCTACTACGACGCGAGCATCGCCGACTCCAGCAACGCGCTGTACCTGCGGCCGATCTACCTGCATGAGCTGCTGCACGCGCTGGGGCTGCACCACGTCGGGGACGAGTTCGCGATGCTGAACTACGGCACCAAGGCATGGGCCAACCGCTCGCCGGAGCTGATGATGGCGCCGCTGCCGGACGACATCGCCGGGCTGCGCGCGCTCTACCCGTGGCCGACCACGCGATACGAGGTGGCGGTGCTCAATAACTGGTACACGGCCGCCAGCGATCCCCGGACCCCGGCGGCCGACGCCTGGCTGTGCGCGCCGAGCCTTGGCGACAAGCTCAGCTCCGACAAGTTCGCGCAGTACTGCGGCGACGGCGGGCCGCAGGGGCAGTCGACCACGGTCTGCGAGGGTGACCTGCTGAAGGTCCGCGCGACGATCGCCAACTACTCCACCTCAACGGCCATCGTGACCAAGCAGCTGTGGTTCTCCAACGACCTGACATGGCAGGAGGCCGACGCGGTGTCCAGCGGCAGCCACACCGACGACGTCCCGGCCGGGCACTCCGTGCTGTACGGCATGACGTTCACGGTGCCGACGCTCGTCGGAGGGGCCAAGCACGTGATCTTGCGGGTCATCAGCCAGTCCGACAGCGACGGCGACGGGGTCACCGAGGGCGACACCGTGAGCTCGGACTGGATCCCGCTGCGCGGGACCGTCACCCCCTGCTAGCCCATCACCGTCGGACGCGGTCGGCGAGGCGGTCGAGGTAGCCCTCGACCGCCTCGGCGTCGCCGTCGGGCAGTCCCCAGAGCAGCTCGGCGCGATGTGTCGCGTTGACGGCGAGCGCAACTGTGCCTATCCGGCCAGGAACCGGGACACGTCGGCGGCATCGGCGTCCAGCGCCGCCTGAGCCTGGGCGCCGAGCGGGGCGAAGGGCGCCAGCGTCACCCGCCCGCCGGTGAACGTCCAGGTCGCCACGGCCCGGCCGTCGACCAGGGCGAACGGCCGGAATATCCCGTTGGTGGTGACGATGTGCGTGTGCGGGCCGGTGATGGGATCGCGGGAAGCCCAGCCGAGCAGCAGCGGGTCGAACGCGCCGAGCAGGCGCGGCGGCGGCAGCGCGGCCGCGCCTGCCGAACTGCCCCCTGAGCTGCCCGGCGGCCTGGCGGGCAGCTCGGCGAGGCCGTCGGCGCGCGGCACCGCGCCGCACCGGGCCAGGCCGAGCCGGGCGTCCTGCAGCCCGATGCCGGCCCAGCGGGCGAGGTCCCGGTCGGCGGCCGGGGCGTGCCCGGCGAGGTAGCGCCGGGCCAGTTCCCCGAGCGCGGCCTCCCGGCCCAGCGGCGGCGGGGCAGCGCCCAGCCAGTCCCGGGTCAGCACCCACGCCTGGTCCCGCATACTCCGTCCGGCGGCCGGGCCGCGCACGATCAGGCCCCGGATGCTGGCCAGCAGCAGGATGTGCACCAGCGCCTGGCCCTCGGTCGGCACCCCGGCGGCCGCGACCCGCTCGCGGAGCTCCGGCCGGCTCAGCGGGCCGTCGGCGGCCAGCGCGGCCTCCACGGCGGCCACCCCGCGCTCGGCGTCCGGCGGGGACACGCCCTCCTGGGCCAGCCGGCGGGAGTTCCCGGTGCGCAGCTGCGGGGTGGTCAGCGGATGCAGCCACCAGTAGTCCTCGGCGCGGACCAGGTGCAAGGTGCCGCGGTTCAGCCAGGAGACGACCACCGAGCGGTCGGCGAGGGCGGAGTCGACATCGGCGGCGGTCAGCCCCGCCGAGCGGGCGCGGATGGTGAGCCGCGCCCCTCGGGGGTCTTGCGCCTGGACGGCCAGCAGCCGCCGGGTCACCTCCGCGACGGTGTCCGCGGGATCGCCGCTGAGCAGCTGCGACGCGCATCGCTGGGCGGTTACGGCCAGTTCACCGGGGCTCACGTCTGCCCCAGGCGCTGAAATGCTCACGGGCGGCGACTCTACCGCCGAAGGCAAGCGGCTAGCATCCGTTGCGTGGCGATCGATAATGACGTCTATGACCGGCTGGGGGAGACGTGGTGGGATGAGGCGAGCCCGCTTAACGTCCTGCACGGCAGCGTCACCTCGGGCCGGTTCGCCTACTTCCGCGGCGTGCTCGCCCGGCGGTTCGGCGCGGAGGTGGCCGGGCTGCGGGCGCTGGACATCGGCTGCGGCGGCGGGTTCCTGGCCGAGGAGTTCGCGGCCCTCGGCTGGCAGGTGACCGGGGTCGACCCGTCCCCGGTGTCGATCGGCGTGGCGCGCGCCCACGCGGCCGGGCGCGGCCTGCGCATCGACTACCGGGTCGGGGCCGGCGAGGACCTGCCCGTCGCGGACGCCGCCTTCGACCTGGCTTACTGCTGTGACGTGCTGGAGCACGTGTCCGACGTGGACCGGGTGATCGCCGAGACGGCCCGCGCGCTGCGGCCCGGCGGCCTGTACCTGTTCGACACCATCAACCGCACCCGCGCGAGCAAGCTGCTGGCGATCAAGGCGATGCAGCAGTGGCCGCTGACCCGCCTGACCGACGTGGCGATCCACGACTGGGACATGTTCATCACGCCCGCCGAGCTGGCCGGCGCCCTGGAGCGCCACGGGCTTGTCCCCGGCGAGATGACCGGCCTGGGAGCGCGCGCGAGGCCCCTCGCCGTGCTCGGCGGCTTCGTCAGCGCCCGGCGCGGGCGGATCACCTACGGGGAGCTCAGCCGGCGACTGGACGTGGGCCGGGTCAGGAGCACCGCCATCTCCTACATGGGATTCGCGACCGCCCGAGCGTAACCGCGTCCGGTGAATTTCGAGCGGGCGCGCCACGTAACCTGAAGCTCGTGACTTTGCCCGCGCTTCAGCAGCCGCAATGGCCCGATCGTGATCACCTGGAGACGGTGGTGCGCCGCCTGGAGGGGCTGCCGCCACTGGTGCTGGCGGCCGAGTGCGACCAGCTGAAAGAGCGGCTGGCCGCGGTGGCGCGCGGTGAGGCGTTCTTGTTGCAAGGCGGTGATTGCGCGGAGACGTTCGCCAGCACGAGCGCCGGCAGCGTGCGCGGCAAGTTCCAGACGCTGCTGCAGATGGCCGTGGTGCTGACCTACGCGGCCAGCGTGCCGGTGGTGAAGGTCGGCCGGATGGCGGGCCAGTTCGGGAAGCCGCGGTCGGCGGTCACCGAGGTGCGAGACGGCGTGGAACTTCCGGTCTACCGGGGCGACGCGGTCAACGGGATCGAGTTCTCCGCCGCGGCGCGCACCCCGGACCCGGAGCGGCTGCTCGAGGCGTATCACTGCTCGTCGGCCACGCTGAACCTGTGCCGGTCCCTGGCCAGCGGCGGCTTCGCCGACCTGCGCCAGGTGCACGCCTGGAACCAGGACTTCGTGGTCGGCAGCCCGGCCGGGCAGCGCTACGAGCAGCTGGCAGACGAGATCGACCGGGCGATCGCCTTCATGCACGCGTGCGGGGCGGACCCCCGCGAGTTCCGCGCGGTGGAGTTCTACTCCAGCCACGAGGCCCTGCTGCTGGATTACGAGCGGGCGCTGACCCGGGCCGACGCGCGGAACGGCCACGCCTACGACCTGTCCGCTCACCTGCTGTGGCTCGGGGAGCGCACCCGCGATCCCCGGGGCGCGCATGTCGAGTTCGCCCGCCAGATCCGCAATCCGGTCGCCGTCAAGGTCGGCCCGGACGCCGCCGCGCAGGACGTGCTCGAGCTGATCGAAGCCCTGGACCCGGACCGCGAGCCAGGGCGGCTCACCCTGACCACCCGGATGGGGTCACGGCGGATCCGCCAGTCGCTGCCCCCGCTCGTGGAGAAGGTGACCGCCAGCGGGGCCACGGTGGTGTGGGTATGCGATCCGATGCACGGCAACACGGTGGAGGCGGCCAGCGGCCGCAAGACCAGGAACTTCGACGACGTGCTGGACGAGGTCGCCGGATTCTTCGAGGTGCACCGCGCGCTCGGCACTCATCCCGGCGGCATTCACATCGAGTTCACCGGTGACGATGTCACCGAGTGCCTCGGCGGCGGCCACCACATCGCCGAGAGCGACCTGAGCTACCGTTACGAGACGACGTGCGATCCCCGGCTCAACCGCAGCCAGTCCCTCGACCTGGCCTTCCGGGTCGCCGGCCTGTACCGCCACCACGCGGGCCCCGGCGGCGGTCAGTGAGCCGCCGCTTACAAGCGGCGACCGGCCGTCACCAGGACGCGGTTCAGCCGGGCTGGGAGGCTGGCCCGCGTCTGAGGCCGGTCACGAAGGCCAGCCCGTACAGCACGCCTACCACGATGAGCAGGACGCGGTACCCGGTGATCAGGGACAGGTACTCGAGCGCGCCGCCGACCATCGCGCCGAGAAGGTTGACGGCGAACGCCGTTCCCGAATTGTGCACATCGGAGAAGCGCTGCGCGAACACCAGGTTGGCGAGGTATATCGGCGCGAAGGCCAGCGCGCTGGCCGCGAAGAACCGCGCGATCACCGGCAGGGCGAGCAGCGAGTCCTGCGGCACCACCCAGGTCAGGGCCAGCGACGCGATGAGGACGGCGTACAGCACGGCCGGGCGGGGCAGCCGTATCCGCCGGGCGGTCTCGACCGCGAGGTACACCGCGAGCAGGACCCCGGCGAAGACGAGGGAGTTCACCAGCCAGGTGGTGCCGAACAGCAACGCGAACTGCACGATGTTCTTCGTTTCCAGCAGCAGGAAGGCGGCTCCCATGAACGCCAGGTCAATGTAGGAGCGCATGCCCGTGAACCGGCCGCCGCCGAGCCGTACGAGCAGCAGCGACCCGAGCAAGATCGCCCCGAGCATCCACAGGTAGTTCCTGGGGATCTGGTCTTTCTGCAGGTACGGGAACGGGTGGTCGTCGGTCGCCGCCGCGAGGCGGGGGCCGCGCCAGTAAGTGGCGCAGCCGGGCACCGGGCCGCCGGGGTGGACGGTGAGGACGGCGAGCACCCGGCCGCCCAGGCTCCCGGGCTGAAGCTCGGTACAGGGGGCCTGGTGGTAGACGTCCTCGATCGTGGTCGCGTACCTGCTCAGCAGGAACGGCTGGTAGTAGTTGTACATCGCGAAAGTGCCGCCGGGCGCTAGGTGCGACTTGGCCGCGGCGAGCGACTGCTCGGTCAGCAGGAAGCTTTCCAGCCTGAGGGCGGACTGCCCGGCCAGCGCGGTCATCGAGTCGGGCAGCGCCAGCAGGATCAGGTTGTAGCGCTGCCGGGTGTCCTCCAGGAAGGCGCGGCCGTCGCCGACGTGCATGCTGACCCGGTCGCTTCGGTAGGGCTGATTGGGATTCGCCTGGCCGACCCGCAGCAGCAGCAGCGGGTCGATCTCCACGGCATCAACGTGCCGGGCCCCCTGGGACAGCGCGACCGCGACATCGTTGCCCGTCCCCGCTCCGATGATCAAGACGTTGCCCAGGTCTGCCCGGGTGACGTGCCGGTACGGGTAGAAATAGGAGGGATGGTTGTCGCGCATCGCCCCGAGCGAGACGGCGGTCTGGTAGGGAATGTTGTTCGCGCTCACCGAGACCGCGGGCTGACCGTCTTCGTGGCGGTGCTCGATGGACAGCTTGTTGTAGGGCGACCACATCTCCCCCGGCAGGAGCGATTCCACGACCAGCAGCCCGATGACGCCCGCCACCGCCGCGAATTGCCACCACCGGGCCCGGGGCAGCACCAGCACCGCCACGCCGATCCCGGTGATCACCCCCCAGGTGGCCGGCGGCTGGTCGAGGAAGGACAGCAGGGAAAACGCCGCGATCCCGGCGAGGCTGCCCAGGATGTCCAGCCGGTAGGCGTTCAGCGGCTTGAACCTGACGAAGTTCCGCGCGACTGCCTGGCCGAGTCCCGCCATCACGCCCACGACGAGCACGAACACGATGGTGAGGCTCAAGTTCTGCGGAAGCGCCTTCATGCCAAGGCCGTGGTACGGGTCAGGGCCGCTGAGCGCCCGCAGGTCCACGGGGAACGCCAGCCCGAAACCCACCAGCACGAGCAGCGCGACCGGCGTCCAGCGCACGTAATCGCGCTCGCCGCGCGCGTTAAGGAAGCCGATCCCGATTCCCAGGAAGCTGGCGAGCAGCACGAAATTCGAGGTCGTGTTCACGAAGACGTTATTCGCGCTGATCCACCGGATCAGCGCGAGTTCCACGAACAGCATGAGGAAGCTCGCGAACGCGAGCCTGCCCGGGCTCGCGGGCTCACTGTCGGAGACAGCCGGGCTGACGGTAGTGGCCCCCTGGATTTCAGGCCGAGCAGCATCCACCCGACCAACCGTAACATCGATGGATTTGCCACGCGTGATCTTCAAGCATTCGGGTCGGGTCGGGGCGGGGCCGACCCTGGCCAGGGCGTGTGGTAGCCCTCATCTTGGTGTTACCGCTTACTCAGGGCTTGTGACAGATGACGTTAATGCGCGATACCTGCTACAACAAAAACACCTGCTGAGTGAGTGGTAGGCGGATAGACGCAAAACGTGTTACCGGTGACCTGCTACGAACCGACACTTCGGTGGGCCGACCCCGCGTGATATCAGTCTAGCTCGACCAGGTCGGTCTTGTTCGCCTGATTAATCGCCTGCTTGACCTGCTGGGCGAACTCGCCGATGCGGTCGATGCTGTCCCACTGCTCGCGGCGGGGCACCCCATAATCGGTAACCTCGACGACGTCGTAGCCGAGCAGTTCGATTTCCTCGACCTTCAGGCCTTTGTCGCTGAAGCTTTCCTTCTTCCGCTCAACCTTCTTCACTTGCCGGTAACGCACCCAGGCGTCGCCGCTGTCGTACACGCTCACGTCATCCGCGCGCAGCGGGACCGCCCTGGCGGCCTGCTCCAGCTTGGGGATCGCGTCATCCTTGAGCACGAGCAATTCGGGTATCGACAGCACGCGCGCCCGGCCGCTCAGGTCCACGATCTCGGCCCGCGCCTGCTGGTTGGTCCTGGAGATCCGCAGCGCGAGCCGCTCGTCCTCCTCCAGGATCTCCGCGATCTTGTCCCGGCATTCCTGGACCGTGTACTGGCGGGTGCCGACCTTCTCGGTGCCGGGGTCGGGCTGGTACGCGTGGTCGCCTTCGAGGACCGAAGTGCGGTAGGTGCGCCGCTCGGCGCCGGCCAGGCCGAGCCGGCCGATCCAGGTCTGCAGGTCGGCGGCCAGCTTCTTGCGCCTGTTAAAGGCATCGCCCAAAGTTATCGCCACGAACCCGAACGATACCGGCGCCAGTAACACCGCCGCCACGCAAATACCGCTGGCTATTGCCGCTGACCGGAAGGCCGGGGGCGAACTTCCCATTCGCGCCTGGTGATCCGGTACATCACCCACTGGCGGTCGTACTCTGTTAGCGGGCCGACGAGCGTCCAGCCAACCCGCTGGAACACCGTCCGCATCGCGGTGTTGGCGGGATCGGTGGGCGCCTCGACGACCTGGGCCGCCGCGTGCTCGAAGAGCCAGTCGGTGAACAGCGCGAGGGCTTCGCGGCCGTGGCCCTTTCCGCGCGTGTCCTCGCGCAGCCCGATCCCGACTTCGTAGGTCCCCGGGGGGATCGGGCGGCCGGGCGGGACGAATGTCTGGATCCGCCCGATCGAGGTCCCGTCCAGGTCGATGGCCAAATCCAGCCAGCCGTCACGCATCTGGCCCGACTGCCGGAGCCGGGCGCGGAAGCGGGCCTCGTCCGGGACCGTGGCGATGGCCATCGGATCGGCGGTGACCATCGCGCGCCATTCGTCATCGATCTCAGCGGGCCGCAGCGCGCGAAGCAGCAGCCGTGACCCGCGGATCACGATGCTCCCGGCGCCAGCGGCCGCGTCCTGCCCGCCCTGAGGGTCCACACGGCCAACCATAGCGTCGGCCATGAGCCGGGCAGGTCAGCGCGGGTCGCGGCGCAGCGGGTGACCTGCGGGAACCTCGACCAGCACGATCGCGATGCCGTCGGGGTCCTCGATCCACATCTCCACCAGGCCCCACGGCTCCTCGACGGGCTCCCGGAGAACGCGGACCCCGGCCGCGGCCAGCCGGGCGTGCTCGCCGCGGACGTCCCGGACCTGCAGCCAGATCCTCATTGAGGCCCCGGGAGGGCCGGGCGCGCGCCCGGACACCTCCAGCAGTCCCTGGCCGACGAAGAACACGACGGCGGGATCATCGGCGGGCCCGAACTCGCGGTAGACCGCCAGGCCCAGCACATCGCGGTAGAAGCGCCGGCTCCGGTCCAGGTCGGCCGGGCGCAGCAGGATGCGGCTGCTCAGTACCTCCATCCCTCGATCTTCGCAGGTCAGGGGGCGCGGGGTAGTGGTTACTCGGCGGGGTAGTGGTTACTCGTCGGGGTAGCGCAGGCCGATCTGCTCGCGGATGGTGTCGAGGGTCGCCATGATCGCGACGGTTTCCCGCGGCGGGAGGATGTCGCTGGCTAGCTGGCCCGCGCTGACCAGTTGCTCCGCCTCCACCGCCTGGTACTGCATGCCCCGGCCGTCGACGGGCGGGCGGAAGTTCTCGATGAGGGTGCCGCCCTTGTCGTAGACGCGCAGGCCGGTTGCCGTGTACCAGACGCTGTCGACCTCAATGCGCCCGTCCGAGCCGAGGACGACGGCCACGTTCGGCCCTCGGGTGGTGCTCGCGGAGTACGTGGTGGCGATCTGCCCGCCCGGGTACCGGAACATCGTGGCTACCTGGGCATCGGCGCCGGTCTCCTTGAACGTGGCGACGGCCTGGATCGACTGGGGCGCGCCGAACAGCTGGGACGCGAAGGAGACCGGGTAGACGCCGAGGTCGAGCAGCGCGCCGCCGCCGAGTTCGAGGGCGTTGAGCCGGTGGCCGGGATCATCGGGCAGCCGCTGGGTGTGATCGGCGCTCATGGAGCGCGGCTCGCCGATCGCCCCGCCGGCCACGATCTCCCGCAGCCGGGCCATGTGCGGGAGCCAGCGGGTCCACATTGCCTCCAGGGCCACCAGGCCGTGGTCGGCGGCGTAGGTCACCAGGTGCTGCGCCTGGGCCGCGTTGAGCGTGAACGGCTTCTCGACCAGGACGTGCTTGCCCGCCTCGAGCGCGAGCATGGCGTTGGGGTAATGGAACGGGTGCGGCGTCGCCACGTAGACGATGTCAACCGTGGGGTCGGCCACCAGCGACTCGTAGCTCGCGTGGGCCGCCGGCAGCTCGAAGTGCGCGGCGAAGCGCTCCGCGCTCTCGCGCGTGCGCGACCCGACCGCCGCTACCGTGTGGCCGGTCAGCAGCAGGTCGCGCGTGAACTGCTGGGCGATGCCGCCCGTGCTCAGGATTCCCCACCGGGCTACGGGCGGGGACGTGCTTGCCACCATCAGGCGCTCCTCGTCTTCGGCGGACGGCGGCCACCACGGCCCCGCTGGCAACGAATGATCATTATCCCGGATGGCCGACCGCCAGGCGGAGGCTGGTGCGGCCGTCCGGGCGGGGTCTACGATCTGTAACCTCAGTGGTCTCCAGCCGCTCGGCGTCGCCGGAGGGGGAATCTCGATGGCGCTATACATGTACCAAGCCTCCTACACAGCAAGGTCCATGGCCGCTCAGATCAAAGAGCCGCAAGACCCCGTGGAAGCGTTCAGGCCGACGCTGGTTGACCTGGGCGCCAAGCTCTTGGTGGCCGGGTTCCCATTCGGCGATTATGACGTGCTCGTTGTGTATGAGGCACCTGATGACATGACCGCGGCCAGCGTCGCGATGGCCATCGCCGCCGCGGGCGAGGTCAAGTCGGGCAAGACCACGCGGCTGCTCAGCGGGCAGGAATGGCTTGAGGGCCTGCGCAAGCGTCATGTCGTCATGCGGAAGGCGCACCCGCACGAAGGCCACCCGTCGCCGGAGCTCTTACGGAGCCCTGCCCCCGGACCAGGAGCGCTGAACGGCTCAAGCGGTCACCGGGGGCCGCCCGGCTGATGACCGGGTTAGCGGTCGGTCCAGCGGCGTAGCTTGTCGGGGTTGCGGATGACCCAGATGCGCTTGATCCGCATCCCGGCGATCTCGAAGGCGAACACCGTCACGGTGACGCCGCCGTCCAGGGCCACCAGTCCGGGCTGGCCGTTGACCGTCCGCTCGACGAACATCATGTCGTCGGTGGCCCGGCTGGCGATCTCGACCCAGGCCCGCGCGATCTGCTCGCCGCCTTCGATGGGCTCCAGGAAGGTGGTGGCCAGGCCGCCGCCGTCGGCGATCGCGGTGGCGGCGGGGTCGAGCAGGCTGATGAGGGCGGCGATGTCCTTGGCCTCCCAGGCGCGCTTGAAGTCGCGGACGATGCCGGCCTGGCGGGCGGCGGGGGGCGGCGCGGGGGGCTGGGCGGCGCGGGCGCGGCGGCGGGCGGAGGAGGCCAGCTGGCGGCAGGCCGCCGGGGTGCGGCCGGTGATCTCGGCGACCTCGGCGAAGGGGTAGCCGAAGACGTCGTGCAGGACGAACGCGACCCGCTC
>JAICYD010000047.1 GCA_025934375.1 Streptosporangiaceae bacterium | reverse complement strand
GCATTCCCAGGCAGAGCTTGATATGGTGGCAATGGAACTGAACGGCAGGCCACGCAAGACTCTCGGCTGGAAGAAGCCGATCGAGGTTTACAGCGAAATGCTAGAAGCAGCCTTGTCGCAATGATCAGTTGAAACCGCCGAGCCTGTACCGGATGCGGCGGCGGGCAGAGTAATGCGTCGTGAACGTCTGGCAATCTATCGATACCCCGTGACCATAAGTCAGCCACCAGACTACGTACTCGATTTGTTGGAGGGTAGAGTGCGGCCTCGACGCCTAAAACCGCTTGCGCGTCGGGTCGCCATTCTGCCTGTGCTTCTCTTACTCCCTAATCCGGTAGGGGATATGCGCGGAGGGATAGGGCTAGGTCGGACATGCTGCCTATGACGGCTCCGGCGTTGATTTCGGTCATGGCGTCGCGCTTGCCGGGTTTGTTGGCGTAGCCGATAGACGCGATTCCGGCGCGGTGGGCTGCCTCTACGTCGGTGAGCGAGTCTCCAACGAGGGCGGTTGCGGCGGGGTCGGCGGCTAGCTTCTGGACGGCGATTTCCAGGAGGTGGGGGCTGGGCTTGAGCTGGGCGGGATCGTGGCTGGTGCGGGCAACGACCAGGCCGACGCCGTCGCTGAGGCCGTGGCGGTCTAGGTAGGAGTTGACGGCCTGGGCGCTGTTGTTGGAGACGACGGCGACGGTGCGGCCGGACTCGCGGCATCCGGCTAGCACCTCGTGGACGTACGGGGTCGGCTTGGCGGTGGCGACCGCGGCGACTTCGAGGCCGGTCATCTCGGCTTCGACGCGGGCGGCCAGCTTGGGGTCTACCTCGGCGGCTTGGATGAACACCTCGATCGGGTCGGTGGTGTTCTTGGCCGTGTCGGTGAGCTGGTCGGGGGTGAAGAGCTTGCGGAGTTCTTCGGCCACGGTGGGAGCTGGGAGTCCGGCGAAGATGGAGCAGACCGGGCCGTCGAAGTCCAGGAGTAGATAGCGCGTGCGGGACACGACTGCGGCCAGGGCGGCGCGGTCGCTGGCGGTTCCGGTCATGCGGGGTACTCGTAGCTGATGGTGTCCCAGATGGAGTCGAACCAGGCCTGGGCCTGCTCGATGAACTGGGCGTCGGCGGTCTCACCGCTGGCCTGGGAGTAGCGGAAGACCATCGCGTCCTTGCCCATCAGGTCGTACATGTCGCGGGTGCCGCCGGAGATGGGGATGTTGTGCTTGGCGATGGGGTAGAGGCCGAAGAAGGCCTCCTGGCCGTTGAGGATGTACATCTTGAAGACCGGCGGGAGCTGGTGCGCGCGGATCTGGGCGCGTCCCTGCTCGATGATGCCCTTGCGGGCGAGCTCGTGCACGGACTCAAGGATCGCATAGGCATGCCGGGACGTCAGGCGGTGGGAGCGGGCGCGGAAGTCCGGGTCGTCGGCCAGGTCCTCGACGCGGCACGGGAGCACCATCGGCTTGGTGGTGTCGGGCAGGAGCATGCGGACGGTGACGCTGGCGGGCTTGAGGTCCCCGGCGCGGATCCTGTCGAGCGGCTCCTGGATGACGCCGTGCAGGGTCTCGCCGGAGAAGCCGGCGAAGTCGATGGCGACGTGCTCGGCGGTGAAGGCCTGCTCGATGAAGGGGCGCAGGCCGGTTGACGGGATGGCGGACATGAGCGCGGTGGCGGCGAAGGCGCCGATTCCCGGTGCGGCGGGGTGCTGGCCGTTGGCTGGCTGGAACATCTGCTCGGCGGTCCAGCCCGGGAACATCTCTTCCAGTACGCGGCAGTGGTCGGCGTAGGGCAGGCTGCGGACCTCGCCGTTGACCCATCGGTGGAGCTGGGCGCGGCTGGGGTAGCGGCCGGTGAGGCCGGGGTCGACGCGCTGGGCGGCCTTGTCGTACTGGGCGCAGAATGTGGCGTAGTTCTGCCAGTGCTTTTCCCTTAGCAGCACCTTCAGCATTACGGGCTGTTCTCGCACGTGTTCTCCCGGTTATGTCTCATCTCAGCATAGCGGCCATTCCGCGAAGACGAGACAACATGAGACATTACGAAACGTGGCGTTCTAGATGCGCCTAGAGAGGAAACGCGTCTCTTCCGCAGCCTAGAAGCATGGCGGAAAACCCACCAAACGACACACCCGAGACCGGCGAATCCGAACCTGACGCCGAGGGCGGCGGCTGCCCCGATTGCCGGGACCGTGGGTTCAAGTTCGTCACGCTACGCCGCTCGGATGCCGTCGCGGGCGCTGCGGCAGAGACCGCGCTACTCGGCCCAGCGCGGGAACCGTGCCTGTCCTGCTCAGGCACCGGCAAGGCGGCATCGTGACCGAGCTCGTGGCGGCGCGGCCGAAGACGCGGATCTTCCCGGGACGACGGGAGCAGGTAGGGCACGCGCGGAGGTTCGTCGTCCGGGTCCTGGACGGTAACCCGCTGGCGGATGACGCCGCGCTACTGACAACCGAGCTGGCGACCAATGCGGTCTTGCATACGGCGTCCGGCAAGGACGGGACATTCGCAGTAGCCGTCCGCCAGCACGCGAACCAGGTGCGGGTTGAAGTCTGGGACGCGGGCGCGGATACGGCTCCGGTTGTGCGATCACCCGACCAAGAGCGCGAGCACGGGAACGGGCTTGGCCTCGTCGAGTCAATCGCCGCGCGGTGGGGGTACATCGGCGACGGGGATGGCCGAGTCGTGTGGTTCGAGTTGGACACGCAGTGAGCACTGACGTTGCTGACGTCGAGACCGCCCGTGCGGAAGCGCGTCGGCTGGAGGCCGGTAACCCGTTGTGGATCGTGGTGTTCGGGGTCTCCAGCCGGGAATTCGTCTGCTTCTCCCGGGCCAGCGTGCCGTTCCGCGCGATTGTCTTCGCGAAAGACCCTGACACGCTGCCGCCCCGCCTGCGGGCAATCGAGAACTCCGCAACACCGCCCATCCCATCCCCTGATAACGGAGACATGACTTATGCCTGAGACCTTGCCCGCACTGGAGCGAACCCACCTTGAGCGGCTTAAGCTCGCTGCCGATCTCCTCCTGTCGGAGCACGACGCCATTCCCGACTCACTTGAAGTTGAGCTGACGCTGTTTCGCGAGCGGGTCGAGCATGCCCTGCTGCTTGACCGGCCTGGGCAGTGACCTGCATGCCAGCTCCTAGCCCGCATGCTGCCGCCGTCAACGCCGAGGACGAGCTGTCCGGCGCCGAGAACCTGCGCGAGTTGCGGCTTGCCCTCGGCGTTATCCACCTGTTCCTCCCGCTGGGGCCGGACAGCGACGCCATCACCGCTGCCCTGCAGGACCTGCACGAGCGGCTGTGCGCCGACGAAGACGAGCAACTACGATCGGCCGGGGTGCCCGACCGGTACCTCATCATCCGGCCCGTCAACCCGTACAGCCCGCCATCCCCCGAGGACATGCGGCGCATCACCGACGCTGTCCGTACCCTGGCCAGCCTCGGCATGATCGCCGGGCGTGGCGACACCTGCTGAGCCGGGGCGGCGTTGTGATCTCGTTCAAGAGCGTGACAAGTCCTGAGCATGCAGATACGCTGACCTGACAGAGCAAGTATTATTCACGGCCAGGACGGACGACGATGGGCTTCGACTACTCGCCTCCCAAGTACGCGCAGGTGGTCGCCGAGATCAAGCGGCGGATCGAATCCGGGGAGTATGCCCCGGGTTCGCTGCTGCCCTCGGAGCACCAGCTTGTCGAGTCTTTCGGCGTTTCGCGGCCTACGATCGTTAAGTCGCTGTCGGCGTTGCGGCAAGACGGGTGGATCGAGACCCAGCAGGGCAAGGGCAGTTTCGTGCGCGGGCGCCCGGCGCTGGCGGGGGCGGAGCGGACGCGGCCAGCACAGGGCATCCTGGAGCTTCCCGAAACTCAGTTGTCCGGCAGCCTGATCCAGGCCGGAGTCAAGCTTGCCCCCGCCTACGTCACGACCCTGCTGGGGCTTGACCAGGGCGCGCGGGCGTTCCTGCGGCAGCGGCTCCTCGCCGATGACGGCGACCCGGTCGAGCTGGCCTCCTTGTGGCTGCCGCTGGAGCTGGCCAAGGGCACCGACTTCGCCTCGCCCGACTTGCTCGGCGAGAGCATCCGGCATCACCTCCAGGCGCGCAAGAAGGTGCGGCTCGATCATGCGGTGGAGCGGATCTCAGCGCGCAAGCCGACCGGGGAAGAGGCGGGCCTGCTCGGCGTCGCCGCCGATGCGCCGGTGCTCAACGTGATCGTGACGGCCTACGACGCGAAAGGCCTACCGGTCCACGTGACTGACATCGTGCTTCCCGGCGACCGGCACGAGATCCACGACGCCTACCCCTTCACTTAGACATGGCTCGAACTGGCCGCAACTCGATGCTGTCCCGACTTGACAAGTCAGGTATCTATGCTTAAAGTCGAAATAAACCTGATAAGTCATGCCAGGTCCGACACGAGAAATGGTGATGTCAAGTGGCCCTGCAAGGTCCCATCCCGGTCGACTTCGCGCTGATCTTCCCCGACGGCGTGTACGCAGCCGGGGCCTTCGAGCCGGTGCGGGACTTCGACGCCTCGTCGAACGGCCGGTTCGTCCAGTCCAAGGACAAGGCGACGGGGCTTCCGCTGTGGACGGTGGAGGTCATCGACGCCGACAAGGAAGCGCGCACCCGGACCGTCAAGGTCAAGGTCGCCGCGCCCCATCAGCCGGTACTACCGGCCGGTCCCGTGGGGTCGCCGTTCACTCCGGTGGAGTTCACCGGGCTGACGGTGACCCCGTACGTCAACCAGAGCGGCAAGCTCGGCTACTCCCTCAACGCAACCGGGGTCCGCGCCCCTGCCCCGGGGCGCCCGGCTGGCCGTCATGGCCTGGAAGGAAAGGAGGCAGCAGCATGAGCGACGGCGAGTCGTTTTCCACCTTCAGCATCTACGTCGCCGGTGATGGCTGGGTGACCTGCTACAGCTACCCGGACAAGACGCCCATCCTGTCCATCGACGGCGGGGGATCATCGGTCTCCATCTCCGTCCGGGGACGCGACGCCACCGAAGAGGCGGTCCAGTTCGCGCGGGCCCTGGCCCGGCACGCGCAGGCATTCGCCGCCGAAGTCGAGCGGGTCCACGCGATCCAGCACCCCGGCAACGCCAGCGACGGCAACAGCGGCACCGGCGGCGACGACACCAAGGCCACCGACTCGAAGGCGGCCTGAACACCAAGGCGGGGGCGGCTGGAGCTGGAACCTCCGGCCGCCCCCTTTCTCCCCTGGTCAGCAAACCCTGAGAGGCCTCGATCATATGGCTAACCCCCGGCGGCCCGTGGCGGGACAACTCGCCCAGGTCGACAACCCCGACCCCTTCGCCCGCCCCGTCTGGCGCTCACCCGTCTACGAGACCCCATGGGCGATCATCTGGGCCGTCCAGCTCATCCGCCTCATCTGGCGGCTGACCTGGTTCGTCTTCACCCATCCGATCCTCGACGCCGTGGCCGCGGTGCTGGCCTATGACTGGCTGTGGCTCGGCTGGCCGGGCCTCGTCGCCCTGGTGCTCCTCATCGTCTCGGCACTCGTCGGGCTGCGGCTGCTGCTCCCGGACTGGTTCACCCGGCTCGTCAGCAAGCCCGCGCGGAACCGCTGGCGCACCTGGTTCTACCGGCGGCACTGGCACGCGGCGATGACGCTGGGCGGCCTGGCGCCCATGTACCGCAAACGGGTCCTGGTGCCCGTGCTCCTCGGCGTCCGCGCCTCCAGGTCGGTGGACCTGGTGACCGTGCGGCTGGCAACCGGGCAGGCCCCAGCCGACTTCGCCGACCGCGCCGCCGGCCTCGCCCATGCGTTCGGCGCGGAGCTGTGCCGGGTCCGCGAGCTGGGACCAGGCATGATCACGCTCGAATTCGTCCGGGCCGACACCCTCGCCGAGCCCTTCGGCGCGCTGCCCTTCCCCACCGAGGTCAACCTGGCGGCGCTGCCGGTCGGGCGCGCTGAGGATGGCGGGCCGTGGCTGCTGCGGCTGCTGGGCACGCATGTCCTCATCGCCGGGGCGACCGGCTCGGGCAAAGGCTCGGTGATCTGGTCGGCTGTCCGGGCGCTGCTGCCCGCGATCGTCGGCGGCTGGTGCCAGGTCTGGGCGCTGGACCCCAAGCGGATGGAGCTGTCCTTCGGCCGGGACCTGTTCGCCCGCTACGCCGACCAGGCCGCCGACATGGTCAAGCTCCTGGAGGACGCGGTCGCGGTCATGCACGACCGGGCAGCGCAGTTCGGCGGCATCACCCGGACCTTCACCCCGTCCATCGTGTTCCCGTTCCTGGTCGTGCTGGTCGATGAGATGGCGTTCATCACCGCCTACCAGCCCGAACGGGACCTCAGAAGACGCGCGGAAGCGGCGATAGCCACCCTTACCAGTCAGGGACGGTCGGTCGGCGTCTGCGTGGTCGGCGCGCTGCAGGACCCGCGCAAGGACGTGATCAGCCTCCGCAACCTGTTCCCCACCCGGGTCGCGCTCCGCCTCGACGAGTCCGACCAGGTCGACATGGTCCTAGGCGACGGGGCACGCGACCGGGGCGCGCTCGCGGATGAGATCTCCCCGCTGTCGCTGACCGGAGCGGGGGTCGGCTACGTCCGGCTGGATGCCTCGCCCGATCCGGTGCGAGTCCGCGCGGCCTACGTGACCGATGCCGACATCCGCGAGATGGCCGCGATCGTCGCCTCGGCGGGTGATGCCGCTTGAACCCACGAGACAGCGCGTGGCGGACCGACGAGCCGTGCCCGTCGTGCGGGGCCGAGATGGTGCTGCTCGACGACGGGCTACCGGAAGCCCTGGCCGAATGCCGGTCCTGCGGCTACCGCGAAACGTGGGAGGACGGGCGTCCCGAGACCAGCGGAGGTGACAACTGGTGACACCAGCCGGGCAGCGCAAGGGGACACGGGCTGAGCGGCTATCAATGCCGCTAGCCCGGGACGTGGTCAAGGACCTGGCCGTCGAGCACGGAGCCTGCGTCCGGCCGGTCCAGCTGCGGCGCACCGACCTGGCCACTGGCCAGGCGGAACCAGTGCTCGTACCGTGCGGCAACACCCTCGCCACCGTCTGCCCATCCTGCGCAGAGCGGGCCAAGAACCTGCGGGCCGCCCAATGCCGCGAAGGCTGGCACCTGGACCGGGAACCCGTCATCGAACCCGATGAACCGACCGGCGAGCAACGGTGGTGGGTCGAAAAACGCGCCGACGCGCAAGCCATCCGCGACCAGGCCGACCAGCTCGGCCACGACACCAGCGACCTAGACGAGCTGATTGGCGAACTCGACGACGAGATCACCGACGCGGGCATGCGCGGCAACGTGCTCCCGGCCCGGCCGGAACGCCGTCACCGCTCCACTCGTCGGCGACAGGACGCCCCGCCGCTGCCCAAGCGCACCCCTGACCCGCGCA
This sequence comes from Streptosporangiaceae bacterium, assembly GCA_025934375.1. Lineage (GTDB taxonomy): Bacteria > Actinomycetota > Actinomycetes > Streptosporangiales > Streptosporangiaceae > Trebonia. The sequence goes on along the minus strand of JAICYD010000047.1, from coordinate 39,467 downwards.
CCGTTGGCAAGGCCTACACCGCCCCGGACGGCAAGACCTTCCGGCCCTCGCTGTTCGTCACCCTCACCTGCCCGTCCTACGGCCGGGTCACATCCGAGGGGACACCCGTCAATCCAGACAGTTACGACTACACGCGGGCCGCACGCGACGCGCTGCACTTCGCCGCGCTCTTCGACCGGGTCATGCAAAACCTGCGCCGGTACTGCGGCTACGACATCCAGTACTTCGCCGCGATCGAGCCACAACGGCGCCTCGCCCCGCACGTGCACATCGCGATCCGCGGAACTATCTCACGCAAGGAACTGCGCGAGGTCATCGCCGCCACCTACCACCAGGTCTGGTGGCCATCCATTGATCACATCGCCTTCGACAGCGGCCACCTTCCCGTCTGGGACGACAAGGCCAGCACCTACCTCGACCCCAGCACGGGCGAAGTCCTGCCCACCTGGGATGAAGCACTCGACGCGATCGGCGACCTGGACGAGCCGTTGCACGTCGCGCGGTTCGGCGACCGCTTCGACGCCCAGGGCGTGCTGGTCGGCTCCAAGGACGCGAGCCGCTGCATCGCCTACCTCACCAAGTACCTGACCAAGAACGTCTCCGACTGCCACAAGCCCGAAACTGACGCCCAGGTCCGCCACGTCGAACGGCTCGCCGACACCCTCCGCTACGAACCCTGCTCACCGACCTGCGCGAACTGGCTGCGCTACGGCATCCAGCCCAAGAACGCCAAGCCCGGCCTGATGCCCGGCCGCTGCAAGGGCAAGGCACACCGCGCCGACCACCTCGGCTACGCGGGCCGCCGCGTGCTGGTCTCGCGCAAGTGGTCCGGCAAGACACTCGCCGACCACCGCGCCGACCGCAAGGCCTGGCTCATGGCCATGCTCGACCTTCCGGCCACCGACCCGCAGCGCTACACGTGGGAACCGGTCAAGCCAAGCGATCCCGACCACCTGCCGACCGCGCATCGCCTCCTGCGCGTCGTCGCCGATCGGGTCCGCTGGCGGCAAGCACTCGACGAGGCACGAAGACGCGCGCAGTGCCACCCAACACCAGGCCAACCGCCCGGCCCAGATCCTTCGGCAACCGGGCGGGCCGCATGAGCGCGGAGCGAGCAAACGACCCGCTGGCCGGGCTTCCCCTCCTGATCCCCGTTCCCCAAGCGGCCAAGCTCCTTGGCATCAGCCGGGCCGCTGCCTACCGCTTCGCCAACTCGGGTGACCTCCCGACCAAGAAACTCGGCCGTCGCGTCTACGTCGTGTCGGCCAGACTCCGCGACTTCCTCGACGACAAGGAGCACGCAGCATGAAAGGCCGCGTCTACAAGCGGGGCAACATCTGGTACTACCGCTTCGACGGCGACAAAGACCCACTGATCGGCAAGCGCCAGCAGATCAACGGCAGTGGCTACAAGACCGAACGTGAGGCGTGGAAGGAATGCCGCGCGGCCATCGCCGAGCATGAGAAGGGCCGCGTCGTCACGGCGACCAAGCGCAAGGTCGCGGCGGCGCTCGACGAGTGGATTACCCGGGTCGAGCACTCAATCAAGCCGTCGATGGCGCAGAACTGGCGCAACTACGCCAAGTACTACGTCAAGCCCTACATCGGCGAACGGGACGTTAAAGAGATCGACGGCGGAGTCTGCGACGCGCTGTACGCGAAGCTGCTCGCCGAGGGCCGTGTCAAGGCAAAGCCGCAGCCGCCCAGAGCCAAGCAAACCCTCCACGTGCGCCGGGTCGACAAGAACGGCAAGGTTCAAGCCTGCCGACCATATCGCTACGACAACGCGCGTTGCTACCGCAAGCACGCCGAGGATGACCCCCTGATCGGCAAGCCAATCGAGCCGAGCACGCGCGTCCGGCAAGCCACCACCCAACAGCGCAAGCAACTGCCTCCCGGCCTGGAACCCAAGACCGTCGTCAACACGCATCGCATGCTGCACCGCGCCTGGGAAGACTTCGCGAAGTGGGGATGGGCGAAACGCAACGTTGTCATCGACGCGCACCCGCCGCGCGTTCCCCGCAAGGGCCGCAAGGTCTGGACGGTCGACCAGCTCCAAACCTTCCTGCAACAGGCAAGGCAAGACCGCTTCTTCGCGCTGTGGGTCCTCGAAGCCACTTCGGGCATGCGGCGCTGCGAGCTGGCGGGCGCTCGCCAAGACCTGCTCGACCTCGACGGCGGCACGCTCCAAATCGAAGCAACCCGCGTCGTCGTCGACGGCAAGGTCATCGAATCGGACGGCAAGACCGAGAACGCGCAGCACCTGCTAGCGCTCGACCCGTTCACGCTCGCCATCCTGGCGAACCACGTCGACCAGCTCGACGCCGAGCGCCACGACTTCGGGCCGGACTACCACGATGGCGGCTGGCTGTTCTGCTGGGAGAACGGCCAGCCACCCCACCCGGACACCATCACAAGGCGGTTCAAGAAGCTCGCCGAACGGGCGGGCCTACCCGAGATTGACCTGCATGACGTACGTCACAGCTACGCCACCGCTGGCCGCAACGCCAAGATCGACTGGAAGTCGCTGTCCAAGCGCATAGGCCACGCTGACGTTGCCTTCACCATGAAGCAGTACGTCCAGACGGATCTCGAAGCCGACCGGGAAGTCGCGAACACGCTCGCTGACCTAATCCTCGGCGGCCTGCTCGTCACCGCCGACCAGGGCTAACCAGGTCAGCGCCGTGCACAAATCCGTGCACAAATACAAGTCAAAGGGCCGGTTCTCTGTTCGAGAACCGGCCCTTACCTTGGTAGCGGGGGTAGGATTTGAACCTACGACCTCTGGGTTATGAGCCCAGCGAGCTACCGAACTGCTCCACCCCGCGGCGATGTCTACACTCTATGAACTCCTGGCAGCCAAGGCAAATCAAGTCGCGTCGTTGGACAGGGCGGCGGCGCCGATGGGTACCGGGGAGGCCATCCAGACGGTGTAGGTGAGCGCCCACGGGGAGGCCGGTGGGCCGGTCAGGGCGTGAGCGTCTTGCCAGGTGGAGAGGCTAACGACCTGCTGGGGGACGGCGCCGACCAGGGCCACTGACTTCGGCGAGGACCCGAGCAACACGGGGCGGCGGCCGATGTGCTCGATGGCGATGATCGCTTGCTCGACGGTCGCGGTGGAGGCGTTGTCCATGCGGGCGGTGGGCAGCCCGCACATGCCGCGGATGACCTGCGTGAATGAGGCCGCCGTGGTGCGATCCACGATGATGACGCTGGCGGACGGGCCGATCTTGGCGCACAGGCGGGTGACGGCCGAACGCTCGCCGGCGTAGGTCGTCTTCAGGGCCATCCCGCGCACGGCCAGGTGCTTGGCGGACTTCGCGGCGCCAGTGCCGGTGCCGGCGTATCCGGGGTCGAACGTGGTCACGGCGGCGGGCAGTCCGAGGGCGAGCACGCAGCAGGCCGACGCCAGCGTGCCGGCCAGGCGGCCGGCGCCGACCTCGGTCGCGCGCAGCCGCACCCGGGAGCAGACCCACAGCGCCAGGCAGATCAAGCCGGGCAGCACCACGGGGACGAGCCGCCGGGAGGCCCACGGCTGGTCGGGCAGGATCGCCGGAATCCACAGCACCGCCACCGTGGACCAGCCGATGATCAGCAGCGGCATCGCCCACAGGCGGGCGGCCGGCGCGGCGGTACGCCACCGCAACAAGGCGAGCAGGCACCGCCGGCCGAGCAGCGCCGCGCCGATGCAGCCAAGCAGCAGGGCGGGCAGGCCGATATACCAGATCACCCAGTTCAGGCTCTGCTCGTAGTACTGGCGGTGCCCGTTGACGGGCAGGCCCTCGATCTGCTGGAGCGAGGCAACGAAGCGGATGACGAACGGGTCCGTTGCGCCCCGGGTGATCTGAACCGATGGACGGATGGCGAACCAGGCCAGCGCGGCCACCGGCGCGAGCAGCGCGATCGCCTCCAGGATGCCGCGGACTAGCGGTACCCGCCGCGTGGCCCCGGACAGCCCCATGACCGGCATCCGCCAGTTGACCGCGCCCCGGACCCAGCGGCGCACCGGGGCGAACGCCAGCGGCGCGATCAGCGCGGTCACGATCCCGAAGCCGGCCGCCGCCAGCCCGATGTCGTGCAGCGGCGTGCCCAGCGAGGTCAGGTACGGGCGGGCGAGCGCCGATCCGGTGGCCACCCCGCATCCGATGCCGGCCAGCAGCCCGACGGCGAGCGGCCCGGCCTGCGGCATCCGCGCCACGAACATCAGGGCCATGACCGGGAACAGCGGCAGCACGATGCCTAGCGACTGGACGTCGACCAAGACCATCAGGCCGATCGCGAACCCGCCGAACCCGGCCAGCGTCATCGCCTGCCAGGGCCACTTGCCGGGGCTGCGCACCACGAGTGAGTCCGTCGCCAGGCACAGTCCGCCGAACAGGAGGATCTGGAGGAGCGGCTCGCCTAGGGTCGTCCGGCTGACGTATACCTGCGGCAGCGCGACGGCCAGCACCAGCGCGGCGGCCGGCGCCCACCTCCCGCCGACAAGGCGCCCGGCCAGCCCGGCGAACGACAAGACGGCTAGGCCGCCCAGGACCGGCCCGGCCAGCAGCGCGGCGCCGATCCCGCCCAGCCAAAGAGCGCCCGCGAGGACCAGTGGAAGCCCCGGCATGGCCGCCGGGATCAGGTTGTGCCCATTGAGCAGGAAGCCCGGGCTGGCGAAGTTCAGCCCGGGAACCCCGCCGAAGTCACCGGATGACACCGGGATCCGGGCCCCGCCGTGCTGGGCGATCCAGTACGCGTACTGCAGGTAGACCCCGGAGCCGCGGGCCACGATGAGCTGCTGCGACCGCTCCAGCCCCTGCCAGACCGCGAACCCGGCGGCGATCGCGACGGTGGCGAGCACCGCCCAGGCGGGCACGTCACGGTCAATGCCGGACGGGATGGCCGGCTGCGGCCGCGTCTCCGCGTCCGGCTGCGTCGCCACTTCCGGCCGGTCGGCGCCGGGAGCGAACCTCGGCCAGCTCGCCGGGAGCCGCCGCATCGCGAAATAGCAGAGCGCGATCGCCAGCGGCGCGAAGATGATCATGGTCGCGGTTGGCATCAGCCGCCCGGCCAGCAGCATCGCCATCGAGGGCAGCAGCCAGGCCGCCGCCAGCAACGCCGGCAACTGCGTCAGCGCCGCGAAGACCCGCCCCGGCAGCCACGGCCGCCGCCGGTACCACTGCCACCCCGTGCCAGCGAACGCCGCGGTCCGCGTCCATCCCGCGCCCGCCAGCGCGGTCGCCCGCGCCCCGGGAGCGGCCAGCCGCCCGCCGACGTCCCGAACTCTGCGGTGCTTTGCCCCAACGGAGCTGGCGGACTGCTGCGTGTCGCCCGTTTCCGTGCGCGCGGACGTGCCCGGGGACTCGGCTGACTGCGGCTCGTCCACGGACTCGTTACCAGCTCGCGGTTCGCCGGCGGCGGCCTTGCCCGACCCAGGCACTCCAGAACGCACGGTCCCCACTGTAGACGGCCACGTCGCACCCGATCTTCATCAACCGCCGCAAAGTCATGACGGCTTCTCGCTGGGGCGGCGAGGCGTTCGCTCACTGGCGGGCTGGGCCGCCTCATCGTCGGCGTTCGCGGTAACTTCGCCCCGCTGGGCGGGCATCACCGCGAACAGCCACAGCACGAGGGCCGCCGGGTAGATGAAATATCCAAAGCGAGTGGACGGCGCGAGGAGGAACATGAGCGTCATCGCCCCGGCCAGCAACAGCACCGCGCGCGCGACGGTGGCCGGGGGCCGGATCACCAGGATGGCGCCGATCCCCACGGCGGCCAGGACAAGCAGCACGACGACGATCGTGTGCCCCGCGTGGCCGAGGCCGGCGATCAGGTGGCCGGGCAGCGGGCTGGCGGCGGCGGAACTGATGCCCGCCAGCCCCAGCGGGAACTTGATCGTGTTGTCCACCAAGGCCTGGGGGTGGGTCAGGAACGGTCCGACGCAGACCACGACGACCGCCACCGCGACGAGCGCGAACCGGGTGGCGGCTCGCCAGCCGTCGCGCCGGGCGAGCAGGGCGAACGCGACCGCCAGGGCCGGCCATGTCGTCGCCTTCATCCCGGCCGCCAGCCCCAGCGCCAGGCCGGCCCAGATGACCGCGGGCCGCGAGCGCCCGGCCAGCACGGCGAAGCCGAGGCACAAGAACGCGACCATGGGCCCGTCGTCGCCGCCGGCCGACAACTCCAGGGCGACGATCGGGCTGGCGGTGACGAGCGCCGTCCAGCGCCAGGCGTCGACCGCGCCGCCGATGCGCAGCGCCCAGTAGAAGGCCGCGATGAATACCAGCGCGAACCAGACCCGGGGATCGGACCACAGCCCGTCGCCGAAGATCGCCCGGGGCAGCCCGAACAGGGCCATGACCGGCAGGTAGGGATTGTAGGCGTTCGGGTCCGTGGTGCCGGCCAGCTGCGCGGCGCTCTCGTACGGCGTCCCGTGGTGGATCAGCAGGGACGCCGAGCGGGCGATCACGTCGACCTCTGGCTGGCGCATGTGCCGTACCGCCAGCACCGTCAGCGGCACCACCAGCCCGCCGAGCAGTGCGGCGCTGATGGCCAGGTCAGGGAGGAGGACGCCGAGCAGCGCGACCGCGTAGCCGCAGGCCGCGATCTCCCCCCACAGCCGGTGGACCGGCTCGGAGCTGGTCAGTGCGAGCAGCCCTGCGTAGACCGCCGAGACCGCGAACACGGCGGCCAGCCAGCGACGCGGCCAGGTCGCTGGCGACTGCCATGTGGCCCGCCCATAAATCACGCTCGCGATGTTACTCGGCTCCCACGACCATCCTTTTCCGAACGGGCAGGCGAGAGCAGAATGTCCGCCATGGGAAGACTGGGCGGGAAGGCCGCCATCATCACCGGCGGTGAGGGCAGTATCGGGCTGGCGACAGCGCGGGCGTTCGCGGCGGAGGGCGCGCGGGTGTTCCTGGCGGGCATCAGCGAGCCGGACCTGAAAGCCGCGGCGGCGACGCTGGACGGGGACGGGTTCACCGAGCACGCGGTGGCGTGGGCGGTGACCGACGTCAGGGACTCCGCGCAGGTGAAGGCGGCGGTTGAGGCGACGGTAGGGCGCTTTGGGCGGCTGGACATCGTGGTGGCCAACGCCGGGGTCTTCGGCACCAGCAAGCCCATCGCCGACTACCCGGAAGATGATTTCGACAACGTGATGGCGGTTCACGTGCGCGGGGCCTTCTTGCTGTGCAAGCACGCGGTGCCGCACCTGTCGGCGGGCGCGAGCGTGATCATCACCTCTAGCGTGGTGGGGATCACCGCCGCCCCGGGGATCGCAGGCTACGCGACCGCCAAGCACGCGCAGGTGGGCCTGATGCGCACGATGGCCGCCGAGCTCGCGCCCAGGGGCATCCGGGTCAACACGATCCACCCGGGCCCGGTCGACAACGCGTTCCAGGCGCAGGTGGAAGTGACGGCGACCGGAGCGGGCGCGGCGCAGGCGCAGGCGATCTTCGATGGCATGATCCCGCTGGGCCGGCACGCTCGCCCGGAGGAGATCGCCCGTTCGATGCTGTACCTGGCCAGCGACGACAGCTCGTTCATGACCGGCGCGACGCTAGCGGTTGACGGGGGCATGTCCTCCTGAGGCCGGCCGGCGACGGCGGGCGCTGATGCTGCGCGGGGCGCCCGCAAGATTGGCGTTCGTCCAGCCGGCCAGGAAGTCGGCGGCCTCCAGGGCGGCTAGGTAGGCCGCCAGCGCCATGTACAGCAGCGGCGTGACGTCACCCATCAAGGCGATGCCGACCAGGATCATCCGGCCTTCCCAGCCGAAGCCGCGCCAGTCCGCGCGGGGCAGCCGGACCCAGTGCTCGCCCATGAACCAGCTCAGCGGCACCCGGTTGCGCGCCCGCCAGGCCATGTCGAGGTGACGGAGCGCCACTGCCGCGATGAGGCCGAACGTGACGGGCGCGGGCACCCGGCCGGCGTAGCCGGCCGCCGCCAGGAAGGTGTACTCGCCGGCTTGCAACAGCGTGGGGACCCGCCAGTCGCTGGGGCCGTCATGCAGGTGGGAGGAGCCCAGCGAGGCCAGGAGCATCGCCTCAGCCGGGGTGAGGATCAAGATGCCGGGCAGGTTGCGCAGGCCGAGGGCGGTGAGCATGCAGGTAACCAGCAGCCCGGCCAGCAGCGGGGCCATGGGCGGGATCCGCCCGGCGACGAACCCGCCGATCCATGCCGACACTGGCCCGTCGCCGCGGTAGCCGGCGACGCCGGAGGCGTCGGGGGTGACGGTGTCGCTGGGCCGGACCAGGGTGTACAGCAGTGCGAGGAAGCCGAGGACGAGCATGACCAGCAGCGCGGCGCGCGGTCCGGCGAGCAGGACGGCGAACCCGCCGACGATGAGCCGCGCCGATCCCAGCCCCTGCCTCGGGAGCCGGGTCGGGAGTTGCGCGGCTCCCGGCGCGGCCTCGGTGCCGGGCGGGCCGCCGGCGCACAGGTCGGCCATCTGGCCCAGCGCCAGCACGATGGCGGCGGTGACGGCGATCACCCAGACCCCGGCGACGTCGGCGCCGCCGAACCGCTCCAGCAGGCCGCCGCGCAGGTACTGGCCGACCGGGCCGCCCAGCCCGGTGCCACCGTACTTGCTCACGCCGCCGGCCAGCCCGGCGTAGATGACCAGCTCGGACAGCAGCGCGCAGGCGGCCTGCCCCCACGCGGTGGCGGTGGTCGCCCGGCCCGCGGGGGGTACGGATGATGCTCCGCGGGGTCGCCCCCCCGGGGGATAGCAGTCCATCAGGCGGGCCACCCGGCCGGTGAGGACGGACGCGATCAGCGCCACGAACCCGATGGCCTGGCCGCGCGCGGACTCGTCGGTGAGCCAGGCGGCGGCGATGACGGCGAAGCCCAGCGAGAACATCGAGACCGCGATCGGCGCGAGCTGCCGCTCGGCGGCCCATCGCGCGATGTCTCGGGTAAAGCGGTCAGCAGCCCGGGCCGGCGCCGGCGCCGCCCAGGCGATCATGCGTGCACTCCTTGCACGATTACCCAGCGTACCGGGCTTATGGGCGGATCTTCAGGATAAACACGTCCCGGTAGAGTCCCGGATGTGGAAAAGATGGTGGCGGTCGTCCTCGGCGGCGGCGCGGGAACCCGCTTTGGCGCGGCGCGGCCCAAGCAGCTGCTGACACTGGCCGGCAAGACCCTGGTTGAGCACTGCGTGACCGCCTTCGCGAGCGCCCCCGGCATCGACGAGGTGCTGCTCGTCATGGGCCCCGGGTTCACCGACGAGGCCGCGCGGCTAGTCGGCGGGCAGGTGTCGGCGGTGATCGAGGGGGGCGTCGGCCGGGCGGACTCTGTCCGCAACGCGCTGGCGCACCTGTCGGCCCGCTACGCCGCGGACAGCACCGGCGTGCTGTTCCACGACGCCGCCCGCCCGCTGGTCGACCAGCGGGTGATCGCCGATTGCGTCGCGGCGCTGCGCGAGCACGACGCGATCGGCACCGCCGTCCCGAGCGCGGACACGATCGTGGTCGCCCGCGACGGCGTCATGTCACACGTCCCCCCGCGCGAGACGCTGCTGCGCTGCCAGACCCCGCAGTGCTTCCGCCTGTCGGTCATCAGCAGGGCGCACGAGCTGGCGGCACAGGACCCGGCGTTCGTGCCCACGGACGACTGCGGCGTGGTCCTGCGCTACCTGCCCGACGTCCCGGTGCACGTCGTCCTCGGCAGCGAGCGCAACCTCAAGGTCACCTATCCGTCCGACCTGGCCATCGCCGAGGTACTGCTGGGTTCCCAGGCCAGCCCGGGCTCCTAGATGGACCCGTCGACCTAGACCGCCGGCCGGACCGCCTGCTTGATGAGGGTGCGGCCGAAGTCCCACATCAGGCCGCTGCCCTTGCTGGCATCGTCGAGGACGTCGGCCAGGGCCTCGGTGAACAGCTTGACCTCGGCGTCGCCGATCATTAGCGGCGGGATCAGCTTGATGACCTCCATGTGGTCACCGGAGACCTGGGTGAGGATGCGGTGCCGCTGGAACAGGGCGACGACGACCATCTGCGCGAACAGGCCGACGCGGGCCTTTTGCAGCATCGCCCAGCCGGCCTTCGCCCGGATCCCGGACGGCCGGCCGAACTCGACGCCGATCATCAGGCCGCGCCCGCGCACCTCGGCGATAAGGTCGTGCTTGGCCTTGAGCGCGAGCAGCCCGTCGGTCAGCGCGGCGCCGACGCGGGCGGCGTTCTCGACTAGCCCCTCGTCCTCGATGACGGCCAGCGACGCGAGCCCGGCGGCCATCGCCAGCGACCCGCCCTTGAAGGTCGTTGAGTGGACCATGACCTTGTCCATGGACGAGTACACGGAGCTGAAGACCTTGTCGGTGGTGAGCATCGCGCCGACCGGCACGTACCCGCCGGACAGTGCCTTGGCGACGGTGACGATGTCGGGCTGGACGCCGTCGTGCTCGTAGGAGAAGAACTTCCCGGTCCGGCCGAAGCCCGCCTGGACCTCGTCGCAGATCAGCAGGGCACCGTGCTTGTGGAGCAGGCCGGAGGCGGTGGCCAGGAACCCGGGGGGCGGCGCGAGCACGCCGTGGCCCTGGATCGGCTCGATGATCATCGCCGCGACGTCGCCCCTGCGCAGCTCGACCTCCAGCGCGCCCAGGTCGCCGAGCGGGATGAGCGCGCCGGGCAGCAGCGGCCCGAAGCCGCGCTTGAACTCATCGGCGCCGTTGACCGACAGCGACCCGGCGGTCAGCCCGTGGAACGCGTGGTGGGCGTAGACGATCCGGCCCTTTCCGGTGGCGTGCCGGGCGAACTTCAGCGCCGACTCGACCGCCTCGGTGCCGCTGTTGCAGAAGAAGACCCGGTCCAGGCCGGGCGTCTTGGCCAGCAGCCGCTGCGCGAGCAGCCCGGAGATCGGCTGGCAGTCGAACTGGGTCCACGCCGCGAAGTCGGCGTCCAGGGCGTCGTGCAGCGCCTTCTTGATGACCGGGTGGCTGCGCCCGGCGGCGAACACTCCGAAGCCGGACAGGAAGTCAGCGTAGGCGTTCCCCTCGATGTCGTAGAGGTAAGCGCCCTCGCCGCGCTCGTAGACCTTGTCGAAGCCGATGGTGTGCAGCGTGCGCGGCAGCTGCGAGTTCAGGTACTTGGCGTGCAGGTCGTAGCCTTGCCCCCGCACTTCAGCCAGCTCAGCGTTCAGGTCGAAGCCCATGCGGGGAATTCTAGGGCCGTTCCGGCCGTGCGCGCCGAGGCCAGCGGGCCAAGGCTGACGAGCGCGTCGGGCCGCTTGTCGGGCGCTGCGCGCTAGGCGCGCTTGCGGGCGAACTTGCGCGGGCTCGTCAGGAAGCCCAGCCCCCAGGTCATGTGCATCGTGGCCAGCACGGCCGGCACCCGCCAGCGCACGCCCAGGGGCAGGTCCCGCGCCAGCAGCGCCGCCGCCCCGGCCACCCCGGCCAGGTACACCGCAGGAATGACGAACCCCAGGGCCAGGTACTCAACGGCGGCGGGCGACTGCGCCGCGATCCCCACCACGCCGATTAGCCCGGCAACGACGCCGATGAGGTTGGCCGCGGTGGCGGCCGGCGCGGCGAGGTAACGCCGGTTGACGGTGTCGGGGTACCGGCGGGCGACGACCCGCCGCCACCGGCCGTACCGGAAGTGCTGGTGGGCCAGGGTGTACAGGGTCGCCCGGGGCCGGTAGGTGACCCGCAGCTCGGGGGTGAACCAGATCAGGCCGCCGGCCGCCCGGATCCGGTAGTTCAGTTCCCAGTCCTCGGCGACGATCATCGCCTCGTCGTAGCCGCCGACCCGCTCAATTGCGTCCCTGCGGTAAACCCCGAGGTAGACCGTGTCGGCCGGCCCGGCCTGGCCGCCGGTGTGGTTCGCGGCCGACCCCATTCCGACCGGGGAAGTCATGGACCACGCGACCGCTTTCTGGAAGGGGGTAACGCCCTCGGCGGCCATCACGCCGCCCACGTCGTCGGCGCCGGTGGCGAGGAGCGTCTGCACCGCGGTGGTCAGGTAGCCATCGGGCAGCATCGCGTGGCCGTCGATGCGGGTGATCACGTCGTAGCGGGCGGCCTTGATGGCGGCGTTCATGGCCGAGGCGATCTTGCCCGAGGGGTTCTTCACCACGGTGAGCCGCGGGTCACCGGAGGCGATCTGCCAGGCGATCTCCTCGGTGCGGTCCTTGGAGGGCCCGACGGCGAGCACGAGCTCGAACTCGCCCGCGTACTGCTGGGCGAGGACCCGCGCGACCGAGTCGGCCAGGTGAGCCTCCTCGTTCCGTACCGGCATCACCACCGACACGGCCGGCAGCGCGGGTGCGAGATCGTGTTGTGCTTCGCCCGTCACGCGTAGAAGTTTATTGGGCTACCCCGGCTGGTTACGGCATACAGCGAGAACTAGGGACCGGCCCCTCCCACCCGGGGGTGCCGCCACCCTAGCGCTAGGTGCCGACATTCGAGGCGGGCAGACCATCTCACCTGCTGCTTTACCGGCCCATACTACCGTCGCGTCGCACAGCCGAATATGTTTGGGTTTTCCGGTGCTACCACACCGGAAAACCCAAACGTTCTCGCGAGCGCTCTCGTTAGAGGGCGGGGTCCTCCAGGAGGTCGGTCACCAGGGCGGCGATCGCGGAGCGCTCGGAGCGGGTGAGCGTCACGTGAGCGAACAGCGGGTGGCCCTTGAGCTTCTCGATGACCGCGATGACGCCGTCGTGCCGGCCGACGCGCAGGTTGTCCCGCTGCCCGACGTCATGGGTGAGCACGACCCGGGACCCGGCGCCGATGCGGGACAGCACCGTGAGCAGGACCCCGCGCTCCAGCGACTGCGCCTCGTCCACGATGACGAAGGCGTCGTGGAGGCTGCGGCCCCGGATGTGGGTCAGCGGCAGCACCTCGAGCATGTCGCGGGCGATGAGCTCGTCGATCACCTCTTGCGTGGTGAGCGCGCCGAGCGTGTCGTAGACCGCCTGGCCCCACGGATTCATCTTCTCGGCCTCCGAGCCCGGCAGGTAACCGAGCTCCTGGCCGCCGACCGCGTACAGCGGGCGGAAGACGATGACCTTGCGGTGCTGGCGGCGTTCCATGACGGCCTCCAGGCCCGCGCACAACGCCAGGGCTGACTTCCCGGTGCCGGCCCGGCCGCCCATGCTGACGATCCCGATCTCGGGATCCAGCAGCAGGTCCAGCGCGACGCGCTGCTCAGCGGACCGGCCGTGCAGGCCGAATGCCTCCCGGTCCCCGCGCACCAGCTGGATCTGCTTGTCCGGGCGCATCCGGCCCAGCGCGCCGCCGCTGCCGCTGGCGCTGCACAGCACCAGCCCCGTGTGGCAGGGGAAGTGGCGGGCCGCCTCCAGGTCCAGGACTCCGTGCTCGTACAGCGCCTCGATGTCGTCACTGCCGACGGACAGCTCCGCCATGCCCATCCAGCCCGAGTCCACGGGCAGCTCCGCGCGGTACTCCTGCGCCTCCAGGCCGATCGCGGCGGCCTTGACCCGCAGCGGCACGTCCTTGCTGACCAGGACCACGTCGTGGCCCTCGTTGGCGAGGCTGCGGGCTACGGAGAGGATGCGGGTGTCGTTGTCCCCGAGCCGGAAGCCGGCTGGCAGGACTGCCGCGTCGATGTGGTTGAGCTCTACCCGGAGGGTCCCGCCGAGCGACCCTACGGGCAGCTCGGTGTCCAGGCGCCCGTACTCGACCCGGAGGTCGTCCAGGTGCCGCAGCGCCTGGCGGGCGAAGTACCCCAGCTCGGGATGGTGACGCTTGGCTTCCAGCTCGGTGATGACCACGACCGGGATGACCACGTGATGCTCATCGAATCGCGTGATGGCCGCTGGGTCAGAGAGCAGGACGCTCGTGTCGAGGACGTAGGTGTGACGGTGCACAGAGTTGGCCACGCAAACTCCCCTGGACGCGTGGCTCGGGGCCAGCGTCGCGGATCGGACACGCCAGCCCCGGGCCCGCCGGGGACAAACGTGTCGGTCGGACCGGGGCCGCCCCGCTGATGAGGGCCGCACCGGCCCTCTCGCGACGCATCTGCGTACGTCAGGGGGCCTCCCGCGACGGGGGGCCATGGAGCCACCCGCCAACTATGAAGGTACCCGTGATCCAGGTGTTATTAAAGGCCCAACACTCGTGACTTTACGCAGGCTACGCGCCAAAGCGGCGGTTACGTTCGGCATAGGACCGAAGGGCCCGCAGGAAGTCGACCTTGCGGAAGGCGGGCCAGTACGCGTCGCAGAAGTAGAACTCAGAGTGTGTCGATTGCCACAACAGGAACCCGCCCAGGCGCTGTTCGCCGCTCGTGCGGATGACCAGGTCAGGGTCGGGCTGGCCGGCTGTGTACAGGTGCTCGGCGATGTGCTCGACGTCGAGGATCTCGGCCAGCTCCTCGATCGTGGTGCCCCGGCTGGCGTGCTCGTGCAGCAGCGAGCGGACCGCGTCGGCGATCTCGCGGCGGCCGCCGTAGCAGACGGCGACGTTGACGAGCAGGCCGGGATTGTGCGCGGTTGTCTCGGCGGCGTCCTTGAGGGTGCGCGTCATGTCACCGGGCAGCAGGTCCAGCGCGCCCATCGGGTTTACCCGCCAGCCCTCGTCGACCAGGCCGGTCACGGTGTTCTCGATGATCTTCAGCAGCGGGGCGAGCTCTTCCCCGGGGCGGCTGAGGTTGTCGGTGGACAGCAGCCAGAGGGTGACGACCTCGACCCCTGTCTCCTTGCACCACTGGAGCAGCTCGAAGATCTTGTCCGCGCCCTTGCGGTGCCCCTTGCTGACGTCGGTTAGCCCCGCCATGCGCGCCCAGCGGCGGTTCCCGTCACACATGACGCCGACGTGCTTGGGGATCGCCGTGCCGACGAGGGAGGCCTCGAGCCTGCGCTCGTACAGCCGGTATGCCAGGTCGCGCAGATCCATGAACTCCCTTTCCGCGCTCCGCGCCATCACCGCATGCAAAGGGACGCGCCTGCGAGGGCAGGGCCTGCCAAAGTCGGCGCCTGCCACTTTGATCGTCCCTAGTCACGGTATCCGACCGGGGGTAGCCGCGTGACTTTATCGTCTCGCGTTCGCCTGAGGGTTACCTGGAGGCCGGATAAGCGGGTTGGCACGGGCGGGGAAGGCTCAGCCGGTCGGGCCCTGGGCGCGCACCTCCTCAACCCGCTGGAGGGCGGAGCGCAGCTCGGCCAGCCACGCGTCGGCGTGCTCGCCGGTCAGCCTTACGCACCAGGCCAGGGCGTCGCTGCGGCTGCGGGCGACGCCGGCGTCCACCAGGGTGTCGAGGACCCGCCGCTCCGGCTGGCGCAGCCGGGTCATCACCGGGACCGACAAGGTAGTGAACATCTCGCTGGCGGCGCCGCACTTGACGCCCCAGGCGATCTTGCGCCGGAAGCGGTGCTCGGCCTCCCGGGCGATCTCGATCCGCCGGTTGCGGGTGTCCTCGCGGAACCGCTTGATCCGTCCCTCGGCGGCCGAGGCGCGCTCGGCGTCGGTCGCGTTATCGTCGGGGTCCGGCTCGGCCAGCGTCCCGACGATCGTGATCTCCTCGCGGTCCACGGTGACCTCGGCGGGCCCGGTGAACCACTCATCTGGCAGCCGCCCGGCGAACCACCCGCGCACCTGCCCGGCCCCGCCGGTACGGGGAGTGTCGGTGGACGACTCTTCATCTGTACTCATGTAATCATGATTACACTGCAAATCGACCGGGTCAAGGGGAAGCGGCAAGGGCAAGCGGCGGCGAGTCACGGGCGTCGGTGAGGGGCAAAGCCCAAGGATTCGGACGGGGAAACGCGAGGTGAAGCGAGCGCCAGCGAGTGGCAGCTTCGGCTCCTACAGCCACCAAGAACATGCCGCCGAGGTCCCATGTACGGCGCCACCGCGCGCCACGGGCCGGGAACGACGAGGCCCGCCCCGCAGGCCGGAAAGCACAGCTACTGGATGGCTACTAGCAGAAGGTTAAAGGGGTCGCTGGCGGGGACGGTGTCGTTGACGGGCACCGCGGTGCCCGCCTTGGGGGTGACGTTGGCGGCGGCCTGGATCCAGGCGGTCGCCTTGGCCGGGGCGCCTTGCTCCTGGGCGAAGATGAGCTGGCCCGCGCCGGGGGTCCGGGCGGCGAACCGGTGCCAGTCGGTGCCGAGGCCGAACACCCACGAGTTGGCGACGGTGGTCTTCAGCGTGGCCTTCGGCGCGCCCGCGGCGGCGCTCGCGAACGACTCCGGGCCGATGCCGGTGGCGCTCTTGAACGCGACGATCATGAGCATCTCATCGAAGCCGCTGATGCTGGCCTTGGCCGTGATGGCGGCGCTGCTGAGCTTGCCGGACGGCAGGGCCGCCCACACCTCGCTGTCGTTGCCGGGCGCGTTCTGCCGGCTGATCAGGAACCAGGTCAGCCCGCCGCCGGTGACCGTGGACGCCTGGCGGCGGTTCGCCGGCCCGGTCCCGGCGACGAAGGCGACGACCAGGTCGCCGGGGACGGTGGTGAGGACCCTGGCGGTCGCCGACGTAGCGGAGGAGGTGCCGGTCACGGTATCGATGACGGGGACCGAACCGGGCCGCCCGGCGGCCGCCTTGACGGTCAGCACCTCAGCCCCGCACGGGCTGGCGGAGGCCCGGTTGGCCGCGTCCCCGCTGTAGCTGGCCGTCCAGTAGTACGTGCCGGCCGCCAGGACCGGCGCGCCCGAGGTCGCCCGGCCCCTGGCGATCAGCGTGGTCACCTGGGACGCGACGGCCCGGGTGCACCTGCTGTCGGAGTACGCCTTGAACGTCATGGCGCCGGTCGCCTTCGCGGCGTTCACGCCGGACAGGGTGGCAATGTCCCGCGCTGGCTGGCCGGACGGGATGGTGAGCTTGGCGCCGGACAGGCCGGCGCCGGTCAGCGTGGTGGTCAGGGACGTGGCCGGAGGGGGCGTGGTTACCGTCTCCACCTCGCCAGCAGGCCCGCAGTCGCTTACGGAGGCGGCGTTCCTGGTGTCGCCGGAGTAGGCGGCCTTCCAGTAGTAGGTGCCCACCGCGGACAGCGCCACCGCCGTCGACGAGGGCGCCACCCCGCCGGTAGCCGTCTTCGCCCCGGGGCTGGCGGCCACCTTGGTGCAGCTGGCGTCCGAGTACACGGTGTAGGTCACCGTCCCCGTCGCCGACGGCGCGTTCGTCCCGGACAGCGTCGCGGTATCGCTCACCGGGGTCCCGGCGAACACGCTGACCTTCGCGCCCGCCTTACCGCCGCCCGACAGCGAGGTCGCCAGGGTCGTCGCCGTCGTCCAGTTAACCGTCGCGGTATTCGACACCACCGCGTTCTCGTTCGGGCCGGCGAAGCTCGCCTGCACCGCGTCCTGGCCAACCGACGCTCCGGTGATCGCCCCTCCGGAGTAGGTGAAGGCGGCCGAGCCCGTGGCATCGGTGGTCGCCTGATGCGTGAGGCCCTCGTCGGGCCCGGACAGCACCGTGAAGGTCACCGCCTGGCTGGCCACGGGGTTGCCGGCGGAGTCTTGCACCTTCGCCGTCAAGGTGTACGGCGTGCCCAGCAGGCTGCTGCCGCTCGCCGGGCTGAGGGTGGCGCCCGCGCCGACCACCGCGACCGCGGAGTCAAGCTCGAATCCGGTGAAGAAGATGTTGTCGTCCTGGGACGGGTTGTCGGTGTTCACCTTGATCGAGGTATCGCCGTCGCGGACGAGCGGCAGCAGGTTGTACAGCTCATCGTCGCATCGCGGCGGAGCAGTCGTGCAGGTGGCGGGGGTAGCGCTGGGGTCGGGCGGGTTCGCCGTGCTGTCGCCGACACCGCCCACGGTGATGAGCTCGCCGTTGCCGCAGCTGGCGAAGTCCTGGGGTTTATGGAGCTTGCAGGCCGAGTCATCGTTGCCGCCGGCCGACGACGTGAGCTTGGCTCCGTTGACGGTGATGTCGCTGAACTGGTTATTGTTGTCAGTGGCGGTGGCCGGCGGCCCTTGGTAGCCGAACGAGTCACCGATGCTCATGGTCAGGGCCAGGTTCTTGTTGCCGAGGTTGAGCGGCTGGGCCAGCCCGATCGAGTAGGTGTCACCGGTCGCGTTAAGCGCGCCGAACTCGAAGCTGACGGTATTGTCAGCCGGCAGCGTCGGGTCCTGCATGATGACGGCCAGGATCTCGCCGTCGATGTCATCGGTGTCCGGGGTGATCCCGGAGTTCGGCTCGGCCGCGGTGAACGTGACGTTCCCGGCGGGGGCGGCGTCCACCACCGGCTTGACGATGGACGTGACGTCAGTCCAGACGCTGTTGATCGGGCCGTCGGTATGTGACAAGGCGTTCACCACGCTGTTCGCGGCCGGGAACGACAAGGACGTCCCGTTGAGGGTGATGTCCCCGTCCACGATCGTGTAATCGGGCACCCCGGCCGCGAGCAGGTAGGCGGCCTGCACGGTGGCTGACCCGTCGCGCTTGCGGACCAGCACCGGGCCGCCGGCCGGGTCGCTGGTGCCGATGGCGTCCTCGGACATGTAGACCTTGCCTGCCGCCGACGCGAATGGGGTCAGGCCGTTCATCGCGTCCGCCGGGCTTGCGTGGGCCTGAAGCCGCGCCCGGACGGAGGCGGTCCCGGTGCCGGGCACGGGATGCGACGCGTCCGCCCCTCGCGCGCTGGTCGCCGCTCCGACGACAATCGCGGCCGAAGCAACTGTTGATACCAGGAGGAACGTGCCGGAAATCCAGCCCCTCGCACCCCAGCCTTTTCTATTTCCACCCATAATGCTCTTGGCACGCAAGATAACCCACCCCACCCTTACCGCGTCTACCGCGTCCCGCCCAAGTATTGGTATTCGCGCCATTCACGACGAGTGTTCCGCAAAAGCGCGTACTCGGAAAGAGCGGGAAGGGTAACAACTCTCAGGCGACGTGCCCGGCCACGGAGGCGGCCTGGGCGGGGCTGACGCGGATCGCGCCGGCGAACTCGCTGCCGAGGTCGGCCGGGACCACCTCGACGTTCTTGCCGGGCTCGGGCGCCTGGATCATCCAGCCCTTGCCGATGTAGATCGCGACGTGCGAGATGTAGTTGGGCGCGGTCGCGTCCGTGTGGTAGAAGAGCAGGTCACCCGGCTGGAGCTGGCTGACCGGGACGGCCGGGCCGGCCAGGGCCTGGTCGGCGGCGACGCGGGGCATGACGATGCCCGCCTGGGCGAAGGACCACTTGACGAGGCCGGAGCAGTCGAAGACGTTCGGGCCGTTGCCGCCCCACACGTACGGCTTGCCCTGGCGGCTCATCGCGGCGGCGAGCATCGCGTTGAGCTGCGGCGTCGAGGCGGAGGCGGCCGTGGCAGCGCCCGCCCCGGCAATGCCGGAGCCAGCCTGGCCGGAGCTCACCACGGTGACCAGTTGCTGGACGCCGGCGCCCTTGGGGATTAGCTTGGCGACCGCGGCCGCCGCGCCGCTGACGTCGGTGCCTCGGATGCTGATGACGATCGCGTTGTTGACCGGGGCGCCGAGCGAGCGGGCGACGTTGTGGGAGACGACGGCGTCGACCCCGCCGATGCCGAGCGTGCCGAACGCCACCACGCGCAGCTTCTGGTCACGCGTCCCGCTCAGCGTGACCGTTCCGCCCAGCGGCAGGTGATCCAGCTTGCCCATGGTGTAGGAGACGGCGATCCCGCCGCCGGCCACGCCGCGCCACAGGTTGTCGGAGGCGGCGGTCGCTTGCGCGGCGAAGCCCCGGAACCCCGACGGGCTCACCCCCAGCAGCGCCGTGAGCGTGCCGTTGACCTTCACCCGGACCGCCTCGACAGGCTCAGCGGCGGTCACGTTGGCGGCCCCGGCGACGGCGGCGAGCACCGCCGGCGAAAGCGTGGACGGCGCGACGACCATCAGGGCCGCGACCCGCGTTTGCTTCAAAGGGGCGACCACGGGCGCGCGCTGGGGGGTGACCGCCGGGATCACGGCCTTGGACTGCATCGCCATGGTGGTCGCGGGCGCGTAGCCGACCACCGACGTCTTGCCGGTCATCGGCTTGACGTCCGGCAGCGCGGTCACCGCGGCGAGGTCCGTCGCCGAGTCCCCCGAGATGGAGTCGCCCGAGATGCTGTCCCCGGGGATGCTCCCTGAGGCACCGTTCCCGGAGTCAGCGCTGTCGCCCGAGATGCTGATGGCGGAGGTCCCGTCCCCGGAGATGCTGGGCGGGTTGGCGAACGCTGAGATGGTCACGCCGGCCGCAACGCCGAGTGCGGCGGTCGCCGCGATGCCGACCGGCAGCGCGCGCCGCCTGATCGCTATCGCGGCTCGGCGGAGCCTGGCGTCGCTCAGGTGCACATGTGTAAAGATGCCGCAAAAGTCGGGCATTCGTCCAGTCCGCGATCGATTGTTTGGGTCTTTCATACGGCTTGTTCATCGGCTGTTGCCTGCTCCGGCTAGTTGTTCCCGCAGGTCGGCCGGTGTAGTCACCGGCAGGCGGCAGGAAAACCGGCGACAGACAAAAGCAGTCGGCGCTCCCCCTGCCAGGCGGCGCCCGGCGAGCAGCGGCGCGGACTCCAGCGTGCCGTCGCCGAGGGCGAGGACCGACCCGGGCGGCGCGGCGTGCAAAGCGGCGCGCAGCAGGTCACCGGTGCGCGGGTCATCGAAGGGGCCGGTGATCGCGATCTCGACCGGCCCGGCGAGCAGCGCCTCGGCCACCGCGAGGCCAAGCCCGCAGGCCCGCGGGTACTTGCCGGCCACGGCCGGCAGCACGCCCAGGGTCGCGAGCGCCGCGTCCCGGTGCCGCGCGGACCCGGTCAGCGACGCGTAAGCCAGCAGCGCGTCGGCGGCGGCGAACGCCCCTGAGGGGGTCGCGCCGTCGAGCGGGTCAGCGGGCCGGAAGATCAGCTGCTCGCCGTCGGCGGGGGCGTCGTAGAAACCGCCGGCGCCGTCGGTGAAGGATTCCAGCACCGTCTCCAGCAGCCCGCCCGCGAGCGGCACCCAGCGGGCCTCCCCGGTCACCCCGTACAGGGTGAGCAGCCCGGCGGCGACGCACGCGTAATCCTCGAGCAGGCCGGCGCTGGTCCCGGCGACGCCGTCGCGCGAGGTGCGGACGAGGCGGGCGGGCGGGGCGCCGGCGGAAGGCGGGGAAGCGGGGCCGGCCGGGGTGAGCAGGTGCAAGGACGCCAGCAGGCCGGCGATGGCGGAGGCGGCGCGGATGAAGTCGGGGCGGTCGAACAACACGCCGGCCTCGGCGAGGGCGCCGATCGCCATGCCGTTCCAGGCGGCGACGACCTTGTCGTCGCGGGCGGGGCGAGGGCGGCCATCCCGGACGGCCAGCAGCGTCCCCCGGATCCGGTCAAGCCGCTCGGTGTCCCCAGTGTCCTCGGTGTCCTCAGTGTCCTCAGTGTCCTCGGCCAATCCCGCGGCCGGGGATCGTCGCTGCAGCACCGACGTGCCGTGCTCGAAGGTCCCGCGCTCGGTCACCCCGAACGCCTGCTCGGCGAACGCACCGTCCGCCTCCCCGAGCACCTCGCGCAGTTGCTCCGGCGTCCAGACGTAGAAGGCGCCCTCGTGGCTGTGACCGGAGGCGTCGGCGCTGTCGGCGTCCAGCGACGCGGCCAGGCCGCCCTCAGGGGTCAGCAGCTCGCGGAGCATGAAGTCACAGGTCTCCTCGGCGACCCGGCGGGCCAGCGGGGAGCCGGAGATCCGCCACCAGTGCGCGTACGCCGGCGCCAGCAGCGCGTTGTCGTAGAGCATCTTCTCGAAGTGCGGCACCGTCCAGGTGGCGTCCACGCTGTATCGGGCGAACCCGCCGCCGAGCTGGTCGTACATGCCACCGCAGGCCATTGCCCGGCAGGTGGTGACCGCCATGTTCAGCGCCTGCGGCGATCCGGTCCGCTGATGGTGGCGCAGCAGGAACTCCAGCACCATCGACGGCGGGAACTTGGGAGCCTGGCCGAATCCCCCGGTCGCGGAGTCGAACCCGGCCTGCAGGGCCGGCACGGCCAGCGCGGTCACCGCGGCCAGGTCGGCCTCGGACAGGCCGCCGCCGTTCGCGCCGGACAGGCCACTGAGCGCGGAGGCTTGCTCAGCCAAGGCGGTCACGTTTCGTTCGGCGTCGGATATGAGCTTTTGCTTGTCGGCCCGCCAGGCGCGGTGGACGGCCTGGACCAGCCGGCCGAAGGGCTCGCGCGGGAAGTAGGTGCCGCAGTACAACGGCGCGCCGTCGGGCGTGGTGAACACGGTCATCGGCCATCCGCCCTGGCCGGTCATCGCCTGGGTGGCGGCCATGTAGACGGCGTCGACGTCAGGCCGCTCCTCGCGGTCCACCTTGATCGCGACAACGTTATCGTTGACGATCGCGGCGGTCGCCGGGTCCTCGAAGGACTCGTGCGCCATCACGTGGCACCAGTGGCAGGCCGCGTACCCGACCGACACCAGGACCGGCACGTCCCGGCGCCGCGCCTCGGCGAACGCCTCCTCCCCCCACGGCCACCAGTCGACCGGGTTGTCCGCGTGCTGGAGCAGGTAAGGACTCGTCGCTGTCCCCAACCGGTTCGTGCGGGGGGTTGACGGGAGGTCGTCCCCCCCAGGGGAGTGGAGCTTGACCATGCGCCTATTGTCCCACCAGCGCCTGTCCCGCCAGCGCGCCGCCAGCCCGGTGCCAGCGCCGCCGTTCTCGTGACAGCCGGATGTGCGCGGGCTGCCAGCAGCCACGCCAATCCTAGGAGCATGACAGATCTAGCGATTGAAGCCACGGGGCTCACAAAGTCCTTCGCGGACACGAAGGCGCTGGCCGGGGTCGACCTGTCGGCGCGGCGCGGCACCGTTCACGCGGTCCTCGGCCCGAACGGCGCGGGGAAGACCACCGCCATCCGGATCCTCGCCACGTTGCTGCGGCCGGACACCGGGACGGCGCGGGTCAACGGGTTCGACGTCTTGCGCCAGCCGGAGAAGGTGCGCGAGAGCGTCGGCCTGACCGGGCAGTTCGCCTCAGTGGACGAGGACCTGACCGGGACGCAGAACCTGGTCATGATCGGCCAGCTGCTCGACCTGCCCCCCAAGCAGGCGCGGGCGCGGGCGGCCGAGCTGCTGGAGTGGTTCGACCTCACCGGGGCCGCGGGCAAGATGGCGAAGAACTACTCCGGCGGGATGCGCCGGCGCCTGGACCTGGCCGCCTCCCTCGTCGGCCGGCCGTCGGTGATCTTCTTGGACGAGCCGACCACCGGCCTTGACCCGGCCAAGCGCGAGGACATGTGGGACGTGGTCCGCAGCCTCATCAGCGACGGCTCCACGGTGCTGCTGACCACGCAGTACCTGGAGGAGGCCGACGCCCTGGCCGACGAGATCACCGTGTTCAACCACGGCAAGGTCATCGCGCACGACACCCCGCACGGGCTCAAGCGCGTGGTCGGCGGGCAGCGGCTGACGGTCCGGCCGGCTGACCCGGCCCGCCACGACGACCTGCGGCGCATCCTCGCGGAGATTGACGGCCTCGGCGGCCGCGCCCCCGCGGCGGACGGGCGCGGCACGCTGACCGTCCAGGTTGACGGCGATGACGTGCTCCCCGACGTGGTGGCCCGGCTGCGCGCGGCCGGGATCGGCGTGGACGAGTTCTCCCTGCACCTGCCGAGCCTCGATGAGGTCTTCTTCACCCTGACCGGCACCCGCTCGCACGACCCCGAGGAGGTGGCGGCATGACCGCGTTGACGACCACCGCCGCGACCACGGCTAATGCCCCGGTGCCGGGACCCGCCGCGCGCCCGCGGTTCCGCTCGCTGCGGCACGCGCTGGTCCTCGCCAAGCGCAACCTGATCAAGATCACCCGCACGCCCGAGCAGCTGATCGACGTGACGCTGCAGCCGATCATCTTCCTGCTGCTGTTCGTGTACGTGTTCGGCGGGGCGCTTGGCCACGGCTCACAGCACACGTACCTGGAGTACCTGCTGCCGGGACTGCTCGGCCAGACGATCGCGATGAGCAGCATCTCGATCGGGCAGAACATGAACAGCGACATCGCCAAGGGCGTGTTCGACCGGTTCCGGTCGCTGCCGATCGCCCGGTCAGTGCCCCTCGTGGGCGCGGTGTTCGCCGAGTTCTTCCGGTACCTGCTGCTGTGCGTGATCATGGTCGGCTTCGGCTACGTCATGGGCTTCCGCATCGCGACGAACCCGCTGGCGCTGCTGGCGTCGATCGGGATCGCGATCTGCTTCGCGCTGGCGTTCGCGTGGGTGTCGGTCTGGGTCGGGATGGTTGTCCGGAGCCCGGGCGCCGTGCAGGGCGTGATGTTCCTGCTGGTCCTGCCGCTGTCCTTCGGCAGCAACACGTTCGTGCAAACCAGCACGATGCCGGGCTGGCTGCAGGCCTTCGTGAACGTGAACCCGATCTCGCACCTGGTCAGCGCGGTGCGCGGGCTCATGCTCGGCGGGCCGGTGGCCACCCAGGTCGGCTGGACGTTCGCGTGGATCGCCGGGTTGCTGGTGGTGTTCTTCCCGCTGGCGCTGCGCGCCTACATCCGCCGCACGTAGCGGCGCTTACCCGAGAGCGGCCGGGTCGAGGCACTTGATTGCCTCGGCCCGGTCGAGCTTTTTCCCGGCGGCGTAGGCGCGGGCGTAGCCCTCATCGCCGAGGGCCTCGCGCAGCCGGGCGGTCAGCCGGGCGACCGTCGGATCACCCGGATCCTCGGCCCCGCGCACCGCGGCCGCCGCGCCGAGGATCCGCGCGGCGCGCTCGAACTGGCCGATGGCGAGCGCGAGATCAGTCAGCGCCCAGCCCGCCGTGGCCAGCAGCGGCATGTCGGTGCTGTCCACCCCGGCCTGGTAGGCGAGCACGGCCCGCTCGCGGGCGAGCGGCACGTCCCCGTCGGCGAGGGCGACCAGCAAGCCCAGCGACTCCATCATCGCCTGCACGTGGTGGCGGACCGCGTTCATGGCGCTGGCCATCGCGTACAGGTGACTAGCGGTCGCGTACATCTCCCGGGCCCGGTCGACGTTCCCCATCAGCATGTCGAACATGCCGGTCCAGGTGGCGGCCATGGCCTGCTCCAAGGGGGACCCTTCGCCCTCCGCCTGCTTCCAGATGGTCCGGTACAGCTCGCGAGCGGTGTCATAGTCGCCGCGGCGGATGGCGATGCCGGCTAGTCGCATTGCCATGTGCGACTCGTCGTCACGCGAGCCGATCTCGCGCAGCGCCGCGCCCGCCTCGGCGAACCTGGCGACGGCGCCGTCCAGGTCGCCGTCGAGTATCCGCAGCTCGCCGTCGATTCGCAGCGCGCTCGCCAGCCCCCAGCGCTCGCCCAGCGCCCGGAACCGGGCCAGCGCCTCGGCCCCGGCGGCGCGCATCCCCGGGATGTCGCCTTCGTTTTCGGCGAAGGCCGCGGTTATCATCCAGGTCGCGGCGGCGAGCCACTCATCCCCGCTGACCTGGGCCTCCTGGAGGAACTGGCGGACCTTGCCCTTGTCGTGGGCGAACATCGCCACCACGGGCCGCAGCAGCCCGGCGAGCGGGTAGCGCTCGATGCTCACCGCGTAGACCCGGCTGGTCAGCTCCGCGATAGCCGCCTCCTGCTCTGCGCCGCCGGGTGGTACCTCGTTCGCCTCCCGCGCGCCGACCGCCGAGATGATGGTGTGCATCGCGTCGATGATCGTGCGCAGCTCGGGGTCCGCGTCGCCCGGCACGTTCCACGCCAGCTCCAGCACGGCCGTCATCTCCGCGCTCTGGCCGAGCACCAGCGCGGGAACGCACGCTGACAGCGCCAGGGTGAACGCCTGGCTGGCGTCGGCGATGTCGCCCCAGTAGCGCAGGGCGCCGAGGACGTTGTCCCGCTCGGCCGTGATGACGGGCAGCCAGGTGACCTGATCCCGGGTCAGCAGGATGGGCGCGACCTCGGCCGCCAGGTCGGTGTAGTACGTCGCGTGCCGCCGGCGCAGGTCGCCGATCTCGCCGCGCTCGGCGAGCCGCTCCGACCCGAACTCGCGGATCGTCTCCAGCATCCGGAACCGGGCCCCGTCGACCACGAGCTGGACGAGGGATTTGTCGACCAGAGACGAGAGCAGCTCATCGGTCTGCCCGGCATCAAGGCCATCGCAGCCGCAGACCGCGGCGACGGCGGCGACCGTGGCCCCGGCCGGGAAGACGGAAAACCGCTCGGCCAGCAGCCGCTCGGCCGGCGTGAGCAGGTCCCAGCTCCACTCCACGACCGCGCGCAGCGTGCGGTGCCGGGGCAGCGCGGTGCGGCTTCCCCCGGTCAGCAGCCGGAACCGGTCGTCGAGCCGCCGCGAGATCTCCGCCAGCGGCAGCGTCCGCAGCCGGGCGGCGGCCAGCTCGATCGCCAGCGGCAGCCCGTCCAGCCGCCGGACGATGTCGGTGACGAGTGACAGGCTGCCGGCGTCCAGCTCGAAGCCGGGGCTGACCGCCGCCGCACGGTCAGCGAACAGGCGGACGGCCGGATCCCGTTCCAGCGGCGGGACGACGAACAGCGACTCCCCGGTGATGCCCAGCGGCTCCCGGCTGGTCGCCACGATGCGCAGCCGCGGGCTGTGCGTGAGCAAGGTGTCGGCCAGGTGCGCGCACGCGTCAATGAGGTGCTCGCAGTTGTCCAGGACGAGCAGGGCGTTCGCTTCGGCAAGGCCCTCGAGCAGCTGGCTCTGCGCGTCCCGGGCCGTGATCCGCTTCGGCGAGTCCGGTGTCATCAGCCGTGACTCGCGTAGCCCGATCGAGCTGAGCACGGCGTGCGGCACGTCCGCCGCGTCGGTGACCGATGCCAGCTCGGCCATCCACACCCCGTCCGGCGCGCCATCCCGGGCGCGGCCGGCGACTTCCGCCGCGACCTCGGTGGCTAGCCGCGTCTTGCCCGCGCCGCCCGGGCCGACCAGGGTGACGAGCCGGTAGCTGTCCAGGGCAGCGCCCACCCGGGCGACCTCATGCTCGCGGCCGATGAAGCTGGTGAGCGAGACCCGCAAGTTCGTCCGGGCGCGGGATGGTACTCCGTCCGCCGGCCCGGGGCCGCTGGACGGAGTACCCCGGTCCGGCGTCGCGGGCCCTGAGGTCGCCGGCACTGCGGCGGCCACTGGCCGGCCCTCACCGCGCAGCACTTCCAGGTGCGCGGCCTGCACATGCGGCCCGGGGTCGAGGCCAAGCTCATCGGCGAGCCGCGCCCGCAGCGCCTCGTGCATGGCCAGCGCCTCCACCTGCCGGCCGGCGGCGGCCAGCGCCCGCATCAGCAGGGCGGTGAGCTTCTCATTCAGCGGATGCGCGGCAACGAGCGCCTGGAGCTCGGCGACGTGCGCGCAGGCCTGGCCGGTGTCAATCGCATGGCCGATCTGCGTGACCAGGGCGTCCAGGCGCAGCCCGTCCAGGCGCTGGGCATGCGGCGCGGCGAAGTCGCCGACGTCGGCCAGGGCCGGCCCGCGCCAGAGCGCCAGCGCTTCGGCCATCGAGGCCGATCCCTGCGCGAGCAGCCGCTCAAACCGCAGCGCGTCCACGTCGTCGGGCGTGACCGCCAGCCGGTACCCGGCGGCGGACTGCTCCACAGCGGAGGCGCCGCCCAGGGCGCGCCGCGCCCGGGAGACGAGCGTCTGCAGCGCGTTGGCGAGGTCAGCGGGCGGCTCTTCCTCTCCCCAGACCGCCTCGGCCAGCGCCGAGGTGCTCACGGGCCTGCCGCCGGCCAGCGCCAGCCGGGCGATCAGGTCACGCAGCCGCGCGCCAGCAACGGCTACCGGCTCGCCAGCGTCGTTACGGACCTCAAGCGGCCCGAGCACCGAGACCTGCACCCAACCATTTTCCCTGAACTTCGGCAGTGGCTGGGTGCTTCCTCTGGACTAGGCGGCGGGGTGGACGCGGCGGGTGCCGCCGCCGAGGCCCGCGAGGCCGCGGGCGGCCAGCCCGGCGAGGTAGAACAGGGCGCCGCCGACGCCGACGAAGAAGCCGAGCGGCCAGTTCGTCTGATAGGAAAGCGCGATTGAGAGCCACACGGTGATCAGCGCGATCGCGACCGACAGCGCGAGCGCGAGCCCGGGGCGGGCGGTGATGCTGCGGGCGGCGGCGGCCGGGCCGATCATCAGGCTGAACAGCAGCAGCGCGCCGACTACGGGGACGGTCATCGAGGTGGCGAGGGCCATCACGACCAGGAAGTAGATTTCCATGCCGCGCACCGAGACGCCGCGCGCCTCGGCGACCTCGGGCATCGCCGAGGTGAGCATGAGCGGCCGGAACGCCAGGCCGATCCCGGCCAGGGCGAGGACGCCGAGGACGGCGATGAGCGGCACGTCGGCGCTGCTCACGCCGAATACCTCGCCGAACAGCAGCGAGTAGGCCTGCTGGGCGTACTGGTTGCTGATGCTGACGAACAGCGCGCCGAGGCCGAGCATGAGCACCAGCGTCAAGGCGGTGACGACGTCGTGGCGGGCCTTGCTGCCCAGCGCGCCGATCCCGAGCGCGCTGGCGATCGCGACGACGGCCAGCCCCCAGATCACGTTGACGCCGAGGAGGCTGGCGCCCGCCGCGCCGGCGAAGGCGCCGTTCGGGATGGCGTGGGCCGCGAATGCCTCACCGCGCAAGACAGCGAAGAACCCGGTCATCCCGGCGATCACGGCCACGATGGTGGCCGCGATCCAGGTGTTGGCCATCAGCCCGGTGAACATCAAGCTGGAGAACATTCGGCCGCCTCCTCATGCGGGGAGCGGGGGGGCATCCGCCGGGGCTTGCGGGCATAGGACAGCAGGTACGCGACGAGGACCAAGGCGACCACGAAGAAGCTGACCGGCCAGCCGTGGCCAGCGGGCGGCCAGTAGTAGGACTCGTAGGCCAGCGCGATCCCGGTCCAGGTGGCGGCCAGGCCGGTGACCGCGGAGACCAGCACCGCCTTGCCCGGGCTGCGGGTGACCCGCAAGGCGGTGGCGGCCGGGCCGACCAGCAGCGCCGTGGACAGCACGGCGCCGATTGCCACGGCCGACAGCGACACCACGACGGCGAGCGCGGCCAGGAAGATGATCCCGGTCAGCCGCACGCTGACGCCGCGTGCCCGGGCCAGTTCGGGGGCGACCGCGGTCAGCAGCAGCCGCCGGGACAGTACCGCCACCGTGGCCACGGCCACGACGCCGGCGGCGATGATCGCCGGCACGGTGTCGGGGGCCACCACGAAGATGGACCCGAACAAGATCGAGAACGACGCCCCGGTCCGGGAGGTGTGCTGCGTGCCCAGGTACAAGAACAGCGCGGCGATCCCGAGCGCGCCGCCGAGCACCACGCCGGTGGCGATGTCCCGGTCGCGGCGGCGCTGCACGCCGATGGCTTCCATCGCGGTCGCGGCGGCGAGCCCGGCGACCAGGAACCCCCAGAACTGGTTGACTCCGACCAGGAACGCGCCGGCGCCGCCGGTGGTCGCGATGTCGGCCAGCGAGTGCCCGGCGAACGACTGGGTGCGCAGCACCGAGAACACGCCGATCACGCCGGACGTGGTGGCCGCGATCGCGCCGATGAGGAAGGCCGTGAGCACCGGCCCGCTGGTGAGCATCCGCTAGTCCCCGCCGTTAGTCCCCGCCGTTAGTCCCCGGCCACGACCACGACCCGGCCGCGCACGCGCAGGACGTCCACCGGGTGCCCGTACAGCCGCGTCAGCCCCTCGGAGGTCACGACCTCGTCGGTGCTCCCGGTCGCCACCTTGCCGTTGGCGACGTAGATAATCCGGTCCATGACCGGCAGCAGCGGGTTCATGTCGTGCGCGGACAGCAGCACCGCGATCTCGTGCTCGCGGGCGAGCTTGCCGAGCAGCGTCACGATCTCCTGCTCGCTGCGCAGGTCGAGGTTGGCCAGGGGCTCATCGAGCAGCAGCAGCTGGGGACGGCTGACCAGCGCGTGGGCGATCAGGACCCGCTGCTGCTCGCCGCCGGAGAGCTCCCCCACCCGCGCGTCGGCGTAGCCGAGGGCTCCCACATCCTGCAGCGCCTGCTCCACCTGCTCCCGCCGCCGCCTGGACGGGAACGGGAAGCCCAGCTTGTGCCCGTCGAGGCCGAGCGCGACGACGTCCCAGGCGCGCAGCGGGATGTCGGAGTCGATGACGATCTTCTGCGGGACGTAGCCGACGCGACCCGCCCCGGCTCCGTTGACGCCCTTGATCACCCGCCCCGCCGAGGTGGGCCGCAGGCCGAGGATGACCCGGATGAGCGTGGTCTTGCCGGCGCCGTTGGGCCCGATGATGGCGGCGAACTCGCCCTTGCCAACGGTGAAGCTGACGTCGCTCAGGACCTGACGGCCGCCGAGGCGCACGCCAACGCCGTCGAGCTGAAGGAGCGGGAACATGCTGTTAATGATAATCGTTTTTATTCTCGGTAGGCAACTCGCCGGCCCCCTCCGGCAGGCTCCAGCGGGCTCCGGGGCCGGTCCGCCAGGCCGTTCATGGCTAGCGGGCCACGGGCCGGCTAACGTCAAGAGGTGAGCGGACGCGCAGGTGTGAGACGGGCATGACGCAAGAGCAAGACCAGCAGCCACGGGGCACGCGGGTGCGCGGGACCAAGCAGGCCTCCGCGCTGGCCTCCGCGCTGACCAGCCTGCCCGGCTTCTGCAGCGCCCAGGAGATCCACGCCGAGTTGCGCCGCCGCGGGGAGACTGTCGGGCTGACCACCGTCTACCGGCATCTGCAGGTGCTCAGCGAGACCGGCGCGGTGGACACCATCCGCGACCCGTCGGGTGAGATCCTCTACCGCCAGTGCGGCAGCACGGTCCACCATCACCACCTGACCTGCCGGGTCTGCGGCAGCAGCGTCGAGGTCGAGGGCCGCGCCGTCGAGCAGTGGGCCGAGAAGGTCGCCGCCGAGGCCGGCTTCACCGCGGTCGACCACACGGTCGAGCTATTCGGCCTGTGCCCGGGCCACAGTGCTAGCCCAATGGAGCCCCCGGCCTAGGGGGGCGACCCCCTGCAACCCCCGAAACGGGCGCCCTTTAGGCGCGGCCTGCTTCCCTCGCTTCGCTTCCTCGTACCTCGGTCGCTGCGCAGTCCATCGGCCACGAGGCGCCCTACAAGACCAGCGGGCCTAAATCCTTTGGCTTCTTGGTGATGGCGGCGAGCTCGGCCTTGCGGTCGGAGGCGTACATGTGGACGTACTCCTGGCCGGACAGCTCGCGGATGGCGGCCATCACCCGGTCCCCTATCTCCCGGCGGGCCTTCGCGGGGGCGACGCCGGCCAGGTCGGGGAAGGTCAGCGGCCGGCCGATGCGGATCTCGATCTTGGCGGGGATCAGGAAGGTCCGGCCGGGCGGCATCATCTTGCGGGTGCCGAGCATCGCCACCGGGATCACCGGGACACCGGAGTTCAGGGCCAGGTAGCCCAGTCCCGAGCGCCCGCGGTACAGCTTGCCGTCAGGAGAGCGAGTCCCCTCCGGGTAGAACCCGAACAGCTCCCCGGCGCGCAGGATGTCCACCGCCGCGTCGAGGGTCTCCTGCGCGGAGCGGGCACCGTCCCGGTTGATCTCCAGCTGGTTGGTCGAGCGCAGGTAGGCCGCCCAGATCCGGCCGACCGGCCCCCGCGCCTGGAAGTACTCGGCCTTGGCGGGGAACACCACGGGCCGGGGCAGCACGAACGGCAGGTACACCGAGTCGATGATCGACAGGTGGTTGGACGCCAGGATGGCCGCCCCCTCGCCGGGGATGTTCTCCAGCCCGACCACCTTGGGGCGACCCATCGACTGCAGGAACGGCCAGGCGACGAAACGCGAAAGCTGGTACCGCACTCGGGAACGCACCGCCCTCTCTGAAAACCGGTAACACGATAACGCACCTCATACCCGCTCAGCCGGCGCAGATGCTCTGGTTGGCGGTCCGAGCGTGCAGCGACGGTCCCTGGCTGGGCGGGCCGGACGAGGCGGAGGTGCTGGTGACCTGCGTCACGGGCGCGCTGGCGCTCGGGCTGGCGGGCCCTGTGCGGCTGGCGGACGCTGTGGGGCTGACCGTGCTGGCCGGGGAACGCGTGCTCGGGGTGGCCCCGATGCCCGGGAAGCCGGTCGGGTCCTGAGGAGCGGCGGCCCCGGCGAGCAGGGGCGAGGTGCCGTTGTCGGGCGCGGCGAACAGCGAGGCGCTGGCGGGGACGTCGTCGCGGAACGACTTGAAGATGGCGTCGTCCTCGGGCTGGGCCCACGCCACGTTGGCGCCGTCGCCGAGCGGCACGTTGGGCAGGGTGAAGAAGGCGATGTCCTCCTTCGGGATGCCGCGCAGGCTCTGGCCGAGGTTGTACAGGCCGGTGATGCCGCCGAGCTGGCTGTCGATGGTCAGCGACTGGGTGGCGGCGTCCAGGAACCGGTAGATCGCCAGCGGGTCGAGCATCTTGGTCTGCACCCGGGCGATGAGCGAGGACATGAACGCCTGCTGGCGGCCAATGCGCTCCAGGTCGCTGCCGTTGCCCAGGGTGTAGCGGGCGCGGACGTAGCCCAGCGCCTGCTTGGGCGTGAGCAGGTGATGCCCGGCCGTCAGGTGCAGGCCAGACAGCGGGTCGTCGATCGGGGTCGGGTTGCACTCCGGCACCCCGCCGAGCGCGGCGACCATGTCCTTGAACCCGGTGAAGTTCACCACGATGAAGTGATCGATGTAGATCCCGGTGTCCTGCTCGATCGTCTTGATCGTGCAGGCCACGCCGAGCGCGGTGTGGTTGCCGTAGAGGTTCCCGATCGCGAACGCCTCGTTGATCTTGAACTGGTGCGGCCCCGACAGCTGCCCGTTGCCCATCTTGCAGGCCGGGATGTCCACCCAGGAGTCACGCGGGATCGACATGACCTCGGCCCACTTCCGGTCCGCCGGGATGTGGACGATCATCGTCGTGTCCGACTGGTCGGTGACCAGCCCGGTCCCGAATCCGTTGCCCTGCCCGTTGCGGGTGTCGGAGCCGAGGACGAGGATGTTCTCCGCCTGCGGGTGGGTGTCGACGGGCTGATGGCCCAGCAGCCCGGACTCCTTGAGGTTGTACTGCTGGATGTTGCCGTTGAAGTGCTTCAGCAGCACCAGGCCCCCGACGGCGACCACGGCCAGCAGCGCGGCCATGCCTGCGGAGACGGAAATGATGACGATCCGTTTCCGCTTGGTCATGCGTCACCACACTGATTTGAGACTGTTACGCGGGCTTGATACGGAAACTTCCCCCTCACGGGCCGGGCATGCCCCGCTGATTGTTAAAGATTCCTAAATCGGGCGCCCCGAACGGCCGGTCCGTCCAGTTCGCCGGGTCCGGGCCGAGCAGCGTCAGCCGGCCGAGCACCGACAGGGCATCGCCCAGCGGCCCGGACGGGCCTGCTCCGATGTAGACCTGCAGCCCGTCCACCCGGCCGGCTACGTCGTTGCGGGCCAGGCGCGGGTCAGGGTTGGCCACGCAGACACTCGAGCCGCCGTCGGCAGAGGCGGGGGTGGCGATCCATCGCACCCCGTCCCTGGTGACGTACGACGACTTGCCGGGGGTGAAGTGGCAAGGGACCGCCAGGGGCAGTGGCCTGCCGGTGGTCGCTTCGATAGAGAGCGCGTCGGCCGGCTCCGGCCGCGCAGCCGGCCCGGCCGCGAAGCCCTGCTCGAAGACGAGCCGCGTCCCCGACACCCGGAAGCCCACGTACCCCGCCTGCCAGCCGGGCGGCAGCCCGCCGGCCAGGCGGAAGGGGAAGTAGATGGGCTGGCGCGACCCGAACGCCACGCGGCTGGCGACCTGGTAAAGCTCAGCCCGGGTCAGGGCGGGGATGGTCTGCCCCGATGAGGTCACGCCGGTCCCGGCGGTCAGCGATGCCCACGCGTCGGGCGCGTACTCCCAGGCGATGCCGTCGGCGACCCGGAGCGCGGGCCGCCCGTTCACTGGCGGGAGCCGCCGGGAAAAGTCCGCGGGGGGCTGGCTGCACGATGGCCCCCACCAGTTCCCGGTGAGGGTGCCCGGCCGCTGGCAGGCGCCCCTGGGTGTCACCTGGAGCGTCACCGACCGGTGGCTGGGGCTCCAGGCAGCGCGCCGCACCTGGTCCGTGCCCGAATCCAGGCCCAGCAAGATGCTCGGCGGCTCCAGGGTCTCGGAGAAGCCCTTTGGCAGCCACCCGAACGCGGCGTAGGGCACCAGCGGGTTGAACCTGGCCGGCGCCTGAGCGGGGGTACTTGGTTGCCCGGCCAGGAACGGAAATGTGGCCAGGGTCACCGCGGGGACCGGGGGATTTCAACGATACGGACGGACGGCATCGTTGTACGGGCATGACTCGTCAGCGCGGTCTGGTTCTCCTGCTAGCGCTAGCGGCCCTCGGGGCCGCTGGCTGCACCGGCGCGGGCTCGCACGGCCCGGCCACTCATGCCTCCGCTCCCCCGGCAGCGCGGGCGCACGCCGCGACGCCGACGGCGCGGCTGGCCGCCTACCGCAGCTGCGCCGACGCGGTCGCCGGCTTGCGGCGCGCCACCACGGCGAGCGTCACCGCCTACGGCCTGCCCGGCAGCCCGTCGGACGTCATGGCCGGCGGGGCCGACATGAAGGCGGCCTCCGGCGCCGCGACGGCTCCGCAGGCCTCGGCGGCTTCCCAGGGAAACGCGGCGCCCCAGGTGGGAGCGGCGGCGGGGCCGGCCTACTCCGGGACGAACACGGCAGTGCCCGGAGTCGACGAGCCTGACCTGGTCAAGACCGACGGTCGCCGGATCGTCGTCATCGAGGGCGACCGGCTGACCGTGGTGGACGCGGCCACGCGGCAGGTGACGGGGACGCTGCTGCTACCGGGCGGCGGGCCGGCAGGACCCGGCGTCCCGGCCAGGTCCGTGATCATGCCGTTCGCGGGGATGTCGGCCAACCTGCTGCTGAGCGGCGATCACGCCCTGGTCCTAAGCAGCGGGTACAGGGCAATTCCGGGGGCGGAACGTTCCGTTGCGGGAGGCCCGCATGCGGAGCTGCTGCTGGTGGACCTGTCGGGGGCACCGCGAGTGGTGTCTTCCTATTCGATCGACGGCAGCGTGCTGGACGCCCGCCAGGTCGGGTCCGTGGTGCGGGTCGTCACGCAGACCGCGCCGCGGGTCATCTTCCAGGTCATGGCGCCGTCGGCGTCGCAGGCGCGGCTGCTGGCGGAGAACCGGGCGGCAGTCCGGCGGGCAGCGGCGGACGCCTGGCTGCCCGGCTACACCTCGACCAGCGGCGCGACGACGGTCAGCGGCACGGTCCCGTGCACGGCGGTGAGCCACCCGAGCCGGTACTCGGGGACCAGCATGCTCACGGTGGAGACGTTCGACCTGACGTCGCCGGCGCTGGGGAGCGGAAGCCCGGTCAGCATCGAGGCCGACGGCGACACGGTTTACGGGACGGCGTCGAGCCTGTACATCGCGAGCGGCAACCAGTGGACCGGCCCGGCGCCCGCACGGGCGGCCGGGGCGCGGCCGCGTCCGGCCGGGGTGCGGCCGCAGACCGAGATCTACCGTTTCGACACTACGGGGACGGGAGCACCGAGGTTCGCGGCCAGCGGCACCGTGCCGGGGTATCTCGTCGACCAGTACGCGATGTCGGAGTGGAACGGCTACCTGCGGGTGGCGACGACGACCGGCCTGTCGTGGGCGGCGGCGGACGGTCCCTCGCCAGCCGGGGCGTCGGCGCCGGCGAGCTCGTCGGCGGTGTACTCGCTGTCGCTGGCCGGGCCGGCCATGCCGGTGGCCGGGAAGGCCACCGGGCTGGGGTCAGGCGAGCGGATCTACTCGGTCCGCTTCAACGGCCCGGTCGGCTACGTGGTCACGTTCCGGCAGACCGATCCGCTGTACACGGTGGACCTGAGCGATCCCGTGCATCCGCGGGTGGTTGGCTCGCTGTCGCTGACCGGGTACTCGGCCTACTTGCACCCGGTGTCCGGTTCTCAGCTCATCGGGATCGGCCAGTCGGCGGATTCGATGGGCCACGTCGGCGGCATGCAGGTCTCGCTGTTCGACGTGACGGACCTCGCCGCGCCAATCCGGCTGGCGACGTACGCGCTGGCGGGCTCGTCCTCGACCGCGGAGTTCGACCCGCACGCGTTCTTGTACTGGCCGAGCGCGAGCCTGGTCGTGGTTCCGCTGGACTCCGGGGCGCAAACCGGCGACCTGGTGCTGCGGCTGTCGGGCGGCAGCCTGACGAAGGCGGGGTTGCTCCAGGTGCCCGGCCCCGCCCAGGGATCGATCCAGCGCTCGCTCGTCATCGGCGGGACGTTGTGGACGGTATCGCCGGGCGGGCTGCTGGCCAGCGATCTCGGCACGTTGCAACACGAGGGATGGGTGCGGCTTGCCCCCATAGCGTGAGCACCGGTTGCCGGTGAACCAGCGGCGGTGAACCAGCGGCGGAGAGCCGGCGGGCTACATCGCAGATCCCCATGGGGGATCCTGGTTTCGAGCCAGGAGAAGGAAGCTCGCCGATGGCCGCCGCTGGCGGGGTGATGCTACACCGGGATGGTTACTTCGGGATAAGGCTGGCCAGGTTGGCCAGCGTGTACACGGTGGCGTCGGGCGGCAGGTCTTCTGGCCGCTCGACGCCGATGTAGGTGACGGGGACGTCGTCGCCGGTGCTGGCCTTGCGGCGCAGCAGGCCGATGAGGTACCCCACCCTCAGGTAGTCGCGCCCAAGGACGGACTGGGTCAGCAGCCTGGAGGTGACCCGGTTCTCCTCGACCCGGGTGCCGCCCCAGACGTTGCCCCGGCCGCGCAGGTACAGGTGCAGCCACTTGGCGTACCACCGCCCGTCCTCGCCCCGGTAGAAGACGAGCGGCATCGCGACATCACCGTCGCCGTGCAGCGCCGACCGGGACCGCACGGTCCGAGGCTCGAACGGAGCCCCCTTCTGCTCCCGCGCCATGGTCATGAAGCCGAAGAAGTTCTCCGCCACCTGGGCGAAGCCCTCGCCGGCGTACACGTAAACCTGCGGGATGACGCAGCGACGCCCCAGCTTGCCGAGGTCCAGGTTGATGAACTCGCTGGCCCCGTCGGCCGCGGAGGTGATGTCCCCGGAGTGCTCGCCGGCGAAGTTGGTCAGGTTGGTGTAGCTGAGCCACACCTCGCCGTCGAGCTCCTCGCCGGTGATGATCGCCGACAGGTCGAAGTCGGTGCGCTGCGCGCGCTGCCGCCAGTAGACGAAGAAGCGAAGCACCTCCCCCTCAACCGGCGTGACCGACCCGCGCGGGAACACCCGCAGCCCCTCGGGGGCGGACTTGCCGGACAGCGGGAGCGCCACCGGCTCGATCGCCGGGTCGACCACGAGGCGGCCAGGATCTGGCAGCCTGCGCTCGATCTCGGCGTCGATCAGGTCGAGCATCCGCGCTACCACCCCGGCATCGAGCTTCGGGCGGGTTTCGCTGGTGACGAACCAGCGCCCGGCCCGGTTGACGAAGACGCGGCTGCCCGTGGCCGGCCGGATGGTGGCCCGGTTCTGCAGGTGCTCGCGCACCGAAAGCAGGACTCGTCCGGAGACGTGGGGAGCCGTTGCCGTGAAGGACTCCAGGACCTGGTCCAGGCCGGCGCTGGTGGCGCTGGCGCGCAGGACCCGGTCGGCGGCCCGCCACAGCATGCCGGGCGCGACGGCCAGGGTCTGGACCGCCCGGGCGACGTCGCCGTCGCCGAACGCCGCCTCCACGCGGGAGGCCAGCGAGGGCGCCGCCTTCTGGCCACGGGCGACCGCGAAGACATCCGCCGCCCCTGGCTGAGGCTGCTCATGCGGGTGCAGTCGCTCCCCGAGCCGCTTCCACTGCTCGGGATGCCGGTTCACGTCGGCCAGCTTGCCCGGGGCGTTGCTGATGACGGTGTCCAGCGCGGTGAGCAGGACGCGCCGCTGCGCGCGGGGCAGCGACCGGAACCGGGTCGCGGTCGCGAGCGTGACGTCCCCGCCGGAGAGCTCGGCGGCGATGCGCAGCACGTCGGTCGGCGTGTCGATCTCCGGCGCGATCCCAGCGCGGACGCGGGCCGCGTTGATGACGGCCTTGTTCTCCCGCACCGCGATGTCCAAGATGGCAACGGCGCTGCCGTCGATGCTGCCGGTGCCACCGCCGTGGTAGTCCGCGAGGAACCGCAGCGCGGCCAGTGCCTGGCCGTTCAGCGGCACCGTGCTCGCGGCCAGTTCGCCGTAGAGGCTGGCGGCCTCGTCCGCGAGCGAACCGCCCAGGTGCAGCACCGTGATCCGGTCGCTGAGGGCCGGGACCAGATCCTCGTGCCGGGCCAGCATCTCCGCGTACGCGTGCTGGTAGGTGCCGTACTTCGGCAGGGACAGCAGGTTGAGGGCCAGGTCACCGCGGGAGCTCATGACGACCTCGGTGCCCGCGGCGGTCACGGGGTCGGCCAGGGCGTCCCGGATGCACTCCATCCAGAAGTCAAGGGTGTCGGGGACGTTCGCCGGGAAGTCGATGAAGTAGGCGTTGTGCCGGACATGGTCGCCGGCCAGCTCGCGCGCCCAGCCGATGATCTCCACGCCCTTATCGATGGCACGGCCCTCGGGAAGCGCGCCGAGCGCGCTGAGGAGCTCGCCAGAGCACTTGAACCCGGCCTTCATGAGCGCCGTGTCCACCTGACGGGCGACGACGACGGCGCGGTTTCCTTCGGTGGGCGTTCCCGCGGAAACGTCCGGGGTCACCACGCGGTGCCGCATGGTGAAGATGAGCTTGTCCGCGCTGATCATGTTCACTTCCCTACACCCCCCTCTCGGGTTTCGCTTCCTGTTGTGACGATCTCCGATGCAAGCCGGGCGCCTTGGCCGGGTGTTCTGGCCCGGTGCCGGGCGAGCGCCGACCCGGCGGGAGTCGAACCCGCGCCGACACTTTAGGAGAGTGTCGTCCTATCCGCTGGACCACGGGTCGCCAGAGTCGCGTTTCGGGGTTGAACCGAACATTGGCAGTTTTGCGGACTGCCCCCCACACCGGTGAGATACGCGACACGAGCGCTTCCGCCTAGAGTCGAACTAGGATGCTGTTCTTCGGACGAACGGCTGTAATTCCGTTACCGGAAGCATTTGGAGCCAATGGGACTTGCGAGTGAGTGCGCCGGGATGGATTTGCACCACCGATACCGCTAGGGCGACGGGTTTACAGGCCGCTGCATTACTACTCTGCCACCGACGCTTGGGGTGATCACCCGGGATCGAACCGGGACCTACAGGGTCACAGCCTGGTGTGCGAACCTCTACACCATGACCACCGTACCCAGTGAGGGAGTCGAACCCCCGTCCTCGCTTTGTAAGAGCGATACGCTTCCATTACGCCAACCGGGCTAGTCTTGTGACTTTCGTTGAAGTGGCATCCCCGGCAGGACTCGAACCTGCGACGCCAGATTCGTAGTCTGGCATGATCTCCTCTTCACCACAGGGATTCGGTCCCCCTGGCAAATCATGAAAGACCAGGGGGTCGCGACCGCGACCGGATTCGAACCGGCACCTGCCACCGTGACAGGATGGTGCTCTACCGTTGAGCTACACGGCCAATAGTGAGCTGGGCTCTCGCGAGAGGATTCGAACCTCTACCTAGCGGATTAACAGTCCGCTGTCCTGCCGATTGGACTACGCGAGATTGGGGGCGCGGGACGGACTCGAACCGTCATCACCCGGCTTATGGGGCCGGCATCCTTCCGTTAGACGACCGCGCAGTAGCCCCACGGAGGCTCGAACTCCGTTCCACTGCTTGAAGGGCAGTGATCCTAACCCATGGACGATGGGGCCTTGTGC
>JAICYD010000126.1 GCA_025934375.1 Streptosporangiaceae bacterium | reverse complement strand
TGAGCGGCATCGGTGACTACATCAGGCAGCAGCGCGAGCAGGCGGGGAAGTCGGTTCGCCAGCTCGCGGAGGCGGCCGGGGTGTCCAACCCCTACCTCAGCCAGATCGAGCGCGGGCTGCGCAAGCCCAGCGCCGACATCTTGCAGCAGATAGCGAAGGGGCTGCGCATTTCCGCGGAGGCACTGTACGTGCAGGCGGGGATCCTCGAGGATCGCCCGGCCGACTCCGGAGTGCGGGCCGCGGTGCTGACCGACCCGCACCTGACCGAGCGGCAAAAGCAGGTGCTGGTCGAGATCTACGAGTCGTTCCGCCGGGAGGCGCAGCCGTCGGCGACCACCGCCGAGGTGATCTCGGTGACCCGCAACCCGCCGCCGGCCGAGCCCGACGGCGATTCCGAGTCCGGCGGCAGCGCCGATCCCTCCTGAGAACAGGTAGGTTGACCTCGTGGTCGGAATAATGGGTAACGGGGCCTACGCCCCGCTGACATATTTCTTCGTAGCCCTGGCCCTGGCGGCGTTCGTCGTCGAGGCCTGGGCCTTCATCGACGCGATCACCCGGCCCACGCAGGCGTTCCCGGCGGCGGGTAAGCAGACCAAGCCGATCTGGCTGATCATCCTCGGGGTGGCTGTCGCCATCGGCTTGTACGCCGCCGCCTACGGTGGCGCGATCGGGTTCTTGTCGGTGGCTGCCTTCGTCGCGGCGTCGATCTACCTCGTGGACGTCCGCCCCAAGGTCAAGGAGTTCCGCAAGGGCAGGGGCAGCAGCGGCGGTCCTTACGGACCCTGGTAAACCGCCCCTGGCCATCGCCGGCCAGGGGATGACGGCCGTCAGGGTACGACGAGCAGGACCAGCACCCCCGCCACGAGGGCGGCGGAAGCCAGCACGACGCCCGCCTGCGCCGCGCGCGATAGCGGCGGCGGAGGCTCCAGCAGCCGGCTGACCCGGGCGGTGATCTCTCCCTCGGCGGCCGGGCTGACAACCGCCAGCGCGCCCTCGGGGGCGTAGCTGGTCCCGGCCGCCCCGAAGCGCAGCAGCGCCTTGGCCAGTTCCCGCGCCGGGAGAAGCTCCCGCGCGGGCAGCGCCCCCAAGACCCGCAGCGCCCGCAGCGCGTGATCGTCAGCCATCATCTCCACGAGGAGGGCGACGGTGCGGTGCGCCTGGGCGACCATCCGGGACCGGGGCAGGGCCCGGCGCAGTGAGGTGAACGGGATGAGCACGAGGTCGTGCCGGGCGCGCAGGTGGGCGCGCTCGTGCGCGAGCACGGCGGCCAGTTCGGCCGGGGCGAGCAGGTCCAGCGTGCCCACGCTGACAACGATCTTCGAGCGGATCCCCGGCAGGCAGTAGGCCGCCGCGGCGGGATGGTCCACCACGAGGGCGCCGGGCGCCTTGGGGTCGCCATGGGCAAGCAGGGCCAGCAGTTCGCGCTGCCGCCGCCGGGCGTGCAGCACCGCCGCGAACGCCATGATCAGCACCCACCACAAGATCGCCAGCAAGGTAATGCCCGCCGCCAGGCAAGTGATCTGCACGAGGGTGATCAGGGGTGGCTGCCCCACGCTGGCCAACTGGCCGTTGGCCATCCGCCGGGCAACCGTGAGCAGGCCGGTGGCCACCCCGGTGCCCTCGGTGTTAACGCCAACAGCGAAGAACGCGCCGATGGCGGCGAGCCCGCCGGCCAGGCCCAGCGCCTGCCACAGCAAAATCGCGGCCGCCGGAGACCTGCGCGGCCAGGAGGCGCACAGTAGCGCGCTCGCTCCCCGCACGCTTCCCACGGCGACCGCGGCGAGCAGTGTCGCGTCGGCCAGTTCCCCCATAATCCGATCCCGATATCTCCTTCGGCCTCGATCCGCGCGAGGGCGTCACGCAGCACCTCCGCCTCGGCGCCGGTGACGCTCTGTGCGAACCGCGCCAGCGCCGCATCCCGGTCGCCCGTCTGATCGAGGGCAGTAAGCATTAGTTCCGCCACATACGCCTCGCGAGTCGCGGCGGGGCGGTACCGCCATGCGCGGCCATCCCGTTCCCTGCGCGCGAACCCCTTCTTGGCCAGCCTGTCAAGCACCGTCATGACGGTGGTGTGGGCCAGGCTCTGGGGAAGCCCGTTGCTGACCTCTCTGACCGTCAGCGCTGAGTCTGTCCGCCAGAGTACTTCCATTATGGCCCGCTCGAGATCGCCCAGCCTGTTCACGGCCTAACTGTACCGGGGCGACGGCCTCCGAAACCAGTGGAGATGCCTCCGAGGCGAGCGGGGATTTTGCGATCTGGATGCATCCCATGATGATCATGGCGAGCGCCACGATCTGCGGCACCAGCCACCATCCGGTCCGCAGTTCCTCGCTGAACAAGGTGACCCCGTAGCTGATGCTGATCAGGGCGTCGCCCACGGTGAGCATGGGTTGCGAGGCGACTAGGCTGCCTGCCTGCAGCGCGTTCTGCAGCAGGAACAGCGCGCCCACCCCGAAGACAGCGGTCGCGTAGATGTGCCAGTTGGTGAACATGGTCACGGCGCCGCCACTGTTGAGGTCGGCCATCGCGTTCTTCAAGGTGGCCGCGGTGAGCGCGTACCCGCAGGCGGCGGCCAGGCCGAGCAGCGCCGCCCGTGGCTCGCCGCGGCGGGCCAGCGCCGCCGTGATCAGCATCAACTCGAACCCCGCGGTGACGATGAGCGTTATCACCCAGATCGTGTCCGGCGCGGTCTCGGTGGCACCGCTGGGCGCGGCGGCGGCTAGCCCGCCGCCGAGGCCGATCGTGGTCAGCGCTATGGCCTTCCAGGGCAGCAGCCGCGGCGAGTGCCGGTTGGCCAGCATCGCCAGCAGCAGCGTCAGCGGGAGCTCGATGATGAAGATCGGCTGCACCAGCGCGATCGGGCCGAACGCCAGGGCGGCCGCCTGGCACACCGCCGCCACCGCCACCAGGGCGATCCCGGCCAGCCACACCCGCCGCCGGATGAGGTCCTTCACCAGCGAGACGTGCATGGCGTTTTCCGGCGGGACCTTGGCGGCCGCCTTGCGCTGCAAGACCGCCGCGCCGGCGTTACTCCCGGCGGTGAGCAGCGCGAAGATCACGCATAGGAGGTTGTCGACGCTCACGTGAGGAGTGACGCTCATGAGGCGTCCCCCTCATCGATCAGCGACTTGAACGGCATCAGGTTGGCCAGGCTCTCTCCGCGCTTTTCCCGCCAGGCCCACTCACGCCGGATCGCGGTCCCGAAGCCGAGCTTCAGCGCCTCGTCGAACGTCTCGTCCGAATAGGTGAGGACGCAGCCGAGCAGCCGGTCAATCTCGTCCTCACCCGTGGCGGCCAGTGGCAGCCGCCCGGTCAGGTAGACATCCCCGACCTTGTCCAGCGCGAAGTGGACGCCGTACATCCGGGCGTTCCTGGTCAGCAAGAACCGGTAGAACTCCGCGTGGTTCTCATCTGGCTGGCGGCAGAAGAACGCCTCCACCTGCAGGCTGTGCTGGCCGGCGACCAGCCAGGTCATGGTGGCGAGCTTATGAGTCCCGGCCAGCTTGACCAGGAAGCTGTCCGGTTCCGGCCGCTCATAGGGCAGGCCAAGACCGTCCAGCACCGACGCTATCGCCTCCCCAGGCCCCATGTTTTCTGCCCTTATGCCCCGACTTGTGCCCTCACGCCCCGACCCGGGCGGCGACCTCTTCCAATGCACCGGTATACACCGACGCCAGCCCTTCTACTGTAGCGGACCAGCCGAAAGCGGACGCGTGTCGCCACGCGCCTTCCGACAGCGCCGCCAGCCGCCGGGGCGCGGTCACCAGCTGGCGCAGCGCGCGCGCCCAGACCGCCGGGTCATGGCCGTTCACGAGCACGCCGGAGTAGCCGTCGCGCACCGCGGTGCGCAGGCCACCGACGCTCGCCGCCACCACTGGCGTTCCGCACGCCTGCGCCTCCAGCGCCACCAGCCCGAACGACTCCGAATGAGAAGGGGTGAGCACCAGCGTCGCCGCCCGGTACCACAGCGCGAGCTCGGCCTGCGGGCACGGCGGCTCCTGCTGCAGCAGGTCGCCGATCCCGAGGCGCGCGGCCATCTCCCGCATCCCGTCCGGGTCGGCGCGGGACGCCTTGCCGCTCGGGCCACCGACCAGGACCACGCGCAGCCTGGCCCGCAGCGCCGGGTCGCCCTCGACCAGCCGTGCCGCCGCCTTGAGCATGACGTCCGGCCCCTTCAGCGGCTGGACCCGCCCGGCGAACAGCAAGATGATCGCGTCCGGGTCAAGGCCGAGGCGCCGCCGCGCCTGCCGCTTGCCGTCCGGGCCGTCGCCGGGCCGAAAGACGCTTAGGTCGGCTCCTGGGCTGACCGTTCGCACCCGGGCCGGGTCGGCGCCGTACAGCTCGATCAGCTGGCTCGCCTCCTGGGCCGTGTTGGCGACCAGCCGGTCGGCCGCCGCCACCACCTCGTGCTCCCCGCGGATGCGCAGCTCCGGCTCCGCCGCGTCGCCGTAGG
The DNA here is from genome assembly GCA_025934375.1 of Streptosporangiaceae bacterium. GTDB lineage: Bacteria > Actinomycetota > Actinomycetes > Streptosporangiales > Streptosporangiaceae > Trebonia. Next base: position 16,056 of record JAICYD010000126.1, on the reverse strand, counting down.
CGAGCGCGGCGTTCTTCACCTTGCCCAGGGTGTGCATCGACTGAACGAGCGGGACGCCCCAGCGCTCCTTGGCCGCCGCGCCGACCTTGCCCGACAGCCAGTAATGCGCGTGGATCAGGTCATACCGCCCCGGCTCGGCTTCGGCTTCGGCCCGCAGGACCTCCAGCGTGAACGGGCAAACCTGCCCGTTCAGGTCGGTCTTGTCCAGCTCCTCGAAGGGGCCGGCCACCACGCTTCGCACGGTCACCCCGGGCGCCAGCTCGGCCAGCGGCGGGGTGTCCCGGCAGACCGCTCGCGTGAAGACGTCCACCTCGGTTCCCAGCTCCGCCAGCCGCTTGGCCACCTCGACGACGTAGACGTTGAGGCCGCCGGCGTCACCAGTCCCCGGCTGGTCGAGCGGGGAGGTATGCACGCTCAGCGTCGCTATGCGCCGCAGACGATTTCGCCGCATAGCGTGACGTTCCTGGCCATGGCGGGAGAGAGTCGACACAGACGTAACCAACCGCGCCTTTCCGGTTCATGTTCCCGGGGGCCCATCCGGCCCAGTCAGCCTGCAGACGGGCCGATACCCTGGCTCGCATGGGAAACCTCGTGTTGTTGCGCCATGGCGAGAGCGACTGGAATGCCAAGGGCTTGTTCACCGGATGGGTGGACGTGAGCCTCGCGGCCAAGGGCATCCAGGAAGCCTCGGCCGGCGGCCGGATGCTCCTTGACGCGGGACTGCGCCCCGACGTGGTGCATACATCGGTACTTACCCGGGCCATCCAGACCGCTAACTACGCCCTGGAGTCAGCCGGATTCAGTTGGTTGCCGGTGCGCCGGAGCTGGCGGCTGAACGAGCGCCACTATGGCGCGCTGCAGGGCAAGGACAAGGCGCAGACCCGCGAGGAATTCGGCGATGAGCAGTTCATGATCTGGCGGCGGTCCTATGACGTGCCGCCCCCGCCGATCGCCGACGACGACCCGTTGTCCCAGGTGGGCGATCCCCGGTATGCGAACCTGCCGCCGGAGCTGATGCCGCGCACCGAATGCCTGCGCGATGTGGTTGCCAGACTGCTGCCTTACTGGTACGACGAGATTGTGCCCGATCTCGTCGCCGGGAAGACCGTCCTGGTAGTCGCGCACGGGAACTCGCTGCGCGCCCTCGTCAAGCACCTGGACGGGATTAGCGACGCCGCGATCGCCGAGTTGAACATCCCGACCGGAATCCCCCTGCTTTACGAGCTCGACGCCTCCGTCCGGCCCGCCGCCCCGGGCCGCTACCTGGACCCCGCCGCCGCGGTCGCCGCCGCCGAAGCGGTGAAGAACCAGGGCCGGTAAGCCGCAGACACGGGTAAACGGCCGGCGGACGGTGGGCAAATATCGCATGAATCCTAGATGCCAGCTTGGGGACAACTGAGTGAACATTGTGGAACGTGTGAAGTTTCCCGCAACCGCCGGATTGTGGCCGGATAGGCGCCTCCGCATACCATCAGATACGTGAGTATGGACAGGTCACGGCGTTGGTCACGCGGTAAAGGGATACCGTGGCTGTAAGAACCAAGGTCGGCGGAGGTGCGCGCCAGCCGCGCGGCACCCGGGTGCGGGGCTCGCAGCGGCCCGCGAAGCTGCCCCCCGGCATCGCGTCCGTGCTCGCCGTGTTGTCTTCCTCGGCCGTCGTCCTCGACAGCGCCGACCGCGTGCTGCGCGCCAGCGCCGCCGCCCGGGCCTTCGGCATCGTCAAGGGCGAGCGGCTCATGGTCAGCGAGTTGCTCGCGCTTGCCCGTCAGGTCCGCCGGGACGGAGAGATCCGCGAGACCGAGATCGAGGTCCCGGTCCCCCGCTTCGGCGGGCGCACCACGAGCTTCGCGGTGCGCGTGGCGCCGTTGTCGGGCGCCGTCGGTGGCGGCGGCCTGGTGCTGGTGCTCGCCGAGGACCAGACCGAGTCCCGGCGCGTGGAGGAAGTACGCCGCGACTTCGTCGCCAACGTCAGCCACGAGTTGAAGACCCCGGTCGGCGCGCTGGCGCTGCTGGCCGAGACGATCGAGGACGCGGCCGATGACGCCGAGGCGGTCCGGCGGTTCGCCGGGCGGATGCGCCAGGAGGCGGCCAGGCTCACCTTCCTGGTCCAGGACCTGATCACGCTCAACCGGATCCAGGCCGCCGAGCCGATCCCCGACCCCCGGCCGGTAGAGGTCGACGCGGTGGTCGCCGAGGCACTCGACCGGTGCCGGATGAAGGCCAACGCGCGCGGGATCACGCTCACGTCCGCGGGCATTCGCGGCGCGGCGGTCCTCGGTGCGGAGGACCTGCTCGTCACCGCCTTGCGCAACCTGCTGGAGAACGCGGTCGTCTACAGCCCGGAGCGCACCAAGGTCGTGGTCAACGTGGCGACCCCTGGAGACGGCGGCGTTGAGATCAGCGTCACCGACCAGGGCATCGGGATCCCGGAACGGGACCTGGAGCGGATCTTCGAACGGTTCTACCGGGTAGACCCGGCCCGCTCGCGGGCCACTGGAGGCACCGGGCTCGGCCTCGCCATCGTGAAGCACGTCATGGCCGCCCACGGCGGCCGGGTCATCGTGCGAAGCGCAGAGGGCCAGGGCTCCACCTTCACCCTGTGGGTTCCACTGCGTCAGGAGGCAGTTCAGTGACACGCGTGCTCGTGGTCGAGGACGAGGAGTCGTTCAGCGACGCGATCTCGTACATGCTCCGCAAGGAAGGCTTCGAGGTGGCCGTCTGCGCGACCGGTCCGGACGCGCTGGAGACCTTCGACCGGACCGGCGCCGACCTCGTTCTGCTCGACTTGATGCTCCCCGGCCTGCCGGGCAGCGAGGTCTGCCGGTCGCTGCGCGAGCGCTCCAGCGTCCCGGTGATCATGCTCACCGCCAAGGACAGCGAGATCGACAAGGTGGTGGGCCTGGAGCTCGGCGCCGACGACTACGTCACCAAGCCGTTCTCCTCCCGCGAGCTCGTCGCCCGGATGCGCGCCGTGCTGCGCCGCCGCGGCGATGTCGAGGAGGTCGCGGAGTCGACCATGGAGGCCGGGCCCGTCCGGATGGACGTGGAACGGCACGTCGTCAGCGTGCGCGGCGAGCCGGTGCAACTCCCGCTCAAGGAGTTCGAACTGCTCCAGGTCCTGCTCCGTAACGCCGACCGCGTGCTCACCCGCATGCAGCTCATCGACCGGGTGTGGGGCGCGGACTACGTTGGGGACACCAAGACCCTGGACGTGCACGTCAAGCGGCTCCGGGCCAAGATCGAGAGCGACCCCGCCAAGCCCCGGCACATCGTGACGGTCCGAGGGCTGGGCTACAAGTTCGAGTCCGTTGGCTGACTCTCGCAACGGCCCCCGCGCTTCCCGTTCGTCATTACGGCGTCGGCGTGGGGGTGCCGCCCGTCGCGGTCGCCGTCGGCGATGTCTTGGCCCCGGGGCCGGTCGCGTTGGGAGACGGGGCCGACCCGGTGGCCGCCGGCGTCGTCGTGGCGGGGGTCGCGACCGGCGTCGGTCCCGGCGCCGTCGAGTACTCCGTGTACTCGTAAGAGTGCGGCATGACCGGGACGTCCAGCGACACCGCGCCCGCGTGCTGGAAGTCCAAGGTGACCCGGATGGCCTGGCCGCCGGCCAGCGACCTGGTCAGCCCGGACAAGACGACCTTCGGCTCCGGGCCGGTCAGGTTGGCGCTCGCGTCGACCGGCAGGCTCACCGTGCCACCTTCGATCGTCGCGGTCTTCGCCGCGGTGGGCGCGGACACGCTCAGCAGCGTGTCGTCCCTTTGCCCGCCGTTGTACAAGCCGACGAAGAAGCTCGCCGAACCGCCGGCCGGGAGGGTGCCTCCGGATTCCGGGCCGAGCACGAAGGCGTTGCTGATAGAGATGTCGCCCACGCTGCCGTACGCGCCCGTCGCAGCCTGGTGAAACTCAAGCGTCGGGGCGTTCAGCCCTGCCTCGCACCCGGTGAGCGCCGGAACCAGCAGGACGACGGCGGCGATGAGCATGCGGCGCGCAAGGGTCTTGCCGGGGCTGCGGCGGATCACGGGCGTTGCCTCCTCGATAGCACTTCCTACAGCGCGTAGAAATGCTAATGGGTGGCGCTGAGGGAGCGCAGGTCGGGGGTCAGGTCGAACCCCGGCCCGAACGAGTGCCGCACGTCGACCAGGGCGTCGCCGTGCACCAGGAGCGCGGTCACCACGAAAGGCTGGAAGTCGGAGAATAGCAGGCCGCTGACGTCGTACGCGGTCTTGGCGACGCCGTCCCCGTAGCGCGGCGTCAGCGTCGCCAGGTCGGCAAGGCCCTCAGCCTTGCCCGCGTAGTAGACGAAGTAGACGCCCACGCTCGAGGCGTGCGCCTGCCGCGCCAGGCCCGCCAGGACGGCGCCGCAATGGCTTCCCGGGGGGACCGGGCAGCCCGTCGGGATGAGCACCAGGACCGACCTGGTCAGGGTGCGAGCCGAGACCAGCCCCCCGTTGATCCGCACCAGGTCCTCCGGGAGGGTGGCGGCGGCGCTCCCGCTCGCGGTGGCCAGCGGTGACCGGTCGATCGTCGGCGCCGACGCGGGGCTGATCGTGATCACCGAGAGCATCGCGCCGGCCAGCATTGACATGGCTACACAAGTGGCGATCACCGGGAATATGGTCCCGTTCCGGACGAAGCCCAGCCGCGCCAGCGGCCCGAGCATCCGCACCAGTCGCTCGCGCCGTCGTTTCGCGCGCTGCTCGCGATGGTAGGCCAGCACGTCCCTGGCGAGCTCCCGGGCGTCATCCGGGATCTCGATGTTGACCGGCGGCAGGCCATTGTCGTCCCGCCCCGGCTCGCTGGCGAAGCTCACGGGACTTCCTCCTCCCTCCCTGCTTCCCAGTATGACGCGAGATCGCGACGACGAGGAGCGCTGAGCGGAGTAGACTGGATACGTCAGCGGCGACGGACAGTGACGCCAGTCGTCCCAGCTCGCTTCGGTACCTCATCAGGCGCGCGACTAGCCGGGACGGGCGAGTCTAGCGGACACCAGGCCTGAAAGTACGCTTGCGTATGCTCGAAATTGGCCCGTTGACCTGCGTAATCGCGGTCTGGGGCCGTTTATCGACGGTGCAGGACGTGGTAAGATGGCCTTCAGCGGAAGGGGTACTTGCCAGATGTCTTTTAAGGTCGGCGATACCGTCGTATACCCCCACCATGGGGCTGCTCGCATCGAAGCCGTTGAGTCTCGCATCATCAAGGGCGAGGAGAAGACCTATCTGGTCCTGAAGGTCGACAAGGGTGACCTGACCGTACGGGTGCCTGCGGACAATGCGGAGCTCGTCGGTGTGCGGGACGTAGTCGGCGCCGAGGGTCTGGAGCGGGTGTTCGAAGTGCTACGCGCTCCGCACACCGAGGAGCCCACCAACTGGTCGCGTCGGTACAAGGCCAACCTGGAGAAGCTAGCCTCAGGCGACGTTAACAAGGTCGCTGAGGTTGTCCGGGACCTGTGGCGCAGGGACAAGGAGCGCGGCCTGTCCGCCGGCGAGAAGCGCATGCTGGCCAAGGCGCGACAGATACTGGTCAGCGAGCTGGCGCTTGCCGAGAAGACCAACGAGGACAAGGCCGAGGCCCTCCTCGACGAAGTCCTGGCCAGCTAACCTGCGAAATGCCCCTCGGGGCATTCCGCCGAAGCTCGGACTTCCCCGTGAGCCCATGCCATCCCGCTCGCCGATATGCTGCGGCGCGTGACCTTGGAAAGCATGCCGCGCACTGGGATTGGGGTTGACGTTCATCCGTTGCGGGAGGGGCGTCCGCTGCACCTGGCCGGGCTGTTCTGGCCCGGCGAGATGGGCCTGGCCGGTCATTCCGACGGCGACGTGGCCGCGCACGCGGCCTGCGACGCGCTGCTGTCGGCGGCCGGGCTCGGTGACCTCGGCGTTCATTTCGGCACGGCGCGGCCGGAGTGGGCGGGTGCTTCCGGTGTCGTCCTGCTTGGCGAGACCGCCCGACTGGTGGCCGAGGCGGGTTTCGCCATCGGGAACGTATCCGTCTGCGTGATCGGCAACCGCCCTCGCCTCGGCCCGCGCCGCGCCGAGGCGATCGCGGCGCTGTCCCAGGCGCTTTCCGGCGCGCCGGTGAGCCTGTCGGCCACCACCACGGACGGGCTTGGCCTTACCGGGCGGGGCGAGGGTATCGCTGCGATGGCGACGGCCCTGGTGTCCCCGGCTGCCCCGGTGAGCACCGCGCGCTGAACGGGGTCCACACCACCTGGCCTGCCTGGCCAAGTTGCCCCGACCAGCCCGATCCGGTGCGCACGTAACACAGGCTGAGGGTGCGGGTGGCCATCGCGGTGTAGGCGCACTCGATGTACGCCGACGCGGCCTGTCCGTTCCGCAGTAGCGCCTCTGCGGCCTGACGCGCGTTGCTGGCGCTGTCGGTCACCCCGCTGGCCCTTCGGACGGTACCCCCGTCGTTGCCCGGCACGGCGTTGGCGGGTCCAGGGTTGCGTGGCCGGGTGCTGGCGGGTCCTGTGCTTGCGGGCACTGTCCAGAGGTACATGATCACGGTCTCGGCCCCCGTCCGGCGTGCTCCTATGTGTCGAGTTCAGAGCCTTGAGGGGTTTCGCATGTCAACGATGCCAGGTCCGCACTATCTTTGTTGCCAGGACACGCTGCACTGAGGGTGAGTGCAGTATCACTTCCCGTAGTGAAATTGGGGGGTCAGTACGGTGCAGTCCGCTGTGTCTGAAATGAAAGCCAGCGCGCTCGCCGCGTTCGCCGGGCAGTTGCGGTCCTGGCGGCAGCATCTTGGCTGGACGCAGGTCGAGATGGGCGCGAAACTCGGCTACTCGGCCTCCCTGATCAGCGGGATCGAGACGATGGACAAGGCGCCGACGGCGGACTTCGCCACTCGCTGCGACGAGCTGTTCGGCACGCCAGGGACGTTCACCACGCTCCAGGGACTGGTGGCGAGGGAGGCCTACCCGGCATTCTTCGCCCCGGTCATCCCGTTTGAGCGAGAGGCGCTCCGGATCCACGGCTGGGAGCTTGGCGCGGTCCCGGGGCTGCTCCAGACGGAGGACTATGCCCGGGCGCTGATCCGGTCCGGACGTCCGATGGACAGCGGCGAGGAACTCGACCGGCTCGTCGCGGCCCGGGTCGAGAGGCAAGAAGTGGTAAACCGTGAGAAACCGCCGTTGCTGTGGTACGTATTGGACGAAAGTGTCGTGCGCCATGTCACGGGTGGGCGCACGGTCATGGCGGCGCAACTGGACAAGTTGCTTGAAGTCTCAGGCGCGCCGGGTGCAGTCCTGCAGGTTCTTCCGTTCACGGCCGATAACCACGCCGGAGCGGACGGCCCGATATCCCTGTATGAGTTCACCGACGGTCCGAGCGTGTGTTACACGGAATGCTACGGCGGCGGGCGGATCATCGAAGGGCGCGCGGAGGTGGCTAACCTCATGACCGTGATCAGCCTGATCCGCGCATCCGCGCTCTCGGCACGTGAATCCCGAGAGTTGATACGCCAGATAAGGAGCGAAATCCGTGATTGATGGCAAGCTGGCCTGGGTCAAGTCCTCGTACTCAGGTTCGCAGGGCGGGAACTGCGTGGAGGCCGCGGCCGACGGGGTCGGCCGCGTCCTCGTGCGGGACACGATGGATCGTGGTGGTGCGGTGCTGGACTTCCGGGCGAGTCGATGGCGGGAATTCTCCGCCTCGCTCAAGGCGGCTACCGTTAGCGATTTATCCAATTACCCTAAATCCCGCAAGGCGGGCAATACGCCTGAAAGTCCCGCAATTAGCAAAGAAATCTCCGCAGGTCGGCCGTCGTGGACCTGCGGGGATTTCTCTTGCTACTCGTCGCCCACTGGTGGTGCGGGCAGCGACCGGACCCGGCGCAGGCGCGGTCCCGTCGCGTAGGTGACCGCCGGGATTTCCGTGACCGCCTCTCGCCTGTCGTCTGACTCTCCGGGCGGCTCCGCAGCCGTGGCCTCGTCCAGCGCTTCCTCATCTGGGCTGCCCGGCTCGGCATCGGCATCCGCCCGCGGGACGGCTTCCGTGGCAGCCTCGCCTTCCTGCTCCGTTTCCTGAGCCTGCCCGTCCCCGGCCTCATCAGCCGCGTCCGCCTCAGCGGCTACAGGCTCCTCGACCGTAAGGCCATCGCCATCGCCATCGCCGTCAGCGGCGAGCGCCACGGGCGGCGCGGCCGCCTCCAGTGCCCTACGGGCCACTGGCGCCTCGGCGACGTCAGCCACCTCGGGCTCGCGCACGAGATGCTGCGCCCGCAGGTGCCGCAAGATGGTCAGCCACAAGCTGAACGCCAGCAGCAGGAGCGCCCATGGCAAGACGGCCGCGACCCCCGCTGCCGCCCGGTGCGGCAGGGCCACGTTCATGGCGTGCACGGCGTCGATTCCGCCGATGACCACCACCACGACGAGGATCGCCAGCCAGGCATAGCAGCGGCTCCACCAGCGGGCATCCCGCAGGACCGGCGCCGCCGCGCAGGCGATGACGAGCACCGCGTCGAGGATGCCCGGGTAGTACCGGGCGAGGTCGCGCGGGACGCCGGCCTGCAAGGCGACCGCGTGTACCCCCGCGTAGGACAGCATGAACGTCGCAGCGGCCACCGCTGCCACGACGACGATGATCGCTAGTTGCACGAGACGGCCAGGCCACCGAGACCGCCGGACCGGGAAATGGACGTTCATTACCCTGTCACGCTATCGGAGGTTCATGCCGGAATGGAACGATATCGGCATGGGCGGGCGCGTGTCGCGGTACCATGTGCCGCCCATTGGCCGGATTATCGAGACCGGCTCCCGTACGCTTGTCTCGATGACGCTTCACCTGCACGACTGCGCCGCCCGGGAAGTCCGCCAATTCCAGCCCCTCCATCCCGGGCGCGTTTCGCTGTACGTGCGGGGCACGACCGCCCCCGGCCTGCCCGGCATGGGGCAGCTGCGCTTGGCCGTCTGCGTCGATATCGTGATCCGCTGGCTGGAGGCGTCCGGTCAGCGCGTGACTTACTGCCGGAACGTCACCGACCTCGACAAGGCGGTCCGCGTCGCCGCCGAGTCCGCGGGAACCCCATGGTGGGTGCTGGCCGAGCGGGCCCGGCGGCACGACACGCAAGGCGCCGCTGCACTCGCGTGCCGGCCGCCAGACGTTGATCCCCGTACGGTCAGCCAGGTACCCGAGATGATCTCGTGCTTCGGGCCGGTCTTCGATATCCATGCCGAGAGCGCCGACCTCATCCGCCCCGGTCAGGGACGATACTGCCTGCCCGTGGGCCCGGCGCCAGTCGCCGGGTCCATGAGCGCCGCCGCTGACCGCGCGCGGGCCGTGGAAGTGCGGTACTTCCTGGCCCAGCCTCACTACCGGACCGCTATCGAGTGCTCCGGGCCGCGCCTGGAGGAAGCGGCCGCCGCTTACCAGCGGATCGAGCGCTTCGTCGCTCGCGCGGAGCGGTTTATCCCCGGGGGGGCGACCTCCCTGTCGACCCCCCGGCGAAGGGGGGAAGATCCCCCTGCCACCCCCCTCCTCGGGGGAGCCGGCACAAACCGCCCGACGGAGTATCCCCGGGGCCTCCCGCTTGCCGGGCTGGGGACAGACCATCCCTTGAGTCCCCCTGTCACCCCCTTGGCCCTGCCGGGATCTGTCCCGATTTCGTTCGCCGCCGCGATGGACGACGACCTTGACGTCCCCCGGGCGCTGATGGCGGTGCACGCGACAGTCCACGATGGCAACTACGCTATTAAGTCGGGCGACCGGGACGCGGTCGCCGCCTCCCTGGCTCAGGTGCGGACCATGCTCGCGGCGCTCGGCCTCGACCCGCTGAACCCGCACTGGGCAACCCCGGACTCCACCGGTCGGCTGCACGGCGTCATTGACGGGCTAGTCGGCTTGGCGCTGCGGCAGCAGGAGGCGGCGCGGGCACGCGGCGATTATGCTTCGGCGGGCTCCATCCGGGACACCCTGGAGACAATGGGAGTCGAGGTCGAGGACACCGCGGCCGGCCCCCGGTGGGAACTAAAGCGATAGGACAAGCGGATGAGCGCGCGCAACACCGGTAGCGGCAAGAGCGCGACGGGCGGCCAGGGCCGCACGCCCGGCGGTGGCGGCTTCACCAAGTCGGGCAAGCCGCGCCCGGGCACCGGCGGCTACGGCAAGCACAAGCTTGAGGGCAAGGGGCCGACCCCGCCCGCCGAGAAGCGTCCCGGCCACCCCGCGCAACGCGCCGCCGCCCGCGCCGCCAAGGCCCTTGGGCCTGGGAAAACAGCTTCTGGGAAGCCAGCTTCTGGGAAGCCAGCGTCCGGGCGAGCGACAGCCTCCGCTAATGCGGACACCCGACGGGGTAACCCGCGGTCCCGCCCAGCGTCGGGCGCCCCGGACCGGGCGCAAGACCGGCGAGACGACGGGCCGGAGATGGTCGCCGGCCGCAACTCCGTCGTCGAGTCGCTGCGGGCGCGCGTGCCCGCGATGGCCCTGTACGTGACCAGCCGTGCCCAGGAGGACGAACGGGTCGAGGAGGCGGTGCAACTCGCGGCCGGGGCCGGCATTGCCGTCCTCGAGACCAGCATGTTCGAGCTGGACCGGCTGACCGACAACGCCGTGCACCAGGGCGTCGCCTTGCGGATCCGGCCCTACGAGTACGCTCACCCGGATGACCTGCTGACCGACCGGCCCGGCGCGACGCCATCGCGGACGGCGCCGCTCATTGTCGCCCTCGACGGGGTGACCGACCCGCGGAACCTGGGCGCCATCGTGCGGTCGGCCGCCGCCTTCGGGGCCTGCGGGGTGGTCCTGCCCTCGCGCCGCAGTGCCAGCGTGACGGCGAGCGCCTGGAAGTCCTCGGCTGGCGCGCTGGCCCGGCTGCCGGTCGCCCGGGTCGTCAACCTGACCAGGGCGCTGGAGGCCTACAAGCAGCGCGGCCTGTTCGTCGCCGGCCTCGACGCCGAGGGCAAGGTGGACGTGCACGAGATGTCGATCGCTGATGGCCCGATGGTCCTCGTCGTCGGCTCCGAGGGTCGTGGCCTGTCCCGGATCGTCGCCTCCGCCTGCGACATGGTGGTCCGCATCCCGATGGCATCCGGCACGGAGTCACTCAACGCCGGCATCGCCGCTTCCATCGCGCTCTACGAGATCGCCACGGTACGCGCCCGCCAGCCTCAGTGACTGGCCCGCACCCGCGCCGACCCCCAAATCGCATGTGCGCACACCAGTCCGGAACCGGTAACCTAACAGCACTCCGCGTGTCCGACACAGTCGGATACGCACGCCGGTGTAGCTCAGATGGTCAGAGCGGCGGTCTTGTAAACCGTAGGTCAGGGGTTCGACTCCCCTCACCGGCTCCCCGAGGTCTTCACGTTTCAGTGGGGACTGTGTTCACGTTTGGGCCTGGCTTCGGAGCGGGATGGGGTCCTGCCGGGCCGGGTTGCAGGCCGGGTTGCTGGAATAGGGCGCCGGAGGCGCCCTATTCGCTGTTCGGGGCCTGGTCGTGGCGTGCGGGGGGCATGCTGGCGCTGTCGTCGTGCTGGTGATCGTGGGGGTGGCGCGGCTGCCGGGGGTCAGGGTGGCCCGGTGGCGAGCATGGTGAGGGTCTTGCGGCGCCGCTTTCGGGTTTTCGGGGGCAGGCCCTGGGCGGCGCGGCGGGCGTTGTCTTCCTGGCGGGCGTCCCAGGCGGCGATGATGCGCTGGTTGCGGACGGCGAGCAGCGTCGTGGTGAACAGCATGAGGGGGGCCAGGCCCATCAGGCGGCACCAGCCGCGGGTGATGTCGTTGCCGGCGGGGTCCTTGGCGGTGGCGAAGCCGCGCTCGGCGGCGGTGCGGCGGGCGTAGGAGCGGCGCCAGGCGGCGGAGGGGTAGTCGTGCTTCTGCCTGGTCTTCGCGGCAACGCCGGCTGGGACGGTGATGGCCTGCCGGGTGCAGCAGGGCTGGGGGTCGTCGGGGGGCGTGAGGATCTCGGGGCGGTCGCGGTCCAGCGTCATGGAGGCGGGCCGGAGGGGGCAGCGGGCCTTGCCCGTGACAGCGGGGCACTGGGCGCGGTGGTAGCCGTCGGCGTCGTCGCTGGTGAGGCGGCCGAGCTTGTAGCGGGCGGCCTCGGCGGTCGTGCGCTCCCAGTCCGCAGCCTGCTCCCTGGTCGCGCCTGGGGCAAGCGGGCCGAGTTGCAGCAGCGTGCGCGGGGCCTGGGGGCAGTAAAGGCTGCCGTTGGCGATGATGGCGCCCTCGTGGGTGCCCTTGGGGCCGCGGTCGCGGGGGTGCAGGTCCACGACGAGCTGCGCCCCGGCGGCCCTGAGCGGGATGGCCCAGGCGGCGGCGTCGCGGTGGGAGTAGCCGGAGTCGGCCAGGGCGTCGCCGAGCGGGGTTCCCTGGCCGGGCATCGCCGTCAGCACCGGGGCCAGGACGCGGACGGGGTCGTGCCGGCACGACGATGCCGTGGCGCGGCGGGCGAGCTCGGGGACGGGCGGGCCGCCTTCCTCGCGGGCCATGATCGCGGCGGAGAAGTAGTAGCCGAAGAACAGCTCGTCCTGAGTGCGCAGAAGGTTGTCCTTGCGGTGCCCCCAGGAGGCCTCGGGGTCTGCGCAGTCGCTGGTGCCGCGCGGCGGTGGCCGGGAGAAGGAGGGCAGGTCCGTCCAGTCCACGGCCAGTGACGTGCTGGCGCCCTTGAATTCTCCCGGGACCGAGGCCTCGAGCAGGTCGTCGCAGGCTGCCTGCAGCGCCGGCGACGGCAGCCCGTCCGGCTCGTCCTTGCCCAGCGCACTGGCGACCAGGCCGAAGGTGTACTCGGCCTGGCGGTAGGTCAGCAGGTGCGGGCCGTCCTTCCAGTCCGCCAGCACGCCGAGCCGTCGCTGCTGGTCCTCGGGCAGCGCGGTCAGCGCCTGGTGCACCCGGGTCAGGTGGGCGGGCCGGCCGTCGGCGGCCGCGAGCAGCATGCCCAGCAGCAGGGTGCGGACGGCCAGCTGCCGGGGCCTTACCCCCGCCGGGAGCATGGCCTCGATCGGCGGCGCGGTGCCGGAGGCGTCGATGACATCCTCCAGCGCCGCCAGCGGGATCATCGCCGGGCGGCCCCCAGCAGCCGGATGGCGTCGGCCTCGCTGCCCGGCTCCAGGCCGGCGACCAGGTCACCCAGCCGCTGGGAGCAGCTGATCCCGGCCGCGCGCATGAACGTCGCCAGGCCCAGCAGCTCGCCGCAGTCGGCCAGCCACGTGGCCCGCAGCCGGGACGTGTCCAGCCGCGGCAGCCCGCCCCCGCCGTCCAGCGCGGCCACCAGCGGATTGGTCAGGTTCCGGCGGCCCGGCTCAGCCCCGCCGCAGACCAGGCCGCTCCCGGCGAACCGGGCGGCGGCCAGCAGCGGCGCGTGGTAGCGCGCCAGCACCGGCACCAGTCGCGGCCGGGAACCGCGCACCGTGACCACGACCCCGCCGGAACGGCAGGCCACGTCGGTGCCCCGTGCGTCGCGCAGGTCACCGCGGATCAGCCCCGCGCCCGCCCCCAGGCAGATGAGCCCCGCCGCCCGCATCCGCCGCTCCGCCGTGGGCTGGGCGTCCGCCCGCGCGAGGTAGCCGCTGACCTCCGCCGCGCTGTAGGGCTGCTTGGACCTTTCCCGGGGCAGCGGCAGGCCGGCCGGATACAGCTGCGGCACGGCCCGGCGGCCGATGAACCGCAGGTTCGTGCGCAGGGTGCGACGCGCCGGGCCCGACAGCCCCGGCGCGCACCGGGTGAACCGCTCGGCTACCGACGGGTGCAGCACCGTCCCCGGCTCCAGGTCCAGGCCCAGCCCGATCGCGTAGTCGGCAAGCTTGCCCGCAGCCCACAGCAGGTTCTTCGCCCGCTCCCGTCCCCCCGGGTCCACCTGCCCGATCACGTCCCGGGCGAACGCCGCCGCCGGCGGCGACACCGACGACGGCCGCCACCGCCCGATATAGGCAGCTACCTCCGGTCCTGCCGGCTCCATCAGGCCTCCCGTGCAGAGGCCCACAGGAATATACTGCGGGATGAAGGCAGGCCCGCGGATCTGAGACGGTGTGTCGCATGGAAGCAAGCCCCGCCCGGCACGCGGCGCTCACCAGGATCACCGCCCAGATCGCCGCCACCGCCGGCCCCGCCCTGCCCGGCACCCTCACCGTCCGCTCTTACCCCTGCGGCAAGCACGACTGCCGCTGCCACGCCGACCCCGCCCGCTGGCACGGCCCCTACGCCGAGTGGACCCGCAAGATCAACGGCAAGACCGTCACCCGCCGCCTCACCCCCGCACAGCTCGCCGCCTACCAGCCCCTGTTCGACAACGCGAAGAAGCTCCGCGCCCTGCTCGCCGAGCTCCAGGACCTCACCATGGAGATCATCGAGGAAGCCAGCACCCCGGAACCATAACCCCGCGAAACCGGAGCGGCCACCTCCGGAAACTGTGGTCAGCGCCCGCTTAACCTGTGGCCAGCCCTCCGCCCGCGCGGCATTTCCCCAGCTCAGCCCCAAACGTGAAGACCTCACATAGGAGGTCTTCACGTTTTAGTGGGGCCTCAGTTCACGTTTGGGCCTGGTTTCGGATGGGGTGGTCATCCTGGCGGGCCGGGCTGCTGGATAGGGCGCCGGAGGCGCCTTTTTCGCTGTTCTGAGCTTGGTCGGGGCGTGCAGGGGCGTGCTGGCGCTGTCATCGTGGTGGTGATCGTGGTGGTGGCGCGGCTGCTGGAGGTCAGGGTGGCGCGGGGGCGGTGAGTGCGGCGGGGGCCTTGCGGCGGCGCTTGCGGGTTCTGGGGGGAAGGCCCTTGGCGGCGCGGCGGGCGCTTTCGTCCTGGCGGACGTTCCAGGCGGTGAGGATGCGCTGGTTGCGGGCGATGAGCAGGGTCACGGTGAACAGCATCAGGGGCGTGAGGCCCATGAGGCGGCACCAGCCGCGGCTGATGTCGTTGCTGGCGGGGTCCTTGGCGGTGGCGAAGCCCCGCTCGGCGCCGCTGCGGCGGGCGTAGGAGCGGCGCCAGGCCGCCGACGGGTAGTCGTGTTTCTGCGCGGTCTTGGCCAGCACGTGCGGCGGGACGGTAACGGTCTGCTGAGTGCAGCAGGCCTGGGGATGTCCGGGGGGCTGCAGGATTTCCGGGCGGTCCCGGTCCAGCGTCATCGATGCCGGGCGCAGCGGGCAGCGGACCTTGCCGGCGGCGGCGGGGCACTGCACCCGGTGGTAGCCGTCTTCGTCGTCTGCGGTGAGGCGGCCGAGCTTGTAACGTGCCAGTTCGCCGGTTTTGCGGTCGTGGTCTGCGGCGTGCTCCTTGGTGGCGGTGCGGGCGAGCGGCGCGAGCTCCAGCAGCTGCCGGGGTGTCCGGGGCAGTAGAGATTGCCGTTGCTGACGACTGCGCCGGCGTGGGTGCCCCTGGGGCCGCGGTGGTGGGGGTGGAGGTCCTGGACGAGGGCGGCGCCGGCTTCGCGGAGCGGGGATGCCCAGTGCTGCGGGACGCGGTGGGAATAGCCGGAGTCGGAAAGGACGTCGCCGAGCGGGATGCCGGCGGCGGGCATGGCCGTCAGGACGCCGGTGAAGGCGGGGACGGGGTCGTGGCGGCAGGACGAGGCGGTCATCCGGCGGGCGAGCTCGGGCACGGGCGGCCCCTGCTCGCCGGGCACCGTGACCGCGTCCGACAGGTAGTAGCCGAAAAACAGCTCGTCCTCGTCATGGCGCAGGTTGTTCCTGCGGTGCCCCCGGGAGGCCTCGGGGTCGGCGCAGTCGCTGGTGCCGCGGGGCGGGGGCCGGGAGAAGGACTCCAGGTCCGTCCAGTCCACCGCCAGCGACCGGCTGGCGCTCTTGAACTCCGCCGGGATCGAGGCCTCGAGCAGGTCATCGCAGGCTGCCTGCAGCGCCGGCGACGGCAGCCCGTCTGGCTTGTCCTTGCCGAGGGCCCTGGCGACCAGGGCGAAGGCGTACTCGGCCTGCCGGTAGGTGAGCCGGTGCGGGCCGTCCTTCCAGTCCGCCAGGACGCCGAGCCGCCGCTGGTCGTCTTCGGGCAGGTGCGCCAGCGCCTGGCGCGCCTCTGCCGAGACCGACGACGGCCGCCACCGCCCGATATATGCCGCAACATCAGGACTCGTCATACAGCACTTATACTGACGTGCATGCGCAGCACCGGGGATTTCCGCT
>JAICYD010000157.1 GCA_025934375.1 Streptosporangiaceae bacterium | reverse complement strand
GGCCAGGTTCGTCGGCGCGGCCGGAGCCTGGGTCCCGCCGCCCCCGCCGCCCCCGCCGCCCCCGCCGCCCCCGCCGCCCCCGCCGCCCCCGCCGCCCCCGCCGCCACTGCCGGCCGGGCCGGTGAGGGTGAGGCTGTCGGCGTAGAACACCGGCTGGGCGTACCAGCCGTGGATGTAGATCGTGACGCTGGTGGTGGACGACCCGGTGGTGAAGGTGGTCGACAGCTGGGCCCAGCTGGCGGCCGCGGGCGTCCAGTTGCTGGTGTCGCTGGTGCCGGTGCCGGTGTCGCCGAGGAAGACGTAGTTCCCCTCCACCTGGCCGGTGAGGCTGTAGGACGACGACGGCTGGACGCTGACGACCTGGCTGCACTGCGCGTAGTCGCTGTTGCTGGGCGTCCCGGCCAGCGCGTGCGAGTCACCGGGGTAGACCGGCGAGGTCACGACGGCGTCGCCGGATGAGCAGGTCCAGCCGGAGGTGTTGCCGGCGCCGAAGTCGCCGTTGACGAGCAGGTTGGTCGCCGCCAAGGCGGCCGGGGCGACGACGGCGCCGACGGCCACTGTGACCAGGAACGGCGTGACCAGGAGCGCCGCCAGGGCGCCGAGCGCGAGCCGCAGCGAGCCGCGCGGCGGGGATGAGGAGGTAGGCAACCGTTGACCGTGAGGAAGGAGATGCATGACGGCCTCCAGGGGGCGGGGCGAGGTCGGCACGAGCGGTGAAGCTACCTCGGTTGAAAACTAATAGGAAACTTACCTATTAGTTTCCGTCAAGGTAGCATCGCCCGCGATGGCGGTCAACGGTGCCCGCATAAGAAACATGATTGACCGGCGGCGTGCCCCGGTGATTGGGATTCCCGGGCCGCGCGAGGCCGGCTGGGCGGACGCCGCGCGGCCGGGGACGGCGGTGCTCGCCCGGGAGCCGTCCAGGATGTGAGGCGCTGCGCCAGGCCGTCCGTGAGGCCGCTAGGGCTGGGCTTTACCAGTAGCGTCGCCGGCGAGTGATCGCAGGTCAGCCAGCACCCGGTTCAGTTCCGCGGCGAGGCCGTCCGGGACGCGGCCCGCGTAGCACTCAGCGAGCGAGTCGTAGTACCACAGATGCTGGGCCGGGTCCCGCTGCGAGAAGCGCAACCAGACGGCCGCGCCGGCGGCGTGCAAGTCGGCGACGATCGAGCGGGCATTGTGCAGCTTGTCGCAGGCGGAGACGAGGAACACGCGGGGATCGGCCTCGGCGGCGAGGTGGCGGATGTACCGTTCCTTGCGCTCGCGCCAGGGGGGCTTGGCCTCGCCGGGGACGGCTATGGCATCGGAGCAGCCGACGACGATATCGGCGACCCGGTCGCCGAACTCGCG
The DNA here is from genome assembly GCA_025934375.1 of Streptosporangiaceae bacterium. Taxonomy (GTDB): domain Bacteria; phylum Actinomycetota; class Actinomycetes; order Streptosporangiales; family Streptosporangiaceae; genus Trebonia. The sequence continues at coordinate 14,490 of JAICYD010000157.1, read as the reverse complement.
GCGGATCCGCGCCTCGGTCCGGGCGCCGTCGTCGGAGTCCTCGACGGCATCGTGCAGGAGCCCGCTGATGGCGGCGTCCTCGTCTCCGCCGTGCTCCAGCACCAGCGCGGCGACCGACATCAGGTGCGACAGGTAAGGGATGCCCGTCCCCTTGCGCAGTTGACGGGCGTGGATCTCGCTGGCCATCGCGAAGGCCCGCTGGAACCGGTCGGTGAGCACCGGCGTCGTCGCCCTTGATTCCGGCATGCCAGTGATCCTAGTGACAGGGCAGCTCATACTTCGGCGGCCGCGCGCCAGGATTGCAGGCGGGGTGCGCCCCCGACTCATCGGTGGCGACGAACCGGGTGCCCACCTGCGCGCTACTCGCCGCCGGGTTGTCCGGGCTGGACGTGGCGGACGTCGGACGCCCGCAGCGGGCGGCCGCTCCCGCTCCCGTCCCCGTCCCCGGCGGCGGTCGGCTCGAGCACGAAGCACGTGTGGTCGCCGCCCATCTCCTCCCGGCCGGGGGCGCGGGACAAGATGCGCCCGGCCACCCAGCCTCCGCCGGCGCGCAGCAGCGGGGTGCCGCCGTGATCGCTCCACGGCACCCGGGCGAACTTGTCCTCGCGCGTGCCGCTGACCCCGCCGAACAGCTCGGCCAGCGGGAGATCGGCGGGCGTGAGCAGGTGCACGATGAGCTCGCCGGCGCCGAGCGCGACACGGTAGGTGTGGTTGCGATGGGACAGCCATACCGCGTACCTGGGCGGCTCGAGGCTGCCCGGCGCGCTGAACGTCACCAGGCAGCCGGCCTTGTCCCCGCCACTGGCGCAGGTCACGATGACCGCGACCGGGTCGACCCGATCGATGACCCGCTCGTAGGCGTCCTTGCTTGCTTGATCCCACGTCACGTGCGTATCGCTACCCCGACCGGGGCGCGCTAACGACGCGAGGTAGTGACCAATGCGCAGGAGCTGCCGGGTGGCGCCGCCGAGGGTGAACTCGGACTGCTTGGCGGCCAGGAAGTAACGGTGCAGCGGGTAGGAGGTGTCGATCCCCATGCCGCCGTGGACGTGGACGGCGGTGTGGGCGACCCGGTGGCCGGCGTCCGCGGCCCAGAACTTGGCGGTGGCGATCGCGGCGCCCACCTCACCGTCATCCGGGTCATCCGGCCGCGCAGTGCCACCGGGGTGGCCGTCGGGGCCGCCATCGGGGCCGCCGTCGAGCAGCCAGGCCGCCTGCCACATCGTGAGCCAGACCGCCTCGACGTCAATGTAGGCGTCGGCGAGCCGCTGGGCGACCGCCTGGAAGGACCCGATGGGACGGCCGAACTGCTCCCGGTCGCGCGCGTACTTCGCGGTCAGCTCCAGGGCGCGCTCGGCGACGCCGGCCTGGGTCGCGCACAGGCCCACGGTGGCGTGCGCCGCCAGCCAGCGGGCGACCCGCGCGCCGTGGCCCGGGTCACCGAGCACCTGGCTGTCATCCACCCGGACGCCGTCCAGGACGAGGCGGCCGGCGTACGGGTCGCCGGCCAGCGCCTGCGGCTGCACCGTGACCCCGGCGTCGGACGGGGCGACGAGGAACACCATGACCGGGCCGGGCCCGGAGGCGCGCACCGTCGCCGGGACCAGCACCAGGCCCGCCCGCGCGAGCGCGGGCACCGCGGTCTTCACGCCGGACAGCAGCCAGCCCTTGCCGGCGCGGGCGGCCGACGCGGCCGGCGCCGCCGGGTCGTCGTTGTCTTCCTCCGCGAGCGCGACGGTGACCACCGCCGACCCGTCCCCGGCCGGGACGGCCCATCGCTGCCGCTGATCAGCGGACCCGAACGCGGCGATCGCGCCTGCCCCGAGCACGGCCGAGGCCAGGTATGGCGCCAGCGAGGCCGCGCGGCCCACCTCGCCGAGCACCGAGCACTGCTCCAGGAACCCCAGGCCCGCCCCGCCAACGGACTCGGGGAGCCCGGCGGCGAGCACTCCGGCGGCGGCCAGGTCGGCCCACTGCCGCGCGGGCTCGTCGTGGGCGGCGAGGATCTTCCGCGCCAGGCCCGCGAGCTCGACCTGCGCCTCGCTAAGCGTGAAGTCCACGAGAAAACCCTCCCAGTCGAGCCAGCGGGTCAGCGCCGGGCGGCGGGCAGCCCCAGCGCCGCCGCCGCGATGATGTCGCGCTGCACCTCGTTCGTCCCGCCGCCGAAGGTCAAGATGAGCGCCGAGCGGTGCAGCCGCTCGATCCGGCCGGCGAGCGCGTCCCCCGCCGAGCCGGCGGGCACCAGCGCGCGAGCGCCGAGGACCTCCATCAGCAGCCGGTAGGCCTCGATCGCGAACTCGGTACCGAACACCTTGGTGGCGGAGGCCGCCGCCGGGCCAACGGCAGTACCCCCAGCACCCCCGGCACCGCCGGAGGCGATCTTCCAGTTCATCAGCTTGAGGAACTCGGCCTTGGCGTGCACCCGGGCCAGGTTGACCCGGACCCATTCGGCGTCGATCACCCGGCGCCCGTCCGCGAGCGTCGTCGCCGCGGCCCAGTCGCGCACCGCCGCGAGCGCTGACCGCACCGGCGCCGCCGAGGTGAGCGCCACCCGCTCGTGGTTGAGCTGGTTGGTGATCAGTGGCCAGCCTCGGTTCTCCTCCCCGATGAGCGACGTGACGGGCACCCGGACGCCGGAGTAGTAGGTGGCGCTGGTCGTCACCCCCGCGACCGTGTGCACGGGTGTCCAGGAGAAGCCCGGGGCGGACGTCGGCACGATGATGATCGACAGGCCCTTGTGCCGGGGCGCCTCGGGGTCGGTCCGGCACGCGAGCCACACGTAGTCCGCGTACTGGATCAGCGAGGTCCACATCTTCTGGCCCTCGATCACGTACGCGTCCCCGTCGCGCGTCGCGGTCGTCCGGAGCGACGCCAGGTCGGTGCCGGCCTCCGGCTCGGAGTAGCCGATGGAGAAATGGATCTCGCCGGCGGCGATCCGTTGCAGGTAAAACTGCTTTTGCCCGGGGGTGCCGAACCGCATGATCGTCGGTCCGATGGTGTTCATCGTCAGGAACGGCACGGGGACCCCCGCGATCGCCGCCTCATCGGTGAAGATCAGCTGATCGAGCATCGTGCCGCCGCGCCCGCCGAACTCCCGCGGCCAGCCCAGCGCCAGCCAGCCGTCGGCGCCCAGCTGCCGCACCACCGCGCGGTAGGCGTCCCCGCTGCCGTACTCGCCGCCGGCGTCAGCCAGCGCCGCCCGCACCGCCGGCGTCATCAGCGCGCCGAAGTACTCGCGCAGTTCCTGTCGCAGCTTTTCCTGCTCGACGGTATAGGCGATGCGCATCCAGGCTCCGCTAGACTAGAACGTGTTCTACTAAGGGTACACCGGGAGGCCCGATGGCAGCACCGTCCTCAGGGGCCCCGCCCTCAGGGGCTTACATCATCGACGCGGTGCGCACCCCTGTCGGCCGCCGCGGCGGCGGCCTGGCCGCCGCGCATCCGGCCGACCTCGGCGCGCACGTCATCACGGCCCTGCTCGGCCGCGCGGGAGCTGACCCGGGCGCGGTGGACGACGTCGTCTTCGGGTGCGTGGACACCGTCGGGCCGCAGGCGGGGGACATCGCCCGCACGGCCTGGCTCGCCGCGGGGCTGCCCGAGCACGTGCCCGGGGTCACCGTCGACCGGCAGTGCGGCTCCAGCCAGCAGGCGGTGACCTTCGCCGCCCAGGCGGTGCTGTCGGGGACCGCCGACCTCGTCGTGGCGGGCGGCGTGCAGAACATGAGCATGATCCCGATCTCGGCGGCGATGGGGGAGCCGTGGGGGAATCCTCATCGCGGCTCGGACGGGTGGCAGCGCCGGTACGGCGCGCAGGAGCTGTCCCAGTTCCGCTCGGCCGACATGATCGCCACCAAGTGGGGGATCACCCGCGCCGAAATGGAGGACTTCGCCCAGGCCAGCCACGCCCGGGCGGTCGCGGCGATCGACGCGGGCCACTTCGCGGGCGAGATCGCCCCCTACGGCGACGTCTCCGCCGATGAGTGCCCCCGCCGCGACACCACGCCCGCGAAGATGGCCGCCCTGCGGCCGCTGCGCCCCGACGGCGTGATCACCGCCGCGCTGTCCAGCCAGATCGCCGACGGCGCGGCGGCGCTGCTGATCGCCTCACCGGACGCGGTCCGCGACGGCGGCCTCACGCCCAGGGCACGGATCACCCACGTTTCCGCGCGGGGCGACGACCCGGTCATGATGCTCACCGCGCCGATCGCGGCGACCGCGCACGCGCTGCGCAAGGCCGGCCTGACCCTGGACGACATCGACCTGATCGAGATCAACGAGGCGTTCGCGTCGGTCGTGCTCGCCTGGCAGCGCGAGACCGGCGCCGACCTGGACAAGGTCAACCCGGCTGGCGGCGCGATCGCCCTGGGCCACCCGCTCGGCGCGACCGGCGCGCGGCTGCTCACCACCTTGCTGCACAACCTGGAGCGCACCGGGGGGCGGCGCGGCCTGCTCACGATGTGCGAGGGCGGCGGCCAGGCCAACGTGACGATCATCGAGCGGCTGTAAGGGCCGCCAGGCCGCCCGTGTTAGATCAACCGCCGTGTTAGATCAACCCGGCAGCGTTAGATCAACCAGGCGCGCCCGCGCGTCGGCCATCACCCGCTCGATCAGCTCCGCGCACGTCGGGAGGTCCTCGATCAGGCCCGCCACCTGGCCCGACGACATCAGCCCGAGGTCGGGCCGCCCGTCGACCATCGCGGCGCGCAACAGCATCGGCGTGTTCGCCGCCATCAGCACCTGCGCCCACGACAGGGAGCCGTCCCGCCGCATCGAGCGCCCAGCCCGCAGCAGGTCCAGCGTCGAGAGGCCAGAGGCCGCCCGGAAGCGCAGCGCGTTGCGGGCCGACCGCGCCAGCGTCGCCGCCGGGCCGCCCCGCTCCAGCCGGTCGACCAGCGGCGTCCGCAGCACCCGGTGCGGCACGCCGTCCACCCGCCGGGTCACCACGGTCCCGTCCAGGCCGGCCGCCAGGTACACCTTCTTGACCGCCTCGGCCACCGGGCTGTCGCTGGTCAGCAGGAACCGGGTCCCCATCGCGATCCCGGCCGCTCCGTAGGCGAGCGCCGCGACCAGGCCGCGGCCGTCGAAGAACCCGCCGGCCGCGATCACGGGGACGCCGACCGCGTCCACCACCTGCGGGATCAGCAGGCTGGTGGGTACCGCCCCGGTGTGCCCGCCGCCCTCGCCGCCCGTGGCGATCACCGCATCGATGCCCCACGCGGCCACCTTCTGCGCGTGCCGCCGCGTGCCGACCGACGCGATCGTGATCACCCCGGCGTCCTTCAGCGCCGTGATCAGCTCCGGCCGCGGCGCCTGGGCAAACGAGGCGACGGGGACCCCGGCGCCGATGATCATCGCCACCCGTTGCGCGGCGTCCGGCGCATCCGCCCGGATATTGACTCCGAACGGGCCCGTGGTGCCTGCCCGGGTCTCCTCGATCGCGGCGCCGAGCTCGGCGAGGGTCATGGTGGCGGAGGCGATCATCCCCAGCCCGCCCGCCGCGCACACCGCCGCGACCAGCCGCGGGCCGGCCACGTAGCCCATGGCGCTTTGCACGATGGGGTAGCGGATGCCCAGCAGCCCGGTCAGGGGGGTGCTGATCGGGGGAGTGGTGATCGGCGCGGTGTTGATAGGCACTGGGTCGGCGGGGGCGGGCGAGGTCATGGCACCTCCCGGTGCCGCTGGCCCTCCGGGTCCAGGCGCGCGATGATTTCCAGCTCCGCCGCCGACGGCAGCGGGGTCACCGGGACCTCGGCGGGCAGCACGAGGTCAAAGCCGGTCTCCCGCAGCACCTGCGCGACCTCAACGCCAGGGTGCGCCGACACCAGACGCATCACCGCGCCGGGACCGCCGAAGTCAAGCACGGCCAGGTTGGTGACGACCGCGCGCAGGTCGACCGCGCCCCGGTCGGTGCCGACCCCGCACACCATGTCCACCTGGCCGGTGAACACGCGGCGCGAATGCCGCGGGACCCAGTAGCTGGTGGCGTGGTTGACGGTGTTGCCGGGCGCGCCCCGCACGCCGAGCAGCTGCGCCTTCGGGCGTTCCCAGGGGCCGATGCAGGAGATGTTCTGGTTGCCGCGGGAGTCGATCTGCGCCGCGCCCATCATCACGTGTCGCCGCCCGGCGGCCACCATCGTGAACACCTGGCGGTAGGGCAGCCAGCCCTCGACGTTGCCGTCGGCGTCCAGCAGGTGCGCCTCGCCGTCGGTGAGCAGCAGGTCGGGCGCGAACGTGGCCCTGGCCAGGCGCGCGCCCAGCGTGGGGATCAGCCCCATCGGCGAGGCCAGGACCGCGCCGTCACCGTGCCAGGCCCGGGCGCACGCCAGCACGCACACGTCCGCGCGGGCGGGCTCGCTGATGCCGCTCACTGTGCTCCCCGCTCGCCACTCGCTGGCGAGGTGCCTACCGCTCGCTCCGCGACGGCCTTGTGATAGGCGGCCTCGTCGCCGCTGAGGTACCGCTCGCGGAACTCCTGCCAGGCCTGCGGGCTGGCGGCCGAGGCCGCGTAGCGGCGCTGGAATTCCTCATCGCGGCCGTAGTCGGGCGCGCAGGCGGTGAAGTGCGCGCCGCCCGGCGTCTCGCAGACGCCTGCCACCATGGCCCGGTTGACCAGCAGCGACTGCGGCGGCCCGGCGAGGGCGGGCACGACCTGCTCGCACGACATGAACGCTTGCTCCGCGGCCAGGCAGAACAGGTCGTCGAAGTAGGGGTCCGGCCCGAGGTACTGCCCGTTGCCGGCGGCATCGGCCCTGTTCATGTGCACGAGCGCGGCATCGAGCCGCAGGGCCGGCATGGCGACCAGTTCCTCGCCGTCGGCGTAGGGGGAGCGGACCGTCCGCAGCTGCGGGTTGACGCGCATGACGTCTGAGCCGAGGCCGGCCCGGATCGGCAGGAACGGCAGCCGGTGGGCGGCGGCGAGCAGCCCCCAGTGCAGCATGCCCTCGTCGATCTCGGTGAGCTCCACGGCGCCGGCTTGCCGGGCGTTGCGGAAGTGCGGCTCCAGCGCGATCGAGTCCAGGGACGCGAAGCCGGTGACGATCCGCCGGGCCTGACCGGACGCGGCGAGCAGCCCCACGTCGGGCCCGGCGTAGGACACGATGGTGAGGTCACGCAGCGGGGACCGCAAGATCGCGCGGACCAGCGCCATCGGCTTGCGCCGCGATCCCCAGCCGCCGATCCCGATCGTCATCCCGTCGCGCAGCCGGGCGACCACCTCATCGGGGGTCAGCCGGGGGATGCGCGGTGTCTCCCGCTCGCTGCGCTCCCTCATTGCCTGTCCCCGTCGACGAACGCCTGGCGCGCCCGGTCGCCGGCGCCGAGCAAGGTGAGCTCGAAGGTGAAGCCCTGCTCGAAGCGGTAGGACCGCTTGACGTCGACCGGGTCGATGCCGTTCAGGGACTGCTTGGCCGCGCGGATGACCGCCGGGTCCTTGGCGGCGATCGTGGCCGCCAGGTCGCGCGCGGCGGCGCGCAGCTCCTCACGCGGCACGACCTGGTACACGGTGCCGAAGCTGAGCAACTGCGCCGCGGTGACGGTCTGGCACGTGTAGACCATGGCCCGCATCAGCTGCTCGGGAACGAGCCGGGCCAGGTGGGTGGCGGCGCCAAGCGCGCCGCGGTCGACTTCGGGCAGGCCGAAGGTCGCGTCGCCGGCGGCGATGATCAGGTCCGCGTTGCCGGCCAGGCCGATGCCGCCGCCCAGGCAGAAGCCGTGCACGGCCGCGATGACGGGGACCGCGCACTCGTAGACGGCGGCGAACGCGGCGTAGCAGCCCGCGTTGGCGCCGAGCAGCGCGGCGTGCCCGGCGGTGCGCTGCATCTCCTTGATGTCCACGCCGGCGCAAAAGCCGCGCCCCCGCGCGGTCAGGATCACCGCGCTGACGCCGCGATCGTGGCCCGCCGCGGTGATCGCGGCGGCCAGGTCGTGCCAGCCCTGGACGGGCAGGGCGTTGACCGGCGGGAAGTCCAGCACCACCTCGGCCACGCCGCCGGCGGTGGTCACCTCGATGCTCATCGCCGCCTCACTGGCCTGACCTGCCTCCCACCCAGCCCGCTTTCCCACCCAGCGCTGCTTCCCAGCTAGCACACTTCCCAGCTAGCATCGTCCCTACCTAGCGCTTGCTTGGCTCGCAGCCTAACATTGCGGCATGGCGGCCGTCGATAAGCCTGGTAGCGCCGTGCTGGTCACGGGGGGCACGCGGGGGATAGGCGCGGGGCTAGCGCGCGCGTTCTTGCGCTCGGGTGCCCGCGTGCTGGTCTGCGGGCGGACCGAGCCGGCCGAGTTGCCATCAGCCGGGGGCCGGTCGGCGGTCTTCGCCCGGGCTGACGTCCGCGATCCCGGGCAGGCGGCGCTCGCGGTCCGGCGCGCGGCGGAGGAGTTCGGGCGGCTGGACGTCGTGGTGAGCAACGCGGGCGGGTCGCCGTACGCCGCGGCGGCCACCGCCTCGCCCCGGTTCCACGCCAAGGTCATCGAGCTGAACCTGACCGCGCCGCTGCACGTCGCGCAGGCCGCCAACGCGGTGATGCGGCATCAGGCTGATGGCGGCCACGGCGGTGCTGGCCAAGGTGGCGGGGTGATCATCATGGTCGGCAGCGTGAGCGGGTCGCGGCCCTCCCCGGGCACCGCCGCCTACGGCGCCGCCAAGGCAGGCCTGCAGCACCTGGTCACCAGCCTCGCCATCGAGTGGGGGCCGGCGGTCCGGGTCAACTGCGTGGTGCCGGGCTTCGTGGCGACCGAAGCGGTCAGCGAGCAGTACGGGGACCCGGCGACGGTCGCGGCGGTGGCGGCGACGGTGCCGCTGCGCCGGATGGCGACCCCGGATGACGTGGCCCAGGCCTGTCTGTTCCTGGCCTCGCCGGGGGCCAGCTACGTCAGCGGCGCCTGCCTGGCGGTGCACGGCGGCGGCGAGCCTCCCGCTTTCCTGAGCACCGGTGTAGGGTCATCATAAAGTAGAACGTGTTCTATCTTTAGGGGCTGTCATGGTCACGTCCATCACGCCGTACCGGGACGAGCTCGGGGTCAGCGACGGCCGCATGCTGATCGGCGGGCAGTGGAGCGCGGCCGCCTCCGGGGCGACCTGGACCCACGTGCACCCCGCGACCGGGGAGCAGGTCGCCGCCTTCCCTGTCGCCGGGCCGGCCGACGTGGACCGGGCGGTGCGCGCCGCCCGGCGGGCCTTCGACGAGGGCCCGTGGCCGCGGATGCGGGCCGGCGAGCGCGGCAAGATCCTGCGCGCGATCGCCGACCTCGCCCGCGCCCACGGCGAGGAGCTGGTGAAGGTCCAGGCGCTGGACAACAGCGTCCCGCTGAGCTTCGCGGAGATCTACGTGACGTCGGGCGAGTTCGTGGCCGACGTGTTCGAGCATCACGCCGGGTGGACCGACAAGCTGGCGGGGGAGACGCTGCCTCCGTTCCAGGGCGGTGATCACCTGGTGTTCACGCTGCGCGAGCCGGTCGGCGTGGTCGGCGCGGTGATCCCGTGGAACGCGCCGCTGATGCTGCTGGCCCAGAAGGTGGCCCCGGCGCTGGCGGCCGGCTGCACGATCGTGCTCAAGCCGTCGGAGTACGCCACGTTCGCGGTGCTGCGGCTGGCCGGGCTGATGATGGAGGCGGGGCTCCCCGAGGGCGTCTTCAACGTGGTTACCGGGCCCGGGGACCCCACCGGGGACGCGCTGGTCAACCATCCGATGGTGGACAAGCTCTCGTTCACCGGCAGCCGCGCGGTCGGCGAGAAGATCATGGCGGCCGCCGCGCACGGCTGCAAGCGGGTCAGCCTGGAGCTCGGCGGCAAGAGCCCGGCGGTCGTCTTCGCCGACGCCGACGTCGGCACCGCGGCCGCGACGACCATGGGCACGGTCACCCTGGGCCTGTCAGGCCAGGTCTGCGTCGCGCAGACCAGGGCCCTCGTGCACCGCGAGGCGCTGGAGGAGTTCCTGGCGACGTCGCAGATGATCGCCAGCATGGTCAGCTACGGCAACCCCTTCGATCCGGAAGTCACCTCCGCGCCGCTGATCAACCCGCGCCAGCTGGACCGGGTCCTTGGCCTGATCACCCGCGGCCAGGAAGAGGGCGCCACCCTCGTCTTCGGCGGCACCCGGGAGGAGGGCGACCTGGCGACGGGCAATTTCGTCGCGCCCGCGCTGTTCACCGACGTGTCCAACGAGATGGCGATCGCCCGGGAGGAGATCTTCGGCCCGGTGCTGTCGGTGATCTCCTTCGACGACGAGGACGAGGCGCTCCGGGTGGCCAACGACACCCAGTACGGCCTCGGGGCGACCGTCTGGACCTCCGACATCCGGCGCGCGATGCGGATGACCAAGGCGATCCGCGCGGGGACCATCGGCATCAACGGCTACCAGGTGGAGCCGAACTCCCCGTTCGGCGGCTTCCGCTCCTCCGGCATGGGCCGCGAGGGCGGCCGCGCCGCCGTCGAGGGCTACACCGAGCTGAAGACCGTCCTGCTCCCGCTGACCGACGAGATGATGTAGGGCCGGGATGACGGGCCCGGGAGGTCGGGGGCACTGTCCGGGTGGGATAGCGTTCCCGGGTGGGTGACGTCTTCGAGTACCCGATGCGGGCTCGGTACATGGAGGTCGACGCGCAGGGCGTCGTCTTCAACGGCTGGTACCTGACCTACTTCGACGAGGCGATGACGGCGTTCCTCGCCGCCCGGGGGGCAAGCTACGCGACCCTGGCCGCCGCCGGCGTCGACGTGCAACTGGTGCACGTGGAGGTCGACTGGACGGCCGGCCTGCGGTATGCCGAGGACTTCACCGTGGCCGTGTCGACCGCCCGGGTGGGGCGGACGAGCTTCGCGCTGGACTTCCAGACGCGCCGCGACGGCGAGGCCACGTGCTCCGCGCGGATCGTCTACGTCGTCATGGCCATCGACGGCTCCGGGAAGCTGGCCGCCGGCGGCTCCGGCAAGCGCCCGATCCCTGCCCTGCTGGCGGCGGCGCTCGGCGACCCCGCGCCGCTGCGAGCGCGATGAGGCCCTCGGGTTACCCGCTCCGCCATGAGGGATCCCGGCCAATGAAGGCCAGCAGCCGGTCCTGGGCATCGGCGTCGCCGGGGACCTCGACCCGGGCGCCGTACTGGCCGGAGGAGCGCATGACCGCCTCCATCGGCTCCATCCAGCCCAGGAGCTGCGCGCAGAAGTCCGGGTCGAGCCGGTCGTCCTGGCCGGTCGCGCGGGACAGGTCCCACGTGTGCATGAACACGTCAGCCGTGTAGAACTGGTCGATCGCGGTCGCCACCGGCAAGGCGCCGATGTGCGGGTTGGCCAGTTCCCGGCGCGCCGTCGCCGGGTCGTCCAGCAGCGCCTGCACGCCGTCGCGGTGGACCCGCCAGGCGGCGACCGGGTCCTCGTCCACCGACGGCCCGCGGGGCAAGTCGATGCTGGACCCGGCGGCGAGGAACCCCGGGAGCCAGTCGGTGAGGTGGCGGACGACGTCGCGGGCGGTCCAGCCCGCGACCGGCGCGGGGGCCTCCCACGACCTGGCACCCCGGACCCGTTCGGTGAAAAGGCCGGCGACCTGACGGTGCCGCTCGGCGGGGCGGTCAGCCAGTGCAATCAGGTCCAGGGCCATCAGATGCTGCCTTCGCTGAGCATCTGGTCCAGCCGCGCGTGGCCCTCGTTGACGCCGACGTCCATGCCGCTGCGCAGCCACGCGTCGCGGGATTCGAAGCTGTCGCACAGCGACTGGGTCCGCAGCCGGGTGCGGCCGTCGCCGAGGTCCTCGATCCACAGCGTCTCCAGCGCGACCCCGTCGGGGTCGCCCTCGAACGTGAAGGTCTGCACGATGCGGTCCGGCCGGATCTCGTGGAAGCACCCGTGGAACCCGTACTCGGTGCCCTCGTGGGCCGAGACGAACCGCCAGCTGCCCCCGGAGCGCGCGTCCCAGTGGTCGATCCGGGTGGTCAGCGCGTCGGGACCGATCCACTGGGCGAATAGCGCGGGGTCGGTGTGGGCGCGCAGCAGCTGCGCGGGCGTGGCCGTGAAGTCACGGGACATCCGGATGATGGGCAGCTTCGGGTCGGCCTCGATGGCCGTCTCGGTGATCTTGTTCATCCTCTTCTCCGTTCATTTGCGCCAGGACGGCGTCCAGCCGGCGGTAGCGCTGCTCGGCGCGGTCCCGGTAGCGCTCGATCCAGGTGTCCATCAGGTCGAGGGCCCGTACCTCCAGGCGCACCGGCCGGGGCTGCGGCCCCGGCGGCCGGGTGACCAGGCCAGCGTCCTCCAGCACCTTCAGGTGCTTGTAGACGGCCTGCAACGTCATCTGGTACGGCTCGGCCAGCTGGCTCACGGTCGCGTCGCGGTCGGCGAGCCGGGCCACCATGTCGCGCCGGGTCGGGTCGGCCAGGGCGGCGAAGGCCCGCGACAGCGTGTCCGTGGTCATCGCCCCTCCGGTGTTTCAACTTGTCGGTTGAAAGACACCATAGGCCGGCGGCTGCCCGTTTGTCAACCCGGTGGTTGAAAGCGCTGTTCGTATGGATTCGCTTGTCCTCCGGCAGGGTCGGCCGGTTGGCTTAGTCGAAGCCGATCGTCTCGTTGGCTAGCTTCATCGTCTCCAGGTAGGCGAAGCCGGGCGAGTCCGGGGAGCTGGCCGCGAACTCGGCGGACAGGGCCTCGGTGATGGCGGGCAGGGTCCACATGCCGTCGGGGGTGCCCGCGCGGAAGACGGCGCGGATGCTGGGCGGGTTAAGGACCGCCGCGACGCCGCCGTGGACGACGAACACCTCCCCGTTGATCCGCTCGGCGGCCGGGCTGGCCAGGTAGGTGACCAGGGGAGTCACGTGCTCGGGGGCGAGCGGGTCGGGGCCGTCGGCGGGCGGCGGGCTGACCAGGCCGGCCAGCATGGCGGTGCGGGCGCGCGGGCAGATCGCGTTCGCGCGGACCCCGTACCGGGCGCAGCCGCGCGCCGTGGCGACGGTGAGCGCGGCGATGCCCGCCTTGGCGGCGTCGTAGTTCGGCTGGCCCGGCGCGCCGAGCAGGAACGCCTCGGAGGAGGTGTTCACGATCCGGGCGTAGACGGGACCGCTGGCCAGCTTGCTGGCCTCCCGCCAGTGCGCGGTCGCGAAGCGCGTGGTCACGAAGTGGCCGCGCAGGTGCACGCGGATGACGGTGTCCCACTCCTGCTCCGACATCGAGAAGACCATCCGGTCGCGGAGCACCCCGGCGTTGTTGACGAGGATGTCCAGCTGCCCGAACTCCGCGAGCGCGGCGCTCACCAGCTGCTCGCCGGTCGCCCACTCGCCGATGTCCCCGGCGCGGGCGCGGGCCTGGCCGCCGGCCTGGCCGATGCGCTCGGCGGTCTCATCAAGGGCGGCGCCTGGCAGGTCGTTGAGGATGAGAACCGCCCCCGCCGCGGCGAGCGCGAGCGACTCCGCGCGGCCCAGGCCGTTGCCCGCCCCGGTCACGATGGCGACCTTGCCGGCCAGCGGCCGCGCCGTGCCTTGGCCAGCACTGCCCTGGTCACCGGCCATGGTTAGTATCCGGGTCCGCTCAGCAGCCCGCCGTCGGCGATGAACTCGGCCCCGGTGGAGTACGACGACTCGTCCGAGGCCAGGTAGGTGACCAGGCGGGAGATCTCGGCGGGCTCGGCGAACCGGTTCAGCGGCAGGTTTGACAGGAACCGCTCGCCGTCCATGCCGGAGTTCGCCTGGTCCATGACCATCCGGGTGAGCACGCCGCCCGGGTGGACGGAGTTGACCCGGATGCCGTACTGGCCCAGCTCCTGCGCGGCCGCCTTGGTCATGCCGCGGATCGCGAACTTGCTGGCGCTGTAGGCGGACAGGCCGGCCGCCCCGGTGATCCCCTCGGTGGAGGAGATGTTGACGATCGAGCCGCCGCCGGCCGCCTTCATCGGGCCGATCACGGACTTCATGCCGAGCCAGCAGCCGACCGCGTTCACCTCCAGCACGCGGCGGAAGGCCTCCAGCGTCATGTCGGCGATCGGCGCGAACGTCAGGATGCCGGCGTTGTTGACCAGGGTGTCCAGGCGGCCGAAGGCGTCCAGCGCCAGCGCGACCACCGCGTCCCAGTCGGCCTCGCTGGTGACGTCGTGGTGGCGGTAGCGGCAGGACTGCTCGCCGAGCTGGGCGGCCACGTAGGCGCCCTTGTCGTCAAGGACGTCGCCGAAGACCACCCGCGCCCCCTGCGCGACGAAGTGCCGCACGTGGGACTTGCCCATGCCCCGGGCACCCCCGGTGATCAGGGCGACCTTGCCGTCCAAGCGGCCCATGGCCCCTCCGGTGCTGCCAGCGGAATGTGTACCAAGCGCTTGCTTGGTATGAGCTTACAGGCTGGGCCGAGCCGTAACCAGCTGACGCGGCGGTTCCGGCTCCTGGCGCTGGCTGCCGGCCCTGCTAACCCTGGCTTTTCGTGCGCCCAGCAGAACGGGAGGTGACACCGTGACGTAGTTCATGGTGTTCTTCGTGTTCGTAAGCTCGTCGTCGCTTGCCGGTGTGAGTCCGGTCCGGGTAGCTGCC
>JAICYD010000140.1 GCA_025934375.1 Streptosporangiaceae bacterium | reverse complement strand
GACGAGCTGACGCTCGAGATGGTGACGCCGGAGGAGCGCGCCGCCATGTACGGCTGGTACGCGCCGGACCCCCGGATGCGCGCGAACATCGGCATCCGGCGCAGGCTCGCGCCGCTGCTCGATAACGACCGCAACCAGCTTGAGCTGTTCACCGCGCTCCTGCTGTCGCTGCCCGGCTCGCCCGTCATGTACTACGGCGACGAGATCGGGATGGGCGACAACATCTGGCTCGGCGACCGGGACGGCGTGCGCACCCCGATGCAGTGGACCCCCGACCGCAACGGCGGCTTCTCCAACTGCGACCCGCAACGGCTGTACCTGCCGCCGGTCATGGACCCGATCTACGGCTACCAGTCACTCAACGTGGAGGCCCAGCAGCGCACCCCGCAGAGCCTGCTGCACTGGACCCGGCGGATGATCGAGATCCGCAAGCGGCATGCCGTCTTCGGCCTCGGCGCCTACGAGGAGCTGACCAGCAGCAACCCCAGCGTCCTGGCTTTCGTCCGCGAGCACGACCCCTCGACCAGGCCCGCGGGGGCGCAGTGGGACTTCGAGCCGGCCGACCGGATCTTGTGCGTGAACAACCTGTCGCGGTTCCCGCAGCCGGTCGAGCTGGACCTGCGCCGGTTCATCGGCGTCACCCCCATCGAGTGCATGGGCGGCGTCACTTTCCCGCCGATTGGTGAGCTTCCGTACCTGCTCACCCTCCCGGGACACGGCTTTTACTGGTTTCAGCTCCCTCCCCCGAGGGAGGATCTTGAACGTTAGCCCGGGTCCGTCCCGGGCAGCTACCTCCCGGAGGGGGTAAAACCCTCCGGGAACACCCAGGGGCGGGGAGAAGGCGACAAGACGACGTGATACGGGAAACGAGGCCATGGCTTTCGAGGACGCACTAGCGACGTGGCTGGTGGAGCAACGTTGGTTCGCCGGCAAGGGCCATAGCCTTCGTGATCTCGCCATCGTCGCCGACACCGAGCTCGTGGCCGGAGACCCGGAACTGCGGCACCTGGTCGTCGCCGTCTCGCACGGCACGTCGGTGGATTACTACCAGGTGCTCGCCGGGCTCCGGCGGCGGCTGCCGCTCCGGCTGGAGCACGCCGTCATCGGGCCGGCCGACGGCGGCCGGATCGCCTACGACGCGCTGCACGACGCGGAGCTGACCAAGCCGCTGCTCGCGGGCTTCGCCGCCGAGGCCACCGTGGACGGCATCCACCTGCGCAAGATCCCCGGCGCGCAGTTCGCCACCGGCCTGGACAGCCTGGTGCTGGCCCTGGAGCAGACCAACACCAGCCTGGTCTACGGCGAGGAGTCGATCCTCAAGGTGTTCCGGCGCCTGGCCCCCGGGCCGAACCCGGACCTGGAGGTGAGCGCCGCGCTGGCCACGCTCGGCTCGTCGCACATCGCCGAGCCGCTGGCGTGGGCCGAGATGCGGCTCGAAGGCGTCCCCACGATCCTGGCGATCTTGTCGCGGTACCTGCGGCTGGCCTCCGACGGCTGGTCGCTGGCGGCGACCAGCGTCCGCGACCTGTACGCGCTGACGACCGCGAGCACGCACGAACGCGGCATGTCCGGCCCGGTTACCGCGGCGGGCGCGGGCGGCGACTTCGCCGGGGAATCGCGCCGGCTCGGCGTGGCCACCGCGCAGGTGCACGCAGACCTGGCCGAGGCATTCGGCACCGACGTGCTGGCGGCCGGGGCGGTCGGCGAGCTCACCGGGCAGATGTTCCGCAAGCTCGACCTGGCCATCGCGGCCGTGCCCGAGCTCGCCAAGTACGCGGACATGATCAGCGCTACCTTCGCCGAGCTGGCCAAGGTCAAGGCACCGATCCAGGTGCAGCGGGTGCACGGGGACTACCACCTGGGCCAGGTACTGCGCACCGAGACCGGCTGGGTCGTGCTCGACTTCGAGGGCGAGCCCGCCACCCCGCTGGCGCAGCGCCGTGCCCGGTCCTCCCCGCTGCGCGACGTCGCCGGGATGCTCCGCTCCTTTGACTACGCGGCCCGCCACCAGCTGATCGGCCACCCCGACGGAGCTGCCCTGGCGGGGGTGGCGCGCGACTGGGCGCGCCGCAACGGGGCCGCGTTCTGCACCGGGTACGCCGAGGCCGGCGGCCTGGACCCCGAGGCCAACGACGTCCTGCTTCGCGCGCTTGTCCTGGACAAGGCCGTCTACGAAGTGTTTTACGAAGCCAGGCACCGCCCCTCATGGCTACCCATCCCGCTAGAGTCCCTAGCAGACTTCTAGCCCGGCACGATACCCGTGAGCGACATGAAGCCATCTGAAATGCCGCAGCCGCCGTCATCACAGCCTGACGACGTCACTGCTCAGCCAGCCAACCCGCTGCTCGGCGAGATCGACCGGCTCGTCGCGGGCCACTACCACGACCCGCACGCTATTCTCGGCGCGCACCAGCATCCGGACGGGCACGTCACGATCCGCGCGCTGCGCCCGCTGGCCGCCTCCGTCACCGCTGTCCTGGCTGACGGTAGCCGTTACGCGATGCCCCACCTCCATCAGGGCGTGTTCGAAGTATCACTGTCCGCAACGGTGACTACCGTACCGGACTACCGGCTGGTAGTCACGTACGAGGGAGATAGCGGCGTAACGGAGCGTGGCGACGGCTCCGAGTCACCGTGCCTGCAGGATGATCCTTACCGGCACATTCCGACCGTCGGCGAGCTCGACCTGCACCTGATCGCCGAGGGCAGGCACGAGGAACTCTGGCGAGTGCTCGGCGCGCGGGTAAGGCGGTTCCCCACCGCCGCCCCGGGCTCGTTCGGAGGGGAAATCGTCGGCACTTCATTCGCCGTCTGGGCGCCCAGCGCCCGCGGCGTCCGGGTAACCGGCGACTTCAACGTATGGAACGGGCGCTCGCACCCCATGCGCTCGCTGGGATCATCGGGCGTCTGGGAGCTG
The DNA here is from genome assembly GCA_025934375.1 of Streptosporangiaceae bacterium. Classification (GTDB taxonomy): domain Bacteria; phylum Actinomycetota; class Actinomycetes; order Streptosporangiales; family Streptosporangiaceae; genus Trebonia. The sequence goes on along the minus strand of JAICYD010000140.1, from coordinate 15,490 downwards.
TTCATTCCGGGGGTCAGCGCGGGCGCCCGGTACAAGTTCTCGATCTGCGGGGCCGACGGGACCTGGCGGGAGAAGGCCGACCCGATGGCCGGGTTCGCCGAGGTGCCGCCGGGCACCGCGTCGGTGGTGTTCGAGACCTCGCACAAGTGGGACGACGGGGACTGGCTGGCCACGCGTAGCCAGCGGCAGCCGGTGACCGGCGCGATGAGCATCTACGAGGTGCACCTCGGTTCGTGGCGCCCGGGCCTTTCCTACCGGGAGCTGGCCGACCAGCTCACCGCGTACGTCCTCGACATGGGCTTCACGCACGTGGAGTTCCTCCCGGTCGCCGAGCACCCGTTCGGCGGCTCGTGGGGGTACCAGGTCACCTCCTACTACGCCCCCACCTCGCGGTACGGGAACCCGGACGACTTCCGCTACCTGGTCGACCGGCTGCACCAGGCGGGCATCGGGGTGATCGTCGACTGGGTTCCGGCGCACTTCCCGCGCGACGCCTGGGCGCTGGCGCAGTTCGACGGCACGGCGCTGTACGAGCACTCCGACCCGCGGCTGGGCGCGCACCCCGACTGGGGCACCCTGGTGTTCAACTACGCCCGCCGCGAGGTGCGCAACTTCCTGGTCGCCAACGCGATCTACTGGTTCGAGGAGTTCCACATCGACGGGCTGCGGGTGGACGCGGTCGCGTCGATGCTGTACCTGGACTACTCGCGCAAGGAAGGCGAGTGGATGCCGAACGAGTTCGGCGGCCGGGAGAACCTCGCCGCCATCTCGTTCTTGCAGGAGGTCAACGCGACCTGCTACAAGCGGATCCCGGGGATCACGATCATCGCCGAGGAGTCCACCGCCTGGCCGGGCGTCTCCCGGCCAGTCGACCAGGGCGGGCTCGGGTTCGGCTTCAAGTGGAACATGGGGTGGATGAACGACACGCTTGAGTACGTCAAGCGGGACCCCGTCTACCGGCAGCACCATCACGGTGAGCTGACGTTCTCCCTGGTGTACGCGTACTCGGAGAACTTCATCCTGCCGCTGTCGCATGACGAGGTCGTGCACGGCAAGGGCTCCCTGGTGGGCAAGATGCCCGGCGATGAGTGGCGCCGGTTCGCCGGGCTGCGGGCGCTGTTCGGCTACATGTGGGCGCACCCCGGCAAGCAACTGCTTTTCATGGGCAGCGAATGGGGCCAGCAGTCCGAGTGGTCGGAGAACAACGGCCTGGACTGGTGGGTGCTGGAGTACGGCGTCCACTCCGGCATGCAGCGCCTGGTCCGCGACCTCAACACGGTGTACAAGGCGAACCCGGCCTTGTGGTCGCAGGACTCGGTCCCGGAGGGGTTCTCCTGGATCGACCCCAACGACGCGGCCGGCAACGTCTTGTCGTTCCTGCGCTTCGGCACGCCGATGCCGGGACCGGGCATCAACGGCCCGGTGCTGCCGACGCTGGCCTGCGTGGTGAACTTCTCGGCGATGCCGCGCTCGGATTACCGGATCGGGCTGCCCCGGCCCGGGCGCTGGCGCGAGGTGCTCAACACCGACAGCGAGATCTACGGCGGCAGCGGGTTCGGCAACCTCGGCACGGTGCACGCCACTGCCCAGGGGTGGAACGGCAGGCCCGCCTCAGCGACGATCACGGTCCCGCCCCTCGGCGCGGTCTGGCTCGCCCCCGACCCCGACTAGGCATTAGCGGGGGCCCCCAGGAAATAACGCCACTCTGCGGGGGCCCTCGTCCTCGCTTCTGATCGCGGGCAGGACGTTCGTCAGGGCCGTGCTCGCTTCGTGCTGCGCCCTTTGCTGTCTGCGCTGCTGTTCCTGGCGTCTGTGCTGCTCTTCGGCCGCTATCGCGGCGGCGACGAGTCGCTTGCTGGCCGCGCGGCGGCGGCGGCCCCGCTGGATCGCCTTCAGGGCGCGATCGAGCAGGAAGAACAGGCAGGCGATGACGATGATGGCGAGAACGAAGATCACGTACATGCGCGTCAGTTTCTGGTCGTTGACGGACTGGCCGGGAGCGCTCCCCCTCGCGTACATGCGCTACCCCGCCCCATGGCGGCCATGCTGCAGGCGTGAAAGTTTATAACGGTCATGTTACGCGGTCAGAGGAGGCCGAGGAGCCACCGAGGTCCGGCCACGCCCGCCCCGACCCGCTCGCAGCGCCGCCGCAGCTCGCGGTCGGCGGTCACCACCGTACACCATTTGCCCAGCTCAGCTGCTATGCGCGCCATCGTGTCGTCGCCCGATCCGCGAGCGAGGACCAACGTGACGGCAGCTTCGGAGTCCATCAAATCAAGAGCCGGGTCGGTGACGGCGGCGCGGGCGCGGCCCTCAAGGACCATGACCCAGTATCGCCCGGGGGGATACTCCGCGTGCCCCCCCGTACCCCCGGATGGCTCCTCGGCCGCTAGGTCCCTGCTCGCTAGCTCAGCTACCGCGGAGCACAGGCGCACGGCGGCCGCGGCCCGGTCCTTCCACCAGCCGTCCGCCCGGGCACCCATCACGTTGGCGACGTCAACGATGATCGTGGGGGCGGCGCCAGATGATCCGCCCGGGTCGGCGCTAGCGGGGTCGGCGGAAATGAGCAGTCACCCCGGGACCGTTGCGCATAGGAACAGAGACTAGCCCGCGGCAGCATAAGCTTGCGGCATGGCGGCAATCTACCGGGGGGCGATGTGCGCAGTAGCCAGCTGACGAGTCAGATCACCGGGCAGGTGGCGCGATTGCAGCAGCGCCGGACCGGGCCGCTGATCCTGGAGCTCGACCTTACCGACGGGCTGGCCGAGGGGCCGCCCGGCGATCCGGTGTCGGCGATCTTGACGATGCGGCGGCTGCGGATGCCCGACGTCCTGGAGGGCCTGCGGCGCGCCGGCCGCGACGACCGGGTCAAGGTGCTCGTCGTCAGGGTGGGCGGCGGCCGGATCGGGCTGGCCCGGATCCAGGAGCTGCGCGCTGCCATCCTGGACTTCCGCAGGTCAGGCAAGGTCGCGGTGGCGTGGGCGGAGACCTTCGGCGAGTTCACGCGCGGGAACCTGCCGTATTACCTGGCCACCGCGTTCGACAAGATCTGGCTGCAGCCCACGGGCACGCTGGGGCTGACCGGGATCGCCGTGGAGCAGCTGTTCCTGCACGACGCGCTGGCCAAGGCGGGGGTGTCGTTCCAGAGCGCCAAGCGGTATGAGTACAAGTCAGCGGCCGACCAGCTGACCGAGACCGGGTTCACCGAGCCGGCCCGCGAGGCCGCCGCACGGCTCGTGGAGTCGGTCGCCGAGCAGGTCGCGGACGGGATCGCGGCCTGCCGGGGCAAGTCCGCGGAGCAGGCCCGGGCGTTGCTCGGCCAGGGGCCGTTCATCGCGCAGCGGGCGCTGGAGGAAGGCCTGGTCGACGAGCTTGGCTACCGGGATGAGGTCTACGACGCGGCCCGCAAGGCCGCTGGGCCCGACGCCACCCTGCTATACCTGCAGCGCTACCAGCGGATGCACGCGCTGGCGAGCGTGTCACGCCGCGTGCAGGCGGGCCCGCGCGGCGAGAAGTACGTCGCGATGGTCTACGCGCACGGGATGATCCGGTCCGGCCGCAGCGGCCGGGGGCCGGTGGGCGGCGGCGGCATGGGGTCGGACACCATCAGCGCCGCGCTGCGCGCGGCGGCGGCCGACGAGCGGGCGCGCGCGGTCGTCCTGCGGGTGAACAGCCCGGGGGGCTCGGCCACCGCGTCGGACGTGATCTGGCGCGAGGTGGTCCGGATCCGGGGCGCCGGCAAGCCGGTCATCATCTCGATGGGCGACGTCGCGGCGTCCGGCGGGTACTTCATCTCCGCGCCGGCCGACGTGATCGTCGCCCAGCCCGGCACGATCACCGGCTCCATCGGGGTGATCATGGGCAAGCCGGTGCTGCGCGAGCTGTTCAGCCGGGCCGGGATCAACAGCGAGGCCGTCATGGCCGGGTCCAACGCGACGATGTTCTCCCTGGCCCGCCCGTTCAGCGAGGACGACTGGGGCCGGATCAACGTGTGGCTGGACGCCATTTACGGGGACTTCGTGGCGAAGGTGGCGTCGGGGCGGCGGCTTTCCGAGGACCGCGTGCACGAGCTGGCCCGGGGCAGGGTCTGGAGCGGCGCCGACGCCGTAGCCAACGGCCTGGCCGATGAGACCGGGGGGCTGCGCGAGGCGGTCGCGATCGCCCGTCGCCGGGGCGGGCTCCCGATCGACGCGCCGGTACGGGTCTTCCCCAAGCTCGGCCCGCTCGACCAGCTCCGCCCGGCGGAGTCCAGCGAGGCGGCCCCGGCCGCGGCGGGATTGCTGCGCACGGCGTTCACCGAGGGCTGGGGGCCCGCGTGGGAGATCGCGGCCCAGGTCGGCCTGCCGCCATACGGCCCGCTGTTGCTGCCGGGAACGTGGCGGATCAGCTAGCCCATAGGCTATGGGTGCCTTGGATCCCCTCCCGAATGCCACTGGATGTCATGACCGACCCTCGCTTGCCTACCCCCTCTTTCCCGGCTACCGCGGACGCGGCGGACCTCGCGAGCGCGCTGTCGGCGTGGGCGGCGGGGGTCACGCTGGTCACGATCGCCGACGGCCGCGACGACATCGGGACAACGGTCAGCGCGTTCTGCCCGGTCTCCCTCGACCCGCCGATGGTGCTGGTCTCGCTGATCGCGGGCTCCTACCCGGCCGAGGTGCTGAGCCGGCCGTCACTGCCGGCCGCGCGGTTCGCCGTCACGCTGCTGTCCTCGGCGCAGCGGGTGGTGGCGGGGCAGTTCGCGGCGTCCGGGCGCCCGTCGGCCCGGCTGATCCTCGAGGGGGCGCCGCACACCCGGGGCGCGGGGTCCGGGGCGCTTATCCCCGACGGCGGGCTGGCCGCGCTGGAGTGCGCGGTCGTGCGCCGGGTGCCAGCCGGTGACCACCTGCTGGTGATCTCGGCGGTCACCGGCGTCGTGTACGTAGCCGAGTCCGGGGAGCCGCTGGTGCGGTTCCGGGGCCGCTACCCGGCGCTGGAGTAGCGGGCAGTGCTAGCCGGAACACGGCGCTAGCCGGAACACGGCGCTAGCCGGGAGAGGCCGGCCTGCCAGACGTCGCGGACGAGGGGGACGCCGGGGCGGTAGGCGAGGTAGGCGTGCGACGGGGCATCGAGCACGATGAGGTCGGCCCGGGCGCCGGCGGCCAGGTAGCCGATGTCGGCCCGGCGCAGCGCGCGGGCTCCGCCGGCCGTGGCCGACCAGAGCGCCTCAGCGGTCGTCATGCGCATGTCGCGGACGGCCAGCGCGATGCAAAACGGCATGCTGGAGGTGTAGGAGGAGCCGGGGTTGCAGTCGGTGGCGAGGGCGACCCTCACCCCGGCGTCCAGCAGGCGGCGGGCGTCGGGATACGGCTGCCGGGTGCCGAACTCCGCGCCGGGCAGCAGCGTGGCGACGGTGCCCCCGACAATACCGGCCCCGGCGGCACCGCCCCCGGCGGCGCCGCCCGCTGCCGTGCCCGTCCCCGACGAGGCGAGCGCGTCGATGTCGGCGTCGCTGAGGAACGTGCAGTGGTCAGCGGAGGCGGCCCCGGCCTCGACCGCCACAGTGACGCCGGGGCCGGGGCCGAGCTGGTTGGCGTGGACCCGCGGCTGGAGGCCGCGGGCACGGCCAGCGGCGAGGATGGCCCGCGCCTGGTCGCCGTCGAACGCGCCACGCTCGCAGAACACGTCCACCCAGCGGGCGTGCGGCGCGCAGGCTTCCAGCATCGGGCCGCAGACGAGCCGGACGTACCCGGCGGGGTCATCGGCGTACTCAACGGGGACCACGTGCGCGCCCAGGTACGTCACCTCGCTCGTCGCCTCGGCCGCGATGGCCAGCGAGCGGGCCTCGTCGCCGACCGTCAGGCCGTAGCCCGACTTGCACTCGAACGTCGTCGTGCCCTGGCGGAGCATCTCGCCGGCGAACGCGGCCAGCCGCGCGCGCAGCTGGTCATCGGGCGCGGCGCGGGTGGCGGCGACGGTCGAGCGAATGCCCCCGGCGGCGTACTGCTGGCCGGCCATCCGGGCGGCGAACTCGGCGGATCGCTCGCCCGCGAACACCAGGTGCGCGTGCGAGTCCACGAAGCCGGGAAGAACGGCGCGGCCGTGCACGTCGATCATGGCGTCGGCGGGCGGGGCGTGGCCAGCCGGGCCGGTCCAGGCGACCCGGTCCCCCTCGATGACCAGCGCCGCGCCGGCGATGGCGGCGAACTGGCCGGCCGGCTGGCCCTCCGGCGACGCGTTGGTGACAAGCTCGCCGATCCCGGTGATGAGCGTGCTGTGCGGGCGGCCGGTCATCCGGCGGCCGCGGCCAGCTCGCCGGCTACGTCGCCGACGAGCAGGTGCTGGCCGTCGCGGACGATGTCGCGCCCGGAGGCGACCACGTGACGGACGTCGGCCGCCGTCGCGGCGAAGAACACCGTCGTGAGCGGATGCCCCCGCCGGGCGTCGGCGACCCGGGGGTTGTCCCACGACACGGTCACCAGGTCGGCGTACGCGCCGGGCATGATCTCGCCGGCGTCCGGCCAGCCCAGGCAGGTGTGCCCGCTGGCGGTGGCCGCGATCGCGAGGTCGGCCCCCTGGAAATGCCCGCGCTTGCGGGTTACCAGCCGTTGCGACAGCTCCATCCAGCGCCCCTCCTGGAAGATGTCGATGGCGCTGTGGCCGTCGGTCCCCAGGCTCAGCGGGCACCCGGCGGCCGCCAGCGCCGGGGCGGGCCCCACGCCGTCAGCCAGGTCGGCCTCGGTCAGCGGGCACATGCACACCGCGGAGCGGGAGCCGCCCAGCAGCTCGATGTCGCGTTCGGTGAGGTGGGTCGCGTGGACCATGGTCGATCGCGGGCCGAGGACCCCGGCGTCTTCGAGTAGCTCGGCGGGAGTCTGCCCGAAAGCGGCCCGCGTCTCGGCGTTCTCCAGCGGCTGCTCGGACAGGTGCACGTGGACCGGCGCGCCATGGTGGTGCGACCAGGCCATGACCTCGGGCATCTGGTCGGGCGGGACCGCGCGCGCGGAGTGGATCGCCGCGCCGATCCGGGCGTGCGGGCCGACCATGCCGTGGGCATCGCAGCTGAAGCCCGCCATCCGCGCCGTCCAGCCCGCCGCGTCGCCGTCGCCGAACCGCAGCTGCGCCCCGGTCAGCGGGCGGGCCTGGCCGTTGGCCTCGAACCCGGCGGCCAGGTAGCAGGCGTCGAGCAAGGTGATCCGCAGGCCCGCCGCCTCGGCGGCGTCGATGAGGCGCAGGCCGACCTCGTTGGGGTTGGCGTACGGGGTGCCGTCGGGGTTGTGGTGAATGTAGTGAAACTCGCCCACGCACGTGATCCCGGCCAGGGCCATCTCCGCGAAGGTGGCCCGCGCGAGCGCGTAATAGGTGTCGGGATCCAGGCGGGCGGCGACCCGGTACATTTCCTCGCGCCAGCTCCAGAACGAGTCACCCGCCCCCGGTCCGAGCCAGCGCAGCGCCCGGTGGAAGGCATGGGAGTGGGCGTTGGCGAGGCCGGGCAGCGTGAGGCCCGGCAGCCGGATCGTGCCCGCGGGGACCTGGCCGGCCGGCACGCCGACCACGACCGCGCCGAACCGCTCCCCGCGCGCCTCGATGAGCACGTCGGAGGCGGTCCAGGCGGGATCGTCGGCCACCGCCCACGACTGCCGGGCGTGGCGCGCGCCGGCCGCGCCGAGCCACGCGCGCTCCGCGTGCCAGCGCCGCACCGGCCCGGGCGCGGGCGTGCTGGTCATGACCCCGGGCCCACGTGGACGCGCAGGGAGCTCGCGTCGGCGACGCGCTGCGCGCTCTCGTAGCCCGCGTCGGCGTGCCGGATCACGCCGGTTCCCGGGTCGTTGGTGAGGACCCGCTCCAGCTTGGCCGCCGCCAGCTCGGTCCCGTCGGCGACGCACACCTGCCCGGCGTGGATGGACCGGCCGATGCCGACGCCGCCGCCATGGTGAATGGACACCCAGGACGCGCCGGAGGCGGTGTTGACGAGCGCGTTCAGCAGCGGCCAGTCGGCGATCGCGTCCGAGCCGTCGGCCATCCCCTCGGTTTCCCGGTACGGCGAGGCCACCGAGCCGGTGTCCAGGTGGTCGCGGCCCAAGGCGATCGGCGCGGCCAGTTCGCCGCGGGCGACCATCTCGTTGAACCGCAGGCCCGCCCGGTGGCGCTCGCCGTATCCGAGCCAGCAGATCCGGGCGGGCAGCCCCTGGAACTTGACCTTCTCGGCCGCCATCCGCAGCCACCGGTTCAGCGGGTCGTTGTCGGGGAACAGCTCGCTCACGGCGCGGTCGGTCGCCGCGATGTCCTGGGGGTCGCCGGACAGCGCGGCCCACCGGAACGGGCCCTTGCCCTCGCAGAACAGCGGCCGGATGTAGGCGGGCACGAATCCCGGGAACGCGAAGGCCCGCTCGTATCCGGCGAGCTCGGCCTCGCCCCGGATCGAGTTGCCGTAGTCGAACACCTCCGCCCCGCCATCCATGAAGCCGACCATCGCCGCGACGTGCGCGGCCATCGACGCCCGCGCCCGCGCGGTGAACCCCGCCGGATCTTCGGCGCGCAGGGCCGCCATGTCCTCGAACGCCACCCCGCTCGGCAGGTACGTCAGCGGGTCGTGGGCCGACGTCTGGTCGGTCACGATGTCGATGGGCGCCCCGCTGGCCAGCATCCGCGGCAGGATGTCGGCGGCGTTGCCGACCAGGCCGAGGGACAGCGGGACGCGCGCGTCGCGGGCGGCGACCGCCTTGCGCACGGCGTCGTCGACGTCGTCGGCCTGCTCGTCGAGGTAGGCCTGCTCGATCCGCCGCTGGACGCGGGAGGGGTCGCAGTCGACGCAGATGACGACGCCGCCGTTCATGGTGACCGCCAGCGGCTGGGCGCCGCCCATGCCGCCCAGGCCCGCCGTCAGCGTGATCGTGCCCGCCAGGGACCCGCCGTACCGCTTGGCGGCGATGGCGGCGAAGGTCTCGTAGGTGCCCTGGAGGATGCCCTGGGTGCCGATGTAGATCCATGACCCGGCCGTCATCTGCCCGTACATGGTGAGGCCGAGGTGCTCCAGGCGGCGGAACTCATCCCAGGTGGCCCACTGGGGGACCAGGTTGGAGTTGGCGATCAGCACCCGCGGCGCCCACTCGTGCGTCCGCAGGACGCCGACCGGCTTGCCCGACTGGACCAGCAGCGTCTCGTCCTGCTCGAGGTCGCGCAGCGTCGCGACGATCGCGTCGAAGGCCTGCCAGCTCCGTGCCGCGCGCCCGGAGCCGCCGTAGACGATCAGCTGGCCAGGGTGCTCAGCGACCTCCGGGTCGAGGTTGTTCATGAGCATCCGCATGGCGGCCTCTTGCGGCCATCCCTTGCACGTCAAAGCGGCGCCCCGAGGCGCGCGTACCACCCGGTCTGTCACACGATCATCATCGCTCAACGGCATCCCGTTAGCCACGCCGCCCCGCCGCCGTGAGATACCCGCCGGGGGCCACCTTCCCCGCTGCTTAGCCGCCCTTGGTGGGGTTAACCCCCCCGAGGGGTGGGGTTGTACTCAGGGTCGAATTGGGGGACTTGCCTCATGTCGGCGCAGCCTCGTGGCTTCTAGCGTTGATGGCATGACGGGGATGATCGTGACCTCACTGGTAGCCGCCGGGTTGTACGGTGCGGCGGCGGCACTGGAGCAGCGGCAGGCGGAACGGGCGCCGGAGCAATCCGCGGGCAAGCTGACGCTGCTGGTGCACCTGGCGCGCAATCCCCTGTGGCTGCTCGGGTTCGCCGCCCAGTTCGGAGGGTTCGCGGTGCACGCGGCCGCGCTGCGAAGCGGGCCGCTGGACACGGTGCAGATGCTGATCGCGACCGAGCTCATCGTCGCGGTCTTGCTCGTCCAGTTCAGGTCGGGCCGCAAGCCCAGCCCGTCATCGGCGGCGGCCGCGCTGACGGTGGTGGCCGGCATCGCGATGTTCCTGTTCCTGACCGCGCCACGCGGCCATGGCCACGGCGCGGAGCACGTCCTGCCGCACCTCACCCTGCTCGCGGCGCTCCTACTCGGGGGCAGTGCCGCGATACTCGCCCTCGCCGGATTGCGCGCGGCCGGATGCCGCCGGGCGATCTTGCTGGCCTTGGCCGCGGGCGCCGGCGACGCCTGCTCGGCGGTGGTGACGATGGCGTTCACTCACGCCCTCGGCCACGGCCTGGCCGCGATCATGACGTCGTGGACGACCTACGCCGTGATCGTCGCGGGCATCGCGAACATCCTGCTCACGCAGACGGCCTACCAGGCCGGGCGGCCGCTGGTCACGCTGCCGCTGATCTCGGCGGTCGTCCCGGTGGCGAGCGTGGCGGTTGGCGTTGGCCTGCTCGGCGAGGCACCGCGAGTGGGCCTGGCCAGCGCGGTCGGCGCGGGTATGGCGGTGGCGGTCACCAGCGTGGGGCTCGCCATCTTGGCCCGGTCGGCCCCCGCCCCGTCGGTCGCGGTCGTCCAGGCCGCCCCGGCCCGGCGCATGCCTGCCCAGCCGGTACCCGCGGGCTCCGCCGTCGCCTCGGCGGTTCCCGCGCAGTCAAGCCGTCCGGATGGCCTGCAGCGCCACGCCCGCCGGGTACGGGTTGGGCCGGACCGACAGGTACGACTCCGTCGCATGGGTCAGCGCGTCCATGCCGGTAGCCGCCGTCCCGGCGGGGGGAAGCCCGAGCGTGAGCGACGGATCGCGTCGAAGGAACGGCGGGGCACCGGGTCCCACGCGGCGTGGAACGGCGGGTCGAGCGGCAGGCGCATCCGGTGCAGTTCGACCGGCTCGTCACTGGGCACCGCCCGGCTGGTCAACTGGCAGCTCAAGCTCGCTCGCGGGGTCACCGCGAGTCACTAGCCCGACCACCGGCTCCAGGTCGTGCGGCAGCGTGTCACCGGCGCGGATGAACGGGACGAGCTCGCGGACCATCCGGTAGGCGCGGCCGGTGCCCCGCCCCAGTCCCAGTCCATCGGGGCCGAGGATCGCGTCGGCACCGATATCGCCGACGGCCCGGCGCAGGTCGATCGCCTGCGCGGCGACCACCAGCTCGATGGCGGCGACCCGGGCGATGAGGCCGACCATCTCCGCCAGGCGCCGCGCCGACAGCGGCGCGTTGGTGGTGCGGTCCTCGATGCCCTCGGCCTTCACCGAGCTGGCGAGCTCGTAGGACACCGGCGCGGCGAGCAGCCGGGCCTCCACGGTGATCGCCTGGCCGGCCACGGCCAGCTCCGAGAGCGCGTCCTCACCGGTTTCCCCAGTGCCAGCCACCACGGGGCCGGCCAGCCCCGCGGGCAGCCCCGAGAACGGCGCCTGGAGCAGCTTCACCAGCCGCTCGTTGGCGCTGGTGACCACCGGCGCGAGCGCCACGCGGGCAAAGTCCAGGGCCGCCGCCAGCGGGCCGATGTCGAAGTTGCCGACCGACACGATCCGGCCCTCGGCGAGCACGACGACGGGGTTGGCCTGCGAGGAGTTCATCTCGGTGGCCGCGACCGCGAGCGCGTACGACAGCGCGTCCCGGGCCGCTCCGTGTACCTGCGGGATGCAGCGGAACGTCAGCGGGTCCTGCAGGAACCGCGCCGCGCCCGGCGCCCACAGGTAGCTCCCGGCAAGCAGCGAGCGCAGCCGCGCCAGGGAGTACACCAGGCCCGGGTACGGCCGGGTCTCCGCGATCACCGGGTGCAGGCTGGTCAGGTTCGCCCCGAACGCTTCCAGGTCCAAGGCGGCCGCCACGTCGAGCACGTCCATCAGCCGGGCGGCGTCGGCCAGCGCGAGCGACGCCCAGGCGGTGGTGAACGCGTTGGAGTTGACCAGTGCCAGGCCCTCGTTCTCGGCGAGTACGAAGCCGCTTCGCTCCAGCAGCCCGTGCGCGAGGTCGGCCATCGGCCCGAGGTCTCCTTGCCCGACCGAGCCAAGGGTCCGCACGGGCGGCGTGAAGCCCGCGTTGAGCAGGCTGATGATCATCTCGCAGAGCTCCGGGCGGACCCCGGTGACGCCCTTGGCGTAGCTGTTGGCCAGGCACAACATGGCGCCCCGGACCACGTCGGCGGGCGCCAGGGCGCCCTGGGCGATACGGTGGTTGTGCACCAGCCGCACGTTGAACGAGCGGCGCTCCTTCGGGTCGAGCAGGACGCGCTTGCGCTCGGCCACCCCGGTGGTGAGCCCGTAGACCGGCTCGCCGGAGCTCAGCGTCGCCTCGACGACGGCGCGCGCCGAGGCCATCCGGTCCCGCGCCTCGGGGTCCAGTTCGACTCGCTCGCCCCCGCGCGCTACCCTCACGACATCTGTAACGGAAAGGACACTTCCGCTAAGCATGACCGACATGTCTTGATGGCCAATCTATAACTCAGTTAATGTTCGAGCAGATGAGCGATCCGCCAGAGGCGGCTGCGCTCCAAGCGCACCAAGGAGGCCAGCGATGGCGATGTTCCTTGTGAGACGCCTGGGCCTTATGCTCCTAACGCTGTGGATCCTCAGCGTGATCGTATTCCTCGCAGGTCAGGTCCTTCCAGGGGATCCGGGTCGCGCGATCCTCGGCAACTTCGCCTCGGCCAGCGCCGTCAAGGCCCTCGATGAGCAACTCGGCGTGGGGCAGCCGCTGCTCAACCGGTACCTGGAGTGGATCGGCGGCCTCCTGCACGGCGACATGGGACTGTCCTACTCCTACCGGACGGCGGTCGCGACGCTGGTCGGCGGGGCGCTGCTGAACTCACTGAAGCTGGCCGCGCTGGCCTTCGTGCTAGTCGTCCCGCTCGGCATCGCCGGCGGGGTGATCGCCGCGCTGAACGCCGGGAAACCACTGGACAGGGTCATATCCGTCGCAGGCCTGAGCGCCGCCACCGTGCCCGAGTTCGTGTCAGGGATCGTGGTCATCGTCATCTTCAGCACCGGATTGCGCTGGCTGCCGTCGGGCGCCTCGGCCGGGCCGGGCGCGGGCGACCTGACCCAGTTCCAGCATCTCATATTGCCGGCTATACCGCTCGTTTTGGTTCTTTTCGGGTACATTGCCCGCATGGCACGAGCGGGAACCATCGACGCGCTGGCCGCCGACTACACCCGCACCGCCGCGCTCAAGGGCCTGCCGGCCACCACCGTCTTGACCAGGCACGTCCTGCGGAACTCGCTGCTGCCAACGATCACGGTCATCGCGACCCAGACCGGCTACCTGATCGGCGGGCTGGTCGTCACCGAGACGCTGTTCAACTACCACGGGCTCGGCAACCTGATCTTCCGGGCCGCCACCGCCAAGGACTTCCCGATGCTGGAGGCCGGGGTGCTCACGATCGGCGTGGTCTACGCCCTCGCCACGCTGGGCGCCGACCTGCTCCTCACCTACCTGAGCCCTCGGCTAAGGCCAGCGCCGCGAGCGCGCACGGCGGCCAGCACGGCGGCGAGCGCGCAGGCGAGCGCGGAGGCCGCGCAGTGACCGACACGACGGTCAATCCGATCAGCGGCCCTCCGGTAGGTACCGCCGCCGTCGTCCCCGTCCAGGCCCCCCCGGCCCGCTGGCAGCTGCTCTTGCGCAGGCCCACCTTCCTCAACGGCGTCGCGATCTTGGCCTTCTGGATCGTGTGCGCGGTCTTCGGCGGGTCGTTCGCTCCGCACAGCCCGCTGGCCCAGGACCTGCTGGCCACCAACGCCGCCCCGTCCGGCGCGCACTGGTTCGGCACCGACCAGCTCGGCCGGGACGTGCTGTCGCGCGTCATCACCGGGGCGCGCGACATCTTGTACGTCGCGCCGCTGGCCACGCTGCTGGGCACGGTCCTCGGCACCGCCCTCGGCCTGGTCATGGGGTACCTCGGCGGCGCGTTCGACCTCATCGCCTCCCGCCTCGTCGAGGCGGTCCTGGCCCTGCCCGCGGTGATCATCGCGTTCTTGTTCATCGTCGCGCTCGGCCCGTCCACGCTGACGCTCATCCTCGTCATCGGCCTCATTTTCACTCCGCTGATCGCCCGCACCGTCCGCGCTGCGGTCCTGGCCGAACGCGACCTGGACTACCTGCCCGCCGCTCGCCTCCTGGGCGAGGGGCCGGCCTGGATCATGGCCCGCGAGATCTTGCCGAACGTGCTGCCCGCGGTCCTCGTCGAGTTCACCGTCCGGCTCGGCTACGCGATCTTCACCGTCGCCACGCTGTCGTTCCTCGGCTTCGGCATCCAGCCGCCAACGCCCGACTGGGGGGCCGACATCTACGCCAACTACGCCGTCCTGCCCGCCGGATACTGGTGGGACACGCTGTTCCCGGCGCTGGCCATCGCCTCCCTGGTGACCGCGGTCAACCTGGTCACCGACTCGGTCGAGCAGGTCGCCAATGGCTGATGAAGTATCCGTGGGGGGGCGATCTCCCGAGCTCCCCGAAGCCGTGACCGTGGCCGCTCAGTCCCAGGGAGCGCCAGCCGCCCTGGCCCTGGCGGTGCGCAACCTGGACGTCGCCTACAAGGTCCGCGGCGCTGACCAGCTGGCGCTGCGGAACGTTTCCTTCGAGATCGCCCGCGGCGAGACGTACGGGCTGGTGGGCGAGTCCGGGTCCGGCAAGTCCACCGCCGCGCTGGCGATCGTCCGTTACCTGCCCCGCAACGGCCGGGTGAGCGCCGGCTCGATCAGCGTCGGCGGCCGGGATGTCCTCGGGCTGGGCCAGCGCGGGCTTCGCGACCTGCGCGCCCGTCACCTCTCCATGGTCTACCAGGAGCCGGGCCGCGCGCTGAACCCGTCGATCCGGATCGGCGGGCAGCTCACCGAGGCCCTGAAGACCAGCAACGCCCCGCGTAACGAGGCCGAGCTGACCGCGGCGGCGGAAGCCATGCTCGCCAGGGTCCGCATCCCCGATCCGCGGCGCGTCATGGACCGCTACCCGCATGAGCTGTCGGGCGGGATGGCACAGCGGGTGGTCATCGCGATGGCCCTGTCCGCCACCCCGGAACTGCTCATCCTCGACGAGCCGACAACCGCGCTGGACGCCACCGTCCAGGCGGAGGTGCTGGACCTGCTCGCCCCGCTGCGTGACGAGCTCGGCATGTCCGTGCTGTTCATCAGCCACAACCTCGCGGTCATCAGCCAGATGTGCGACCGCGTCGGCGTGCTGTACGCCGGCGAGCTGGTCGAGGAGGGCCCGGCCGCCGAGTTGCTCCGCGCTCCCCGGCACCCGTACACGGTCGGGCTGCTGCGCTGCGTGCCGCGGCCGGGCCAGCGCAAGGACCGCGACCGGCTGGACGCGATCCCCGGCTTCTTGCCGCAGCCCGGCGATAAGGCCCCCGGATGCGTGTTCGCCCCGCGCTGCGGCCTGGCCATCGACGAGTGCCGCACCGCACCGCCGCCGCTGTTCGAGATCGGCAGCGGGCGCGTATCCCGCTGCTACCGCCACCAGGACGCCCAGGACCTGCCGGCATCTTCCCCGGGGGCAGTACCTTCCCCGGGGGCAGTACCTCCCCCGGGGGACGACCCCCCGGTGACCCCCCGCTCAGGGGGACCAGTCCCCCCGAACCCCCCTGGGGAGGACACGGTATCTCCCCCGGGGGACGACCCCCCGGTGACCCCCCGCTCAGGGGGACCAG